>WRLG01000014.1 GCA_009777725.1 Oscillospiraceae bacterium | reverse complement strand
TTGTCAGCCGTTTTTGTCGTGATTAGTTAACACGTTAAAATAAAAATCTAAGTCATAAAGGAGAATTTGAGATGAAAAATAAAACTAAACTTTCGAGAGTAATTGCGTGGGTGGTAACTTTTGCACTCAGCTTGTCTTTAGCACCTATTATGCCTTTATCGGTACAGGCGGGAACACCAACAGCGACCGTCGATTTTGGGACGCAAGGGGCACTAACATGGTCAAGCGGTACAGCGGCAGACCACCTTTGCGCTTGGGCTGACCCATTCCTCACTATCAATGACGGTGCGAATATTATCATAACCGGCACATGGTGGCAATCTCGGCGAATAAGAATTGCCGAAGGCGCAACCGCAAGCATAACGCTCTACAACCTCTCCTTAGACAATACCGGGGGGTCGTATCTAAACACCATATCGCTGGAAGACAATGCAAAACTCACGCTTACCATTGAGGGGACAAACACGCTCACCGCATCATCCTCCGGCGCGGGTATACGTGTTCCCCAGAGCGCGACCTTAATAATAAACGGCACAGGGAGCGTAACCATAACCGGCGGTAATAACGCCGCTGGCATTGGCCTTAGTAGTTACGATTCAAGCGACACAGCCGGCACCATCATCATCCAAAGTGCCACGGTAACAGCCATCGGCGGAATAAACGCCGCAGGCATAGGGGGAGATGGCTCTGGCGGCAATGGCGGCGCAGTAACCATCCAAGGCGGCGTGGTGACAGCCACCGGCGGAACAAACGCTACGGGCATCGGCAGCGGCAGAAACGGCACATCACATGGCACACTCACCCTCAACGGTGACGGCGTATTATTCGCGTCAAGCATAGACGCAAGCAGAACAAACACCAGAGGCATAGTGTTTATGAATAACACAGGCACATTTTACGGTAACGCTGTTACCATAACCGACAATGTAGAAATCCCGCAGGGGCATTCGCTGGACATACCCGCAGGAGCGACATTAACCATTCCAAGCGGCAAAAATATCCACAATCTCGGCACTGTTACGAATAACGGCACAATAAACCGCGGGGGCAGTTTTGGCACATGGACGGGCAACCCCGTTGAAGGCGACATCGTTTTTGTCCCCGTGACGAATATAGACGGCGTGGATGGGGACATAGCGGCAAACCGCACCTATACCCTTTCGGGTACCATTACCCCCTCCGCCGCAACCGAACAAACCATTGTATGGAGCGTACAAAACGCGGGTTCAACCGGCGCAACCGTCAGCGGCGACACCCTCACCGCCACGGCGGCGGGTACAGTCACCGTAAGGGCGACCATAGCAAACGGCTTAACGGAAACAACGGACTATATACAGGATTTTGTTATCAACGTGTATGATTTTTCAAGTGCCATTGCCTTGCAAGTCGCCAACCCACCCCTCAGCGGCCCCGGCTGGAGTTATGCCAGCGGCAACTACACCGTGTTTGACGGCGCAGACGTTACCTTTACGGGAACAAGCGCGGGCGAACGGCACATTGATGTTGCCGAGGACTCAACTGCCAACATCACGCTGGACGGTGTGTCTATGGTAAATGCTCCGCTCCCCACCCTGCGTTTAGGCAACGGCGCAACCCTTGCCCTTACCGTCAACGGCACAAACACCCTTACAGCGGGAAGTGACCGTGCCGGTATACAAGCCCCCGACGGAACAACCCTCACCATCAACGGCACAGGCAGCCTGACCGCTACGGGCGGCTTTTTGGGCGCGGGCATAGGGGGCGGCAACGGCCAAACCGGAGGGAATATCACCATAGGCAGCGGTACGGTTGTTGCCAACGGCGGCAATGCGGCGGCGGGTATCGGCGGCGGCGGTGCCTCAAGCGGCAACGGCGGCAACGGCGGCAGCATAAGCATAACCGGCGGCAATGTGACCGCAAGGGGTGGTGCCAGCGCGGCGAGCATAGGCGGCGGGGGCGGCGCGGGAGGCAGCGTCAACATATCCGGCGGCATAGTGGCAGCGCAAGGCGGTGCTAATGCCGCAGGGATTGGCGGCGGCAGGGATGGCGCGGGCGGCACGGTGATTATAAACGGCGGTACGGTCACTGCGACCACTTCCGGGGTTGGAGGCAGTGGCATCGGCGGCGGTGCTGACGCAAACAGTCCCGGCACCCTCAGCATGAATGGCGGCGGCGTGGTTATTGCTGCCAGCGTACAACCCACAGGGGGCAGCCTTACGGCGACAAGCGGCATACTGTTTGACGGCAACACAGGCACATTCTACGGAAACGAGGTTATCATAACCGATAATGTCACCATTCCCGCAGGGCATACGCTTACCATCCCCGAAAACGCGGTGCTAACCATCCCCGGCGGCAAAACTATCCACAACAACGGCAATGTTATCAACAACGGCTTCATCAACCGGGGTGGAACCTACGGTACATGGACAGGTGCGGAGCCTTTTGGTTTAACCAATATTATAGATTTAAGCGCGGCGACCCCCGATGCGTTGGGTATTGGCTGGAATTTTGCCAATAATGTGTACACCATAGAAAACAACGCAAATGTTACGGTAAGGGGAACAACATCGGGTGCGCGCAGCATGGTGGTAAACGGCACGGCGGGCATCACCCTTGACGGTGCTTCCATTTCCATTACAGGCTTAAATCTGTTCCCCGCCATACGGTTGACAAGCGGTGCGGATGTGACCTTAACGCTGGCTACCGATTCGTCAAACACCGTAATGAGCGGGGGCAACAGCGCGGGCGTAGAAGTACATGAAAACGCAAAACTTACCATCAGCGGTACGGGTGCCTTGTCTGCCACGGGCGGCGCGGGCGGCGCGGGTATCGGCAGCGGTGTGAACTCTACCGGTGGCAGAAGCGTTACATCGGGCGAAATTGTTATCAACAGCGGTTCAATAACCGCAACAGGCGGTGCCGGGACAGTCGATGTTGGTGCGGGCATCGGCGGCGGCGGCAGCACAATGGACACAGGCGGTAAAATCACGATAAACGGAGGCAATGTCACCGCCATAGCCGGGAATAACACAGCCCTCGCTATGGGCGCGGGCAGCAATGGCGCGGTCTATACCGTCACCGTTGACGGCAGGTTTGCGTATTTAACAAACACAACAAATACCGCTCCGAGCGGCACTCCGACAATTAATCTTTTCAAAAATGACAACACAACATTCGAGGCAAGTAATAATTTTAGATATATAAAACTTGAAGAAACTACAGTCTTTACAGTCTTTACAGTAGAATTTGACACAGACGGCGGCGGTACAATCGCCGACCTACTCGCGCTTGACGGCGATACAATTACCGCACCGACAGCCCCGACAAAAACGGGTTACACTTTCGGCGGTTGGTATAAAGAAGCGGCTTGTACTAATGAATGGAATTTTGCCACAGAAACGGTAACGGAAGATATAACCCTGTACGCAAAATGGATAATCAACACTTACACCATAACCGCAACAGCGGGAACGGGCGGCACAGTCACAGGCAGCGGAACATTCGACCACGGCGCAACCGTCACCCTCACCGCAACGCCGAATAACGGCTACACCTTTGACGGTTGGTACGAAAATGACACAAAAATAACCGCCGCAAATGCAACATATTCATTCACAGCAACCGAAAACCGCACATTACAAGCACGCTTCACAGCAAGCGTTTACACAATCACCTATAACCTCGACGGCGGTACACAGGAAGTCGGCGATGATTGGAATAGCTACACTTTCGGCACAGGCTTAACCCTCCCAACCCCGACAAGAACAAACTGGACTTTCGGCGGTTGGTACGACAACGCCGCATTAACAGGCACAGAAGTGACTGCCATTTCCACGACCGAAACAGGCAATAAGACGTTTTGGGCGAAGTGGATTTGCGAACATAGTAGCAGAAACAGCGACAACTGCACAGTCTGCGATAACTGCGATGCAACAGGATTACCACGCACTTGCACAGACGGAAGCCCTTGCACATTCCACACTTGCACTCACCCCAATTTGCCAACTGCTTGGTCGGTAAGAACCGCCGCCACTTGTGAGGTTGACGGTTTGGAAGCAAGAGAATGTCCCGATTGCCCTCATGAAGTGACGCAAACGATACCAAAGTTAGGTCACGACTTCCGAAACTACACAAACAACACAGCAACATGCACGGCAGACGGCGTTGAAACCGCAGTTTGTGAGCGTGACGATTGTGACGAAACAGACGAACGAACGACTGTAGCATTAGGTCACGATATGCCAAATATATGGATAGTGAGAAACGCTCCAACTTGTGACACAGCGGGTGAAGAATACAGACAATGCGCTCGTTACAGCGTTTGCAATCACGAGGAAACCCGCCCCATTACCGCACTAACCCACACTTGGGCGACAAATGCAGACGGAACTCACAAATGCACGACCGTAGGCGGTTGCGGAGTTTTAGACGAGCCTTGCTCACCTAACGGCATGGGCGAAACTTGCACGAAATGCGGATTTACAACCCTCGACCCGACTTGCGAACATAACAACACAACTACAACGCAAAACCCTGTACCGACCTGCATTTCAGGCGGCACAGAGATTAAAGTTTGTGCTGATTGCAGCGGCACAATAAGCTCAACGCCGCTTGACGCATTAGGACACAATTTTGAGGTTTACACATCTGACAATAATGCAACATGCACACAAGACGGCACGGAAACAGCGGTTTGTGAACGTTGCACAGTGACCAATACGAGAACTGTAGCAAATTCGGCGTTAGGTCACAGTTTTCAGATTTACACATCTGACAATAATGCAACATGTACAGTGAACGGCACGGAAACGGCTGTTTGCGAACGTTGCACGATAACCGATACACGAACTGTAGCAAATTCAATGTTGCCGCACAGCTTCGGTGTATGGACTGTAACGACCCCTGCAACAGAGACAACAACAGGGCTTGAAACACGAATCTGTACCATTTGCAACACATCTGAGAACCGCACTATCCCTGCAACAGGCGGTGGTGGTGGAAACGGCGATTCAGGCAGAGGTGACAACGGAAACGGCGGCAGAAATGCAAATTCCGGCAGTAATTCAACCGGAACAGGCGGCGGAAATGACACACAACCGAGCGGTCATTTTCAAGACCAAATTGACACATTTGCGAGAGGTTCGGGCGAAGCTTTAACGCTCACTATCGACATTGATTTTGCCAATTTCAGAGAAGTTCGCCGCAACGGTCTCCGCCTCACAGAGGGAACGCATTACACGGCGAAAAGCGGCTCGACAATCATCACTTTGCTACCTGAATATCTCGATAAACTCGAAGCGGGCGAGCATAATTTGAGCGTTCATTTCAAAGGAAATGTGGTAGTAAATCTTGCGTTTACAGTCGCTGAATATGAGGACGTTTCAAGTGCGGCGGGAATTGTCGGCAATGTTGATAATATCGGGTTCGGAGCGGAGCAGACTTCCGTGATACAGATTTTGGTTGCTGTCGGTGTTATTTCGGGGGCTGGGGTTTGTGTTGTTAAGGTTCGGAGGAAGAGGAAGGTTTATCGGGTGAAGTAAGCGTAAATATAACGGGAACGGACTAAACCTCCGCTCCCGTTTCCGTTTTTATTACTTCGCCGCTTAAACCATTGACAAGGGCAGAAATGCGGGATTTACAATTTTTTCTCATTAACTCTTGACATTTCCGATAATATCGTCTATAATATAATTAAAATAGCGGGGGATGATAAAGTTGAATGTCAATGAACACGAGCAAGAGCCAAATCAAAAGCACGATGAGGGATATAAAGGCATATTGGCGAAAAAGGCTAATTTCCTGCATTTTCTGAAAAAATACATAGCAGAGCCGTGGACGGACAGGATAGACCCCGATGATATGGAGCGGATTGACAAAAGTTTTATCACACGGGAATACCGAAAACAAGATTCCGACTTGATTTACAAACTGAAAATAAACGGCGAGGACGTATATTTCTATGTTCTTCTTGAACTCCAGTCAAGCGTTGATTTTACAATGCCTTTCAGACTTCTCCGCTATATGGTCGAGCTACTCAATGACGTGTTTAAGAATACGGACGAATCAGAGCGGGAACGAAAAGGGTTCAAACTTCCCGCAGTAGTGCCGATAATCCTCTATAATGGCGAGGATAACTGGACGGCAGTGCGGTCATATAAGGAATACACCGATAATTACAGCATTTTCGGGGACAATATCATTAATTTCAACTATCTGCTGTTTGACTTGAACAGAACAAACGATGAAACCATTACATCGACAAAGAAAGTGCTTGACATCATTTTTGCGTTTAATAAACTTAAACCGAACGAAATCAGCTACAATGAAATAGTAAAACGCACCGCAGAATTAGCGGCAAACCTTGAAGCAGACGAAATAATCGAATTGCTGAATTGGATGGAATACGTCCATTTCAAAGGTAATGTCCCCGCCGGCTTTGAGGAAGAATTTAAACAGGCTATAGCGAAAGGAGAAGTGAGTTCTATGACACATACATTTGAAACAATGAGAGATATGCGCGACCAGAAGTGGTTGAACGAGGGAATTCAAAAAGGTAAAATAGAAAATGCCATTGAAAACGCAATAAGAATGATTAAAGAGGGATTATCTTTCGATACTATAAAGAAAGTAACCGAACTTCCCGATGATGAACTGCGGCGATTAATGCACTAAAAAGCACCCCCGATTTATCCGAGAGTGCTTATCATCAACAGGAACATACCGGTTTTCTTGGTCATTAAATGGTCATTAAAGTTACAAAAACCTATGCAAAGCTACGATAAGTTAGAACAAATTTATTTTGCAAAACCCTGATAATATCAGCATTTGCGGGAAGTGGCGGTAACTTGTTAAAAGTATTCGGGGCTATTCAAGTCCCATTACTCGCACCAAAATCCTTGAATCCCCCGTAAACGACGTAGATGCGTTGTTTTCGGGGTTTTATTTATGCTTAAATACAGGGTAAAAATAGCCTTTTTCGGCTTAAAATCGTCCTTGCTCCCGTTTTCTGCTCCCAATAACCCGCTTATAACCCATTTTTAACCCATTTTGCAGGGTTTAGAAGTCAAGCACTTTATCGATAATGCCAAAACAGCGGGCATTATACTCCGAAAATTCTTTAGCATATCTGTCCATTGTAAAAGCTACGGAACTATGCCCAGCCCTCTTAGATACGGTTACAGGGTCTACACCTTGGCGGATTAAATAGCTTATGTGGAAAGTGGCGGGGCGTTATTTGGTTTATATATTTTGGACCAAAGGCTTCAATTACACGACGTTTAAACTTAACTTCCCGTGCAAGTGTAGTTTTGCGGTGATTACTTTAGGGCATGACCCGAAAATAAGAAAATAATTGCAAAAACATTGACATATAAGATTTTATATAGTATAATTTTAATAACGCTTTTAATCAAAGGAGTAATTTGCTATGTCGCACTTTCTGACGATGGTGCGGAGGAAGCCCGTGACGACTTTGTGTGTGAAAAAGCATTTAAGGATATTGAGTCGTCAGCACAGGGAGACGGACAGCGAATCAAGTAATAACGGTATTTATTCAATTTGAAAGGGTGAATATGTGTTTGATACAAATAACATATCCGCTATTAATATTTTAAAAACCCTGCTCCGCTCCCCCGTCAAAACTCTCCTAACCCTCCTGCTGATGACGACGGCGAGCTTTGCTGTGTTTTCGCGCGTAACCGAATATTCCGTGACTAATCGTGAATTGGGAAAGCTGACGAGCCGTTACAGAGGTGTTGCCGCTATTGATACGGGCGTTACAAATGTAGGGGTGATTAATGCCGGCTATATGGGGCTGAGTTTTATGCCCCACTCGGCTGAGCATGGCGATTCCCGCAATCCATCAAGGAAGCCTCCGCCTGCTATTACCAAAGAGCAAATTGAGGCTTTATCTGATATTCAAGGGGTAAGCGGGATTGATATTCGTTATATGACAGGCGGAACAATTGAGAATGTGAAAAGGGTGGCAAGAGCAGAAGGCTTGTATTGGTTAAGCTATCATTATACCGACAGATTTGTGGTTGAGGGAACTGTTTGCGATGTTATTATTGATGAGACTAGCGGTTTGAGCGGCACGGTTTTCATTGTGCTTGAAAATTACAAACAACTGGCGGGCGCGCTACCTTGAAACAGAAGAATTTTCACGGCTGAAAGAAATAATAGAAATTACCGACAGGGATTTGAAAACCTTTGATATTGTCTACACGTCCGATATGCTCTCAATCCCGCGCTTTAACGAGGGGGCAATGATGATTCGTGAGGGCAGGGCGATTGCTCCCGATGACAAAGGCAAAAATGTCTGCGTAATAAATTACACACTTGCCGAAATAAACAATCTTAACATAGGCGATAAAATCACTGTTGATTTACACAATAAACTGTTAATGCAACATTCCGAAATGGGTGCAATGGCAGTAATCCCCGAACGCCTTGGGGAAACAGCCCAAACCGCCATGTTGGAAATCGTAGGTTTTTATACGGATATTGACCCTAAGTATATGCGTGAACAATGGGTTTGGTGGGGTTATTCGCCGAATACCGTATTTGTTCCGTCAACACTTTTGCCGCTTGAAGTCCCCGCAGAGCATAATGTTTATCCCGGCGAATTCAGCGTTGTTGTCGATAACCCCTTTGATATAAAAGCGCTTTATGAGCAAGCAACTCCGCTTGTAAGCGGTATGGGGATTCATCATAAAATCCGCTTTTCGGATAAAGGCTGGCTTGCAATTGCAGACAATGTGAATATGGGGCAAGCAATGTCGCTGATGACAACGGCGTTCTTTTTGCTCGCTTGTGCTATTGCATTTACACTTGCGATTTATCTGTATATAGCAAAGGAAAAGAAAAGCTTTGCCGTGATGAGGGCTTTGGGAGTACCCGCGAAGAAAGCACGAAACGCCCTTGCCTTACCGCTTATAATAATGACTGCAATTTCCGTTCCTTTAGGAGGAATCATTGGCACTTTCTATGCTGATAACGCCGTTAAATCAGCAGTTGAAAACTTAGCTGAAATTGCCGCCGAATATGTTCCCGACAGTTCATTGCCGATTCACACCTTGATTTTATGCTTGCTTGCGGTAATTATATTGATTACTTTCATATCCGCCTTGTTTTTGCGCCGACTTTCCAAAACATCAATCCTCGATTTGTTGCAAGGTAATAAAAAAGTAAAAGCAAGCAAAGCAAAAATAGACGACAGCGGCAACATAAAAATCATCACTGAATTTATAATGCCGCCAATGCCGAAGTTAAACGCAGAACCTGCCGCTTTACATATTGCGGGGTATACTGCAAAGCATATTCGGCGTTCAAAACTAAAATCCGTGATTGCGGTAGTTTTAGCTATGCTTTTAACGGGAGCTTGCGGGTTGCTCAACATAATAAAATTGTCATATGTTGAAATGTTTGAGCAGATTGAAGTCAAGGGGATTCTCTCAAACTTCTCATCAAGCAATATTACGGAAGCGGAAAAATCCGCGCTTACGGATAATTTATACTACAGCGGCGGATTCGGCGTAATCGTAAACGGCGAACTGGGTGAAGCGGGGTACTCATTAAACGTCACTAATGATTTTGACAGATTAGTGAGCGAAAAATCGGAAGCGGAATACGACGTTTGGTACGGCGACGGTTACGGCGAAGGTTTGTTTAATCAAGGCAGCATCGAATCAAGGCTAATTGTTATCGGCAGTGGTTTAGCAGGCGAGCTTGGCATTGCACCTAGTGCTAATGTTACACTTTTGAGCCGTGAAAGAGCGTTGATTATGCGGATACTCGGAACGACCAAATGCCGCGCCCGAATCATGCTTGCCGCAGAGCAAATCGCCCTTTGCATATTCGGAATAATAGTATCCGCAATTGCATTGGTAATCTATCATTCGGAGTTGTTTTTCAAAAGCATAAACACGCTTTTATTATGCGGCGGATTATATCTTTGCACTTGCATTTTATCATCGGCAACAGCGGCAATTTTAATTACCAAACGCAGGGCTTTGGATTTGTTGCAAGTCAAAGAATAGAAAGGGGAATATTATGCCGACATTATCATTATCAAACGTATCCTATACTTACAAGGGTGCAAAAAAGCCCTCTGTTTCAAACGTAAACTGTAAGTTTGAGCAGGGTAAATTATATGCAATAGTCGGTCCTTCGGGTTCGGGAAAGTCAACACTTTTATCCATATTAGCGGGGCTTGATTTTCCGACACAGGGCAAAGCGGAATTTGATGAAAAGAATCTTTCCCAAATTGATTTGGACAGATACCGCAGAGAGAGTATTGCTATGGTCTTTCAAGCGTTTAACCTATTCCCGCTTTTGACGGTTATGGAAAACGTCTGCTATCCGCTTGAATTATGCGGGGCAAAGCCTGTTGAAGCCAAGCTGAGGGCGGAGAAGCTTTTGATAAGCGTTGGCATTTCCAAGGAGCAGATGAGGCGTTTCCCCTCTAAATTATCGGGCGGCGAACAGCAGAGAGTGGCAATAGCGAGAAGCCTTGCGGCGGGCGCGAAAACGATTCTCGCCGATGAGCTGACAGGAAGCCTTGATGCCGCCAACACAAAGAATATTATGAATATACTTCAAATACTTGCCCATAACGAGGGATACTGCATTATCATTGTTACTCACGATTTAGAGGTTGCCGAAATTGCAGATGTTGTTTATAGAATGAAGGACGGGATTTTGGCGGTTGGCAGTTAACGTCCTGCAAGCTCCCGAATCGCCGAAACCATAACATCAATCTCCTCAAAAGTATTATAAAACGCAAAAGTCGGGCGTATGGTTGATTCCACGCCGAAGTGCCGCAATATAGGTTGAGCGCAATGATGCCCGGTGCGGACGGCTATGCCGTAATGATTGAGATATTTGCCGACCTGCTCTGTTGTAAATCCGTCAAGTATAAATGATAAAACGCTTGTTTTCTCGGCGGCAGTTCCGATAAATTTTACGCCGCTTATCTTGCCCAGTTCCGCCGTCCCGTAAGCCAGCAAATCATGCTCATATTTGAGAATATTCGTCAAGCCTAATTCGCTGACATAATCTAAAGCCGCCCCTAATCCGACGGCATCGGCGATGCTCCCTGTTCCTGCCTCGAATTTCAGCGGGGCAGGGTTGTAGACAGTTCTCTCGAAAGTTACGTCTTTAATCATATTGCCGCCGCCTTGATAGGGTCCGGCAATTTCGAGCAGTTCTTTCTTGCCGTAAACAGCACCTATCCCTGTCGGGGCATAGATTTTATGCCCTGAAAATACGAAGAAATCAGCATCAAGAGCAGTTACGTTTACCGGAATATGAGAGATGGACTGCGCCCCATCAACCAAAATCCGCACGCCGTGCCGATGGGCGATTTGCACCATTTCATGCACAGGCGTAATCGTCCCGAGTGCGTTTGAAACCTGCGTTACTGCGGCGAATTTCGTGTTGCGATTGAACAGCTTTTCATATTCCGAAAGGATAATCTGCCCCGTTTCGTCAACAGGGGCGACTTTTATTTTTGCCCCTGTTTCGGCGGCGATTATTTGCCAAGGCACTATGTTAGCATGATGTTCAAGCATGGTGAGGATTATTTCGCTGTTTGGGTCTAAGAGCGGCTTGACATAACTGTGAGCGACAAGGTTAATTCCCTCGGTAGTACCACGAACGAAAACTATGTTTTCCGCAGCCGCTCCTATGAAATCGGCGACTTTTTCCCTTGCCGCTTCATACGCATCTGTCGAACGAGCCGCCAGTTCATGTGCCGCCCTGTGGACATTGGAATTTTCATGTTCGTAATAATATTTGAGCCGCTCTATGACTTGGCGGGGCTTTTGGGTAGTCGCCCCATTGTCAAACCAAATCAGAGGATTGCCGTTTATTTTTTCCGAAAGTATAGGAAAATCTGCACGAATTTTGTCAACACTTACACCGCCGACATAGTTATTATTGTAGTACGGTGCAATAACAGGAGAATACAAAGCCGTTTCTTTCGCCGCCTCTTCGCTTGCTAAATCCTTAATTAAAGTTTCAAAAAAGTTCAATTCCGAATTAGCTGTAGTCATAGTATTCACCCACTTCAACATCTTCAAGAACGCCGACTGCATCGTCCGCTAAAATGGCGGCGGAGCAGTAGAGATTCAAGAGATATGAGCCGATTCCCTTATTGTCAACCCCTCTGAAACGGATCGAAAGCCCTCGTCCGCCCTCGGCTTCAAGACCCGCTTGATACAACCCGACAACGCCTCGCTTTGCCTCGCCTGAACGCAGGAGCAGAATATTAGTCTTGCCGCCCTTGCCTTTGGGATTTTTCAGCCCGTCCACAAACAACTTATCGGTAGGAATAAGAGGGATTCCACGCCATAATATAAATGTCCCGCCGTAGATACTCGCCGTAACAGGCGGCACACCACGCCTCGTGCACTCACGCTCAAATGCCGCAATCGCCCTCGGGTGAGCCAAGAAAAAGCCCGGCTCTTTCCAAACTTTTGAGATTAGCTCGTCTAAATCATCGGGGGTCGGCGCACCTTTCCTTGTGCTGATTCTTTGCGAATCGGCGGCATTTTTGAGAAGCCCGTAATCATCATTATTAATAATCTGACTTTCCTGCCGCTCCCGCAAACTCTCGATTGCAAGCCGCAGTTGCTCTTTTGTCTGGTCATAGGGCTGTGAAAAAACGTCCTGTACTGCCGAGTTTACGTTTACGATTGTTGAGATATTGTTCAGTATGTATTCCATCGGTTTGGTCTGGTATTCGACAAAACCCTCCGGGATTTCAGCGCCCTTTCTCTTAGTTGAGCAAAGCACGTCAAGCGGCGTGTCGCCCTCGACTACTTTGTTCACCCTGTAAATCCCGCTTTCAAGCCCCTTAAATTCGAGGAATTTCGTCAACCACCTCGGTGTAATCGCCCCGAATTGTGCCTGTGTTTTTGCAACGTCCGCCAGTTGATAAGCGGCAAGCCCGCCCAATGAGTTCAATTTGTTCTCTGCCATTTTAATTACTCCCTTATTATAAATTTTTATTACTAACTGTTAATACGTTGGTAGCGTATTATCTACTTCTCTTGCCCAACCGTTAATGCCGTCCAACAGGTTTAAAAGTTTGCCGCTGTAGCCTGCTTCCTGCAAATCTTCGATTGAAAGAACGCTCTTTTTGCCTTCTTTGCAGATAATCACGGTGTCGATTTTTGGGTTTAGTTCGTCTATTCGGCGGACGAGTTGCCCCGGCGGGATTGCAGTCGCTCCGGGGAATTTGACGATTGCCCGCTCATGTGGTTCTCTGATGTCAATGATTGTGATTTTGTCGCCGCTGTCAAGCCGTTCTTTTAATTCTGTCGGCGTAATCCCGAAAACAGGCTTTTCTTGCTTGTTATTCATGCCGCAAAATTCGCAGTAATACTCATCGCTTCCGACTTGCGTGATTGTCGGGTTGTCGCCGCAAAGCGGGCAGTTATGGGATTTTTCGAGATTTAACTCATTAAACCGCATATTCCAAGCGTCGAACGTAAGCAATTTGCCGATTAGCGGTTTCCCGCCGCCGACAATCAGCTTGATAACCTCGCTTGCCTGCAAAGTTCCGACAATCCCCGGCAACACCCCCAAAACTCCGCCCTCCGCACATGACGGAACAAGCCCGGGCGGCGGCGGCGATGGATACAAACAGCGATAACAAGGACCTTTCCCCGCATAAAACACGCTGACCTGCCCCTCAAACTGAAACACAGAGCCGTAAACATTCGGCTTGCCCAAAAATTTGCAAGCGTCGTTGACGATATAGCGAGTTTGATAATTATCCGTGCCATCGGCGACTATGTCAAACTCTTTGATAATATCAAGGGCATTTTCGCTTGAAAGTTGCTCGTTATAAGTGACAACATTAATATGCTGATTTATAGATTTAAGCCTGTCTTTTGCCGAGGCAACTTTCGGTCTGCCCACGTCTTTGACACCGTGAATAATCTGCCGTTGCAGATTTGATTCGTCAACAAAATCAAAGTCAACAAGCCCGATTGTCCCAACGCCCGCCGCCGCTAAGTACAGGGCAAGCGGCGAACCCAGCCCGCCTGTACCGATAATCAAAACCTTTGCGGCTTTGAGTTTTTTCTGCCCCTCAATGCCGATTTCCGGCAGGAGCAAGTGCCGTGAATAGCGGGCGATTTCTTCATTGGTTAAATTCCCGCCCGCAATCGCCGGGACAATCATCAGAACATCGCCGTCCTTTAGCGGAGTTCCAAGCCCCTGCAAATTCTTGATGTTATCAGAGCCGAGGAAAACATTGACAAAATCCCGCAAGTTTTCCTCATCAAGAAACAGGTGCTTTTTTATAGCCGGATATGTATTCGCCAAATCTTGCAGAGCCGCCCCTGCCGTCGCTCCCTGTGCCGCAACTTCTGAATTTCGCTCCGTAAAAGAACGCAATGCCGTTGGAATCAAAATTGTAATTGCCATTTTAGTTCATCTCCCTTATTTCTTCAGAGAAAAAATTCTCCCTGTCGCTTGATAACTCCCAGCTTGTAAAATCCCCTGCCTTGCCGTTTGCCACCGATACTATTATATAGGAATAAAACGGCAATGCGTGTTCACGGTCATATTCGGAAGGTGCGGCGGGGTGGTCGGGGTGCGAGTGATAAAATCCTAATATATCAAGCTTTAGTTCCCTCGCCCTCAATTCGGCATTAAGCATAGCCTCAGCCGTGATTAAAAATCTGTGATACTGCTCGCCGCCCTCGCTTGCGTTTACAATCGGTTCAATACTTATTGCTTTTTTACAGTCGCCGTAATTGCCGTAAACAACCCCGCAACACTCATTGGGATACGCCTTTTCGCCCTCTGTTTTTATTAGGCTTTTAATTTCTTCGGATAAATAAATCATAAGTCCCTCCAAATCGGCTCTGTTAAATATCGGTATCCGTTGTCACACAAAATCGTCACTATGACGGAATCCTTCGGGGCAGTTTTGGCAATCTCCAAAGCGGCACAAACATTTGCCCCCGCGCTAACCCCCACGAAAATCCCCGCTTCTTTGGCAAGCCGCCGAGCCATATTATACGCCTCTTCCGTACCAACTTCAATTTCGCAATCGGCTATGTCACGATTGAAAAATCCCGGTTTTATAGTGGTTTCCATATGCTTCATCCCCTCCAAGCCGTGAAAAGGCGAATCGGGTTGCATGAGGGTTATAATTGTATCGGGCTTGTCCTCTTTGAGCCGCTTTGCAATCCCCGTAAAAGTCCCGGAAGTCCCTGCTCCTGCGACAAAATGAGTTATGCCGCCGCTTGTTTGCTCTATGATTTCGGGTGCAGTCGTGTAATAATGTGCTTTCCAGTTAGCTTCGTTGTTATACTGGTCGGGGAAAAAATATTTATCGGGCTTTGCTTTTGCGATTTCAAGGGCTTTCAAGTATGCACCGTCGGAGCTTTCGAGCGGGTCAGTTTCGATGATTTCAGCCCCGTAAGCTTTGAGGATTTTCTTGCGTTCTAAGCTTGCGTTTGCGGGCAGGCAGAGCGTAACCTTATAGCCCAAAGCCGCCCCGAACATGGCGTAAGCAATCCCGGTATTGCCGCTGGTTGAATCGAGTATGGTCTTACCCGCCGTCAGCCGCCCGTCGCTAATTGCTTCAAGCAACATATTTTTAGCCGCCCTATCCTTAACCGAGCCGCTCGGATTAAAATATTCCGCCTTGGCGTAAATGCGGCTGCCGTCCATCTTTATTTCAAGTAAAGGCGTATTCCCAACGCAATCTAAAATACTCACTGCTCCCAGCCTCCTCGTTTCCGTAGCCAATAACCCTATAAAACATATAAGTTTGGTATGTTAAAAATATTATACACTATCTGTTTGGGTATGTCAAGTGGTTTTGAGGGAAAATTTAAAAAAAATCTATAAAAAATTAATAATTTTTAGTGTAAAAAAAGCTTGTCCCTAAAAGCTATAGACTGTAGCTTTTTCTTTTCAAGGTTGTCAAAAATAAAAAAACCATTGAACTCCCGCAAAAAATATGCTATAATATCACTATGAATATTTTAATACTTGAAGACGACATGGCATTATGCAAAGGGATTGAGCTGGCACTTGCCGCTCCAAACAGGCAGTTTACCCTTGTGCCTAATATTGGCAATGCAAAAGCTGTTATAAAAGAATCTGCGCCGGATTTTTTCGGTTTAATTGTGCTTGATGTCAACTTGCCGGACGGCTCGGGTGTTGATTTTTGCAGGGAAATTCGGGCGGCAGGTTTCGGCTCGCCCGTTCTTATGCTGACGGCAAATGATACCGAAATTGATATGGTGACAGGGCTGCAAGCAGGTGCGGACGATTATGTTACAAAGCCGTTTTCCCTTGCCGTGCTTCGTGCCAGAATCGATGCGTTGTTGCGGCGGGGTGGTTTAGCTGTCGGCGGCTTGGACTGCAAGGCTGACGGCGAATTTGTGTTTGACTTTGAAAAACAGCACTTTGAAAAAAACGGAAAAGTGGTTGAGCTATCAAAAACCGAAGCAAAGTTATTGCAACTGCTCTATTCCAACAAAGGGCAAATCCTCACCCGTGAACGATTATCGGAACGGCTCTGGCAGGACGGAACGGAGTATGTTGACGAAAACGCACTCTCGGTTTCTATCCGCAGATTGCGTTCCAAATTAGAGGACGAACCCTCAAAGCCGAGGTTTATTAAAACAGTTCACGGTATCGGCTATAAATGGGCGGTAATTTTATGAGAAGAAAAACGCTTTTAAATAAGCTTGGTCAAATGCTTGATGAGGCAATTGCGGGGACTTTTGCGGCGAACTCTTACAATGAAAGCCAATTGTCAAAAATCGAATCAAAGACAATGCGGTTTCTTGAATTGTCCCGTTTAAAACGTGAACAAATTGACAACGAGCAGACACAAGTCCGCTCGTTAATCAGCGATATTTCTCACCAAACCAAAACTCCGCTTGCCAATATCACCCTCTATTCGCAACTGCTAGCAGAGCAAAACTTGACAAAAGAGCAAACCAAACTAGCCGAGCAAATTCTATCAAGCACGCAAAAACTCGACTTTTTAATCCAATCTCTAGTCAAAACGTCAAGACTGGAAAGCGGAATTATTAAAATAGAAGCCACGCAGGGCAATGTTTACGATTTGGTTGATACGGCGGTAAAAGAATGTCAACCCATAGCCCTAGACAAAAAAATAAAGCTGATTTCCTCTAAAAATCAGCCGCCGATTTCGGCAGTATTCGACCCTAAATGGTGCGGCGAAGCACTCTTTAATATAATCGAGAACGCCGTTAAATACACGCCCGAAAACGGCAATATAAGCGTTAATGTTACAGAATATGAAATGTTCGCCCGCATTGACGTTGCAGACACGGGGCGAGGGATTAAAGAAGAAGATTTGCCAAAAGTGTTCACAAGGTTTTGGCGGGCAGCTGAATCCGCCGATTCGCCCGGCGTAGGAATCGGGCTTTATTTAGCAAGGCAGATTATTGCCGCCGGGGGCGGGTATATTAAAGTGAGTTCGGAATTGGGGAAAGGGGCGATGTTTTCGGTGTTTCTTTCAAAACTGTAAGATTCTCGAAAGATGCAGGAAAGATTTATAGTTTATAATATAAGCAGTTGGTTAAATCCGACTGCGATTTTTTTATACTGAAAGGGGAACAACATGAACGTATTAAAAACTACTGATTTGAAAAAATATTACGGCGAAAATGCAGAGGTAAGGGCGGTTGACGGCATTGATTTTATGGTGGAGCAGGGGGAATTTGTGTCTATTGTCGGGAGTTCGGGGAGCGGCAAATCTACGCTTTTGCACCTGCTCGGCGGGCTTGACCGCCCGACTTCCGGGAGCGTTGAAATCAGAGGCAAGCAGATTTATTCTATGAAAGACGATGAGCTGACGATTTTTCGCCGCCGCAATATCGGCTTTGTGTTTCAAAGCTATAACCTCGTCCCTGTACTAAATGTCGAGGAAAATATACTTCTGCCCATTCAGCTTGACGGCGATGCTCCCGATATGGCTTATATTAATCAAGTGATTGAAACGCTGGGTATCTCTGAGAAGCGAAATGCTATGCCCAATCAGTTGTCAGGCGGGCAACAACAGCGTGTGGCGATTGCAAGGGCAATGGCGAGCAAGCCCGCTATAGTTTTAGCCGATGAGCCGACGGGGAACTTAGACAGCAAATCAAGCATGGATGTTATGGGTTTACTTAAAATAAGCGGCGAAAAATTCGGGCAGACCATCGTGCTGATTACCCATAACCCCGAAATTGCTCAAATGGCAGGGAGGACTGTGAGGATTGAGGATGGGAGGATAGTCTAATGAATGTAGCCAATAAAAAAATTATCCGTAAACTGACTTTGCGGTTTATGGCGGCGGGGAAGACCCGCAATGTGATTGCTGTTGTTGCAATTATGCTGACCTGTTTGATGTTTACCGCTGTGTTTACAATCGGTGCGAATATGGCGGCGACTATTCAGGAGCAGACGATGCGGCAAATCGGCATGAGTGCACATGGCGGCTTTAAGCGAATCTCTGCGGAACAATATGAACACGTCGCCATGTCGCCGCTTATCACAGATATTTCCTACAGAAAATCGCTGGCACTTGCCGAAAATGACGAGCTTATAAAGCTATACAGCGAAATTTCTTATGCCGAAAACAGCTTTGCCGAATGGTACTTTTCCGAGCCGACTACAGGCAAAATGCCGGGCGGGTTTTTGGAATTAGCGACAAGTACGCTTGTTTTGGATGCGCTGGGTGTGCCGCATGAAATAGGGGCGGAGGTCCCGCTTGAATTTAGCGTCAGCGGCAGGAAATATGCGCAAAGTTTCACTCTTTCGGGCTACTGGGAGGGCGACCCGATTCACCCGGCACAGAATATTTGGCTGTCAAAAGAATATGTCGATTCTGTGGTCGCCGAGAATGTAATTGAAAAGGACGAGCAGATTGCGGGGCAACTTCAAGCCGCTCTTTTCTTTAAAAATTCTTTTAATATTGAGGGCAAAATGGAGCGGCTTGTAGCCGAGCGAGGGTATGTTTGGGGCGATGGCTATGATGAGGAGCAGGGGTATGGAGCAGGGAATGAAGTCCGCCCCGGCATAAATTGGGCATATATGACAAATGAGGTTGACCCGTCGCTCACCGCTATTGCAGGTTTGGCACTTTTCCTAATCCTGCTTTCGGGCTATTTTATCATCTATTCAATTTTTGTCATCTCCGTGAATGCCGATATTCACTTTTACGGCTTGCTCAAAACAATGGGTGCAACGGGTAGGCAACTTAAAAGAATTGTCCGCACGCAGGCGTTGTTGTTATCATTATTCGGGATACCTGCGGGGCTGATTTTAGGCTATATTTCGGGCATAATGCTAACTCCTGCCTTAATGCAGACGACAATTTATGGAGGAGAGCAAACAAACTCCGCAAATCCGCTAATCTTTATTTTTGCGGCATTGTTCAGCCTTATAACTGTCTTTGAAGGTTGCCGCAAGCCTTGCAAATTCGCCGCTAAAGTGTCCCCCATTGAAGCCGTTAAATACAGCGGAGTTTCGGGGAAATTTAAGAAAAAGGCTAAGAAAACTCACAGGGTTTCGCCCTTTTCTATGGCACTCGCAAACGTGCTTTTACAAAAACGCAAATTTTTTGCAATAGTCATATCGCTCTCGCTCTCGCTTATTATGCTCAATAGTGCATATTCGGCGGCACAAAGTTTTGACATGGACAAATATCTCGAAAATTCCCTTGTAACCGATTTTGCCGTTACGGATGCTACTGTTTTAAATTACGGCATAGTTGATTCGGTCAATGACAGTATAACCCATGAATTTTTAAACGAGCTTGAAGAACACGGCATTACGGAATACGGCTGCGTTTATTTTGAGCAGACAATGGAGCATAAATTGACCGAGAAAGCATATGAGAATTTTATTCGGTTTTTTGATGCAAAAAGGGAGAGCATAGAGCGTTATTTCGGTTATGCAATTCCCGAATTTGAAAGGGCAATAGAGAGCGGGGAAATCGCCCTGCAAGTTTACGGCTTAGGGCAAGTTCCTCTCAATACTTTTTACAGCGATTATGAAAAACTGAACAGCGGCGATTATGTATTGGTTTTTGCCGATTCGTCCGCCGATAATGAGGAGATTTTGCTCTATGAAAAGGGCGACAAAATCGCACTTGTAAATAGTGGAGAGAGCAGGGAGTTTGAAGTCCTCGATGTAATTTGGCTTGACGGCGGCTATCCGTATAGCCTGTCAATCAGATTTTCTCTTATGACAGGCTGGCGGCTAGTTCTGGCGGACGACATTTTCCTTGATTTTTACGGCGAAAAGGGAGCAATGCAGGTTAACTTTAACGTAGACGACGAAAAAATTCCCGAAATTGAGAGCTTTTTGTTTGAGTATACGACAAAAACAAACAGCAATCTGGAATATGTTTCAAGGGCGACTTATATTGAGGAATTTGAAAGCCTCCGGTCAACCTATATAGTAATGGGCGGAACAATGGCGTTTATACTCGCACTAATCGGTATTCTAAATTTCACAAATTCGACAATAGCCGCAATCATGTCCCGCCGCCGAGAGCTTGCCATGCTCCAAAGTGTAGGCATGACAGGCAAGCAACTAAGGGCAACTCTCTTTTCCGAAGGGCTATGCTACACCGCCCTGACTGCAATTTTCACCTTTACGGCAGGGCTTGGAATCGTTTGGCTGATTGTAAAGGTAATAGCAGGGCAAACATGGTTTTTCAGCCAAAGTTTTACAATTGCTCCATCGCTTTACTGTTTGCCGCCGCTAATCCTAATTAGTGCCGCCGTGCCGATTATTTGTTATGCAAGGCTAAGCCGGGAGGTTTTGGTGGAGAGATTGAGGGTAGAGTAAATGGGATAATTTTTATGGGGTGTGTTCGGCAGTTAAAGATGTGCTTGCATGTTACTATTTTATATGATATAATTAAAATGAGGAATTAAGAGAATAAGCTCTTAGTTCCTCATTCGGTTAGCTGACCTTTTAGTTTTGCCAGAAGCTTTTTTTCGCGGCGGGATATTTGCACTTGGGAGGTTAGCAGGCGTTTTGCCGTTTCGGCTTGGGTTAGGTTTTTAAAGTAGCGCAGGTGTAAGAGGCGGCGGTCCTCCTCGCATAATAATACCAAGGCTTGGCGGAGTGAAAGGATGTCTACCATTTCCAAGTCGGGGGCTTCAACGGCTACGTCAATCTGACCGCCGCTTTCGCCGTCTCCGTAATCGGAGGTTTCGGTAAGGGATATGGGCGGCAGGGAGGAGGATAAAGCCATTACCACATCGTCCGCACACGCGCCGGATAATTCTGTAAGCTCGGATATTGACGGCTCGCGACCGTGCTCAATCAAATGCCGCTCTTTAATCCGCGTAAGCCTCACCGAAAGCTCCTTTAGTGAGCGGCTTACCTTTATTGTGCCGCCATCGCGGAAGAGCCGCTTTATTTCACCCAGTATTACGGGGACCGCATAGGTTGAGAATTTAACGCCCCGCTCGGAATCAAAGCTCCCGCTTGCTTTGACAAGACCGACACAGCCTGCTCCGTAAAGGTCATCGTATTCAATCCCCTTTCCTCGGAAGCGGTTGGCGCAGAGGCGTACCAGCCCCAGATTTTCCTCAACGAATCGGCTTTTTGTTTCGGTCATTTTTAGTTGTTAGAAAATAGTTATGAGCTTTTAACTGCAATTCCGACTGCTATTTTCTAACTGCACCCTCCCTTTTTAGTTGTTAGAAAGCAGTTGTTAATTTGTTTTCTAACAGCTAATTTTGCGTTGCATTGTCACGGTCGTGCCTCTGCCGGCGCGGCTTGTCACCTTTATTTTATCCATGAAGCTTTCCATGACGGCGAAGCCCAGCCCGGCGCGCTCCTCCTCCGGGGCGGAGGTGTAGAGAGGTTCCATAGCCTTTTCTATATCTGAGATACCGCAGCCCGAATCCTTGACCTTTATGTAGACAATGCTGTTATCCGAAACCCGCACCGAAAGCTCAACTTTGCCTTCCTCATAGCGATAGCCGTGCACGATGCTGTTTGTTACAGCCTCGGAGACGGCTGTTTTTATCTCGGTCAGTTCGCTTACGGGCGGGTCAAGCTGTGATAAAAACGCCGTAACCGCAACGCGTGCAAGGCTTTCGTTGCGGCTGTCGCTCTTAAAGCTCATTTTAAACTCGTTTAATATTTTCATTTCCTTATACTCCTTAATATCCTTTGACTGCTAATTAATATCCGCAAGACGTTCAAGCCCTGCAAGGCGCATGACTTTTTTTATATCCGGCGAGGTATTGGTAACGGTAAGCTTTCCGCCGTATGAAGCGGCGGCTTTGTGCCTACCCATTACAAGACCTATGCCGGAGCTATCCATAAATGTCACTCCGCCGAAATCAAGGATTATTTTTTCGGGTTGGTGGAGCTTTATGGCAAGGTCAATACCGCCGCGCAGTTCGGCGGCGTTGTGGTGGTCTATTTCACCCGTGATACGGGCAGTTACCGTGTTTTCGGCATTATCAATCATTACAGGCATATTTAAAGTCCTTTCCTATTAAAAAGTTCATTACTTATTTTACAATAATAACGGTGCTGATTTTGTCAGACTGTGCTAAGGAGTTGTTTTTTATGGAATTTAAAACCGCCGCAGAGCTCGGCGAAAAAATTGACGGCTATTTTGCCGATTGCGAAGAAACGGAACGCCCGCCCGCCGTTTCTGATTTGGCATTAGCTCTTGGGTTCGATAAACGTCTTGATTTTTTGCGCTATAAAGGAAAGCCCTCCTATAAAAAGCTTATAGAGAGAGCTTTATTGAAAATCGAGGGTTATTCGGAGCGGAGATTATTTGACAGGGGCTGTTACAGCGGCGCGAAATACAGCCTTTCAAATAATTTCAAGGGCTGGAGCGACAAGCCGGATAATTCCGGCGAAGAAGCGCATGAAAAGCTGGATGAGATTTTAAGGGGGATTTCTAAGGCGGCGCGTGAGAATTAGGATAAATAACCTCGCCTGTTTTTATAACGTGTTCGACAAAGCCGCTTGGGTCGTGGTTTTCGTCAAGCAGGTGTGGTTCAATATCATCAAAACAATCTTCGCGCCATCTGATTTCTTGCATTTTAATGCGGGCGTTATACCAAGCTTCATCGTCTAAATTACTAACCAAAACCGCTACATCAATATCGCTCCATTCGTGTGGGTTACCGTTTACATAAGAGCCGAAAAGGATTACCCTATCCGGGTTAAGAATAGCTTTTATTTTATCGGAATAATTCTTTGCTATCTCCCTAGCCTCTGCTTTATCCAACATAAAAATTCCTCCGTCTAAATTTTGTTTGCCTTTTAACAGGAGCTTTGCAGAAATAATATTATTATCACATAAACTAAGCCAATATTCAACCTTGTCAATCAATTTTAATCCCCCTCGTTTCTAAGTTCTTGTTATAATTATATCAAAACTGTGTCGTTATGTCAATGAGTAAAAAATTAATTATCCTTGACTTTTTTGAGCGGGCAGGATATAATATTATTAAAGAATTGAATTGAAGAGAAAGGAGCTGTTCTTATGCAGGCACAATTACGCTCATATGAGGGGTATTTTGAAAACGGTAACTTTTTCACGGCGGGGCAGACGTTCCGGTTGCCCGAAAAAATGCGGGTTATTGTTACTATATCTGACGAACCTATAGCAGTAAAGCCGCAATCCGACGAAACGGAACGCCGTAAGGCTTGGCTTAAAAGGTTAACCGAAGCTAAAAAAGAAGCGGCGGGTGAAGAGTTTATTTATATTCCTCGGTCAAAAGAAATGAAACTTCCGCACGGGCTTACAGATGATTAAATGGGGGTGTTTTGATGATTTATGCGCTGGATACAAATATTATTATACACTATCTTCGTGATGAGCCGAGGGTCTGTCAAGAAATATATTCTGCCATATCGCAGGGCGATAAGCTTATTATTCCCAATGTCGTAAACTATGAAATTAAGCGAGGGTTTGAGGTTCAAAGCGCACCGCGAAAAGAAAAGGAATACAGAATCCTCACGGAGCAAGGCGGCTTTTGCGACATTATCGAAATGGATGCCAACGCTTGGGAGAGGGCGGAAAGGGTCTTTGCGGAATTGTATCACAAACACTTGACTGTCGGCGAAATGGATATATTAATCGGTGCTTTTTGTCTTGAAAACAACTGCACTCTTGTTACGAATAACATAAAGGATTTCAAGGACATAGACGGATTGGAAATGGTCGATTGGCTGGAAGAGGCAAGCAAGTAATCAATTATTGCCAAATGCCCAAAGCCACGTTAAAACCCGCCGCCCGGAATAATCGGGCGGCGGGTTGTGTTTTAAGGATTTGGGGGCGGGAGGCGGGTGGTTTCGAGGTCAAGCAAGCCGCTGATGTTTTGCTTGCCGCGTTGGTCTAATGTGCGGTATTTGAGTATGATTTCTTTTTCCTCATCTGTAATAAGCAGGGCATTTTCATTTCTTCCTAATATACAATCTATTGAAACGCTGAAAAAATCGGCAATCATGCAGAGAGCCTCATAGCCCATCTGCCGCTTTCCTGTTTCATATTGCGAGTAGGCGTTGTTTGAAATATTCAGAAGCTTCGCGATTTCATATTGCTTCAAGCCTTTAAGCTCCCTCAGCTCCCGCAACCTAATATGTACCACTTTAACCCGCCCCCTTAATTTAAGGATAAACTAAAGAAGCGGCAACATCAACAATAATCACAAATAGATTATTATTTTTATAAAACAGCTTGACAAATAATCAAAATGAGTATATAATATTATTAATGTTGGTTAATATTACAATAATCGACAGGAAAATAATGGAATAATGGAGGCTGTTATAATGGATGATAATAATTCAAAAAATTCTTATAAGGGAGGCGTTGACCTGCGAGGAGTTCAAATTGATGGTGGTAATATAAATGTGCGTGTAAACAACAGTAGAAACAAAGTTGTTGTTTCAATTGGAGCTACTGTTATCGTGATAATCGCAGCAGTTATTATCATTGTTAGTGGTGGCGGCGGCGGTGGCTTGCCCGATGGGCGTTATGAGCCGATTGATGAATCAACTGCGTTTCTTATTCCGGCGATTACAATTAAAGGAAATGAGTTTTCAGTAGAAATGCCTATGGGCATAGGCGCAAATAATTATAAATATGAATACTCGGACGGCATGGTTACATTAAAGGACGGAAGCGGTTTGAGCGGAGGTATTCCGTGTACTTATGAAAACGGCGTTTTAATTTACGGAGGTATGGAATTTAAAAAGAAATAGTATATTAGACCTCTGCGGAAACGCATTTAAGATGTGTTTAGGCGGCTTTCTGTAGAGGTCTAATATCAATGGTGTTAAAATTTATTAGGGAGGACTTAAATTTTGAAAAAGAATAAGCCGTCTTATTTTAGTTTTGGAGCCGCTGTTTTTGCCAATAGTGCAGCTGCTGTGGCTGTTTTTCATTCTACGGGTTTAGTAATTTTGTTTTGGGCATATGTGGTACTGTTAGTTGCTTCTACAATTTTTAATTATATGTCTGTTTCAGAGAACAAAGCCCTAGATGAATCGACTGACAATGTTTATAAGTCTGTAGAAGAAGCATTAAAATTTAAACCTACAAACACATCTACGCTATCAACTGACAGTTATTTCGGGTATAAACAGGGTGAACAAAAAAATGGGTATGGAATACATTATATAAATAATCGTGAGTTTTATGTAGGTCAGTTTAAAAACGATAAACGTCATGGATATGGTTGCTTATGCGAAAACGGAATGTTATGCCTTGGCAAATTTAAGAATGGCGAATCTAAAATAAGTTTAAATGTTCAAGGTCGTGACACTTTCGAAACTTACACTGATAATTTTAAAAAAGCTCCTAAATTAAATGTTTCAAACAGTTAAAAAAAATTCCACCTGTGCAATAGGGTTATGTAGGGGACAGGCTTGCCTGTCCCGCCAATAGCGAAATGATGTTTTTTGTGTGCGGGACGGGCAAGCCCGTCCCCTACAGAATAAAATTCTGACCTATTGCACAGGTGGAAAATTTTCAAAAGCAAGCATTTTTTAACCCCGCCGCTCGGAATAATCGGGCGGCGGGTTGTTTTAGGGTTAAATTGAGTTAACAAATGCCTCTTGACATACACGCTTAAATATGGTAATATTAGATAAAAAGCAGGCTTTGGGAAAGGACGACAAGCAATGACTAAAAACGCTGTAAAGCTTAAATTGGATATTATTTTCAAAAAAACCTTCACTGAGCATGATGACTTATTGCGGGGCTTGCTGTCCGGCTTGCTTGAAATTAAGTCAATTGAAAACATAACCATAAGAAATTCGGAAATCTTACCCGATGGTATAGACGGCAAATTTGTCAGAATGGATATAAATTTAGAAGCGGACGGTAAGCTCATAAACGTGGAAATGCAGTACGGCATTGACGTGAACTATAAAGACCGCTCATTGTTTTACTGGTCGCGGCTTTGCGGCGGCGGAATTAAGCGCGGTAGCGACTATGACGAATTACAGCCCTGCATCAGCATAAACATAGTAAATCAGAATGTTTTCGACTGTGCGGAATATCACTCTTGCTTTACAATGATGGAAAAAGCGCGGCATGAAATTCTATCTGACAAATGCGAGATTCATTATTTTGAACTGCATAAAATTGGTAAAGCCATAGATAAAAGCGATATTATGCGGCTTTGGCTGCAGCTCATAAACGCCGAAACGGAGGAGGAATTGGTTATGCTGGAACAAACAGGGTTTGAGCCTATTCAAAAGGCTGTGCGTGTTATACGCGATATGAGCGAGGATACAAGAATCCGCGAAATGGCGCGGGCACGCGAAGAAGCGTGGATTAGCGAGGCATTAAGGATGGGGGCGGCTAGAAAAGAGGGCATGTTAGAGGGCGAAGAAAAGGGGATGCAAAAGGGGATTCAAAAGGGGATAAAAGAGGGGCTTGAAATAGCCGCCGAGAGCATGAGGAAATGCGGAATGTCTGAGGATGAGATTGAGCGCGTATTGAATTTAAGCTCTAAAAACCATGTTTGACGCAGGCATATAAACGTGTTGTGCTATCAGTTGAACGAAAAATCAATGTAAATTATATTGCCCTCCCTTCTGAAGCTTTTTGGGGCGGGAGGCGGGTGGTTTCTACATCGATTAACGCGCTTATGGTTTGCCGCTTATCTTTGCTTAGGCTTCTGTATTTGATAAGCAGTTCTTTTTCTGATTCGGTAAATAAAAACGGCGGCTGTTCGCTTCGACCTAATATATAGTCGGTAGTAACCCCGAAAAAATCTGCCAAATTTACGATAGACTCATGGTTCATTTGACGTTTCCCTATCTCGTATGCCGAATAAGCCGACCTTGTAATATTGAGCAGTTTTGCCATATCCTCTTGCTTTAAATCCTTTGACAGCCTTAATTCCCGTAACTTCTTATAAACCATAAATTAATTCCCCCCTAAATTAAGGATATATGAACGGGAGAATTAATTCAATAAAATCAACTATAAGACACATTTTTTAAAAATAATACTTGACAATGTGTCGATATGTTGATATAATATTATTAATGTCGGTTGTTTTTTACAATAAACGGCAAAATAATATTTGGAGGTTTTAGTTATGAGAAAGAGAATTTTAAGCGCAATCACGGCAATTTTAACCCTGGTAACCTGTATCCTGTCAACGGGCATAACCGTATCAGCAAGAGGCATTTTTGACGATGCGGTTACTATGAATCAACTGCAACTTTATAATATCAAGCTGGATAAGGGCGAGCATAGATATTATAAAATTACAATTCCTGCCGATGGTTCAATTACTTTTAGAAATGCTGACAGTAGCGGCGGTGCTTATAGCTCGACAGGTTTATATTTGAGATTATTAAATGAAAACGCAGAGGCGATTATAAGACCTGGCTATTCCAGTACTAACATGTACGCTAACATATACATTATGGGGCAAAATAGCTCGTATTCTTATACAAACCTTAAACGCGGAACTTATTACTTAAATATTTATAATAGCGGCAATGTAGATAATCGATATGTTAACGATTTCTACTATACTTTTACACCCGATGACCCCAAATATAACGAAACCCAACCTGCCGCTAATAATAACGCCGCCGTTCTCCGCATTACCGTAACCATGTACAACGGCGATGTTTTAGAATTAGGCACTACGGTAGGCGCGGACAGAGCAAGGTGGAGAAGCAGCCGAAGCACGGTGGCTTCCGTATCAAGTAACGGTTTAGCAACGGCAAGGTCGGCAGGGACGGCAATTATTGAAGCGAATGTAGACGGAAGGGTTGTCAGAATTGCGGTTGTTGTTAGGGATTAGGTAGATTTAAGAAATGAAACCCGCCGCTCGGAATAATCGGGCGGCGGGTTGTTTATCGGAAAAATTAACCTAATTAGCTAACCTCTCTTTCAAGGCTTCTTGAAGCACTCTTGAAAAATTAATGTGTTCTTTTTCGGCGGCGGCGTTGAGCCAATATGGGATTGAAAGCGTTTTCTTGACAGGTTTGTTCAACTTTTTAATGTTCTCTACATCAGCGGCGACAAGCATAGTAAAGCCGCCATTAACCTTTTCGCCCGCTATTTCATAAGGGATTTTTACATCGGTGAATTTAGACGGCTTAGGGAGCGTTTCGCCTTGCTCCGCTAAAACCTCAATATGCCCCTCTAAAGCATCCTTCGCCATTAAAAAAGCTTCTTCCAATGAACCCCAGCCGCCGGTAAAGCATCCTTGCAAATCGGGGAAAAATACCGATATTGAGCCGTTGTCTTCATTGATAAATTGCGCCGGATAAGTGAATCTCATAAATAACACCTCATTTTAAACCCGCATATTTCAGAATTTGATTTTCAATTCTTTTGCTTAATTCTGTGTGATGATGTGGTACAGGGAAGCTTTTACCATTTATTTTGTAATGATAATGACTGCCTTTAGTCCTTATCGGTTTATGCCCGTTGCTTTTTAACAGCTTTATCATTTCAACGCCTGTCATTATTCATCACCCCTGTATTCATATTATAACACGTAAAATACGTATTGTCAATAATTAAAAATAAATTTAAGAAAGGAACATTTAAAATGAATTTTTCACCAAAGCAAAGCAAAGTCTGGCGGGAGACGGTTGAGGAGTTTCACCGCTGGAATATCTCACAGGGCGCGACGCGCTCGGGGAAAACTTATCTGGATTATTTCAGAATCCCGCACAGAATCAAAACCGCCCCACGGGGGCATATTTTTTTAATCGGCAATACCGTCGGCACGCTGGAGCGGAATATTTTAGACCCTATGCGGGAAATTTGGACGGAGGGGCTTGTCGGCAGTCCCTCACAGAGCGGCAGGGTGCGGCTTTTCGGGCGGGATTGCTGGTGCTTGGGCGCGGATAAATCCACGCAGGTTTCAAAGCTTCAAGGCGCGGGGGCGGCTTATTGCTACGGCGACGAGATTACAACATGGTCCGAGAGCGTGTTTCAAATGTTAAAATCACGCCTTGACAAAAAAGGAGCGCGGTTTGACGGAACTTGCAACCCCGACAGCCCGGGGCATTGGTTTCACCGCTTTTTGCAATCGGGCGCGGATATTCATCAGACCCGCTTTACTATTGATGATAACCCGTTTTTAGAGCCAGAATTTGTCGCCGCGCTAAAGCAGGAATACGCCGGGACGGTTTACTACGACAGGTTCATTTTAGGAAAATGGCGGGCGGCAAGCGGGGTGATTTACCGCGCGTTCGCCGATAATCCTAAGGCGTTTATAATCAAAGAGCCGCCGGATAATATTGTTTATTGCACGGCAGGGCTTGATTTCGGCGGGAATCATTCCGCTCACGCGCTTAACCTTACGGGCTACACTAAGGGCTTCGCGAAAATTATAACCCTTGATGAGTGGTATTCCAAAGAGGCTTTAACGCCCGATGTTTTAGAGATGAGGGTTTGCGATTTTTTAGAGCGGAATATGAAAAAACACCGCATAGCGGAGCTTTATTGCGACAGCGCGGAGCAGGTTTTAATACGCGGAATCAAGGCGGAAGTTATGCGGCGCGGTTTGGCGGTTGATGTTAAAAATGCGCGGAAAAACCCCATCCGCGACAGAATAAGATTTTACTGCCGCCTTTTCGGCACGGGGCGGTATTTTATTTTGCCGCATTGCGAAAATACGATAAGGGCATTCTCCGAAGCCGTCTGGGAGGATGGCGCGATAACCGACCGCCGCTTAGACGACGGCAGTGTTAACATAGACAGCCTTGATGCCCAGGAATATTCAACGGAGTTTTTGATGACGATGGTTGGTTGATTTGTCGGAACATAAATTTGACATTCAACCGCCTATGCCCCTTAAAACGCCTTCCCCATAGCAGAAACCACCTTTTTAAGCCCTATTTCCAATATAGCGGCTTTTTTCATATAACCGACACATGCTTTAACGTCCCTGCCGTCAAAGGCGGAAGCTGCCATAAAGCAGTAGTAGCCAAGCTTTAAATCCCTCGGCAGGCACAGAATCATTTCATCGTTAATCATTTCGGGTTTGCAGAGCTTGTTTATCCGTGTCATGGCAATGTAAGCATATTTTACAAATAAGTCCATAATGCCGCTGTCATATTCATTCATTGCCTTTAGGCTTTCAAGCGCGTAATTTGCAATTTGAGCGCACTGCGCCGGGGTGAAGGCTTCAATATTAAGTTCCGAAGCTTCCCTCAGGATTTCGGAGCAAAGCAAGGGGAATGCTTCCTTTTCGTCCTTCAATTCCAGCCATAACTCATTAAAGCAGGAATAGTCGGGGATTTGGGATACCAACCTCAGGTCTTGGGCTATCCTTGTTTTTGCCGCCTCATATCCGAAGCAGGATATTACGCTTGAATAAGGCGCGTTCCCCCTCAGTGCAAGCGCGGCTTTATAGTCGCCTGCTTCAACGAGCGCGGAAATAAGCATACAGCTTACATTAACAAATTGGTTATCATTTGCGAACCGCAGTGTATCGAAATACATATCCCGGGTGTTGATTTCTCCTTGCTTAAATTTTTTGTAAAGAGCCGCGTATTTTTCAAAAGCGGCGGCGGCTTTAGACGCATCCAATTTGCAAAATACAATTGCTCTGAGCGCGTGCATATCCATGTCGGACAATATAACCGCCTCAACGCCTTTAGCGGCTTTTCTTTTTGAAAAATATTCATCTGTAACGGCGGCGGCTTTTTCAAATTCGCCGCTGTTATGGTATGCAAGCGCAATCAGCTTGCGTAAAATGAACGGCATATAGATGTTATCACCCGTCCGCTCGGACAATCGTATGCCCTCCCGCGCATATTCAATAGCCTTAGCATTGTCATAGCCGTGCAAAACCTCGTAAAGCTGAAGATACACGCTTGAATCATTTCTTTTAAGCTCCTTTAAAAGAATCTCAATATTACGCTCGCGCTTTTGACTGTCCTGCTTTTTAAATTCAAGGTAGCCGAAATGGTGAACAAATGAGGAAAGCCGCTTTAAACTCTTGCAAGCGGTATTAAGATGCTCGTGAATCGGATTGACAAATTTAGTATCCGCAAAAATTTTAGTGAGCCTTAGCGGCATACTGTCGCTGTAACAGCCGTTAATATTTTCGGAGGAGTAATTTCTTTGGATATATGTTGCGGTATCATGCTCCTTATATTCGCCCGTTCTAAAAAACTCAATCAAGTCCGTGCAATCGCCGAACCATTCGTCCGCATCGATATACATAAACCATTCGCCCCGAGCTCCCTCTAAGGAAGCGTTCCGTGCGGCGGAGAAATCTTTGACCCACTCAAAGTGCCTGACCTCATCCGCGTATTTTTCGGCAATGCGGACGGTATCGTCAACCGAGCCCGTGTCAACTATAATCAGTTCGGTTTCAAAAGCTTCCCTAATGGGTTTAAGCGATTCAAGGCACCTTTCAAGATTTTTTTCCTCATTTTTTACGATTATACCGATTGTCAAGAACAATTTGAACACAGCCTTTCAAAATAATTTCCCCATAGCGGTAACAACCCTTTTAAGCCCAATATCTAAAACCGCGGCTTTTTTCATGAAGCCTACGCAGGTTTTAACATCTCTGTTGTTAAAAGCAACAGCGGCGCGAAAGCTGTAATGCCCAATAAGATTTTCCTTAGGCAATTCCTCGGCAAGCTCTCCCGCTGTAATTTCGTTTTTAAACACGGCTTCGTTATAGGACATTGAATAAAAGGAATATATGGTAAAAAGCCCCACCGTATCGGCATCGCTTAAACTTTGAATCCGCTTTAACGCCAAAAGCGCGGCTCGCGCTTTCCACATATATTGAAAGGGGGTAAGCTGCTCTCCGTCATCCCTTTCGGCATATTCACGCAATGTTTGCAAAAAGGCTTCCTTGTGGTTGCAGGCGTTATAGTATTCCTCCAGCCTCTCGGTATCGGTTTTGCTCAAAACCTCATGCTCCAGCACGTTATGTTTAAGCGACAGATAAACAATATCCGCCAGATAAGCCGGAAGCACGGCATGTTCGCCGATTACCGAATATACATAATCCTCCGTAACGCCGTCTTTTCTGTTGTGTAAAATTAAACTTCGCTTGAATTGAACGGAGAGCTCCGAATGAACCGCGCGGGCATTAAGCTCGTTGATGAATTTAGCTTTTGCATCGGGAACAGTCATGGAGGCAAGCTTTTCAAGGAGCAATTCTTCTAAAATTGTTACGGCTGTTTTATCTTCTTTAAGCTGATTAAGCAAATCATCAAGAACGGCGTATTTCTCCAAGGCTATTATTATTTCCAAGTCCCCTTTAATCCGAACGCGCAGTGTACCGTAGCCGAAGCTTAATATTATCTGCGAATAGGGCGCGTTTTTCCTGTATTCCAGCGCGGTATGATACTTGCCGCCCTTTATAAGCGCGCCTAAAAGCATACAGCTTATGTTCAGTTGCTCGACCTCATTGGAATAACGGGGTATATCGTAATAAATATCGTTTGTTTTCAGCGTTCCTTTTTTATATTTTTTGTAGATTTCCGTATATTTATTAAAGGCGCGAACCGCTTCGTTTACGTCAAGCTTAAGGTAAGTAACTGTTTTCATCGCATATATGTCCATATCGGTAACAATAACGGGCTCTACGCTTTTATCGGCAACTTTCCTTATAAAATACCCCTTTAAAGCTTCGGCGGCATTTTCGTAAGCCTCATCATAGATATAGGCACTGATAATAGATTTAGTGAGAATATAAGGCAGATAGGGGTTTTCATTTTTTTTCTCCGCAACTTTAATCCCCTTTTGAGCGTATTCAATTGCTTTTTGGTTATCAAAGCCGTAGTTAACGTCAAACAACTGCTGATAGTTCAGCGCGTTATCTGCATCCTCCGCAAGCTTTTTTAAAAGAAGCTCGGTATTGCGCTTGCGCTTCTCGCTGTCGTCATCGTTCAGCTCTAAATATCCGAAATGGTGGGAGTAGGAATTCAACTGCTTAATCGGCTCTCCCGTTGTAGTCAAATGCTCGTGGATAACCCCCTCAAACCTTGTCTGCGGCAGGATTTTTGTAATACGCAAAACCGCCCCTGCAGAATAACGCCCGTGAATGTTATCCGTCATATAATTCCTTACAAGATATGAGGCGGTATTGTAATTTTTATACTCGCCCGTATTGAAGAACGCTATGATTTCTTCACAGTCCCCAAACCATTCGTCCGCATCGATAAACATAAACCACTTGCCCTTAGCATCCTTTAAGGAGACGTTTCTGGCGGCGGCGAAATCCTTAATCCATTCAAAATGCCGCACCTCATCGGCATATTTTTGAGCGATTGCAACCGTATTATCGGTCGAGCCGGTATCGACTATAATCAACTCGGTTTTAACGGATTCCCTTATCGGAGCTAAGGATTCAAGACACCTTTCAAGGTTTTCCTCCTCATTTTTAACTATCATACCGATGGTCAGCATCGTTTGACCATCGGCATTTTCGTTTGCGGCGGGAGAAGCTTCGCGCGGCAGATTCTTACGAAATTCCTCCGCCTCCCCGAACGCGCCCGAAGCCTCCAGAACGTCAATCAAGTCCAGATTAAGATTGATAAACTCATTGTCGCTTAAAAATCGGGGGGCATACGATAAGAGGTCAGGGGTGCGATACATCCCCTGCTTATACTTTTTATATAAGTCATTATAACGCTTTACCGAATTTTTCATCTGAGAGATATTCAATAACCCTTGGGAAACCACGGCTTTCAGAGCGTGCATTTCAATATCGTTCGCGATAATTCCTTTTATATGTTTATCCTTAGCCCTTTTGGCAAAATAATCGCGTATCACATCATCTGCGCCGGAGCAATCTCCCGCGTTAATCCTTGACAAGGCGATACCCTTTAAAAAGACATAGTTCATATAGATGCTGTAGTTAAGGCGGGTGTTTGCTTCTATGCCTTTTTTGCAATATTCCTCCGCCAGCGCGTTGTCAACGCCGTAATAAACGTCAAAAAGCTGATTGTACGCGCTTACGCTGTCGCCCTTTGTTTCTTCAAGCTCCCTTAGCAGAATGTTTATGTTTCGCTGACGCTTTTCTTCCTTTTGATTGCTCGTTTCGGCGTAGCCTATATGGTGGACATAGGAGGTGAGGGTTTTATACGGTTCGCCGCAGGTATTGAGATATTCATGGATGGGCTTAACAAAAGCGGTGTCGGGCAGAATCTTTGTAACGCGAATACCTAAACCATCGACATAACGGCTGTTGATGTCCTCCGTCATGTAATTCCTCAGCGTGTAAGCGGCTGAATTAAAGCGTTTATATTCGCCCGAAATGAAAAACTCTGTCAAGTCGGAGGAATCCCCGAACCATTCATCGGCATCAATGAACATAAACCACTCGCCCTTAGCACCCTTCAAGGATGCGTTTCTGGCGGCGGCGAAGTCACTAACCCATTCAAAATGCCGCACCTCGTCGGCGTATTTTTCCGCAATCTCAACCGTGCCGTCGGAAGACCCGGTATCAACAATAATCAGCTCGGTTTTGACGGCTTTCCTTATCGGAGCCAAGGATTCAAGGCATCTTTCAAGGGTTTTCTCCTCATTTTTAACTATCATGCCGATTGTCAGCACAATTTTTTCGCCGCCATCATTATTCTCGCCCACAGAAGCATCAAGAGGCAGATTTTTGCGAAATTCCTCCGCTTCGCTTAAAGCCCCCGACTTTTCAAGCGCGTTAACAAGGTCGCGGTTTATCTGGATAAATTCCTCATCGTTTAAAAACCGAGGCGCAGACGACATGAGGTCGGCAGTGCGGTACATCCCTTTTTTATATTTCAAATATAAGTCGTTATACCGCTTAGCGGCACTTTTCATCTGCTGAATATTACCCAGCTTATGCGAAGCAATCGCTTTAAGGGCATACATTTCAATGTCATTTGCAATCATTCCCTTGACATTCCTGTCCTTAGCCCTTTTCGCGAAATAATCGCTTATGGTTTGAGCCGCTTTAGCGTAATTGCCGCCGTTAGCCCTAGCCAAGGCGACCCCCTTCATAAAAACGTAATTAAGAAAGGTATTATACCTAAGCCTTGTATTGACCTCTATCCCCTTTTTGCAGTATTCCTCCGCCTTAGCGTTATCATACGCAAAATACAGGTCAAAAAGCTGCATATAGGTAATCACCTCCGCGCCGCCCGTTTCTTCAAGCTCGCGAAGCAGAATTTCAATATAGCTAAGGCGTTTCGGATTATCCGCGCCGCCTAAGCCTGCATATCCCGTATGGTGAACATATGAGCCGAGAATTTTAATCGGCTCGCCTCTGGTATTTAAATACTCATGCACGAGCTTAACAAATTTAGTATTCGGCATAATTTTTGTCATACGCAGAACCACCGCGTCAAAATACCGCCCCTCTAAATCCGCTTCCGAATAATTTCTCTGGGTATAGCAGGCGGAATTATAGCGTTTATACTCCCCGGACTTAAAAAACTCAATCAGTTCCGTGCAATCGCCGAACCATTCGTCCGCGTCTATATACATAAACCATTCGCCCTTAGCTCCCTCCAAGGATGCGTTCCGCGCGGCTGAGAAGTCCTTAACCCATTCAAAGCGGCGAACCTCATCGGCGTATTTTTCGGCTATTTCAACGGTATTATCCTCTGAGCCCGTGTCAACGATAATAAGCTCGGTTTCCAAAGCCTCCCGTATAGGTTTAAGTGATTCAAGACACCTTTCAAGTATTCTCCCCTCATTTTTAACTATCATGCCTATTGTTAATACCATAGCAATTTAGTCCTTTCTGTTTAAGCGATAATTACATTATTCATTATATCAAAAAAAAGTAAATAAAGCAAGGGGGAATTTCTTGGTTTTTTTAGAAGCCGTGTTCATAGCCGTTCATCGAAAGGCAGGCGGCGAACGGCTGTAAACACGGCTTATCGGTTTTAAATAAAATAAATTCATAAAAAAATAAAAAAAAGCTTGACACGCAATTTTATTTATGATATAATAAAAAAACGGTGTTAATAATAAGCAACGAATATAACTATCTTTACCGCGGAGTGGAGCAGCTCGGTAGCTCGTCGGGCTCATAACCCGAAGGTCAGAGGTTCAAATCCTCTCTCCGCAACCAAAGAAAACTCTGTAAACTTCAAGGTTTGCGGGGTTTTTTATTTTCTGCCGAAACACCTTTGTTTCAAGCATTTGACGGACATTTGACGGACAATGTGATTTTTAATATTTTAACAACGCCTATGATTTAATTCGGAGGCGTTGTTTTTTGTACGTGTTTCCTAAGATACTTGCTCTCAAGAAGTTCAACGGCGGCGATCTCTGCACTTTTTATTTCATGGCTGTATGTGTTCAATGTTGTTGTAACGGCGGCGTGTCCGAGCCGTGAAGATATTGTTCTGATGTTCGTATTCTCCGAAATGAGCAAACTCGCATGGGTATGTCTTAAATCATGAGGACTTACCATGGGGAGAATTTTATCGGTTTCTCCGAGTTCTTTCATTTTAGCGTTGTGCCGCATCAGGCGTTTGCGCAGCCAGCCTGTCAGCGTATCGGGGTGAAGCGGCTCTCCGTATTTTTGTGTAAATATGTACCCCGCATTGTTATTCCACTTGTCGCCGTATTTTGCGGCGATTTCTTTTTGAGTTGCTCTGTAATTTTCAAGCATAGAAATTAATTCGGCAGGGAGTTTTACAATCCTTGCCGATTTGTCAGTTTTGGGAGTTTCTGCGTAGATGCCTCTGTCCGGTGCGTACAAAGAGGTTGTCGAAATATCAATCTGCCCTTTATTAAAATCAACCGCTGACCAAGTTAAACCGAGCAATTCTCCTCGCCGTAATCCTGAGAACAAAAGTATTTTTATCGCAAGCGGAAAATCTGTCACCGCATTGTCATCGGCGGCATTGTCAACCATTTCGAGGAATATGGGAACATGAATGTCCTGCAAATATTCGACTCGCTTTTGCTTAAATTTCGGCGCTGCTACGTTCTTGCAAGGGTTATTGTTCAACCGCCCGTCTTCTACTGCGCAACTGAAAAGACTCGACAACACGCGGAAATAGTTATTAAGTGTTTTCCCGCTTAGCGGTGTACCCGTTTTTGCGTTTGTTGCGTTCTCTTCCCAGTCACGCAATAATGCCTTGATATGTGCGGGGCGAATGTCCTCAAGACGCAAATGACCAAGCACAGGATATATGCGTTTTTTCAAAATGTCTTCATATGTAATATGTGTGCGGTGTTTGTTGGAGCGTTTGACCGTAGTTTCAAGCCAGTGTTCGGCATATTCTTGGAACTTAATTTTCCCATCTTGATACAATCCTTGCTTGACTTGTTCTTCAAAATTCACAACAAATTTATTCAATGCTTTTTCGATTTGTTTAGGTGTCATAGTGGGTTCGGGGGTGAATGTAGCTGTGCGTCGTATTCTTTTGCCATCAGCGGTACGCCCCTCTAATACATCAACTTGGTATGTGTTTCCCCTTTTTCTTATGTTTGCCATTACTGTAAACTCTCCTTATTCTGTATTGTTATCTTTTCTTTTTCCGTCATAAATTACCATGTTTTTATATGTTGTTCGCTCGTTTATTTTGTCATAAAGCTTCTCGCCTTTGTCTGTCATTTTTAAATTATTTTCGCCTAATCTTTCTCCAACACGTTCAACAAGTTCAACGAAAGATTTTTGTATGTAATATAGTAGCAGGTCTTTTTCGCATTTTATGTCGCTCTGCAAATCGCCCAAACACGTTTCTTCGTCCATTTTCATAACATCGTTATGTCTGCACAAAATGTCATCTGCCGAGTATTCATTCTCATCACAAAGAAATTTACTTTCAATGCTAATCCGTGTGACAAACCGATTAATATCTGTCAATATTTTTGCAAATTCGGGTTCTTCTATAATTTCATTCAATATGTCACTTTGTTTTATGGTTTCGATATATGCTTCATCTTCAAAGCGGAGGATTGTGTCAGACTCTGTTTCAAGCTCACACTCTATTTTAATCGGTGAACTTTCGTTATCTAAGGCTTGTATTTTTTGCAACTCACAGACAGCAGATTCGGAAAGCCCTGTATACTCACATACATCTTTTATATGTGTATCAGAGGTTGCAACGCCAGACAACCCGAGCAGATAATCGGCGGAAGCATTAAGAACTTTCGATATTTTGATAATTTGCTCTGTGTTTGGTGTGCGTTTTCCAGAACACTTGACGCCGCATATACCGAAATACTTAAAGACGACCCACAGACGAATCTATCAAAATATGCCCTCAGAGAGATTTTGTTATCGGGCAAAATTCCTACCGTGCAGGTACATCGTATGCGATTGGTGGATATGGCTGTGCTGTCGGCGTATCTTTCAGGGGGTACTATATGTAGAGAAGAGGGAGGTGAAAATCAGAAACACGCAACATAAAAAGGCAATCAAAACTACACCCGAAGCCCCGACGGGGCTTAAATAGGAATTCAAATATAATGTGAAGGAGAATTATTATGGAACAAAATTATCAATCTGCTAACCCGGCAACGCAGGGTTATGTACATACACCTATCCCTCAACCGGCGATCACTCCACCGCAATCCGCTCCACCGGCGATTATCCCGACCTCAAAGCAAGGCGATTTATCGGCAATAGAAAAATCTGTTGATATAACCCAAGCGGCAACAACAATACCAAAAAAATCTAAAAAACAAGATGAAAAACAGCAACGCACATACAAACTTAACGACCATATTGTCGCATTAATTGAAACCGAGGCAGAAAAATACGGTTTAGAAAAATCCGATTACGTGGCATTAGCGGTATATGCCACAGCTAATAAGTGGTCAGATAAACAACACGAAAAATTTTTATTAGAACGCAATGAACATCGCAAAATGTTCGGTGCATAGCTATCTCGTATTGTTATCGGCAATATCTGATATTGCTGATATACCTGCGTTTTATGCGGGTTAGGGGAGAGTCTGGAGAAGGGGTTACGCCCCTCTTTGGCCCAAGTCTTTAGGAATATAGTCACCAAAGGTGAAAATTCCTAAAGGCAATATTGGGTTATTGCTTTTAGTATGGTTGCCCCCGCAACCTAAAAACGTTACAGACCGCATAGCGGTCAGAAAGGAAGATTAATATGAATGATATGAAAGCCAGCTTGCACGGAGGGACGTCATCGAGTAAAATGTCAGTTAAACATAACGATCGAAAATTTGATATAAACAGGTCAAAATATATTGATCCGTGCCGCACTGTTGACAATATGCATTATGATATTTATCAGGGCGAATATTATTTTGCTGATACATTGGGCGGAAGCTATATGACATTCGAGGAGGTTGAACAGAAATATTATGAGACAACATTGGAACCTGCTTACCTCGCCCAAAAGAATCGTTACATAAAAAACGGTCAATATAAATACGCTGAAAATATGGGAACACTTGAGGAATGGATTGCTAAACAACCAAAGCCATATGAAATGATTTTGCAAATTGGAAATACTGAAGAACATCCTTCGGAAGATGATTTTCATATCATATTCAAAGACTTTAGGATTTGGCTTAATGAGAAATACGGAAGCCATTTTAAAATTTTGAACTCAGCGGAGCATTATGATGAGGCAACTCCTCACGCTCAGCAGAGGGGCGTTTGGCATTACGCACAATCAGATGGGACGATTAAGTTTTCAATGACACGGGGAATGAAAGCGGCGGGAATCGAACTGCCTCGCCCCGATTTAAAAGAAGGTGTTTATGGCATTGATATTGCCGGAAATCTGATCGACGAGCCCATCAAAAAAACTGTTAAAGGCGAGGATTATTTTTACAATACTCGCCAAGTTACTTTCACAAAAATCTGCCGGGAAAAATGGATTGAAATAGCTGAGGATAAATTGGGCATTACGATTATAAACGAACCCGACCATCAAACGAAACACATGAACACCGCCGACTACCGCTTACATCGAGAAACGTTAAAACGCAATGCGGAATCGCAGCGGAAGCGTGATGAGATTAAAAAACAAGCTAAGAAAATTATGAGCGAAGCCAAGAGTTTTAAAGCCGAGGTTGAAGCAGACAAAGCTACGATTGAAACGGACAGGTTTGCACTTAACGAAGAAAAAAATGAGCTTGTAATTCAAATAAAACGAAACCGAAACATCAAAAAGTGGATTGATAAACAAACGGTATTGCTGAACAACCGTGAAATTGAACTCAGCAGGCATAAAGCCGAGCTACAGCAACAGGAAACTCAATTAAAGGCAGCACTGCAATCAGCAATCGCATTAATAGACACTATTGAAGATGCCCAACGCAGAGAACAGTATGCCGCCGAATTGAAAAAACATGAGGACCTTTTGAAAAAATTTAACGCCGAAAGGAAAGCAGGAGAACAAAAACTTGTAAGTCTCGGTACACCGATTTCGGGAGTGGAGGATATTAAACGAGCAGATAATTCAAGGGGTTGGGAATTTGGTGAGTAAGCCTGTTTTGGCTTATTGAGCATTGTTGCAATTTTTAAATATTTCAGGCAAAATCCGGCTGATAATTGCTTTTTAGGGAGGCGGTTATTGGCTGGGTTTTGTTTGTGCTTAATCGGTTGCTTGAATTTGAGATGGTTTCAATTTGTAAAATAACGCACCTTAGTTAATAGTTATCAAAATAAAACCTAAACGGCTGTGAAAACGGCAAACCTACAATCGCTTCGCCGATTTTCAGGCTGTTCATATCCCAGTCCTCGACAGTTTGTCCGTTCCGTTTTTCTTCGATAATTTGATTATCCAAACGCTGATATTTTTCTAAAACGATATTTTTGCCGAATAGACCTGTGACGAAATCTCGTGTCGCTGTATCATTTGAGCGAAATGCGTAAACTGACGAAAACCCCGCCGCAATATTCCGCCCTCGGCTTTGCCCGTAGATTTCGTATAATTGCTCGATACTCTGAATACCCGCAAAAACTTTCACGCCTAAACTACGCCCGAAATTAACGCCATCGTCAATGTGTTTCAAATGAGGGAGCAATTTAAACTCATCGCAAACAAGGTAGACGTTGCCCTGCGGCTTGTTTCGCCCGAGAGCTTCTTTGAGTGCGAGGTCGAACATTAAACGATAAACAGGGGTTAGCATACTGCCGATTGAAAGGTCGTACTCAATGAATAGGGTTCGTTTTCCCTTATTACGGACAAATTCACGCATGGAAAACATACCTCGTTCGGCAAAAACGCCGATTAAAATCTCTCTTATGACGGAATACATTTCAGATAAAACGCCCTGCGATTGTGCGTTGTCGCCGCTTATGTAGGATAAAATTGCATTAGCATCGGGGCTGTCGCCGAGCAAATCCATAATCATTTGCGAATCGGATAAATCTAAAAATTCTTTAAGCTTGCTGTTGTAGAAAAACTCTTTTTTTATTGCGGAGTCTTTTTTGCCCTCACGAATAAAGGTGATTATAATTGCCGCCAATAAATCTCTTGCGGCGTTTGGGAAGAAAGCGTTTGTTGTATTTTTAGTGCGTTCCTCAAAGAATGACTTGCAGATTTCTTGTGTGTTTATGATAAAATCCCGCTCTTCCAAGCCATCGGCGAGGATTTCTTTATAGATATTCCAATGCGCCGATTCAGCCGAATATTGCTTTGAATTTCCGATAATTATATCCGTTGTTTTGTTGAAAAACTTTGAATGAAAATCACCCTTGCTATCAAAAATTATCATCACATCATCGTTCGTCATTGATTTTTTTAACTGCGAAATAAAATGATAAAAGAGCGTTGTTTTGCCGCAACCTGTTCCGCCGATGAGCATTGTGTGTTTGCTTAATGTGTCATTGTTGAGCGTGAAAGCTGACGGTTTGCCCGCAAAAGTACCGTGGAGTTTGACAGCTCCGCTTGTTTGTGCAGGTGGGGTATTTTGCGTTACTGTGTTGCCGTAGAGTAGGCGGGTTGATATGTTCATGTTATTTCACCTTTTTAAAATTGTTTTTGGCTATTTACAAAAGTTCTCTCATTATTAAATGTTATAATTTAGCCATATTAATCCCAATCCTCATCCTCATGACTACACACATACGAAGAGTATTCACCCCTAAATAATTTTTTTAGCTTATTTGCATCATAAGGTTGGTAAACCCTCTCATATTTGCCATTCTTACCTTTCTTTGTTCCGACAAATTCGCCAATCACATTCTCGTTGGCATCATCAACCGCAAGTCCGATTTTAAATGCAGCTTTAAACCATCTGTTTTTCTTTAATTTCGCTAAAGATGGTTGCCAATTATCCGTAGGTTTTCCGGCTGTTATAAGTATAATAATGGGGATTTTGTAACCTTTTCTCGAGCTCATGTATGCCTCTCTTGACATTTTAACGTATAGTTCATCGCAAGCCGCACCAAAATCAGAAGTGTAGTTATCCCAATCATAATCAAGATTCGTTTCAATGTCATACCATTCAAAATCCTCTACATCTTGAGGCTCTGAATAAAGCCACTCTGCTCCCGCTGAGAAAGTAAGAACCGCAACCTTTAAATCTGCACCTTGCCCGTCTATGTTTTTGAGAATAGGTATCATCTCCCTCATGGCGTGGTTTAGTGCGTTAATGCCTGCTCCCGCCATATTGCCGGATTTATCAATTACAAAAAATACGATAAGAACTGGTCTTGTAGGTATTAACCCCTCTAAAGGATTTACCACCACTTTACGAGCAGTTGCGACAGGCGGTGAAATATATCCTAACAAATCGGCAAAAGCTTCAACTACTGCTTGCGAAGCAGTTTTTTCTATCATATAGTCTGACGAAATTTCACAAATAAGGTTGTCGATTATAAATTTATTGTTGCTTGCTAATCCTTTTTCCAATCGTTGATATATATGAATATCCCGAACAGCAATATTAAGCAGGTTGCGGATTTTTTTAGCATCTGTTTCAATTTTAACGTCAGCAAGCACAGCACTAAAAAGCCTCGGGTTCGCAAACACATCCGTACCGAAACTTTCCTTGATTTTGTGTAACACCTGTATAATCTGTTCCCTCAAAGTAAACTACCTCCCTTGACCGCTTCCGCTGGCTTGTCCGCTTGATTGATTTCCGTTTTGGGCATTTTGGCTATGTTGATTGCGTTGAGGCATTTGACTGCCCTCTTTGCTGCGGAAGCTTTCTATTCCTTTATTTGCCGTTTGATTTGATGTTTTATCAGCCGACTTCTCCCTGAACGCTTCAATGCCTTGATTCTTATGCGGGTTGCCGAATTCTTTCAGATAATCGGCGTTTGCTTCAATCGCCTGTTTAATCGCACCGTCGTATTTATCGCCGAATTTCATTTTAATTTCATATACTTCATTTCTGAAAGCATCTGCATAATTGCCATCGTTAATTTGCTTGATTAACTTCTCTTTATATGTTGTGTTGTCATTCTTGTCCTCCGGTGAAAACACCGCTTTCATTCTGTTCCCGTAGCTTGCGGTCATTCTGTGATCTTCGCTTGTCATGCAGATAGCGGGCAGGGTGTTCATATTATGGTCGCTTACCGATTTCGGAGGAATATGATGAGCATGATAACCCGCTATTTTGCCCTTGACATCGCCGTATCTGCCGCCTAATTGTTTCGTATTCGGGTCGCCGTTTGTTAAATCCAAGTCGTTTTTCAAATTAACAAGCTCACCCAAAGCCCGTATTTGCTCCTTTATTTGCGGGTCAGCCGTGTTTGCATACTGCACCCTCAGTGCTTCGTATTCAGAATAATCTCTTTGAATATATTTTTCCATAGCTTGAATTTCCTTTGAATTTAATTATATTTTCAGCCACAAAGCGGGACGAACGCCGTAGTCGTCATAGTTGACATCTTTACCATAGACGTCGACACTACCGCCACCGAGGACATAGGCGGCATAAAGGCTGCCGTAGCCAGGCGACCGAAGCCACCACTGCGAAGCTTTATTACCATATTTTGACATTCTATCAGAATCATTTTTAAAGTATTTATTTGCTTCTGACATGCTCAATAAAAATATTTTATCGTTAGTGTCATTTCCACCAGGTGTAATATATTTAGGGTTATCTGAATTAACAACCCTTTCACGAGAAATGCGTGATTTATCTTGTCCGAGCAAATTATAGAATTCGCCGTTAAGATATTGCCGCAAAGTGCATTTTTCCCATGTAACGCCTGTATACTTTGTATTGTAGGGGTGTTCCTCTATAACGTCTTTTGTTATGAGCAGGGCTTTACTATTTTGTACATCAAGCACTCTCCAATCATAACCTCCGAGCGGGATTATACTGCCAATTTTCGGTATTGACGATGCACCCGGATTTTTAGTCGGCAGAGGTTGAGGCGGCATTTTCTGAGAAAATTGCGGGTCTGATGAAATTTGCCCCATTATTTCTGTGAGAAGCTGTTGTTTGAGCAAGTCAACATCAATGGAAGCTTGCGTTGGTTGCGGGTTTAAGGGTTGTTGCGGATTAGGTACGGGCGGTGTATTGGTAGTGGAGACAGATACAGGAATATAGCCGAACAACTCCTCTGCCATAGTTTCTATTACTATTTTAACAGTATTTTCATCAGGATAATAATCTCTTACCATTTCATCAATGAGATTACCAACGACAAAAGTATTATTCTTTGCTAACCCTTTTTCCAAACGTGAATAAACCTTCATTTCACAAATAGAAATATTGAGCAGATTACGGATTTTCTTCGCATCAGTTTCAAATGGTACATCCGAAAGAATAGCTTTAAACTGCCTCGGATTATTAAATATCTCTGTTCCGAAATGGTCTTTTATTTTATGTAATGCTTGGATTATTTGGTTTTTCATATAATATCTCCAATCAATTTTTACCTACTCAATAGTTATTAACGCCGTTCGCATTGCTTTGTTATAGGAAACCCCTAATGAATAACTCCATGTTTTGAGAATTAGAGGATACTTTGACATTGCTTTAGAAATATATCGGGTAATCTCCTTATTGTCCTCGAATTCAAAGCTAAATTTGACATTAAAAGAGGCGACTTTATTCTTAATCTGATTTATTATATATTTTTCAAAATCGCCCTTACTTGTAATATAATAATCATTGACATGATAGTAGCTCATATTGTGAGTGTCGCATTTAGGGTATTTATTTTTGTCCCAAACGTGGTCTTTGGATATTTCATCATCGGCAAGATTAAAGTAGTCATAACGAATTTTTGAATTATTTTGTAAAGGGTTAACAGAATCCCATGTTACATCAACATGAGCACATTTCCCGCCGATTTTTACTATATTCCAAGCGTGTCCTTCATATTCGCCTGTTCCTGTTTTAACGTAATTCAGACTATTTACTGCCGTCCCGAAAGCAACAAGCGAACTAACTCCGATTTCATCACACAGCAGTTTAAATGCCTTAGCATATCCCTCGCAAATCCCGCGATTCTTTAGCAATGGGGCTACAATAGATGCGTTCTCGAAATCGTTCTTGCTTTGAAAATCGTATTTTACCGTACTTGCTAAAAAGTCATGTGCCGATAATTCACGCTCAAAAGGTGACATCTTCTCATTTAAAATATTGCAAGTAAATGACTTAATCGCCTTATTCAGCTGTTTTTTCAGATTAGCAATCTCTGAATCTGTATAGTGAAACCTCGTGTTCAACGTAACCGAATTAAAATGATTTCTATAAGAAATCCCGTTAAAATCAACATAAAACAGCTTGGGAATGTCATAACGAATATACTCTAACATAGTTGAAATGCCGCAACTCGGGGAGTTGGGAATTTTAACATTTCTATTCAAATCCCTCCAAGCCGAAACAATATCATCATATATTTTCTTGTCATTTTCTGAAAGCAACGAGTAATAATAGCGTTGCTTGGGATTGGTTAAAGAACTCATAGTATATCCTCATTTTTCAAAAATCGCAACCCGCTTATGCAGGATTATAGAATTACAAATCTAGCCACAAAGCAGGACGAACGCCGCCGGAATCAATGTCGACACCATAGCCAATGATGCGGACAAAACCATCATCATAGACAAAGGCGGCATAATCGCTGCTGTAGCCGGGCGACCGAAGCCACCACCACGAAACTTTGTTACCATATTTTGACACCCTGCTTTTATCATACTGGTCGTGTATATACCGACGGTCATTTCCATATGCCAATACATTTTTGCCGCTCTCATATTTCCAACCCTTGCCGTTTTCCAAATCACCGCTATCTCCAAAGTATTTCACAAGTTCGTACAAACTCAATAAAAAAATGCTGTCCGTTGTTTCATTGCCGCCGTTTGTATCATACCATTGGTTTTCTCTGTTTCCGTTCATTACAGAGATAATTCTCGCCTTGTCATTTGGACTGAAATTTTTAGCATTGTTAATAAATTCACCGTTCAGATATTTTCTCAAATCGCAGTCAGCCCATGTTATAGCAGTCCTGTTACTATGATACGCTTTCTTCTCAATAATTTCTTCGGTAATGATTAATGCGGCGTTATTCTGAACATCAAGCACCTGCCAGTTATATTTGCCGAATTTGATTATACTGCCGATTTTGGGGGCAATAATTTGGTTATCATTAGAATTGAACAAGTTGGGCGTTTTAGCTTGCGGTGCAGGTTGGGGAATAGCAATATTTGCAGATGTGATTCTGCCCATTAGTTTAGTTAACAGTTGCTCTTCTAATGCTTCCATATCTATAGGCTGGCTTTGCAAAATAGGTTGTTGGGGTTGGGATTGTTGCTGTATAGGCGGATTATAATTAGATTGGGCAGACGAAGCGGGCTTATAGTTAAATAACTCCTCCGCTATACTCTCAATTACTGTTTTGGCAGAAGCGGGGTTAATTTCATAATCCGCCGTAATTTCATTGATTAAATTATCAATGATGAACGGACTGCTTTTTGCAAACCCCGCCTTTAACCGTGAATAAACCTGCATTTCACAAATAGAAATATTAAGCAGATTACGTATTTTTTTCGCATCGGTTTCAAACGGTACATCCGAAAGCACCGCTTTAAACTGCCTCGGATTATTAAACACCTCTGTTCCGAAGCTGTTTTTAATTTTATGTAATGCTTGGATTATTTGGTCTTTCATGATTAATTTTCTCTCCTTTTGTTGTTTAGGCAAGATTTAATAAGATTAAATCTTAAAGATTCAGCCACAAAGCAGGGCGAATACCGCCGTGAACATTGTGTACATAGTTACCATTGACGTAGACAGAACCGACAATATTGACAATGGCGGCACTAGTGCTGTAGATACCAGGCGACCGAAGCCACCACCACGAAGCTTGTTTACCATATTTTGCCACCCTCTTAGAATCATTTTTATCAGAAAACCACCCATCTGGTACTCTTACATTTCGTAATTTTTTCATACTGCCACCAAAGTATTCACGCACTTCCTCCAAGCTCAATAAGAAAATGCTGTCCGTTGTATCACTGCCGCTGTTTGTGTTATACCATTGATTATCTGCGTTTCTGTTCACCACAGGGGTAATTCTATCTCTATCATTTGGGCTGAATTTTTTAGCATTGTTAATAAATTCGCCGTTCAGATATTTTCTCAAATCGCAGTCAGCCCATGTTATATCAACCAAATCACTATGATACGCTTTATTCTCAATAATTTCTTCAGTAATGATTAATGCTTTGTCGTTTTGCACATCAAGCACTCGCCAATCATAACTGCCGAATTTGATTATACTGCCGATTTTAGGAGCAATAATTTGACTATCGTTAGAATTGAATAAGTTCGGCATTTTAACCTGCGGCAAAGATTGAGGTATGGGAATATTTGCAGATGTGATTCTGCCCATCAGTTTAGCTAATAGTTGCCCTCCCAATGCTTCCATATCTAGAGGCTGATTTTCTGGGGCAGGTTGTTGAGCAGATTGTTGATATTGTGATTGTTGTTGTGATTGTTGTTGTTGTGTAGGTGGATTATTATTAGCTTGGGCAGGCGAAACAGGCTTATAGCTGAATAACTCCTCCGCTATAGCCTCAATCGTCATTTGAGCAACACCTATATCCATAAAATTATCTGTTGCCATCTCATTGCTCAAATTGCCGACTACAAAAAGATTATTCTTCGCCAGCCCTGCCTCCAAGCGAGAGTAAACCCGCATATCGCATATAGCAACTTCGAGAAGTTTACGTATTTTTTTCGCATCGGTCTCAAACGGTACATCCGAAAGAACAGCTTTAAACTGCCTCGGATTATTAAACACCTCTGTTCCGAAATGTTCTTTTATTTTATGTAATGCTTGGATTATTTGGTCTTTCATGATTAATTTTCTCTCCCTTTATGGCATTGTTTTCTTGCGAACGTGAAAAAGCAGTTTTGCCGTATAATTTTTCGCGAAACCTATATGTGTGACCATGAATCAAATGCCCGTGAGTTGAAACCAAACTGCGTTTAACATCATCAATATCAATTATGCCGGTGCGATATTCTTCCTGCAATAATTTCATACGCCGCTTTAATCGCCGCTTATTCGGCGTTTTCAATTTGCGAATAACCTTGCCCGTATCAGTCAAATAAAAGTGCCAGCCCAAATAGTCAACTCCGTTTTTAACGGCAAAAATCTGCGTTTTGTTATTCAACTCAATTTTTAATTCAACACCGCAAATTCTTCGTATTTCGTCAAGACAATGGCGTAAATATTCCTTGTCATGGTGAAGAAGAATAAAATCGTCCATGTATCGGACATAGTATTTTATCCTCAGCTTCTCTTTAATGAGCCTGTCGGCGGCATCAAGATAATACAGGGCAAACCATTGGCTTGCTTGGTTGCCTAAAGGAAGTCCAACCCCGTCCGTAACCTCATAGCTGTCGATAATACTGCAAAGCAAGCTGTAAACTTCTTCATTAAATACTTTTGACAGCTTTTGTTTTAACGCATTATGGTCAATGCTGTAAAAATATTTCATGATGTCACATTTCAAAAAATATCCGCTTGTTCCGTGATTCTTATAAAAATCACGCATAAAAACCGATAATCTGTCAATTGAAAAATGTGTGCCTTTTCCTATGCGGCAAGCGGCGTTATCATATATTAACCTTGGCTCAAGCTTAGGCATTATTATGTTGTCGCATAAACAATGCTGAACTACCCTGTCAGCATAATCAGGTGCGAAAATAGAACGCTCCTTTGGCTCGTATATCATAAAATGCTTATATTTCTGCGGTTTGTAGGTTTTATTTTTCAGAGTTTCCTGCAATTTACATAAATTCTCCGATAGATTCATTTCAAAGCGAATAACCTCCGCCTTATTGCGTTTTCCCCGCCTTGCCACTAAATGAGCTTTATATAAATTTTCAAAACTGTGCATTTTTTCATAATCAGACATAATTACTCCTGTTCCGCCGAAAGTGAAAGCGGCAATATACCGCTTTCAAAAAACAAGAAAAGCATAAACAGCGTTTCCGGCTCTGTCGGCAAGTGTTTTCCCGCCGTTTCCGCAAACACGCCTTAGGAAGAAAAACGCTTTTTATCGCTGTTAATCCACGCTCCCAATAACCTTTGGCAGTCTGTGGTTAATTTGGATATTTGCTCATATTGCTTAGGGAGTATGCACATTTGTGCCATTGAAATTTCTGATATATACGCGAGTATTTTAAGACTTGTCAGAGCTTTATGCTGAAATTCAAGCCGCTTTTCCGCATTTTTTTCAAAGCCCTTGCCGATAAAAATATCATTGGCACGGAAAATGCACTCTATTATATCAAGCGAAAGATTCTGCAATCTGCTCACGAATGTAAAACGAAACTGTTTCGGTGATTTCTGCGTGATTATCATAATATAACTGCACAAATCCTTTGCTTTGGTTACAATTAGCAAATCACTCTTCTTTTCGTTCATAGTTGAAAAACACCTCATTTTTCAAAAAATCGCGACCCGCTCCGCGGGAATAGATTACGCCGCACGGCGGCGGGAGATTACCGCCCACGGGGCGGGATTTAGAGATTTAACGATTTATCAGATTAAAAGATTAAAGATTACAGATTCAGCCACAAAGCGGGGCGAACGCCGCCAACCGCCGACACGTCGTAGAAGTCGATGCCAAGGACGTAGACACTGCCGTCGGAAAGGACGCCGGCGGCACTGTCACCATAGTCGCCGGGCGACCGAAGCCACCACCACGAAGCTTCTTTTCCATATTTTGCCGCTCTATCAGAATCATTTTTAAAATATTTTCTTGCTTCATCAACGCTCAATAAAAAAACATTGTCGCTGTTAAAACTAACAATTCTCGATTTATCGCTTGTATCAAAACTATTGTAAAATGCTCCGTTAAGATACTTTCTCAATTCACACTTTGTCCAATTATTGGTTGAAGCATCAAATTTGCGTTTCTCTATAACGTCTTTTGTTATTAGCAGAACTTTACTATTTTGTACATCAAGCACTCGCCAATCATAACCTCCGAATGGGATTATGCTACCGATTTTCGGTATTGACGATGCACCCGGATTTTTAGTCGGCAGAGGTTGGGGCGGCATTTTCTGTGAAAACTGCGGGTCTGATGAAATTTGCCCCATTATTTCTGTGAGAAGCTGTTGTTTGAGCAAGTCAACATCAATTGGAGTTTGCATTGGTTGCGGGTTTAAGGGTTGTTGCGGATTAGGTGCGGGCGGTGTATTGGCAACGGGGACAGATACAGGAGTATAGCCGAATAATTCTTCGGCTATACTCTCAATTACTGTTTTGGCAGAAGCGGGGTTAATTTCATAATCCTCCGTCATTTCATTGATTAAATTATCAACGATGAACGGACTGCTTTTTGCAAACCCCGCCTTTAACCGTGAATAAGCCCGCATTTCAACCATTGCCGTGTTTAACAGGCTTCGGATTTTTTTAGCGTTAGTTTCAATGGGAACATCAGACAAAACAGCTTTAAATTGCCTCGCATTAGTAAAAGCCGATTCTCCGAAACTGCCCATGATTTTATTCAACGCCTGCCGTATTTGACTTTTCATTTACCGTTTCTCCTTCGCTTGGATTGTCGTTTTCAGATTCAGTATCTGATTTAGGTTCAGGTTCAGGTTCAGGCTTGTCCTCCGGCTCAGCCGCAGACATGATTTCCGATTCGGGAGCGATATTATCGGGCGTAGATTCTGTTACTCTTGATGAAGCATCATAAATCCCCGCTACAGACATATCGTCTTGACTGCCTTGTTCGGATAATCTAGGTAGCCAATCATTTAAAAATCTTTTCGCCTGTTTATCATCTTCTATATGAAGGTCAACCAGCTTTTCGCAGAACCGCAATAAATCCTTGCCATCGTTACCGCCGTAAGAATCCGTTACACCATCGGTTGTTACAACAATGGCTTTCAGCGGTTCTTCGGTATAATAATAGCGGAATCGCTCTAAACAATTGGAGCTTGAAAGCGAATTGGTTTGCCCTGCTCCTTGATTTTCGTCTACAGTTTCCGGCGGAATAAACGCCTCGCCGTTTTGCGGAATAATCACAGCCGCTCCATCGCCTATTTGAACAACAAAACTAAAATGAGCGGTCATAACACCGATAATCAAGGTCGCACCGTATATTTTTGTAATATTTACGTCTTTGCCGGCAAAGTGTTTTTCAAAAAGGACTTGTTCAGCTTCATTCGGAGTGTTCTCTTTCCAATGGGCTTCAACCGCAAAAAACCATTGAGCAACAATATAACGAGCAAGCTCATTGAATAGTTTATTATAGTTTTCCATAGACAAAGCTTCCACTTTAACGTCTTTTTTGGTTTTGTCGGAAGTGTTATACCTCTGCTTCCAATCAAACTGCTTAACAGCTTCAATCGCAACCTTAACCGCTGTATCAGAACCCTTGTCGCTCCGAAAGTATTTCTCACTGCCGTGTCCGTCGCTTACAACGCATATAGCAATTTTATCCGATTTATGAGCATCAGTCGAGTCTTGACAAACTGTTCCGTTCTTTTTATGGCTAAATCCCTCACATTTAGCTTTAAATTTGCTGAAATCAGCCATATTAATCCCACTCCTCATCATCATCAGAAGTTGCGGCGTAATCGCTGAACGCATCATCGTCATCAAGTTTCTCTTCAATCATGTCGTGAAGGTCTTTATGTTGCTTATCATCAAGGTCTGCATCGGCTACGTTAATATCAATGGGCATACTTCTGCTGCCGATTTCAGATGATGTGACGATAACAACCTTAATTGCTGTTTTAAGTTTGTTTGCATCATCAATTCGGTAAACGCCCTCGTATTTGCCGTTCTTACCTTTCTTTGTTCCGACAAATTCGCCAAGCACATCCTCGTTGGCATCATCAACAGCAAGACCAATTTTAAATGCGACTTGAAACCATCTGTTTTGTTTCAATTTCGCTAACTTAGGCTCCCAATTATCTGTAGGTTCGCCGTCCGTCAGAAGAATAACAACGGGTTTTTTATAACCTGCTTTTGATGCCATATATGCACTTCTCGACATTTTACTGCACAGTTCATCACAAGCCGCACCGAAGTCAGTCCAACCATCAGCCTCAACATCTACCCATGCGAGTTCTTCTGCATCTTGCGGATTGGAATAAACCCACTCCGCCCCTGCTGAAAAAGTAAGTGCCGCCACCTTTAAATCTGCATCCTGCCCGTCTATATCTTTTAGGATAGGTATTATCTCCCTCATAGCGTGATTTACTGCGTTAATGCTTGCCCCCGCCATACTATAAGACTTATCAATTACAAAAAACACGACAAGGTTTGGCTTAGTAGGTTTACCAACTCCCTCCAAAGGATTTACTGCTGTTTTCGTTGCCATAAAAAATTCCTCCATAAATTTATTTTTTTAGTTTAGCCTAAATTACGCGCTAATGATAAGTTTTTTGCCGCCGGGCAACTCTATTTCCGTTCCCTCGGCTATTGAAATTATTTTGCCTGAAGCAATTGTTACGGTTTCACCCGAAGGCTTTTTAACGCTCCAATTGCCGCCGGACATATTTTTTATTCCCCATTTTTTCGGGTCTTGCTTATTGGCGAGAATTAATCCGTAATCGCTTCGTTTATTGAAATCATCGTCAATATGCGTGCTGTAAATTTTGTTGCCGGGGAAAAGGTTAATGCTGTATCCGTTGTAATCAATATGAAGCGGCTTTCCTAAGTTTACCCCGCATTTTGGGCAAATCACCGCATTTTCCTTATTGCTCCAAAGAATATCCGTACCGCAGGTGCAGGTTAAAATGTCGTCGCTTAACTTTAACAAGACTTTTGCCCAAGCCGATTCAATAAGGCGTTTCGCCGGGGTTTTCATACCCTCGCAAAATGTTTCAATAAAAGCTTTTCTGACATATTCAGGGTAAATGGGCCAAAGCTTTATGGGGTTTGTGTGCAGGTTTAAAACAGGGCGGTTTGAATCATCAGCGGGGTCAAAGATAAAGACAGGTTTTGTTCCGTATAACTCCTTTTCCTTAGCCGCCGTAAGAACCACGCTCGAGCAATAGTTTCTGCCCATAAGGGGGTCGTGCCGCATAAACAGCCGAAACAAAACAACCGCAAGAGAATGTGCATCAGTCAAGGCATTAGATTTCGCCCCCTTTTCGCCTCTTACCAATTCGGGGGCGATATAGCCGGGCAGACCTAAATTATATTTAGGTTCAGCGGTTACGTTATCATTATCGCAGATAAGCACATCGCCGTTTTTGGTATCAATGAAAAAGTTGCCGCCGTTTAAATCCAAATAAAAGTAACCTTTTTTATGTAATGAACTAAACGCATTTACGATTCCCAATGCACTCTCAACCGTCGCCCGAAAGCTTTTAAACGGGACTTTATTGTTGTAAACATCGTTAAAATCGTAATACCCCTGCGGGCGAAGTTTCATGATATAGCCAAAGCAACCGTCAATTTCTTCCGTCAACGCTTCGGGCCACAAAAACTTATCGTTCGGGCTTCCTTTGTCAATATTTGCCTGAATATTCTCCTTGAAAAGCTGCTTGCCGTTTTTATGCCGTTCGTCCAAATCCTTCAAATAGTTGGACTTGTACCACTTCAAGGCATACTCCTTGCCCGAATAGTCAACCTTGTAAACTATTCCCTGCCCTCCGTCGCCGAGTGGTTTCTTGATTGTCAAAGCTTGTCCGTTCGCAAGCCGGACTGTGTTCTTCTCCTTTGAAAATGCCATGATAATTGCCTCCTTATATTTTAAAAATTATTCCTTCAAAAACAATGAATCCTCATTTTCCAAAAATCGCGACCCGCTTACGCGGGATTATTAGATTCCGCCGCACGGCGGCGGGAGATTGCCGCCCACGGGCGGGATTTAACGATTTATCAGATTAACAGATAAAAGATTACAGATTCAGCCACAAAGCGGGACGAACACCGCCGACACCAAAATTGACAAAGTCACCATTGACGTTGACAAAACCGCCAAAACCGACACGGGCGGCACTACCGCTGTCGAGGCCGGGCGACCGAAGCCACCACCACGAAGATTTATTACCATATTTTGACATTCTTTTGGAATTGTTTTCATCAGTGACATAAATCTCATTATCAAGAAAAAAATCTTTCCACTCATCCCATTTGGTTTTACCTTTATCCCAATATTCCCTCTTTATTTCAGCCGCTAAAGATTTTTTAACACTACTGTTCAGTTGCGCTCGGCTGTCTCCGAAATAACGGCAAACTTCTTGAAGAGAAAGAAGGAACACTTTATCTGTTGTTTCCGCTCCGCCGTTTGTTCCCCACCACGGATTATTAGGGTTCAAATTTGGCATAGGAATAATTTTTGCAAGTTCAAATGGGCTGAAATTACTTAAAAATTCTCCGTTTAGGTATTTCCTTAAATCGCAGTCAGCCCACGTTACAGCAGTAAATTTATTGTGATAAGCTAGTTGGTCTATAATATTTTCCGTAATAATTAATGCGGCATCATTCTGAATGTCAAGCACCCGCCAGTTATATCCGCCGAATTCTATGCGGTCGGTTTGCGGAGGTATTGGCTTCGGTTGTGTCCCGGTTTGTTGCGGGGGTGGGTTAAAAGCGGTATTTGGAGCGGGAGTAGAAACGGGCATATACCCAAACAATTCCTCCGCTATACTTTCAATTACCATTCTGACGGTATTTTCATCAGGATAATACTTCTTCATTTCCAAAATAAGATTATCAATGATAAATTCATTCTTGCTTAAACCCTGTTGCAGGCGGGAATAAGCTTGCATTTTGCATATAGCAATTTCAAGCAAATGGCGAATCACATCGCCGTCCGGTTCGATTTTAACATCTTTAAGCGCGGCTTTAAACGCGGTTTTAAACCTTGTAGAATTATTGAATATCTCCGGTTCCTCCAACTTGAAATGGTTATTAATTTTGCGTAATGTTTGTTTAACAGCATTTTTCATTGCAATTCCCCTTATGTACACAATTTAAAATTATTTCTTTTTTATTCCGATATCTTTTGCAAATCCTGTAAACGCATCTGCAAGGTTGTTTAGAGTAGTTAACTTTGAATACTCTTTCGACGAAGCAATAGCATCTAAGAATTGTTTTTTCACGCTCCCGAATCCAAGAGCTACCACCTCTATTTCAGCGGCGTGACACTTTTTCGCTTCCGCAATAGCTGACCTTTCATCTAAATCGCACCATTCACCATCGGTTAAAACTAAAATATAACGCATCCCTTTGCCATTTTTAAGGTTAGGATACGCAAGAGTGAATGGCTCTGCGGCATTTCCGTTACCCACGAGTCCTATGTAAAGCCCGTTTATTGAATTAATTACTTTGTTGTAATCATTGGTTAAGGGTAAAACGTGCGACAAGCTTGTTGCAAATGCAATGACTCCGATTCTGATTTGATTAGAGTTCATCTGCTTTACAAAGTCTATCATCGCTTTTTTAGATTCAGTCAGCGGCTCACCGCTCATACTTCCTGATAAATCAATAGCCAAGTATACGTCTGCTTTTTGAGAACCGGAGCCAGATGCAGTTGTGTTCAATTTCTCAAATTTCTTGCAATAAGGGCAACCGGGGTATTCCTTACCGTAGGTCAGATTTTTGGGAAAGACTTGCTCGGTATAACCCTCGCGTTTCGCAACTTCAGGTTTAATTGGAAACGCCCAAGTGGCTTCCCACTTATCCTTTTGTATCTCTTCAACTCGAACTCCGTAAATATTATCGTTTTTTAAACATTTAGCTATTCCGATGCCAATATTCATTTTCATAATTCAACCATCCTTTATATAAACTTCCGTTGTAAGGTTATAGGATATATACAATGACCCACCGGGAAATTGCTCACCGTTCCAGCCCTTTATTATTGCTCTTATCCGCGAAAATCTCCATTTGCTCCAAACTTCGCTTTTTAAGAATAACCCTAAGCTCGGGCATATCCTCGGCAGACTGATTTTTTACGCAATTATCGCATTTGCCGCTTCCATAATGTTCACACCAATAATCTTTACAATCGCCCATACAAACCACCCTAAACTACCGTTGTTTGAATCAAACTCCCCGTCTGATTATCGTATATAAATATCTCATTTTGCATTAAACGGTTTATCTGCTCCGGCTTCACTTTATATTCCCGCTTGTTGTTCATTGTTTTGCCTTGATTAGAGTTGTAACCCCATCTGCTGCTTTGATTCCAACCTGAATTTGTGTTATGGGATACGTCAATTTTATCATACTCGCCGATATACTTGGACCATTTATCACAGCTCAAATGCGAACCATGAGATAAAATCACGGTTTTTTCAGCTTCCCCCGCAATAGTATTAAACAGGTCGTCTCTGCCGTTAAGAAGTGCATATAAGTCTTTTGAGCAAATAATGTTGTTATGGTTGGATTTTTGACATAAGGCGTTTTTCAGCATTTCATTTCCGACAGCGACATCGTCTAAGAACAGCGTGAATTCAAAGCCCCTGTTCATCGCTATGGTTAAAGAATTAACTATCAACTCTATAAGCATAACATTTGCCGTTGAGCTTAAATCAATACCTAAAATCTTGCCGCTTTTTATTGCCGACAAAATGCTTGTTCCACCTGTTTTATTTGCGTTATCAGTCGCTATATGGTTCATTTGTGCTTTCATATCGTAAAAAAACGAATCTATTTTAGCACATTCAGCTTGTCCCATCATAAACAGAGTGTTTAAGTTGTCAGCAGAATCTTTGGTAATTAAGCCTTTAGCGAGGCTTCCGCTTATTTTATCGGTTAACTGATGATACGGACAATTTGCAAAGCTTGAAAAATACGGGCGTTTTTTCTTAGCCGCCAAAAGCTCATAAACAACCTGTAAAATATAACGCCCCGACGACTTAATATCGTACTTTAACTTGCAAGTGTCGAAAACTAATTGACATATTTCCTGCTCTTTGAGTAAAGTAAATGCATCAAAATTCTTATTATGCTTATTCACGATAATGCCTGAATTGCTTGTGATAATATTTTCAAGACTACTGTTCCCTAAATGTAAAACAATTACAGCCCGTCCTTGAGACGAGCAATTTTTCAAAATACGTTCGCTGAACACAATCCGCTCGCTGTCATTACCGCCCGAAATAATAACATTATCCCGATACGACTCATAAGGGAAAAGCATATCTGTTGTTATATTTTTATATTCCTCAAGCCCTCTTGAATGTTTATTATATTTACGAATACGTCGATTATTAATAGTATCAAAAATAAAATCAATAAACCAAAGCAGACACCCGCCGCCGCTATCATTATTTTGCTCAGACATTAACCATCACTCCAACCGCTCTGCACACTTTGTCGTGTCACTAAGCACTATATAAATTTATAGCCTTGTTAAGCCGATTAGTTTACTTAACAAAGCATAATATCCATAAGCAAGCCACATTTTTTCTTCGAGCAATCCTTTCCTTAAAGAAACAAAAAACTTGCAGAAAAACATAATATTATAGGTTTTATTATAACACATTACACAAAAATAGTCAATATAAATGATAAACTTTAGCAATAATGCCAAAATTAACCTTGATTTTTGGTAAGTTTTATAATGAAGTTAGCTCCGATTTTATAATTTTAATTTTATAGTCGTCAAACTCAGCATTTTGATTTGCTTGTACACGGACCTGCGGATTGACGATATTAATTTTTACGTCCGGCATCTTGCTTTTGATTCTCGTTACGTAGCTACCTAAAAAACCAACTTCCCATAAAATGCCAACAAAAAAACGCCCACTCTCATATCAAGAGCAGGGCGTTTTTCGCCAATATAGAGCGATGTTTCAGTTCAGCAGCAATTGTTACAGGCACGGCAACCACAGTTGTCAAACAACTCCTTATTGAGTGCGGCAAATTGCTCGTTCAACTCACCGGGTTCGGTGCGGTTTCTTTAAGTTTTGATGGTTTAATTAATGCCATGCTTTTTCCCTCCGATATTTCAAATTCTCCGTGCGTGTTCAGTTTGCGTGTTCACAGTGCCTAAGTGTGGTTGAACACGCAAACTGAACACGCTAATCAAGCGGCAACGACCACCGTGACCGATTACCGCGAGAATCGGTGACAACGCCGAGTTTTTCACGGGCACGGCGGAGCGTTTCGTACTTTATACCCTGTTTGTCGGCGGCACTCACAATCTCGTCCTTGTCGATAGGGGTCTCCGTGAGGTTCGCTTTAAGAAATTGCATCGCCTTTTCAATCGGCAACAACCGCTCAATTACAGGTTCATCATCGTAGTCGTTGGACGATTTCCTGCCGTTTAGCAATTCATCGGCGGTAACATCGCATTCTCCGAGCCATTCGAGGTTGACGATATTCTCATTGTCGGGAACGCCGCTTAATTCAAAAGCAACAGATTTCACCCGCCGACCACGACTCATCTTTTCGGGAATGACAGCGTAAGTGTCGCCGTCAAGCTTGCCGACCACAAGAACGGTACGCAGAGCGTGGCGAATATCGCTGCTTCCGAGATGTCGGTTGCTTGATTTCGCACTCTCATTTTTATTAATATGCCCCACCAAAACAACCGCACATTTATGTTTTTGCGCTATATCTTGTAATCGGTTAAGAGCGTTCCTCATAGACTGCGGGCTATACATACTTGATGTGCCGAGAAATGTCGTGTACGGATCGATTACCAGTAGCTTGGCGTTTAACTCCGCTACCGCCTCCTCAAATCGTGGGTCGAGGAGGGTCAGCGGTTCGCCATCGGCTTCGATTGAACGCACCTTGCCGACATCCGCACCGAAATGTTTTAATTGCGGCAAGGTGTCCTCCCGAGGCTCGTCCTCCGAATTTTGGATAAGGCAAAAAGACGGAGCAATGCTGACTTCTTCCTGTTCGGGAAGATGGTCTCCCGTTGTGACGGCGGCAATCAACTTGTATGTAAGCGTGGATTTTCCAACCCCGCCCTCTCCTGTTATCAAACAGACCTTTCCAAGACGAATAAAACCAGACCACAACCATTCGGGCTTTGCGGTTTCGGCTTCTTCATATTTAAGGTATTTTAATGCCATCTATAATTCCCCCGCTTTCCGGCTCAATCTCAGGGATATCACACTTAATCATACGGCATATCTTTATAAACACATCCATATAATTTAGTTTTTAAATCACGATTTTTCAACAAAATAAATATGTATAGCAGTTTCGCCGATTGAAAGCGGCGGTTTCTTTTTGCGTTCCGATAACCGCAGTTCGCCTGTGTCATAGCATGTTTCTCTGTTGAAATATTTCAAAATATCGCTGCCGAACAGACTGCGAAGCGTTGTCCCCAACGAGAAAAATATGCGGCAATGTTGCAGTTCACGGTCGCCGAATTTAATGGAAACATTTGTTATATATTGTAGCGGAGCTCTGTTTTCGCCCATTGCCAAAGACACGCTGTTTTCATGATATGGGCAGGATTTCAAGAACTCCTCCGAGTAACCAAGGCGGCGAAGGTCGTCGCAACTGACGGTTGTAAAATCCGAGCCGGAATCAAGCTTAAACCATACACGCTTTAGCGATTGCCTGTCGCCTGTCATGACGTGGGCTTTAAATTCAACTCGCCCTAAACTGTTTGGTTCAAACGGAATTATTATGGGCAGCATACTTCAAATCCCCCAATCTGCGGGGTGTCGTCAAACCCTGAAATAACCATGTTTTCACCCATGCTGTCGCCCAGTTCAATCGCTTTGTCATACGCCTCTCTTTTGTCCGGCGTGACTAAATATATGTCGCCGTATGCCTTATTAGTTTTAGGCTCATCCTCCATGTTCACCATGACAATCCATTGTTTAGGGTATTTCATCGATGCCTCACCGCACCAAAGTCGCTCCATAACAAGACCTCCCTTTTTCATTTTGATTTAGGATTATTATACCACTTTTAAGTCATAATGTCAAGATTTTTTATAAATATTATCTGCCCAAATTGCCATCTCCCACCCCTATTCTGCCCCCACCCCAACACTCCCCGGCTCCCCCAAAATCCTATTAAGAGTCTCCCAATGATTTTTGCTCAACTTTGAAACAGGCGTTTTATTGCACGTCATTTCCCACCATAGCGTTTTATCAATACCGCAATTTCCGCAAGTTCTTGGCGAAACAACTCCAAATTCCCCCATCCTCGGAGGATAATCCCAGCCCTCATAAAATGCAGTTTCGCTATCCAAAACTTCCTCTTTCCCGCACACTTCGCAGGTGTGTTTTAACAACATTTTATCAAATCAATCCTTTTATAATCCCCCAAGATGGGGCTGAATTTTGCTTGGCTTCTATAAAAGTAGCGGCATAAAACCGAACCTCCGCCGCTGTAAGGTTTTTCGTGTAATTATACAACTGATTTTCACCAGAATAAATCGCTAACTCTAACAATAAACGCTCATCAATAACTGGATAAGTCAGCTAAAAATGCACGACCGCAGTCGCTTGCTGCACCGCTGATAAATAACAAAAGTCAACAATAAACCTTAACTAATTGTACAAAGTTATTAGGTTAAAAAATGAATTACACGCGGAAAATGTTTAAATTTTACACAGTAGAAATTAACCTTGCATATGTCGTGAAATAATCCGATAATTGCAAGTGTTTCATGCACTTCTTCGGAAATATTGCCATATTCAGAAGCGTAAAGCCTGAGTAACCTGTCGTAAACATTGAGGCTGTGTTGCAATAAGCCGCCTTCTGTCGCTAAATGATATTTTGTGCTTGCAGGGGCAGTGTAAAAATCCGTGTTTTCAAGCCATTCCAAGAGGTTTGTGATGCCCTGTCGCTTAATGTGCGTAGTCGCCGCTGTGATAAATTTTTCTTTGTTATTCATGTTGAATCTCCTTTAAAATCAAAATTTTTGTCTGCACATTTACATTCATATTCATGTTTACTCAATTCTTTGCAGATGCTAGGGTCGCGGAAAGCCCGGCGAATATAATCTAATCCGCCGTCTACAGCCAAAGCCCCGCAACTGCACTTTCTGTAATCATGCGTATATGTGCTTTCAATTATGTCGCCACATTTCAGGCATTGTGCTTTGTTTTTTGTGATTTTCATTGACTTTCTCCTCTCATAAAATTTTCAATTACACTCCAATTCCGTGAAACATCGGATGAAATGCCACATTTCGACTGATTTCGTCTTTTAACCCATTCAAAAGCCAAAGCATTTCCGCAATATTAGCATTGAACTGCCTCATAAATCCGTCGAAATCAAGGCTAGGGTTGTAGTCCAAATAAATCTTTGAAAGCAACACATTGGGCAGCATATCTCTGAATATATTTTGAGCGTAAATTTCCTTTATGATTGCGACAAGCTCTATTATTTTTTCGTGCCACAAAATGTTGAACGCCTCTTCTTCAATCATCGAAAATTCGCCTAGCCATTCTTGAACCGTTTGCGATTGTCGTTTATTCCCGCAATTAATCGGCTGAACAAAATATGCAAGCTCTTTTGTCTCGGTATTTGTCATTCGCCCCAAGGGAAAGAGGGCACAAACTGCAGGCTTGGCACTGTGAATTTCGCAACCGGTTTTCCCTAAAAAAGGGCAGGTTTTCCTGTATTCCAGCGACTTAATCAGAATACAGGGCAACTTGCTTACCTCCCCCTCATGTACCGTGCAATATTCGACCAAAATTTCATCGGTTGACTTACCAAAATGTTTTGCAATTTTGTAGAGGTCAAGCGGTGTCAGCAAAATATCATCCCTGTTTCGGCAACAGGCACCGCATTGATTGCAACCAAAAGTGAAGCAATCGTCTTTCGCAAGCTTAGGCAAACTAAGCAGTTTATCAGCATTTCTCATTATAAAGAACACTCCTTATTTTTATTTTTAAACCCAAACCGACGCTGTGAAACAGCGTTTAAAATTATACAAATTACCACAAAAATTCCATCAAAATATTTTCGGGCGGATTGGTGATCATCGGCAGGGACATAACTGCAATCTCTGTTAAGTTCGACTGTTGTTCAGGGGTTAATTCTTCAAACCAAAACGAACCGTGATAGCTAACAAAGTTCATAAGTTGCTCGGTTTTTTTTGCTGATAAAACCTCAAGTTCAACTTCAATATTCTCCTCTAGCGATGTCGTTTGCAAATCGCACATTGTAAAATTCACCTACTTCCAAAACCGCAATATTTGACGAATCTCTGCAAGTGAAAATCAAATTCATGCTGTCTAAATCAATGCAATTCACCCATGTGTTATGGCTTTCAACTGCACTTGTGCTTGATTTTGCAGTATTATTTCTCTTTTTAACTGATTTTGAAGAACTGCATTTTTCAAGTTTAGATTCAGCGGTTTCAAATTTAAAGTTGTCGGCGTTGAATTTTATATATACAATACTAGGTTTTACGTCCTCTGAAAGAATCTTTATCGGCGATAGGGTCGCATATTAACGCTTCAATTTGACGGCTTAAAAAGCGAGCCCCGAATTCCGGCGAATAGCCTCGCCTCGCAAGCTCTTTAATTGCAGTTTTGTCGAAAATAAGGTTAGTTCCGGATTTTTTGGCTCTTGATTTTATTTCGTCCAACATTATTTTGCATATTTTGAACACGTCGTTTTCGCTCAAAGTATTAAACTCAACAAACTCTGTGATTCTGTTCAAAAATTCGGGCTTGAAGGCTTTTTTCAAGGCGTATGTCATATCGTCGTTTACGTCCAAAGATTTTTCGTGTTGGTTTGTCAAAAACCAGATAGGTCTGTCAATTTTGGAACAGCCGATGTTGCTTGTAATTATTATAATAGTGTCCGCAAAACTGACGGTTTCGCCTTTGCCCGATGTCAAGTTGCCCTCAAAAATTTGCAAAAATATGTTGAATACACTAGGCGAGGCTTTTTCAATTTCGTCAATCAGCAAAACGGCATTGGGATTTGCCCGAATTGCATTTGTCAGTTGCCCGCCCGATTCATGACCGACATAACCGGGCGACGAACCCGTCAAGCGACTGACTTCATGCTTTGCATAAAACTCCGACATATCGAGTTTAATCAACTTTCTACCCAAAATATCGGCAAGATTTTTGCAAATTTGCGTTTTTCCCGTGCCTGTCGGACCCAAGAAAAACAGGACAGCAATCGGAATTTCAGGCTTTTTCAACCCTACAGAAGCCCGCCTTAAAGCCCTGCCGATAGCCGAACAAGCCGATCCTGCCCTATAATTTTCTTCTTCAGTTTATTTTCTACAGTCAGCAGTTTTGTCTTTTCCGCATCATACAAAGCTTTGCGGATTTCAGTAGGCGGCACGCAATCAGAGTTATATATCCATTCGTCGCCGCCGCAATTTTCCGAGTAATTTGCCATTTTTTGACCTCCGTTTTGTATTTTTAAAACCACTCGCCGCTTTGGTAAAAGCGGGAATTTGGTGAATATCAATATGACTATTGGCTTCTTTGCATTACCGTCTGTTTCATAAAAATAGTAATTGCGGTTGTTAAATCCATGCCCAAGGAATTAAGTAGCAGGTCAGCTTCTCTTTTCAAATTGCGGTCGAGTTGTATGCTCAAATTAGTTTTATCGGTCATAATAGACACCCTTTCTTTTTTCAATTTATGAAAGACTATTGATTTCATAAACCGTTTAAATCCCCCTCGTCACTGCCGTGGCAGTGACCCGAATTGAAAATTAGGCGTTCAAAGAAAACTTCAATAAAAACACGAAAATATTATCTCACATATATTCAAGAAAGTTGCCGTAAAAAACACCATCACTTTCGTGACGGTGTTTTAAATTTGAGCAAACAGCTTAAATGCGAGGTTTACTTGATTTTATCATGTTGTTGCGGGGGTTGGTTAAGTTTTCAAATATTTCTATCTGTGGATAAAAAAAAAAATATTGACAATCCTCGCAAGGTGTGCTATACTATATTTATGGGGTGAAGTTATGCAGAATATTGAGCGAATTGAGAGGTTCTTAGCTCGGAATGAGTATGAAACAGTGGTTGTTTTTGACACAGACGGCGAAGAGTTGTTTAGAGCAACTCAAGGGCGTGAGGACGAGGTGAGTCTAACGCCCGAACAATGGAACCGGGTAAAAGGAAACATAGTAACTCACAATCACCCGTTTGACCCGGCTATGGAGCGAACCGGTTTTGAAAATACATCAGCATTTTCGCTTAAAGATATAATGAGGAGCATACAATATCAACCCATGGAAACCCGAATGATTGTGGGCAATGAAACGCACTCTTTCATATGGGTAGACCCCAAACATGACGAAATTATGTGCTTTTTGGATAACCTAAGGGAAATCGAAATAGCCGCTGATGCGAATATGCAGATTACAAAAAGCAGTATTGATGAAGCGGTTGAGAAATTTATGCACAACCAAACTCTCGAAAATCGGTGCATAGCACAAAACGCCATAATAAAGCATTATCAAACCGTCATAAGCGAAACTAATAAGGTAAACCGATTTATAGAAAATAACCAAACCGCCGGATATATTTTCACGAAAGGAGTGCTGAAAAATGAATGAAGGTAAAATCACTCGCACCGGGTTCAGCGTTGTAGCAAATAAACTTGAAGAAATTGCGAAGTCTGCTGATTTTAAACGGCTAATTGCAAAATCGGTAACGCCCAACGAGAATGTCGCCGTCCCTTTCGGAGGGGCACCATTTAAGTACGCTAACGCTAACGATTTAGTGAAGAAATTCGAGAAAATCGCCGAACAAATGGGTATGCCTGTTGAATGGGGACACGCCCATGGATAGGTGATTCAGAAAATTCCAATTTTTTCCACTGGGTTTAAAGCTCATTTTCCGCACAAAATTTGACGGACATTTGACGGACAATGTACCCTTTGACGGACAAAAATACCCGCATGTAGCCGAAACACAAAACACCGCAAAGCCTGTCTACAAAGGCATTTGCGGACGTATTCAAAATTTCTGAAAAGGCAATTATTCAAACTCATAACCCGAAGGTCAGAGGTTCAAATCCTCTCTCCGCAACCAAAAGAAAAAACAGCGTTTAAGAATGTTTCGCAAACGCTGTTTTTAATTGATTTTTATAAAAACAATCATAAAAAACCAACTTTAAACCAACAAGGGGTAAAAACCTATGATATAATAATTAAGATAAATAAGATACGCCAAGTTAGAATAAAAATTAAAATGCGGGGTGGATTTTAAATCTGCCCCGCTTATTTTTAAACAACGTGCTCTTGAATATTAGGCTCGACAATAAATTAATTACCACTTGGGTTTTGGTTGTAGGTTTACTTGACGACTTGGCTGTATTTACTTTTTTGATGGGACTAGAATTTCTTGCGGGTAGTGTTAACAAACCGCAGGCTTATCACCTCACACCAAATAAACCACCAAAACCTCCCCGTAATAATAAACCGAGCTTCCGCTTAACATCTCCGGCATAACCATAGAAACCAAGAAGGCATAAAATTACATATGTGAGCCAAAGCAATGAGAAAATTACTATACAGGGAAGCCATTTATTCAATTTACTCAAAATTTTATCCCCTCTGTTCAAGAGTATACAAGGCTGCGTTTTTTTCTGTAGGGGTAAGTCAATTGATATTAAAGCAATAAGCATACGCAAGCCGTGCGGTTAGGACATAAAAATAAGCCGTATCCGGGTCGCTGTAATAAATAATATGATTGCCCGCACTCAATACCGTTTTCAACAGCTCTTTAAAATTCGTCACGGTAATCATTTTGTATTCCGATAAATCCGGCGGCATTTCAGCTTTAACAATTTCGTCCGAATAGTTTTCCCTATTATCCTCAACTTCATTGAAATTGGTTTCATCATCGAAAAGCTCGTGAGTATCGTTGTTATTAGAAATTTCAAAATCTCCGATATTGTCATTTGCTAAAGCCGAAATTGGCGCAACAACCCCCATGACCATTGTAAAGCTCAATAGCAATGATATAAACTTAGACTTTTTAGTTATTGTTTTTTTTAATTAATCCTCGTAAATTCGCCTAAAATCATCATAATTAGGTAAAATTCCGGTAGGATAATTAAACAATTCCATAAGCCAATCATAAATCCCATCAGCATGTTCGTAATTTTTATTTACGACATTATAGTGACCTACGCCTTTAACAATAACTGCCTCCAATCCATTTTCAGAATTTTTCCTTATGCCATAGAAATCATATGTCGGAAGGTCTACCTGGGGAACTGCAACACCCTCCTCTATCTTCGCACCGAGTTGGTATCCGTAGTGCCTCCAATCCGACCAGTATTCAGTCCCCATGGTTAAAAACATTTCATGATAAACGGCAAGTTCGCCTTTGTCCACCCGCTTGCCCGTATCAATGCCGGCATTTTTGATAACATCATAATGTTCAATAATTTTATTGCTAATGTCTTGGGGTCTGATTTTTAACACAGAGAAAAAATTTTCTTCGTCTGTGTGTTCAAGAGCATATTTTTTTATTACCCCTTTTTCATCAATAAAAAGCCCGTAAGTCACCCAGCGTCTTAATGACTCTTCATTTTTGTAATCCCCGCTGCAAATAAGAATAAAGACAATATCATCTCCGTTTTCAGAAAAAGCGGGCGTAAGCTTCGCCGTTTCAAGCCTCCTGCCTTTAGTGTCGTTTGCCTTGGGAGCGGTTTGCAAGGGTATATCCACGCTATGCTCAAAGCCCAACTTAACCTCCAACTGCAAATCATAGCGATAAATAAGCGAAGCCCCCTGCCTGTAGCGAAAGCTGATTTTATAACTTCCCGCCTCGGGGAAATACAGCGCATATTTGCCGTTTTTGTCAGATTTGGTAAGGTTGTAAGGCATATCGCTCGTGACATCGACATACTTACCCTCGGCTGAAAGCTTTTGAACTTTCGTAACCGAAACGCCTGATTGGAGCTTGGCGCGGGAATTTGGATGATATAGGTAGGTTGCTCCCGTAACGGTTGCGTGGGTTGGGGCGGGGGATTTCTCATTTTCAGCAAACGCCGAAAACGGAACTAACGAAAAAGAAATTGCCAAAGCCGTAACAATGCTGATTAACTTATTTTTCATGTTTTTTACTCCTTAACCCCTCACACATCTCCCCCGCCCTCTCAAACTCACTCAACAAAAAGATGGCATCATGAATCTGCTCAATCGCAGTCTTAGTTTCAGATTTCCAAGCCTTTTCTTTCAAACCGTCAAGTGTTGCAAGAGCGGCTTTGGCGTTATAATCCTCGCAGGCAGTTTGCACTATTTTTAACTGCTCTTTTAAAAATGTGATGTCCTCAATTATGCCCGAATCATCAGAAACTTCCTTTGCGGAATCCAGCCGCGATATAAGCTTTTCCAACTCCCTTATAAAGTTTTCCGGGTTAGTTTCCTCACCGTTAAGTCCCGCTTGTTCCAGTGATTGCGCCGCTCGGGATAATTCCTTTTCGCCGAGATTCATTAATGTGGGCTTTAAGGAATGTGCGGTTGTTGCAATCAGTTTCGGGTCGCTCGTGTCGCGCAGTGTGACAATTGCTTTTTTTGCCGTGCGGCAGAATATTTCGAGCAATTTTGAATCTTCTTCCGGCTTCGGCTCTGCGGAAAGCTTTATGGGTTTGTATTTTTTTGCCTCTTGCGGGTGGCTGTCGCGGATAAATTTGTTTAATATGTTATTCAAATGCCGCACATCTATCGGCTTTGAGATAAATCCGTCAAAGCCGTTTTGCCGAAACATCTCATCATTTCCGGCAAGCGCATTCGCGGTCAATGCAACAATCATGCCGTTATAACCGTGTTCGCGCAGTTTTTTTAAGGTTTCAATCCCGTCCATCAGCGGCATCATATGGTCCATGAAAATGATGTCATAGGCATTGCCGTTTTTGATTTTTTCGATTGCCTCAAAGCCGCTCATTGCTGTTTCAATCTCCAGTTTGTAGGGGCGCAGCAACGCCTTTGCAACATACAAATTGGTCTCCACATCGTCCACAACCAGCACTTTACCATAAGGCATAGGCTCGCGGCTAACCGAAATATCCTGATATTCCTTATTCCCCGTGAACGAAAAGTCACACAGCCGCCGAACAACCTCCGCGCCGATTACATTCAGCCCCATCGCCTTTTGCTTTAATGTAACCGTAAAAGTACTGCCCTCTCCGTACTCGCTTTTAACCTCAATCGCGCCGCCCATAATTTCTACAAGTCTTTTTGTGATATTCAGCCCAAGCCCCGCACCCTCGGTGCTTCGGTTCGCGGCGGCGTTGAAACGCATATATTCCGTGAAAAGCTTTTCCTTGTCCTCTTTTTTCATCCCCTGCCCCGTGTCCTCCACTGCAAGCTTCAGCAATACGTTCCCGCCGTGCAACAAATAGTGGCGAACCATCAGCTTGACGTAACCCACCTCTGTATACTTAAACGCGTTAGAAAGCAGGTTATTTAAAATCTGCTTAATCCGCAATTCATCGCCGTACATGGTTGAGGGGAGTTTTTCATCAATTTCCAACATGAGTTTAATTGGCTTCGCGCCTTTTCTGACAATATTTAATTGGAGTGCGTCATTAATCAAACTCGCCGTATCATATTCGGTCGGGTTTAATTCAAGCTTGCCGGATTCGATTTTCGACATATCAAGTATATCATTTATGATTCCGAGCAACCCCGTGCCGGAATTATATATTTTTTCAAGAGCTTCCGTATACTCATAAGGCAACCCTTCTTTCTGCAGCTGAATCTGCGAAATCCCGATGATGGCATTCATCGGCGTGCGGATTTCATGGCTCATCATTGCTAAAAAGTCGCTTTTGGCTGAACTGGCGGCGAGAGCTTTCTCACTCATTTCTACATAATCGGTTACATCAGTAAGCACACAGCAAATATTTTTTACACCACAGCGCGGGTTATTCTTTACGAGAAAAAAGTCATAATGGCGCACTGTATTATCGGAGAGGGTAATATGTAACGAGTCCGTGCAGTTATCATCTCTGCTTTCGGCAAACCTAAAAAAGCTTGCTTTCAAAGCCCGCGCGATACTTTTGATTATTTCCTTTTCAGATACGCCCTCATTGTCTGCTAAAGATTTAATCGGAACATTGCGGTAAAGCAAATTAAAATCATAATCAAATACAGAGAAATAAACAGGCATAAGATTAAATATTTTCTTGGTATTATCCATTAGCAAATCGATGCTTTCGGCAATGTGTTTATAACTTCCCAGATAATTATCGGCATAATTTATGCGCGTGTCTATGTTGCCCCTTATTGCATCATCGGTAGTATTTCTGAGGTCGTCTATAAGATTACCGATTGTTGAAATAACATTGCTGAAGGATTGATAAATAAGCCCCAGCTCATCCTTGCGGCTCAGTAAATTTTTCGGTATTTCAATCCCTATATTTCCCTTTGAAAACTCGGTGACATCCGCGCTTAACTTAACAAGGGGCTTGGTAACATATTTATTACTGTAAAGCATGATTGCAAGGTAAATCACCGTAAATGAAATTACGGCAAAAAAAACCAGAAAGGAAACCGTCCTGTTTATATCCTCAAACATCGGCTCCGCGCTGATTTCCGTCCCTAAAAAGGCAACGACTTCCCCCCTGGAATTGTTTATCGGGGCATAGGCATAAATCATTCTCTCGTGCTCGTTATCGTAGAATACCGCTTCCTCAAAAGGCAGACCGTCTCTTAAAACACCTACACTGCCGGGGAAATTTGATTTATCAGCCGTTTTGCCGTATTGCGAATCGTCAAAGCTCTGCGTTACATCGTTGAATATTGCGTCAAAAATATAGGTATAGGTTTCCGCCTCTCCGTTGTCTGTCAAAATATAAAGATATTCTATATTAAAAATACTTTTAAGGCGGTAAAGCATCCTTTGAAGCTCCCAATAATATTCATCCTTATTAAAGCTTGCGGCATATTCTTCAACTTTATCCCCATTGATTTGCGCGACAACGAAATCGTTTACATTAACCGTCTGCTTTTGAAAGGTTTGAATATATATATTTCTGATAGTAAAAAACTTAACGGTAAAAACCGCTATGAGCAAAGCACCCACAACGGCTATTACAAGCAAAGACATATTAACGGAAAAAGAACGCTTAACCTTGGTGTTCATAGATTAGACCTCTACAATTACATACTCGCAGGGCAGTTCCGAGGGATTTACAGCTGTATCCGTTACGATAGATGATGCGATTCCGTTCTCGTCGGTTGCGAGCATATTATAAATTCTTTCATATTCCGCAACCGAAAAGCTCCTGAATTTTGCATTCTCCATCTCTAAATCACTGCCGCCGTCGGACGTGCTGTAATAACGGATTTGTCCGCCGGGGAAATTGCCTTGATAATAAGACTCAATCGCTAAGTAAACCGCGCGTGCAATCATTTTTTTCGCTGAGGTAATGATGGTCGGCGAATCAACGCTTTGGTCTTTATCAGCACCGATTACCCACTTGCCTTCTATTGATTGTGCGGCTTGCATAACAGAGTACCCCATTCCGCCCCCCGCGGCAAAAATGACTTCAACGCCATCGTTATACCACGACGAAGTTTTAGCTTGCGTTTCGGGCGTTGGGGAAAAGTCGCCGGAATAATCATATTTGATTGTCACCTCTCCGGGTACTAACCCAAGCTCCTTTGCCGCAAATTCCGCACCTTGAACAAAGCCGTAGCCATAAGCGACAACAGCGGGAACCGCTCTTCCGCCGATAAAGCCCAAGTTTCTGAATCCGTCCTTTACAATCGCATAGCCCGCCAAAAAGCCCGCCTGTTCGTCCGCAAAAAGCACGGAATATGCGTTGGGGGTTATTTTTTCCTCAAAATATTCCGAATCATATTTTCCGTTATTCGGAGTTCCGTCAATTAATATAAAATTCACGTGGGGATATTGCTCTTGTGCAATAAACAAGGATGTCGCAAATTCATGACCGAGCGTAACTAAAACCGATACCCCATCGTCTACCGCTACTTCTACGGCTTTCAGATAAAATTCCTCACTCTTGTTGTCCGGCTGATAATACCGATAGGTCAAATCATTTTGCTCCGCATACAGTTGGATTCCTTCCCACGCGCTTTGGTTAAAATTCCCATCGTTTATCATGCTTTTTTCGGTAAGGATAAGACCAATATCAACCTTGTCGCTCTTCTTCGCACAAGAAGCCAGACACCCAACGACCATCATTACCGCCGTCAATAATGATAATGCTTTTTTCATATTTTTAATCTCCTTAAAATTAATATATTATTGTTATGTAGGGGACGGGCTTGCCCGTCCCGTGCACAAAATATCGCCACACATCTCCCCCGCCCTCTCAAACTCACTCAACAAAAAGATGGCATCATGAATCTGCTCAATCGCAGTCTTAGTTTCAGATTTCCAAGCCTTTTCTTTCAAACCGTCAAGTGTTGCAAGAGCGGC
>WRLG01000013.1 GCA_009777725.1 Oscillospiraceae bacterium | reverse complement strand
AAGGGGTCAGCCCCCCCCACACCTAGTAATCATCGTTTACAGCGTGGACTACCAGGGTATCTAATCCTGTTTGCTCCCCACGCTTTCGAGCCTCAGCGTCAGTAAAAGCCCAGCAGACCGCCTTCGCCACTGATGTTCCTCCTAATATCTACGCATTTCACCGCTACACTAGGAATTCCGTCTGCCTCTACTTCACTCAAGAACAGCAGTTTTAAGCGCAGTTTATGGGTTGAGCCCATACATTTCACGCCTAACTTGCTATCCCGCCTACACTCCCTTTACACCCAGTAATTCCGGACAACGCTCGCTCCCTACGTATTACCGCGGCTGCTGGCACGTAGTTAGCCGGAGCTTTCTTCTCAGGTACCGTCATTATCGTCCCTAAGAACAGAGGTTTACAATCCGAAAACCTTCTTCCCTCACGCGGCATCGCTGCATCAGGCTTCCGCCCATTGTGCAATATTCCCCACTGCTGCCTCCCGTAGGAGTCTGGACCGTGTCTCAGTTCCAATGTGGCCGGCCAACCTCTCAGTCCGGCTACTGATCGTTGCCTTGGTAAGCCGTTACCTTACCAACTAGCTAATCAGGCGCGAGCCCATCTCTAAGCGATAAATCTTTGATACAATTGCCATGCGACATCTGTATTTTATTCGGTATTAGCGTCCGTTTCCGGACGTTATTCCAAGCTTAAAGGCAGGTTGCTCACGTGTTACTCACCCGTCCGCCACTAAGTCGTTCAAAGCACTCTATGCTTTTCTCTCCAATTGTCAATTGAAAAGCACACAGTGCTTTGCACGACTCCGTTCGACTTGCATGTGTTAAGCGTGCCGCCAGCGTTCGTCCTGAGCCAGGATCAAACTCTTTATTAAAAAAGTTTGTATTTTAACTTGTTCACTCCTTCTTTGCCATAGCAAACAATTCGCTCCCAAGCCTAAAATCGACTCAGATATTACTCTGACTTCCTGTTTTTTTCAATCCCAAAAACAGGCAAAAATCTTTCAAGAATTTCAAGGGTTCTTTTCTTCTCAAGTTCTTGTGCATTGTTCAATTTTCAAGGTTCTGGGTATAACCGAAATGCTTGCTTAAAAGCCCATGTAAAACGTCATTTCTTACACTCTTTTGTCACTACCCGTGAAGCAGAGTGTTTTTTCATTATATCACGTATGGCAAGTCATGTCAAGTGTTTTTTGTATTAACTTTTTATTAAATAAATATGAACACAGCTTTGAGTCGATAAACAACCCCTTAGCTTTCCGTCTCTGTTAAACGCGAGGTAAAGCGGTCGCTGTCATGCTCGCGGTTATAGAAAACATACCCGTCCTTACCATCGTTCTTCATATGATACAGTGCCTTGTCAGCATTGGAAAGCAGCGAAGCATAATTGTCAGCGTCAAAGGGAAATCTGGCTATCCCTATGCTTCCCGAAATACGATAGTCCTCATGCTCATAGCGAAGTATTTTAGAAAGCAAGCCTGCTTTATGCTCTATATTATCTATGCTGCCGATACCTCTTATAAAAATTGCAAATTCATCGCCGCCTATCCTGCCTGCAATATCGGTAGCGCGCACCGACCTGCTAATCGCCCCCGCCAAATTAATCAGCACCTCATCCCCGAACTGATGTCCGAAGGTGTCGTTAATTCCCTTAAAGTTGTCAAGGTCAATGAAGAATAGTGCCGAATCCATCGATTCCTCTGATTTAAGCGCGGCGGTTACGCGGCTTTGGAAAGCCCTTTTATTCAGAAGTTTTGTCAGCGGGTCCGTGTCGGCGGCTATGCGCCACTTGTCTGTTTCGCGCTTTCTTCTGTCAATATTTACAAGCTTTCCGAAAATAACGCCGCTGTCGCCGTCCTCTATATCCCATATAGAGTTAACGTAAAGCTCATACCAAACGAATTCCCCGTCCGGCAGTATAATACGCATTTCCGATATAAACCTTGGGTTTTGCGGTGAAATAGAGCGCATCAAGCCGGACAGCTCCTCACGGTCCTCATCAAAAATAGCATATGATTCATTAATTATATCAAATATGTTATCATATGAGATTTGCCTGCCCAGTTGCTCCGCGACCGTTTCCGAAAACACAATTTTCCCGCTTTTTACCGAATACTCAAATACTATATCCCCGGACATATCCGACAGCATTTGATACTTGCGAAGCTCCCTCATCATCCTTTTGCAATTGCAATTTTCCATTATTATACCCCTTTTTTATGTAATATACTTAAATTATCAACATAGCGTCCCCGAAGCTGAAAAACCTGTATTTCTCCTCAACCGCCGATATATAAGCCGCCCTTGTGCTCTCATAACCCGCAAACGCCGATACCAGCATAATCAGCGTGCTTTCGGGAAGATGAAAATTCGTGACCAACCCGTCTATAGCTTTAAAGCTGTACCCCGGATAGATAAAAATGTCGGTATACCCCTCCGCTTCAGCAAAAGCCCCGCTAATTGCCGCGCTCTCCAAGGTTCGGCAGGAGGTAGTACCCACGGCTATAACGCGCCCGCCGCGCGATTTGGTCTCGTTGATTAGCTCAGCGGTTTCCTTGGGGATTTTATAATGCTCGCAGTGCATTTTGTGCTCTGATATATTGTCCTCCTTTACGGGTCGGAAAGTTCCCAGACCTACGTGGAGCGTTACAAAAGCGATATTTACCCCGCTGCCGCGCAAATCTGAAATCATTTCCTCCGTAAAATGAAGCCCCGCAGTCGGAGCGGCGGCAGAGCCGGATTCTTTTGAATATACGGTCTGATAACGCTCCTTGTCTTTAAGAGCCTCGGTGATATACGGCGGAAGCGGCATCTGCCCTATCCGCTCCAAGAGCGTAAAAAAATCCTCTTCACATTCAAATTCGGCTATTCTGTTTCCGCCCTCAACGATTTCCAAGATTTCCGCTTTAAGTGCTCCGCCCCCGAAATAAAGCTTATCCCCAACCCTTGCTCTCTTGCCGGGGCGGACAAGGGTTTCCCAGCGTTTATCGCCTTTTTGCTCTAAAAGTAAAAATTCTACCGCAGAGCCGCCCTCTTTCTCCCCGAAAATCCGCGCGGGGATTACTCTGGAGTCGTTCATAACCAGCAGGTCGCCCTCCCTGAGATAATCACGCAAGTTGTAAAACCGCTCGTGCTTAACAGAGCCGTCCTCCTTATCCAGAACCAACATACGCGAATGATTGCGGGGCTCTATCGGAGTTTGGGCTATAAGCTCCTCCGGCAGCTCGTAAAAAAAATCAGATTTAAGCATACTTTCACCCGTTTACAGCAGCCTGTCCGAAAACACGCGGGCTTGCCTCCCTTCGCTGTTTCTCAAACTTTTCCTTAATTGGAAAAAACTATTGACATTTTACGCTATATGTGATATACTGTTTATTAAGCAAACTCATATTTTCATTATACATTATGTTGAATCGGTTTGCAACCGTTTTTTTGTTTTTTTTATTTGCAGATTGCTTGAAAGGAAGATTTTATGAAACAGTTTAATGTCGGGATTGTCGGGGCTACAGGTATGGTGGGGCAGCGGTTCGCCGTTTTGCTTGAAAACCACCCGTGGTTTAAGGTGACGGCTCTTGCCGCATCTCCGAGAAGCGCGGGGAAAACCTACGCCGAAGCCGTTGGCAGCAGATGGGCTATGGGCTCGCCTATGCCGGAGAGCATGAAAAACCTTATTGTCTTGGACGCAACAGCGGATATAAAAAAAATCGCCCCGCTCGTTGATTTCGTTTTCTGCGCTGTAGACATGAAAAAGAACGAAATCCGCGACTTGGAGGAGCGGTACGCCAAGGAGGAAATCCCGGTTGTTTCTAACAATTCCGCCCATAGGAATACCCCCGATGTTCCCATGCTCTTCCCGGAAATTAACCCCGAGCATACCGAAATTATAAAGCACCAACGAGAAAGGCTGGGCACAAAGCGCGGATTTATCTCTGTTAAATCAAACTGCTCATTGCAAAGTTATGTCCCCGCGCTTCACCCGCTTATGGAGGATTTCGGGGTGGAAAAGTCTCTTGTATGCACCTATCAGGCAATAAGCGGAGCGGGCAAAACCTTTGAAACCATGCCGGAAATCGTTGACAATATTATCCCTTTCATCGGAGGAGAGGAGGAAAAATCAGAGCAAGAGCCGCTGAAAATTTGGGGTAAGGTTGAAAACGGCGTAATCGTAAACGCCCAAAAGCCATCTTTCACCGCGCAATGCTACCGCGTTCCCGTAGCGGACGGGCATATGGCGGCGGTTTGGGTTTCCTTTAACAAAAAGCCATCTAAAGAGGAAATACTCAAAGTCTGGCGCGAATATAAGGGCGTTCCGCAGGAGCTGAACCTCCCCTCCGCTCCCAAGCAGTTTCTTAATTATTTCGAGGAAGATAACCGTCCCCAAACCAAGCTGGAGCGCGACCTTGAAAAGGGCATGGCTGTATCCTTGGGGCGTTTGCGCGAGGATTCTCAGTATGATTATAAATTCGTCTGCGTTTCCCATAACACCATCAGAGGAGCGGCGGGAGGCGCGGTTTTAACCGCCGAGCTTCTGGCGGCTAAGGGGTTTTTTGACTAAAAACCTGTTTGGAATCTCAATTTGAAAGGATGTAACATAATGAGCGTAACGATAAGAAAAGCTACGGAAGACGATACCGAGATAGTTTATAATTATATCCGTCAGCTTGCGGAATATAAAAACATGAGCAATATCTGCACCATAACCATAAGCGAGCTTTATAACCTGCTGTTTGACGAAAAGTCACTCCGCGCCCTCATTGTTGAAAACAGCGGCGAGGCGGTCGGTATGGCTACGTATTTTTATTTTAGGGTTTCTGCCTTTTCCGGGAAAAGGGTTCTCTATATTGAAGATATGTTTATTGAAGAAAAATTTCGCGCACAAGGCATAGGCACGCATCTTTTTGAATTTCTGCGAACCGTTGCAAAGGAGAGAAACTGTTTAAGAATGGAGTGGAAATGTCTTAACTGGGACTCTCCCACAATATCTTTCTACGAAAAAATGGGCGGCAGAATATCGGACGGCTGGCTGACATACACCTTAGAATCGGAGCATTTTTAATAAAATATTGGGGGTTTATTTATGAAAAAAACTATTTTTACAGGCGCGGGGACTGCTTTGGTTACCCCTATGAACTCGGACGGAACGATTAATTACGAAGCTTTCGGGAAGAATATTGATTGGCAGATTGAACAGGGAATTGATGCCGTTATCGTCTGCGGGACAACGGGCGAGGCTTCAACCATGACGGATGAAGAGCATGTTGAGGTCATGCGGTATTGCGTTGAAAGGGTAAATAAAAGAGTGCCCGTTATTGCCGGAACGGGGAGCAATGATACCGCTTACGCCGTGTGGCTGTCAGTTGAGGCGGAAAAAGCCGGGGCAGACGCGCTCCTGCAGGTAACGCCTTACTATAACAAAACATCGCAAAAGGGGCTTGTAGCGCATTTCACTAAAATCTCCGACCGTGTTAATATCCCGATTATGCTTTATAACATACCCATAAGGTCGGTTATAAATATAGAAATATCCACCTATAAGGAGCTTTCAAAGCACCCCAACATCGTTGCCGTAAAAGAAGCAAGCGGAAATATTGCCTTTATTGCAGGGGTTCTTGCCGCCTGCGGCGACAGCTTGGATGTTTACAGCGGAGATGACAGCCAGATTGTGCCGATTATGTCATTGGGCGGCAAGGGAGTTATCAGCACCTGCGCGAATATCATTCCGCGAATCGTGCATGATACAGCGCAATCCTGCTTAGACGGCGACTATAAAAAAGCAGCCGAACTGCAACTCAAATACCTTGAACTCATGAATAAGCTTTTTATCGATGTAAACCCCATCCCCGTAAAGGAAGCCATGAATATCCTCGGTATGAACGCGGGCGAATGCCGCCTGCCGCTGGTAAGTATGGAGCAGGCAAAAAAAGACATTCTTACGGAAGCACTGAAAAACGCAGGGTTATTGAAATAATAAAGGAATGATTCATTATGGTCTCCATAGCTATATGCGGAGCATACGGTAAAATGGGCAGGGTTATTTCGTCCGTTGTTGACGGGCGCGATGATTGCAGGGTCATTGCGGGCATTGATTCGGGCGAAGGGAGCGATTTGGAGTTCCCCGTATATAAAAAGCCGTCCGCACTGTCGGATAAGCCCGATGTAATCATAGACTTTTCTCATCCGAGCTCTTTAAAAGAGTTGCTTGAATACGGGCTCTCCGTCGGAGTCCCTCTTGTTCTGGCGACAACGGGATATACAGAAGAGCAAATCGCTGTTATAAGAAAAACCGCCGAGCAGCTTCCGCTGTTTTTCTCATTCAATATGTCGCTTGGCATTAATCTGCTGGTTAAGCTTTCACAAATCGCCGCAGAAGTATTAGGCGGGCAATTTGATATTGAAATTGTTGAAAGGCATCACCACACTAAAATTGACGCGCCGAGCGGAACAGCCATCATGCTTGCCGATTCAATCAATCAAACCCTTGACGGCAGTTTAAGATATGTCTATGACCGCCACTCCATGCGGAAAAAACGGGAAACAAACGAATTGGGCATACATTCCATCCGAGGCGGTACGATAGTCGGCGACCATGACGTTGTCTTTGCCGGGCGCGATGAGGTCATCACCCTCTCCCACTCGGCGGCTTCAAAAGAGGTTTTCGCCGTAGGAGCGGTAAACGCGGCGGTATTTATCCATAATAAGCCCGCGAAGCTTTACGATATGGCGAGCCTGCTGAATTAATAAAATAAGAGGCTGTCAAAGGCTGCGCGCTTTTTGACAGCCTCTGAGGAGTTATAATTATGAAAAAATTTTCACAAAAGCTTTTATCCTCATTATTAGCCCTGCTGATAATAACCCCTTACGGCACTTCGCTCGTTCGAGCCGAGAGCGCGCAGGAAGTTCGCGCCGCGTTTGACGAATTTTTGAATCAAATTTTTATCAGCAGTATGTCCTCCGATTCTATTACCCTTAACTATAATCTGCGCCACCCGGAAAATTTCGGCATAGAGCGAATTGAGCCCACACTGGGAAATTACAGCATCGCGCCTTACGCCGAATACAGGAAGGAATATGAAAATTATTATGAGAACCTGAAAAGCTTTTCATATTCCCTGCTCAACGAAGAGCAACGCCTTATCTATGACATTTTAGAATACAACATTAAACTGGAGCTTGAATTGATGTCCGAGGATATTTATTACTATCCCGCTACGTTAAGACCCTCGGGATTTCAGTCCGTTCTCCCCGTAATCCTCGCCGAATATCGGTTATATGATGAAAATGATGTTAAGGATTATTTAACATTATTAACAAAAATAAACGATTATTTTGAGCAAATATATAAGCATGAACAAAAAAGAGCTTCGCTCGGCTTGTTTATGTCCGATTCAACGCTTGATGCCGTTGTTAAGGAAATTAATGAATTTACCGCTAAAAAAGAAAATAATTTCTTAATCGAAACCTTTAACGCAAGGCTTGACGAACTGAAAATCACAAGCAGTAAAAAAGCCGAGTATAAAGAGGAAAATAAAAAAAGGGTATTAAATAATGTAATACCCGCTTATAACAACTTGGCAAGCAATCTGAAAAAAATGAAAGGACAGGGGAAAAATAACGGCGGACTGAGCGGCTTTAAGCACGGCAAAGAATATTACGAATACCTTGTAAAGGCATACACGGGCTCAGATAAAAGCGCGGAAGAACTAGCCGCTTTAATTGACGAAAGAACGGAACAGCTGCTTTACGCCGTTTTGCTCATAGCAATGATTGAGCCTTCCGTTTTGGAGTATATTGACGAGCCCGGATATTCTTCCGATGACCCTAAAAAAATATTGGAAACGCTGAAAAGCAAAATAACCGATTACTACCCACCCGCCGCTAAAGTTCAGCACGAGGTTAAATATGTCCCCCCGTCTCTTGAAGACAGCCTATCCCCCGCTTTTTATCTAACCCCTCCGATTGACGATTATTCTCAAAATGTTATCTATATAAACAGAAGCTCCGTAAAATCCAATACGCTTTTCAATACGCTGGCTCACGAAGGCTACCCGGGTCACCTTTACCAGATTACTTATTTTAACAGTAAGGACGTGAACCCTTTAAGAAAAATCATGAGCTTCAGCGGCTATACCGAAGGCTGGGCGACCTACGCCGAAATCGATTCCTTTAAATTCGCCGACTTCCCCGAAATAAATGACGAGCTAACGGCGATTTTGCGTATAAACTCGGATTTCTCGCTGGCGATTCATTCAAGAATTGACATAGGCGTTAACTATGAGGGATGGTCTGTTAACGATACCCAAGAGTATCTGTCAAAATTCGGGATTGACAGCAAGGATACAGCCAAAGGAATTTACGATTACGTAGTACAAAGCCCCGCAAGGTTTTTGCAATATTACGTAGGATATTTGGAATTTGAAGAACTGAGAGCTTACACCGCCGAGAAATTAGGCGACAAGTTTTCGCTGAAAGATTTCCACAAATGTGTGCTTGACACAGGTCCTGCCCCGTTCCCAATCGTAAAGAAGGAGCTTGATAAATACATCTCCTCCGTTTTACGTGCACAGCCGCCGCAAAGTCCGCAACGACAAAGCTCACAAATCCGCCCATTTTATTACCGCGCTGTCGCCTGACTTAACCGAGGATGAAAAGCCTGCGTTCTCGCCGTTTAAAAGCATTATCATCATGCCGCTGGGCGGCGGAGCGTCAAGGTCTATATCGGCAATGGAAAGAAGCTCAATAAACTCATGCCCCTCCCCTTGCTCATTGTCCTTTAAATATTCCTTTTTGTTGTTCAGAATAACGTGAAATTTACCGTCGTCCCCGCTGTTTTCAGCGTGCTCGGCGGTTTTTTCTTGTGAAGCTTCCGCGTCAGAGCCTTGAGCAAAATTTTCTGCGGTATCTGTCACAGCCGCATTATCCGTAACAATACAATCTCCGTCCTTAATGCAATAATCAAGACCTATGGGTTCGCCGTTTATGTAAAAGGCTTTCGCGGTAAAGGGCAGAACCAGCGTCAAATCCCCCAGCGTTTCAATTTCGGACAAGGTTATTACATCAAAATTCCTAACCTCATAATCGTCCGGCATGATTTTTTCGCCGACCTTGGCAAAGATTCCGGCATTGTAGGTAACACCGTCAACGGTAACTCTTTTAGCCGCCGAATCCCCCGCTAAATCGGAAATTCTTACCGAAGCGTTCTCACCGCTCACCGCAGGGGTGAATTCAACCGAATCCCCCTGCTTAACCGCCGTGTTTATCGAAACAGGGTTGCCGTTAAGGGTAATTTCAGCCGGAACGGCAAGCTCGCCCTTTAGGGTATGCTTTTCGCCGTTAAGGGTAAAGGTTAGGTTTCGCCCGGAGCGTCCTATTATTTGAGATGAGTTATAGCCTGCTGAAGCCAGCAGGTCAATGAGGGTGGCGATTCGGGTATTGAATACGCGCACCTTTTTCCCGTTTAAGCTAATAGTGGAAAAGTCATAGCCTTTATCCATAGCAGACGTAAGGGCTATCCCTACAGGGGTAACGTACTCGGGGCTGTCCGTATGGGAATTGCCGAAATTGACATGTTTCGCTACGCTTTTCCCCCCTACGACAACGCGGCTCTCGGGCAACCCCAATTTCTCAGCCAAGACCTTTGCAAGCCCCGGCACAAGGCTTCCCCCGCCCACTAAAAATACTGCCGCCGGAGCTTCCTCTCCGTTAATTTTGATTATATTTTCTGCGATATTGTCCGCTAAGCTTGCCAAAACACGGGAAAGGGTTTTAAAAAAGTCCTCCGTTTTCATTAGATGAGTTTGCCCGAATATATCTGTATATTCTAAGTATTCTTTTTTCCCGCTTTGCTTCATGCTCTCAGCCATCTGAAAATCCACAAGGCAGGATTTGATGATTTCTTCCGTAACCTCATCGCCCGCAAGCGTTGACATGGAATAAGCTATGATGCTCCCGTTTTTTGAAATAGCAATGTCAGAAGTCCCCGCGCCGATGTCTACCAGCGCGATATTTATAAGCCTTACATCCGGCGGTATGATAACATTCATTGCCGCTATAGGCTCCAGTGTCATGTTAACAACCTCAAAGCCGCAAAGCTCCATAACCGAATAAAGACTTTCCACAACCGCGTTAGGCAAAAACGCCGCCACAAGCTCAACCGACACTTTTTTACCCCTATGCCCCGCAATGCTCTTTAATTTATAATCATCAAGCGCGTAGCTTATTACGGTATGACCAACGCAGTAAAAAGAGGATGAATCCTCTTTTCCGTCAATGTCAAGCTCGCTTTGAGCCTCCAGCACGGTCTCAACCTCAAAGGCTCTGACCTGCTCCTCCTTAATTGCGTTCTTTTCTTCAATTTTAAATTCCTTAGACGCATGGCGGGTTTTCAAAGCCCTTCCGGCGGCGGCAACAGCGACCTTATCAAGCCTTATACCGCATTTTTGCTCCAGCTCCGACTTTACAATTTCAGCAATACGCGCAACCTCGCGTATATCCTCAATCTGCCCGTCTATCATGGAACGCTGGCTATGAGCGACCGTAACGCTTGAAACGACGTTGAACACATCATCGTCCATATAGCCTAAAATGCCTACGACCGTGCGCGTTCCGATGTCAAGCGCGAAAATATCGCTTTCCGTTTGCTCCCGAAGCTGTGCGCGCGGCTTATATTCCGTAACGGGGATAAACTCGGTTGCTTCGTTATTAATATTGTCCGACAATTCCTTTTTGGGTCGTCCTCTTCCCCTTTTTATTTCCAGCTCTTCCATATAATCACCTGTTTTTCGTAAATATATACTTTATTATAATATATTTCGTCCGCAATTGCAAGGGTTAATATAATAATTATTATATTTTTTTAAAACCTTAACAACTCGTGGTGAATGGTAACGGAAATGTTTGATACCGAATTTTGAGAAATAAATCCCCGCCGCCTGTTTTGCTGTAGGCGGCGGGGATTTATTTTATCGGATAATGTTATTTTCCGGCAACTCCAAAAATGCCGCAGGGGTAAGGATAAACGATTCATTCGGATAATGTTTTGTGTTGCCGGTAATTAAATACGCTCCCGCACATTTTGCCGTATCATAAAAAATGCGGTCGTCTTCGTCAGACATTTCCATTATGCTTTTTGCGGGATGAATTTTCTCTCCGAGATTATTTACTGCAACAAGCACAGAATCTGCATCACTTGTTGGGATTTTTAAGCGGGGACGATAAAAAACATCTTGATATTCCGCTAAAATATCATCGTTGTAAATCATCTTAACTGCCCCCGAAAGAAACATCTTATGGATTTTAGCGGTTTTCCCGTTGGGCGACATCAAAGCAGAGACGAATATGTTTGTATCAATTACAGCTCGTTGTGCACTCATACACTCGCCTCGCTTTGCCGTCGTTCGCGACGCTCCCGCCGAGCAGCCGATATTTCCGAATTAATTTCGTCCAAAGTCATATTGTCTGTACCATTTTTTATGGAGTTTTGCCAAATTCTTTCCGTAGCCTCAATCGCCGCTTGCCGTGAAGCCTCTTTGCCGTCGTTAGGAAGGGTAATTTCAAAAGGGATTCTCCTCTGCATTACCGCCTGTTTCACGAAAACGGTAATGGCGGTTGTCAAATTCATTCCCAAAGCAGAAAACATTCTGTCTGCTTCGTCTTTTAAACCGCGGTCAATTCTTATGCTTAAATTAGTTGTATCAGCCACAATTAACACCCTTTCATTAGCTTATAAGGATATTATAGCATATTAATTGTGCATTGTCAAGCGTTTGCACGGAAATGTTTGGTGTTGGGTTCAATTGCTGTTATTATCAGATTTAATATTTTCTAATTGTTGCTTTCTTTTAATCGCTTCTTTTATAATAACTGCTAAACTGTATACAATCGAAAATATTGATACAAGCAGAATAATCACAGAACTAAAGGAAGGTTCATAATAACGCCCCCATTGTTGGTATGCATCAACTTCTTTAACTATACCATACAAAAACCCAATTGTACCCAAAAGCCCAATGATACAACACACAATCATATTCGAATCCATTTTTTGATTTTGCTGAGGCGGTTGCACCTCATTACTCCCCGCCATAGTTTGACCGCATGAATTACAAAACTTTGAATTTTCGGCATTTTTATAGCCGCATTTAGAACAATACATTATAAATCTCTCCTTTAAATAAATTTTCTGTTTAGCTCGTTGATATAACTAATCAAAGTGTTTTCAAAGTGCAGTCGGGGTAAAATTATCCCGACTATTATTCCAAAGTGACACGCATAGCGGGACGAACACCCTTAAGTGTTGATTCGGGTAGCCTCGTCGTTGTCATTTAACTCTCGCGAATAAATTTATCGTATTCGTAGGATTGAGTATGAACCCGTTCAGCATATTTAAATCCAAGTATATCCATGGTGTTTTCGGTACGCTTAATATCATGGGCATTAATAATATCACCATCGCCAATTTTCCAAACAAACTCTATTCTGTTATCATCAGAAATTGAAAAAGTCGACCCAAGAGGAGATATTTTCCTATAATGAACTAAATATCCATCTCCATCTTTTGAACTAAGTTCTAACAATTCATATGTCCAACCTTCCAACGGTTCCCACCAATAGGGTTTATTCAATTCATCAACCCAAGCCCATTGAAATCCACCTGTGTTCAGGTCGTTTTCTGTTATTGCAGACTTAACAAAGATATAATCAAACTCCGAATAAACAACACTATTGCCGCTAAATTCAAGTGCGATGTCTCGGACGTTTCTATACCCTGTTTTTTTTTCAAAGCGCCAAAGACCGTTTATGCCATAAGGGTCGTTACTTATTCTGTTGCCGCAACCCGCCACAGAAACCGCCATTACCGCCGCCACTAAAATTGAGATAACCGAACGCCATTTTTTCATAACAAAAACCTCCTAATTTTTATAACCGCACAAAATATTTGCACATCTCCTTAATCATAAACGATTTGGTTTTGTTTGTAAAGGGGTTTTTGTATAATTTGGAAGAAATGTAGATGTTTTTTTTTTTTTGTGCAAAATGACTAATGATTGGAGGGTAAGAGGAGTGAGGGGTTGGTTGGTTTTTTATTTAGACCATATCATTATAACATATACATTTAACTCGTTGACATAATGAGAAAGATAGTGTATAATATGAATACAGTTTAAGTCGGAGGTGATTTCTGTGTGCAATAAACCTGTTTTAGATTTGGTGAAACAGAATGTATATAGTGCAGCCGTCCAAGTTTTGGGCGATAAGCTTGAAAAAATATATTTATACGGTTCTTATGCAAGGGGCGATTATGACGAAGATTCCGACATTGATATTTTTATTTTAGCCGATATTCCGCAAGAAGAGGCGGGGAAAACACGCAATAAAATTAACGATTTAAGAGGTTATTTCGACTTAGAACATGATGTTATTGTCAGTGTTCATGTAACAGGGAGCGAAATTTTTAACGGTTATCGAAGCATTTTACCGTTTTATATGAATGTTTTGAAAGATGGGGTGGAGATAAATGCGTGATTATAGTTCTTTTGGCTTATCTAAGGCAAGAATTGATAAAGCAAAAACCTGCCTTAAAGCCGCATATTTGAATATAGAAAATGATTTATTCGCCGATTCTGCTAATCGTTCATATTATTGCATTTTTCATTCCATGAGAGCGGTCTTAGCTCTGGAGAATGTTGATTTTAAGAAACATTCATCGGTTATTGCCTATTTCAATCAACATTATCTCAAAACCGAAAAACTCCCCAAGGCTTTTTCAAAAATTATCAGCAAAGCATTTGACATTCGCAACGACAGCGATTATGAAGATTTTTACATTGTTTCAAAAGAAGAAGTTGAGGAACAGGCGAATAATGCAAAAATGTTTCTTGAAGCGGTCGAAGAGTATATTGATTCGGTTTGAATATATAACCGTTTTCAGCACTTTATCGCTGAGAATCAAAGCTTTTTTGCCGTCAACCACTTCAAGCACGACCCAGTCATATCCGCATAACAATACGATGTCACCTTTTACGACCGGTTTCAATGAGCCTCCGCATAACATATACATTTAACTCGTTGACATAACGAGAAAGATAGTGTATAATATAAACATGGTTTAAATCGGGGGGAGCTAAAAGTGCTTGATAAGGTTGAATATTGGCTTGATTTAGCTGATGATGATGTAAATGTTTCAAAATCTCTGTTTGAGAAGAAACATTATCTGCAAATGGGCTTTTTCTGTCATTTAATTGTTGAAAAGGCGTTAAAAGCTATCGTTGCAAAAGTTACGCATGAAGTTCCTCCTAAGACACATCACCTAAAAAAATTGGCGGTAAAGGCAGAGATACATGACAAGTTGTCTGATAAGCAACTTACCCTTTTAGAAGATTTAAGCCCGCTTCAAATAGAGGCGAGATACCCCGAATATAAGGAAAGCCTTGCAAAAACCTTGACAGCAGATTACTGCAAGCAATTATTAAAAGAAACGGAGGAATTTCTGTGTTTTGTAAAGAAAGAGTTAGGGAAATAGCAAATCAATACGCCGAAACGGTGAAAAATGCTTTGAGCCCTGATAAAATAATACTTTTCGGCTCTTATGTAAACGGCACTCCTCATGAATGGAGTGATATTGATATTGCGGTTATTATGAATAATTTTGAGGGCGAATGGCTTAAAACAGCATCTTTATTGGGGAAGTTGAACCGCAATATCTGTATTGATATAGAACCCCACCTATTAGACGAAACTCATGACCCCAGTGGCTTTGTCGAACATGTAATTAAAACAGGAGAAGTTATATATTCGGTTTGAATATTCGAACATTTTCAACGTGCAATAGGGTTATGTCGTTATGTAGGGGACAGGCTTGCCTGTCCCGATAATAGAGAAATGGTGCGCTTTGTACAGTGATTAAGCATTGTACATTGTGAACTGTACATGATATAAGGGGATAAGTCAATGAAATACAAACAAGGAAAATACCCTATCATCTCGAAAATTGCCTTGGCAAAAGAAATATACGATTTTACAATATATTGCCCCGAAATTGCCGGGATTGCCGAGGCAGGGCAGTTTGTAAATATTAAGGCGGACGGCTTCACCCTTCGCCGACCTATCTCAATTGCCGGTATAAGCGTAGAAAGAGGCACTTTAAGGCTTATTTTCGAGGTGAGAGGTAAGGGGACAAAGGCTCTGTCAATACTTAATCTGGGCGACACGCTTGATATTCTCGCACCCTTAGGCAAGGGCTTTAACCTTGCTTACGATACAGCGATGATTGTAAGCGGCGGAATCGGCGCGCCGCCGATGTTGCCCTTAGCGGAGAAATTCGGCGTAAACGGCACTGTAATCAGCGGCTTTAGAGGTGCTTCGTCCGTTATATTACAAGATGAGTTTAAAAAAACAGGCGCGGAAACCATACTTTGCACCGAGGACGGCTCAATGGGAAGAAAAGGCTTGGTTTCCGATGCTCTGCGAGAAGCCCTTGCGGCTCAAAAGCCGGATATTATCTACGCCTGCGGAGCTAAAGCAATGCTGAAAGCAATTGCCGAAATCTCCCGCGAATATGATATAAAGTGCCAGATTTCAATGGAAGAGCGGATGGGTTGCGGCGTTGGTGCGTGCTTAGTCTGCGCTTGCAGAGCGGTCAAAAACGGAGCGGAATATTATGCTCACGTTTGTAAGGACGGTCCGGTATTTTACGGCGAGGAGGTGGTTTTTGATGAGTAGCTCAATAAACACCCCCAAGGCTCAATTATCGGTCGAATTCGCAGGGGTTAAATTCAAAAACCCAATTGTAGCGGCTTCGGGTGCTTTCGGATACGGTCGGGAATATGAGGAATTTTTCCCGCTTTCAATCCTTGGCGGCATTGCGGTAAAGGGAACTTCGATTGAAAGCAGGGACGGCAACAAGCCTCCGCGCATAGCCGAAACCGCAAGCGGTATGCTCAACAGCGTAGGGCTTCAAAACCCCGGCATAAACAGCTTTATTGAAAATGAGCTCCCCTTTTTAAAGCAAAAAAACACTGTCGTTATAGCTAATATAGCCGGAAAAACGGCGGAGGAATACCGCGAGGTCGCCCAAAGGCTTGATGCCACCTCCGTTGATATGGTCGAACTCAACATATCATGCCCAAACGTAAAGGCGGGCGGAATCGCTTTCGGGGTGACTTGCGAGGGAGCGGCTGAAATCACTAAAATCGTGCGGAGCTCTTCAAAAAAGCCGCTGATGGTCAAGCTTTCGCCGAATGTTACCAATATAGCCGATATAGCGAAGGCGGTTGAATCGGAGGGTGCTGACGCGGTATCTCTAATCAACACCCTGCTTGGTATGCGGATTGATATAAAGACTGCGCGCCCTATCCTCAAAAATAACGTAGGCGGGCTGTCGGGTCCCGCTGTTTTCCCTGTTGCGCTCCGCATGGTTTGGCAGGTGGCGGGGGCTGTTAAGATTCCCGTATGCGGTATAGGCGGAATCTCTTCGTGGGAGGATACCGTTGAGATGATGATGGCAGGCGCGAAAATTGTTCAAATCGGCACTGCTTTGTTTTCAAACCCCAATATTCCCGCGGAAATCATTGAGGGGCTTGAAAAATATGCTCATGACAACGGCTTGGGTCACCTTCAAGATATTGCGGGAGCGGTCAAGCCTTGGTAAAATTGCGGTAATTTTTCGGTAATTTTTCGTTAACTTTTAGCGAATACTTTGATTGACAAATCATGTAAATTAGTGTATAATTATAAAATAATCTTAATTTTAACTTTAAGGGGGCAATATTATGGCAACCGCTAATATCAAAGGAACCTTAACCGAATCCAATCTTAAAACCGCTTTTGCGGGAGAATCGCAGGCGCGTAATAAGTATACCTATTACGCCGCTAAGGCAAAAAAAGAAGGCTATGTCCAAATCGCCGAAATTTTTGAAGATTCCGCTAATAATGAAAAGGAACATGCCAAAATCTGGTTTAAGCTCTTAAACGAAGGAGTACCCGATACGGAGCAAAATCTGCAGGATGCGATTGACGGAGAAAATTACGAATGGACCGATATGTACTCGGGCTTCGCGCAGGTAGCAAGAAACGAGGGCTTTGAGCATATCGCATTCTTGTTTGAATCAGTCGCCAAAATTGAAAAGACTCACGAGGAGCGTTTTCAAGCTCTGCTTGACAATATAAAGTCGGGCAATGTTTTCGCGAAGGGTGAGAAAGTTGTTTGGCGTTGCCAAAACTGCGGTCACGCTCATACAAGCACGCAAGCTCCGCCGCTCTGCCCTGTTTGCGAACATCCTCAAGCTTACTTCTTAGTTAAGGCGGAAAATTATTAAGCACACCGAAATATACTTATCAATTCCGCTTCCGGCGGAATTGTTTGTTATACTCTGATATAGCATATTTTTGAGGGTAGCTATTGTGCAAATTAACTAATTTTTCAGCTTGAAGTTGACTTTCTGCAAAAATAGGGTTATAATAATATAGTTAAGCGTAAACTTAACAAAAATTACGAAAGATGGTTTTTAAACCTGCCTTTTGTACGAGACTTTAAACGAAAGGGCTAACTGCTTTTTCAGCACTTAGCCCTTAAGATTTTAAGAAAGAGGTATTTTATGTTAAGAGGAATGATTTTTTTAGACCACTTGAACTTTGACATCAGCATCCAAAACTATTACCGTTCGGAAAACGAGTTTTCACCTAAGCTGGATTATAATGTGCTGTTTAAAAACATAACAATGAAAATTGAGAATGTTGATTTTTTAAAAGCCTTTATTTTCGCGCCGAGACCGGATGACTTTTTAATGAGGGATGAACGGCTCTGCAAGCACTACAAGTGGATTTCGGGGCTGAAAAACACGCGGTATATAGACGTAGTGGAGAGCAGCTATTACGCAAGACCGACCGACCCGACCATTGAGATGGATATAACCAACAGAAGCACCTACTACAAGGTCGAAAAAGGGACGGACATAAACTTGGCAATACACATTCTAAGCAAAGCGCATTACAACTCCTTCGACATAGCGTACATAGTAAGCGGAGATACCGATTACATCCCTATCTTCAAGCAGCTGAAAAATATTGGTAAAATCGCCGTGCTGGTTACCGTGCAGGGTCAAAATTTCGGGAAGATTATACCCGAAATCGATGACTTTATCGTGCTGGACAGAGCATTCTTTAATACCTGCAGAAGAGACTGAAGGGGTCGTGGAGCGCGAACATAGGAGAATTTATTTTGAAAAAAGAAAAAGAAGGCAATCGCTTTAAATCAAAAATAGGTGGTCAAGCTCTGATTGAAGGAATCATGATGCGCGGTCTCGGCACGGCGGCTATGGCTTGCCGTATGCCGAGCGGCGAAATCGAGGTTGAAACATGGTCGATTAAAACCGGCAAAAACGCCCCTTGGTATACGAAAGCACCATTTATAAGAGGGTGTATTAACTTCTTTATCAGCATGAAAGAAGGAATCCGCTGTACAATGAAATCCTCGGAAAAGCAAATCACCGAGGACGATGAGGAGGAAGAACTCTCTAAGGTTGAGCAATGGCTGTATGATAAACTGAGCGCGAAATTCGGCGATAACTTTATCGATAAGCTGTTGCCTGTCATTATGGTCGTTACCGTTGTAATAACCTTTGCGCTTTCATTAGTCGTTTTCAAGGGCGGTCCTGTCTTTACAGCTAATCTGCTGATTAAGGCGGGGATGCCCGATACTGACTTTTCGCGCTCCGTAACCGAGGGCTTTGTCAGAGTTATCTTAATTACGGGCTATATGTTCGGAATTTCCTTCATGCCGTCTATCAAAACGGTCTTTCAATATCACGGCGCGGAGCATAAGGCGATTGCCTGCTATGAAGCGCGGAAAAAGCTTACCGTCCAAAACATAGCCGCACACCCCCGGTTTCACCCCCGCTGCGGGACGAGCTTTATACTGCTGGTTCTTATCCTAAGCGTAATTGTGGGATTATTTCTGCCGCGTGATAATATGTGGGTCAGATTTGGGCTTCAGCTTTTATTTTTGCTCCCCGAGGCATCGATTGCCTACGAAATCATTAAAATAGCAGGACGCTATGATAATATCATTACGCGGTTTATATCCGCGCCCGGCATATGGCTTCAGCATATTACCACAAGAGAGCCAACTGAAAAGCAGATTGAGGTTGCCATAGCCGCCCTAACCCCCTGCCTGCCTAAAATGAAGCTTAAAACCAATGATAAGGTCAGATATAAGAAGCTTTAGGAGTACAGTATACAGCAGCCTCCGATTATCAAAAGCTCATACGGCATACGCTAATCAACATATTGAAAAATCGGAGGTTACTGTAAAATGCCTAAGATACTGATTGCAGACGATGAAAACAGAATCAGAAAAGTTATCAAAGAATACGCCGAATTTGAGGGCTATGACATAACAGAAGCAAGCGATGGGATGCAAGCCGTAGACTTCTGCCGCCGCGAGGATTTCGATATTATCATCATGGATATAATGATGCCGCGCTTAGACGGCTACTCTGCCTGCAAGGAAATCCGTAAGCATAAGCAAACGCCGATAATTATGCTTTCCGCAAGGGGCGAAGAATATGACAAGCTTTTCGGATTTGAAATCGGCATAGATGATTATATAGTAAAGCCCTTTTCCCCTAAGGAGCTCATGGCGAGAATCAATGCGGTGCTTAAAAGAGCGGGTTTAAAATTAAACAGTACCGAAAAATACATTTTCGAGGAGCTTGTTATTAATATAACGGGGCGCGAGGTTCTGGTAAACGGCGTTCCCGCTTCTTTAACACCTAAAGAATACGAGCTGTTATTTTACTTAGTGCGCCGCAAGGGGGTCGCGCTCTCCAGAGAAAAACTGCTGGAGGATATATGGGGTTACGACTTTTACGGAGACGACCGAACGATTGACACCCACATTAAAATGCTGAGAAATTCCTTGGGCGAATACAGAAAATTCATAGTCACCCTTAGAGGTATGGGATATAAGTTTGAAGATATGGTCGCCGAATCGATATAGTCATACACTATTTATTTGTGCATTTATAACAAGTTTTGAATTGATTTTTGTGAGTTTTTACAAATTTAATATATGACTGCAACAAAACGGGCATAATTAGCCACTACCTATATAGCAGGTCTTTTTTAAGGTTTGAAAAAGGTGCGGTATAATGTCATCGTATTTTTGTTGCGTTAAACGCAGCGAGGTGATATTAAGAAAAATGAATACCGACTTTGCTTTAGCGGTAAGGAAAGCAAGAAACGGAGACGCAGACGCTTTTGCCGAACTGTACTCTCTTGTATATAAAGATTTATACCGCATAGCTTTCTCAAATCTTAAAAATCAGCACGACGCTTCCGACGCGGTTAGCGACGCGGTTATGGAAGCCTACTCCTCAATAAAAAATTTGCGCGACGAAAAAGCGTTCAAGGCTTGGATAATTAAAATCCTTACTGTAAAGATAAAAAACAAGCAGAAGGATTATATAAAGAAAAATAATTACCAAGTAGAGCTTGACAGCATTGATAATGTAGAACAAGGAAAGCAAAACGGAATTAATTATAACGGCATTGAGTTAATGGAGGAGTTCAGAAAGCTGAACGAGGATGAAAGACTTGTCTTATCACTTAGCGTTGTTTCAGGCTATAAAAGCGAGGAGATTGCCCAAATTGTCGGTATGTCTGCAAATACCGTCAGGTCCAAAGCGGCGCGCGCTAAAATTAAGCTGAGAAACATGCTGACAGAAAAAAGCTGAAAGGAGGTTGGAATTAATGAGATTTGAGGACAGCTTAAATGAAATGTTCGATGAGCTTGAGATTCCCGTTGAACTCGCTCCGAGCAATATCGCACTTATGATTAAGGCTAAATCCGAACAGTCCCACAGGAAATCAGAGCATAAAAATAATAAGCCGATTCCTGTCACCTCTGCATTACGTCGCACCATTACAATAAGGACTGCGGGAGCTGCCGCCGCATGTTTAGTATTAGCGGTCGGTTTACTAAGCTACAACAAGACCTATGAAATGCCGGACATTGAAAGACCGAGAGTTTATGATGTACCCGCATCGGCTGACTCTTACGAGCAAATTGAAAGTATTATTTCAAACATTATCGTAGAATCATCCATCACAAGCGGCGAAACGGTTGAACCTAAGGGAAGCATAACCACACACCCCCCCGTTACGGTAACAGAACCGCCCGAAACCGCGAAAACTGCGGCAACACAGCCCGGTACAACGTCAACGCTTGACGAGAGCTTGTTTTCCGGCGCGGATTTAGTGCAAAGCGATGGTAATAGCATTTATTGCGTATTCGGCGATACTCTGCATATCGTTGATATGGATACCATGGAAATCACAGCTGTCGTTGAACACGGGCTTAACCTTCCCGTCGCGCTTATACTTCACGGCGATACGCTTATACTGGTTTCGGAAAAAGATGAAGAAACTTTCACTTTCAATAAAAGCGCGGCTCACGGAAATGTTGATAACGCTGACAACTCTGCAACCGAAGAGTTTGTTCCAGCAGACGAATCGGACACTCAGCCGTCAGACATTATTGACCCTGCCCCGCAAAATTCCGGCGAAGTCTTACAGCAATCGGTTTTTACGGATGGGGCAGCACCCCCTGATAAAACTGCCGAGAATTCTGAGAAAAGCTTTCAACCCAAAACAAATGTTGTTTTGGAAATCTTTGATGTAAAGGATAAGGCAAGTCCGAAGCATGTAACATCCTACGAGCAAAACGGTCGTTATTTAGCTTCAAGAGTAAAAGACGGCGCGATTTATATTGTTACGTCTTACACGGATTATCGCGTCAGTCCGCTTGGCGAGGGTTCAGAGCTTGAAAATTTTGTACCCGCCTATTTTGTAAACGGTGAAAGATTTTTTGTAGAACCGAGCAACATCATCATCCCCTCATCGGCGAGCAGTACCGATTACACGGTAATTAGCGCGATTCAGCCCGATGTACCGGATATTTCGGTAAAGGCTGTTTTAGGAACGGGAAGAGATGTCCGCTTAGACGAAGATAATATCTATTTTACCGATTCGGGCGTTAACTACAAGCTGGTCACAAGCTTTACGCTTGACAGCGCGGAGGTTATTGCTTACGGTGAAACCGAATTCATCGACACGGAAAGCGAATACGCTCAAAACCAAGATAACGAGTGGCTTAGGTCGCAATCCAGCGCGGCTTCGGCTGAGTATCTTCTTGAATTTACCGAAACAGAGGAAATCGGCATAAGCTCCGTTTACGACAATTCCGGCAACACGGTTGGTCTGAAACTCGGCATGTACAGCGTTGATAACGGTATTTTGATTAACAGCATAGATTTTGCTGAAAATCAGGGGGTTATCGTATCAAAAGCTCTTTTTTCAAAGCGTGCATTGTTTTTAAACCGCGAAAATTCAATTATCGGCGTGCCTGTTTATTATAATAATCAATTCGGCACGGTAAATCAATATTATGTGTTCAGCTATAACGATTTCTCCGGCTTTGAGCTGAAAGGCGTTATAGAATATACAGACCTTGACGAAAGCGCGGCTTTTGCAAGAGCTGTATTAAAGGGGGAAGTTATCTACATGATAGGGAACGGACGGATTGTATCAGCGCGAATAGACGACATGAAGGTTATTCATGCGATTACGTATTGATTCATATACAACAAAAAAATGCCGCTTTTAAAAAAATGCGGTGTTTTTTTTGCGTGTAAAAAAATTGTAACTTGCATATATTGAATAATTAATGTATAATATAATTATACGTCTTTACGACATAAAAGCTTATCGAATTTACTATAATTTTACAATTACTTAAGGAGTGTATCTTATGGAGTTCTGCCGCAAGGAGAGAAAACGTCCGAAATTTCGGTTATCGTTCCTGTTTCTTTTTACAATTGCAAGCTTTGCTGTCTGCTTCACGCTTTATATGAGGGATGACAGCTATATCATTACGGGATTAAGCGCGAACAGTTCAGAAGAGCCGGCTGTCTATGCTAATTTATCGGTTGATTCGGCTAAAAGGGTTATAAACCCGGTAGTAAGGTCAGAGCCACGGGGCAAGGAATACTTTGATACCGCTCTTTTTATCGGAAATGCCGATTTAAAAGGGCTTGCCGAATATTCATTAGTGCCGCCGGATAGGGTAATTGCACAAAACGGTCTTAAATTTGACAACCTTGATTCCTTTATGACTTCATATAAAGGCGAGGTAACAACTATCCCGGCTCTGGTCGAAAGCATAAGCCCCGAAGCTCTCTACCTGCTTATAGGCTCGCAGGAAGCTTATGAATTCAGCGAAAGTGTTTTTACTGCTCATTACCAAGAGTTTATTGACAATATAAAGGAGCAAAACCCCGGCACTGCAATTTACCTGATTTCGCTTTTTCCTATACCCGCCGATTCCGAAACACAAGAGCGGACAAATGCCAAAATCAACTCGTTTAACTCAGCCGCTCTGAGCTTTGCAAACCGAAACGGCATTTATTACTTAGATGTAAACACCGAGCTTACGGGCAACGATGGCAAGCTCCCCTCCTCTATGTCCGAGGATTCGGAAATGTCCGCTCTTACGCGTGAAGCGTATGAAATTATCGCTGATTACATACTTTCGCATGTTTCCGAATAGGAGGTGAGCAGAATGCGTAAAACAAGCATAACGCGGCGATGGCTTGTGAACAGCTTGGGCGGGGTTTTCATTGTTCTGACGATATTGATTACCGCGGCTGTGTTTTTCATAAGGAATTATTACTACAGCGCGGCACAGCAATATATGGTTTCGCGCATGAATATGGTTTCAAGTATGCTTCAAGCCTCTTATAATAATTCCGCCTTGGGCTTTTCCGCGGATTTGCGGAACGTAGTCGAAAGATGGTCGGAAAAAGAAAAGATGGAGCTTATGGCAATAAATTCCAGAGGGGAGATTGAGCTCACCTCCTCCGGCTTTGCTCCCACTGTAAATTTATTTTTAAGCGATTATTTCGACGCGCTCGACAACGGCTCCAGCGGCTACGCAGTCGGGCGGTCGTCCGGCGGAGAAAAAATAATGGCAATCAGCGTGATTACCCCGCCTAACAGTTCCGGCTACACGGCAGTACGCTTGGTAAGCTCCCTTGAAGATGTGGACAAGCAGATTTACTACGCCGCTTTTGCACTGATTGTAATCTGCGTATTAATGCTTTGCTTTATGTTCTTTACAGGCTCTTATTTTATCCGCTCAATCGTTATCCCCGTTACACAGCTGAGCGGCACTGCGCGCAGGTATGCCGTAGGAGATTTTTCAATCAGAATACAAAAGAAAAATGATGACGAAATAGGGCAGCTTTGCGATGCCGTCAATAACATGGCAAAGGAGCTTGCCCTTTCCGAAAATATGAAGAACGACTTCATCTCCAGCGTATCACACGAATTGAGAACACCGCTGACCGCTATAAAGGGCTGGGCTGAAACGATAAGAAGTATGCCGAATGACGGCGATGCGGTAGAAAAAGGGATGCGCGTTATAACAGGAGAAACAGAAAGACTCTCTCAGATGGTGGAGGAGCTTTTGGATTTTTCGCGTATGCAGAATAAACGCCTTTCTCTGAACAAGGAAAAGCTTGATATTCTGGCGGAGATTGGGGAGGCTGTGCTGATTTACGCCGAGCGTGCGAAAAAAGACGGCATCACCGTAATATATGAAGAGCCGGATATGCTTCCTTTCATATTCGGAGATAAAAACCGCCTGCGGCAGGTATTCATAAACGTAATAGATAATGCCATAAAATATACCGACAGCGGGGGCGAGGTGACCGTTCAAGCTCTTATGTCGGATGCGGAGCATATACAAATTGACGTTTCCGATACGGGTTGCGGTATAAGCGAACATGACCTTCCGAAAATAAGAACAAAGTTCTACAAAGCAAACCATACCAAACGCGGCTCGGGCATAGGTCTTGCCATTGCCGATGAAATTATCTCCATGCACGGGGGAAATCTGGACATTTTCAGCAAGCTCGGGGTTGGGACTACGGTTAAAATAACCCTTCCCGTTTAGAGCCTATTGAATTTTTAAGGGGTGGTCTTTATGCAAAGGATTCTAAGCTATATGCGAAAAGCTGTACAGGAATTTGATTTAATACAGGACGGCGATAAAATAGCCGTAGGCGTTTCGGGCGGGAAGGACAGCCTTGTTCTTCTCAAAGGGCTTGTTCTTCTGAAAAGATTTGCCGGAATTGACTATGGCGTTGCCGCCGTAACAATCGACCCGCGATTTAACAGCATTGACGGGGATTACTCGGCGGTGCTGGATTTATGCAATGAGCTTGGGGTGGAATACAGAGTAGTGCCGAGCGATATAGCGGAGGTTGTTTTTGACATACGCAAGGAGAGCAATCCCTGCTCGCTCTGCGCCCGTATGCGAAGAGGTGCCTTACATAACGCCGCTAAGGAATTAGGGTGCAATAAAATTGCCTTGGGTCATAATTTTGAAGATGTAGTAGAAACCTTTATCATGAACCTGTTCAACGAGGGCAGACTTGGGTGCTTCGCGCCGAAAAACTACCTTTCGCGCAAAGATTTGACCGTTATCCGTCCGCTTGTCTTTGCCCCGGAAAGGGTGGTTATAAGCGCGGCTAAGCGTCATTCATTGCCCATAGTCAAATCAAAATGCCCGGTTGACGGTCATACCTCCCGTGAAAAAACCAAGCAGTTCCTCGCCGAAAGGGATAAGGCGGATAAAGGCTTTTCCAATCGGATATTCGGAGCGATGAGGAGAGCCGGGTTGAATGGGTGGGGCGGGGGTAAATAAAAAGATGAAAAGCTTTACCCGCTGGCTTTTTCGAGATAATCTGCATTGATATATCCCGATTGCCCCTTATATGTAACCTTATGCCAACCGCTTCTGCTGCCTGAACTTCTAACGGTTTCGCCTTTAAGAACGACAACTATAGCAGTTGATGATGTGCTGGGATTTGAGCGAAGATTTACATTTGCCGTGGTCACGTAATTTACAGTTTGTTCCGGCGATGAAGTGCTGTTGCTTTCGGCAGGTATTCTATAGTTTTTCATCATAATGCGGAGAATGGGGTATCCGTTGTTAACTTGCGGGTGAATGTACCAAATATTTCTGAAATCAAACCCTTTGTAGGTTTCTTGTTTTTTGAAGTCAGCTAGGGGAACATTTACTCTTACCTCTGTAGAGTTATTTGTATCACCGCCTATCGCACGGCTTGATGAAGTGGCACAATCTTGCATTAAAATATTTTTCTCGGCATAGCCTACTAATCCACCCGGCGAACTAACAGTACCCGATGTGCTAGTATTTCGTATTATTCCATAACTGTATGAAGAACGCAATAAGCTATTAGTATATGCGACAATACCACCTACATATTGAGTTTTACCGCTGATTTCTCCAGCGTTCACGCAATTATTAAACTCAACATTGTCATAAGAATAACCCAATATTCCCCCGGCGTGTTGCTCAGATGTTACCGTTGCGGCATTATAACAGTTCTTTAAACTTAGAGCCGCTTTTCTATTGGTAAACCAATTACCTATAAGACCACCGGCACAATTTACTATAACGGATGTTGATGTTGCCGCCGTGTTTGCAATTTTCCCAGTTACATAAACATTTTCTATATTTACCCTACCCCCTAAATATCTATCACAACGATTTATCAATGCTCCCACATCTCCATCGTTTTGAATAAACACATTTATTAATCCAAGGTTTTTTATTGTAATATTTGCATTAGTCGTGTTTGTGCCTAAAGTTCCAAACAGACCGCCTTTTGTGCTTGTTAAATTTCTTATAGCAAAGCCATTGCCGTCAAGTGTTCCTTGAAAGCCATTAATCGGTGTCCATACTCCATAGTCTTTCATGTCAATATCATTTGTCAGATAGAATTTGCCGGAACGATTAGCATATGAACCCATGAGTTCTAAATCCTCGGATTTAGATATTCTTATATACCCCTCCCATTTGTCATTTGCGGTTGCGGGAATTGCAAATAGCGGTAACATGACTGCCAGGGCTAAAATTACGCTTAAAATTTTCTTTTTCATAGTGATAACCTCCAATAATTTTTTATTTTAATTGAGCAAACTCAATTTAAAACCCAACAAGATTACTTTGAACATCACGCAAATACTTTCCGTCAATAACCTTTCCTGCTTTTACCGCGCCAACTATGGACATTATACAAAAAACTAAACAAAATACCATTCCGCCCAAAGCAACTAATGCACCGAATTATTCTCAGCCATAACCCTGTCATATTTCTCCCTTTGCGAATTATCAACGCCTCCGCACGCTGATAAAGACAATAACATAGCCGCCGTTAGAGCAATCGCTGTTAATTTTTTCATAATTTTTAACTCCTTTCACAATACTATAATATTACACTATTTGATTTTGTTTGTAAATGGGTTTTTGTGCTATTTGTAGGAAATGTAGTTGTTTTTTTTTTTTTTTTTGTGCAAAATAACCAAAAATTAGCAAATTGGGGTTGGGGGAGCGCGTGATTTTTAGGGGTTTGAGTTTTTTTAAAAAAAGTCAAGAATAAAAATTTCTCTAACCTATTGCAAATCAAATTTAAATGTGCTATAATATATTTAAATTGAACCGGTATATAGGTGTGCGGACTCTGTGCAACGGGACGCCGTGAACCATGTCAGGCGGGGAACCGAGCAGCATTAAGCGGAATGTTTTGTGTGCCGCAGCCCGTCCGCACACCTATGTATCGGGCGGGAAGATTGAAGTGAGGATTGAGGGGGGTCACCGTTCCTCATTCCTCACTCTTAATATAGAAAGGAATATTTGTTATGGGCAATTTTCTTGGTTTAAGCTGTTTTCTGAGCAATTTTATCAGAAACAGCAAGGTAACTACTCCTATTTCGCTGTTTGTGTCGGTGCTTTCGGCGGCGGCGGGGCTTATGGGGCTTTGCACCCGCGAATTCAGCCTTGTATTGATTATCGTTATCGTGCTGCTCCCCTTGGTCACCAACTTAATTTTAGCTTGTATCGATGCTTCCGTTTCTAACTTTTACCCTTTTGACACGCTCATTATAGGGAATACCTTTAATTCATTTTCTCGAACTTCTTGGATGTTCCGCAAGGGGGTTCACGCGCTTCATCTGTGCGATTATAACAAAGCTCTTGATTTTTTCAATGAGCTTGAAAATCATAATATGGCGGATTCGTGGCGTGCCGTATTGTCATATTTTCATGCGCGCTGTTACCAGATTATGGGGTATCCGACAAATGCCGCCAAATATTTTGAAAAGGCAATCGAGCTCAATATAAACTGCGATGACATTTACATAATGGCGGGCAGATGTTATACAAACACAGGCTGTTTCCATGAAGCGATGGAGGTTTATAATTCGCTTTTGAAAAGGAATACCGATATTGATTATATATTGACCGATATGGGCTTAACCTGCCTCAAAAGCGGCGATGCCGAAAAAGCCTTGGAGTATTTTGAGAAATCTATAGAATCGGGTAAAAATTACGCCTTTGCTTTGGGCGGATGCTCTCTGGTTCATCTCCAAAGAAAAAACCTTGATTTAAGTATGGAATATTTCAGCCGCGCCTTGACCAATAACATGGACGATATAGACGGCTTTAAGAGCTATTACTGCAAAATTGCGGAGGGCGCGGGTCTGCTTGATAAAATCGGCGAAAATATGAAAAATATAAAGCCGGAAAATGTATTTGAGTAAAGGAATATAACTATGTATAAAGCCTTATACAGAAAATACCGCCCGCTCACCTTTGACGATGTTGTGTCACAGCCGCATATAACGGTAACTTTGCAAAATCAGCTTGTGAGTGAAAAGACGGCTCACGCCTATATATTCACAGGCTCACGGGGTACGGGCAAGACAACCTGTGCGCGGATTTTCGCTAAAGCCGTTAACTGCGAAAGCCCGACCGATGGTAATCCATGCCTTAAATGCGGCATTTGTATTGATGCGGAAATGGGCGCGCTTTCGGATATGATTGAAATTGACGCGGCTTCCAATAACGGCGTGGACGATGTTCGCAACCTGCGCGAAGGCGCGGTTTACACGCCGGAGCGGTGCAAATATAAAATATATATCATAGACGAGGTTCACATGCTTTCAAAGGACGCTTGGGGCGCGCTTTTGAAAATCATGGAAGAACCCCCGGCGCATGTTAAATTTATACTGGCGACTACCGAAATACACAAGGTAATACCGACAATTTTATCCCGTTGCCAGCGGTTCGATTTTCGCCGAATACTGCCCGATAATATTACCGAAAGACTTTTGCTTATTGCCGGAAAAGAGCAAATCGCTCTTGAAAAAGAAGCGGCGGAGTTGATTGCGCGCACAGCCGACGGCGGCATGAGAGACGCCCTTTCACTGCTTGACCAATGCACGGCGTTTGCCGAAACGGTGACTATAGAAACAGTATCCGAAGCCGCAGGGATTGCGGGGCGTGAATATCTGTTTGACATTGTTGAGGCAATTGCCGAAAAGGACGCGGCAAAAGCTGTGGTCGTCATTGACAAGCTTTACGGCATGTCAAAGGATATGCAAAAGCTTTGCGATGAATTAATCGCGCAATTCAGAAATATTATGATGCTCAAAGCCGCGCCCGATAATACGGGCATTTTAGCTTGTATGCCGAATGAAATTGAGCGTCTTAAAGCCGTTGCAAAAGGGCTTGCCTTGGGCGATGTTTTGGACAAGCTTGAAATCTTGCAAAAGAGCAACGAGCGGCTTGCGCGAACCCCGCTTAAACGGGTTGAAACCGAGATGTGCATGATTCGCCTTTGCGCCGTAAAGCCCGCTCTGCAAGCCGCACCGCCGCAAGCAGTTGCACCATCACAATTTGCAGCACCCCCGCAAGCGGCGATTCCGCCCAAACCTGCTACCGCGTATGCTCCGCCCCGGCGACCGTCAAGTTTGCAGGAAGATTACGGCTATTCCCCTCCTCCGCCGTCATACGAGCCGCCGCCAATGTCTGCCGCCGTACAACCAAATCAGCCCCCCCCTAAGACTCAGGAATCAGGGGGGAGCTTCAAGCCTGTTTTGCAATGGGCGGAGATTTTGGAATATTTCTCTCAAATCTGCCCCTCTGTATCGGGGACATTAAACGGTTCAACGGCTTTTGAAAATCAAGGATTTTTATTTATCTGCGCGCAGAACAAGTTTTTTTTGAATTTACTAAAGAAAGCCGAAAACGCCGCAAAATTGCGGGAGGCAGTTAAATATATAACAGGCAAGGCTTATAATATCAGAGCAAAATACACGGGAACGGAAACTGAGAACGCGGGATTAGAAATGAGGAATGAGGGTGATAATGAACCCCCCAACATTCACCCCTCAAATCCCGAACCTCAAATTCCCCCCCCAAACCTCCAGCCCTCAAACCCTGAACCTCAAACCCCACCTCCAAAACTTCAACCCTCACCCCCAAAATCTCGTCTGCAAGCTTTGATTGACAAAGCGGCTGAAAATAACATACCGATTGAAATAAATTAATTTAAAAGGAGTTTTTTAAAATGAAATCAAGATTACCGGCTGGGATGGGCGGCGGAGCTCAAAATATGAACCAGATGATGAAACAGGTTCAAAACATGCAGGCTCAAATTACCGAGCTTCAGCAGGATATTGAAACAAGGGAGTTCAACAGCAGTGCGGGCGGCGGAGCTGTCGCTGTTACGATGAGCGGCAAAAAGGAAATCAAGTCACTTGAAATCAAGCCCGAAGTTGTTGACCCGGACGATATTGAAATGCTCCAAGATTTAATCATAAGCGCGTTTAACGATACCGTCCGCAAAATCGAAGAAACAACCGAAAGCGAAATGGGAGCGATTACGGGCGGGGTTAATCTGCCGGGAATATTTTGAACAATTAACAATTGACAATTAACAGTTAACAGTTAACAATTTCGGAGTTACGCCTTTGGCGTAACATTTTAAGTTGTCGGCGAAGCTGACACTATAATTGTTAACTGTTCATTGTTAGAGAAACATTAGGGTGGTATCTGTATGAAAAGCATAAAAATATTGCCGACTATTGTGTTACTATGTGTGAATTTGTTTTTGCCTTCTGAAGCTGAAAATAATCAAAAACTAAATAATATGCCGGAAATAGTTTTTATCGCAACCTATAATCACGATATGAATCGTAGTGAAAATATTACGGGGCACTATCTTACGAATCAAGGCGAGGTCAAGTTTTTTAACTTTATGATAGAAAATCCCCTTGAATATTATCGCATATCGGATGTATATCACAGACTGGAAGAAGCGACATATGAGGATTATTACGGGCTGGACTTTATAGATTACAGAGCAAAGCATAGCGTTGCCGATATTCCTGATGTTCCTTTGGATAAATTGGAGGAACTATATAGTATGCTGCTTCTTGTTGACAGAGAAAACCGAGCTACTGTAATATCCAGGGAGATACTGCCGGATGTGCAGAGCAGCGGAACTTATCAATATCATGGTTTGCGATATGATGAAGAAAATGAAGTTGAAATCATTTTTATTTGGTCGTGGAATGATGGTCCTCATGATGTAGAAATTCCCGACCCTTACGCAGATAAGTTATATAATCAATTGAGGTTTGAAAGATTCTTGCCGCCGATACCAATGTATATGCCATACGATGACTCTGCGTTTTGGCAAAGCTGAATTGTTAACTGTTGACTGTTAATTGTTAATTGACTATAAGGAGTGGGAATGAATGGCTGTCAGTCGGGTAGAAATTGAGGATTTTCGCGTTTTTAAGGGCGAGTTTGCCGTTGATTTCTGTAAGGGTGTTAATGTTATCATTGGAGGGAACGGGACAGGGAAGACTACGTTGTTGAAAGCAATGTATAGTGATTACGCGCGTCAATATGGGAATATTGTTGCGTTACACAGGTATCAAAACAGAGTAAATATTATTATAGATGGTGAAAAAATAACCTCAAATATCTTTATCCCCGAAAAGGATATACTTGAACACGCGAAAGGTCTGTTGACGTTTATTGCACAAAAACCAACGGGCTTTAGTGGAATTTACAAGGATGTGCTCATATCTGCCTTGGATGTTCCAATGCAAGAACAATCAGAAATGCAAAAATCCATCGGTCAAAAGGTTGTTAATATTATCGGCGGAACTGTTGAATGGGTTCAAAGCGAGGGGACGTATTATACAATAAAAACGGACGGTAACCGCATACCTTTTTCTGACGAAGCAAGCGGGTTTAAAAAATTCGGCTATCTCGGTTTACTTGTTGCAAGCGGACAGCTTGAACCGGGCGCAATACTTTTTTGGGACGAACCCGAAAACAGCTTAAATCCGGAGCTTATCCCGGAGCTTGTTGATATTTTGCTTAAATTATCCCGCATCGGCGTTCAGATTTTTGTTGCAACTCATAATTATACTTTTGCAAAGCATATTGACATTAAAAGAGAAAATACAGATAATGTACTATTCTTGTCCCTATATAAAGATGAGGCAGGAATTATAAAGAACACGACCGCCAATTCATATTCGGAATTGGAAAATAACCCTATTGAAGAGGCATCGGAAAATTTATTTAATGCTGTTATCGAAAAGGCAATGGGGGGTTAATATGCAGTTTAAAAAATTTAAGGACGAAAGCGGTTTTGATTTCTGTTTCCCTGTTGAATACAACCCTTGCAAAGCTGATGCTGTAAGTTATCCGGGATTAAGTTCTGTAGACTTTACTTTGGAAATGCCGGATGAATTTTTGTTTATAGAGGTCAAAAATCTTGATAACCCTAATATTCCACAAGATGTTATTGAACGCGAACGTAGAAAATTCATCATAAAAACCAAGAAAAGCTCGAAATGCGCGTCAAATTGTCCGCGTGACGGTATTTGCCCCAAGTGTGGTAAGATACAGTTTGTGTGCGAAACTCATTCTAAGCTTAAAGACACCTTGTTAAAAAGGTTAGCTAAAGGCGAAATTTTTACAAAACCCATTGTTTACGTGCTTTTGTTTGAGTTCAGGGGTTTTGATTATGAGCAAAGAAGAAGACTATTTGAACTCATTAAAACAAATTTTCCAAGATTCGCCGAAGATGAGTATTCATCAATTCACAGTATAAAATTTTTATTGTACGATTCAAAAAATTTCAAGGAAAAATATACGGACTTCAACATAAATCCAACCCGCAGTGAGGCTGAAAAGATTCCGGCGAAAGCAGGCAATTACATATGAAATTCATACGATACAATAACATCGAATCCTTTGCGGCGGACACATTTGAGATTTTGCTTGAAAATGAAGCGCAAAACAGTCTGCCGATTAGTTTTATTGAAGATAAAGAATTAGATAAATCAGATTGGTTTTTAGCGGCGGTTAAGGGTTCAGACGGTGGAGTTTTGCTTACCGCCGCCCAAACGCCGCCGTTTAATATGCTTGTTTACGAAACACGCAATATACCGAATGAAGCGGCGGTTAAACTGCTTGCCGATGAAATAAAAAAAATTGATTCACAAATTGTTGAATTTCCGAGGATTCCGGGCATATTGGCAGAGCGGGGGCTCGCGGAGCGGTTTGCACAAAATTACGCGGCAGACAATGGCGCGGAGAAACATCTGCAAATGAAAATAATGCGGCTTAATATGATGCGCCTTGATAAGATTAACGAAGTCGAAAAAGCACCGGGCTTCTGCCGACCTTTCAGGGAGGACGATATGTTCTACGCCCCGTATTGGGAGCGTGTTTTCAGAGAGGATTGCGGCGTTGAAAATTTCAGCATTGAGCTAAACGCCAAGCGTTTGGAACATCACCTCGGCAAGGATTCTTATTATATATGGGAAGATTCCCACCCCGTATCGCAGGCTTATAATGATTGGAACACGGAGAACGGTGCTATGATAAGCGGCGTTTATACTCCGCCCTATTATCGCGGCAGGGGTTACGCTTCGTCTGTTACGGCGGCTCTGTCACGCACTCTGTTGGAGCGCAAAAAATACTGCTGCCTGTTCGCCAACGCCGCAAACTATGCCGCACGCGGAATATACCGCAAAATCGGCTACTACGATATTTGCGAATTTGAGGAAATTAAATTCGGGGATTAAATCAACTCTCAACTATAAAAAAGGAGGAATAACCATGTACCAAACCATGGAAGAAATTGAAAAGCAATATGACGGGAATTTTGTTTGCTTCATCAATTGCAAATGGACGGAATTCAACGGTTTTTTAGGCGGCGAGGTTATAGCATACGGAAAAGACAAGTTTGAAATACAGGATATGTGGTTCAAAAATCCCGATAGCTATTATCGCTTTATCGGTGAATTTCCCGATGAAGCGGGGGGGTATTTGCTGTGATGGAAAAAATTAATATAAAAATAATCAAAGGATTAATGTATGCGGATGTTCCATTTTGGAGCATTGTTGATAACAGATACCGCAAGGTGTTCATGCTGATTGACACAGGCGCGAATACTACCTCATTTGCTGAAAGAGTTTTAAAAGAGCTGGGCTGTTTCAGCAATGCCAAAAAATCTAAAGCAAGAACGGCGGGAGGATATGTTGATATTCACGAAATTCAAGTTCCCAAGGTTAAAATAGGTTCTGTAGAATTAACCAATGTTGACGTTCATTCACATAAAAATCTTGACAGCTTCCCTTTCGATGGCATTATCGGCATGAATGTACTTAGCTTATTCAATTTCAGCGTTAATTTTGATGATAATATTATAACATTTGATGGGCGGTAGCTACTATGGAGAATATGGCTTTGCCACTAGTCCTGCTGTCGGAGCAGTTTGCTAAATTGCCCGGAATCGGCATGAAAACGGCGCAGAGACTGGCTTATTTTGTGATGAGTATGACGGAGGACGAGGCGCGTGCATTTGCGGACGCTGTAATCAGAGCACACAGCACGGTAAAATGCTGTACCGTCTGCCAAAATCTTACAGAGGGCGAAATATGCCCCATATGCGATGATGCAAGGCGCGATAAATCTACAATTTGCGTTGTTGAAACGCCCAAGGATATAAGCGCGTTTGAGCGAACCCGTGAATATAAGGGCGCGTACCATGTTCTCCACGGGCTGATTTCGCCGATTGACGGCATCGCGCCCGGCGATATTCGCATTAAGGAGCTTTTGAAGCGTATACAAACTCGCGACATAGCCGAGGTTATTATGGCGACCAACCCGACGGTTGAGGGCGAAGCTACCGCTATGTACATCTCAAAGCTTTTGAAGCCGCTCGGAATAAAAGTAACAAGGCTGGCGTTCGGCTTACCGATAGGCGGCATACTTGAATACGCCGATGAGGTTACTTTGTTTAAGGCTTTGGAGAATCGGGGGGAGATGTAGTTGAATTTAGGCGCGGGGCGGGATGGAGAGTGTGATTATTTAGTCAACACTCCCGCAGGTTGTTTCTTTCGTTTATGGTCGGCAGTAATGAGTTTGCCAAAGAAATAATGTCGTCTTTATTACCTGTTGCAACTGCGTGTTCAAGCTCATTGATTGAACGGATAATGCGATTTTCAATTTCAATTAAGTTTGGATGCGATTTGACAGGGCTTGAATAAATAGCATCATAAACTCGCGTTACTATTTTTCTTTCTTCTTTGCCGTCAATTTTATCTAACAAGCCTTTTATTTTCACGGAAGCCTCCTTAACATATGCGATTTGGTGTTGTCTTTTTTCCTCAGCTTCAGCCGTGCGTTCGTTGGCAATCATATTGGCAACCACTATAATTCCGTTCAGCCCGGCTATGCAAAGTTGAACCAAAAGTGCAGAACAATAACTATCGGGGGCAATCAATATAAATATTATGCCTGTGACAAATTGCAAAAGAAAATAGGTAGTCGATATTGCAAACAGCGAAAATCCAAATACCGCTGTGCTTTTCCCTCTGCGAATCAATCTCGGCGTGAGCAACAGCATGAAATACGCAAAATGAATGAACGCATATGAAATCCATACAGATGTATTATGCTCTGTACCGCCTATTATAAAGAAAATAGCATTGAAAATTACTAAAAAAACGAGATTCAGGATAGCCCATAAAATATTTGTCTTTTTCATATCGCCACCTCACTACATTCTGCTCATAATTTCTGCTTTTTTTGTATCAAACTCAGATTGTTCAATCAATCCGAGGTCAAGCATATCTTTTAATTTTTTAAGAGTAGCAACAGGGTCATCAACGCCACTGGTTGCGGGTGGTGGCGGTTGCATGGGCGTAACCATTTGCTGTGCCATATTCCCAAATACACCCCCGGCAGCCATTCCCATACCAAGCCCCGCTCCGGCAGCGGCAATTCCACCGGAACCCGGGTTAGCGGCAAGTGTGCCGAGAATATTCGCGGATTGCTGTCTGCCCCAATCGTCTCCGAGAACATCCATAACGCCTCTGTTAGCCTGTGCGTTACGCATTTTTGCGATGGCATCCATTCCAATTTCATCATAACGGCGGCGGATTTCATCATCATCAATATCAATAGCGGCAATCGAAAATTTTATCATTTTCAAACCGTAATCTTCAAACACATCACAGAAGAACGGCTCAACTACTTCCGCAAATTCATCAAGGCGAGCCTCGATTCCAAGAAGCTCGGTTTGCGTTTCGTTAAGTGCGCGGGTAATGCTTGATTTGATTTTACTTTGAAATTCGTTTGCGAAATAATCATCCAATAGTTCCTGTTGCTCCATCATGTTGACATTATTCCCAATAAGCTTTGTAAGGAATTTTTGCGGATTGTCAACTTGAATCTTATATGCTCCCCTTGCTCGGAGTTTTGTAGCAATGCCAAGTAGTTTATCGCGCACTTGAATTGGCGAGGATGTACCCCACAAAATCTCCATACTGTGTGCTTTGCGTACAAAGTACACAACACAGTTAAATGTACTGATGCCGCCCGTGAGATTGTTGCGTAGACGGCTGATAAATGGATAATTTTCGGTCGAGAGTTTGTATGTACCGTTGTCAAATGTTTGCTCAATAACGCCGCCCTTGATGAAAATAGCTTCTTCACCGGGCATTACTATAAGCGTTGAGTTTGTGTTGAAATCTTCTTCCGGCTGTCGCCAAATAAGAAGGTCGCCGGAACTTGAATTTTTAATTACATCAGCCCAGTGCTTTTTACCGCCGATATAAGCGGATTCGTTTGGGTTTTTTCCGAAAAGCGGCATTGTATTAGCCTCCTTGTTATGTGATTAGTTTACGTTAAGCCATTATTTGTTTTTTATCCCTCAGCAGATTCCGCATGGCATTAAATGAGCGGTCAAATTCCGCGCTATTTTTAATTACAGCTTTAATAGTTGTACCGCCGGTTGTAGTTATTTTAAGTACATCATAACTTACAGCAGTCTTTTCTACTTTTACTCGAGGGTCAAGTTTTGCCATCATCAATGACATGTTTTTCGGAACTAAAGTTTTTTCTTTCATGACAGTAACGGAAACAATATCCCTGTAAAAAAATTCGTCCGTGTATTGTTGTACATCCCCCTTTTTGACAATCGAAAATGAACGTGAGAAAAAGTAAATTTGTTCCCTTGAAAATAATAACACCGATACTTTATACTGTGATGAACGCCATACTCCACCTTCGCCTTTTTTACAAAAAACAATTTGCCCTATATCCTCGTCAAAATCTTCTCCAAATTCATAACCGCTGACAATCATGGCAGGTGCTTCATTAACCTGCTCCTCATCAATGCCGAAATATGAAAAAGCTTCCTCTTTCATGTTATTAACTAACTCTTCACATGAGCGGTCAAGCTCATCAAGCTTAATTCCTAAGGAAGTTAAGAAAAAGATTGCTAATGCACCGATTAAAAACAGTGTACCATAAAAAAAGGAAAACATTAAAATAATTATCCCCATAAAAAGCAAAGTGCAACCAAAAACTATGAGTCCAGTTTTGGGTTGAAAGTACCAATTGTTTCGTTTGTAATTCATAAGAACAACCTCCGTTAAATTAAAAGTTATATTTCAATCCTCACCGTTGAATGAGGCTTAAAACTAGGTCAAAAGGCAAGTATATTATAGCGTTTCAGGGCGTGAAACGCCCAAAATCTCATAAAGCTGTTCAACATCAAGCGGTGATAGCCCTGCGCTGTTTGCCGCCCCTAATGCCTCTTGATAGGTAGGTGACGTATTAAAAAATTTCCGCTCAAAATAATCATACTTTATATAAGCTAAAAAATAATGATAAATTCCTCTCGGCTCTATTGCCAAAGCCGCATTAAGGTATTCCTCGATTTTATCAATTGTTACTCGTTGCGCCAAAAAAGCCTTTTTACCGCCAAGCAGGCAAATTGCGGCATAAAAGAATGTTTCCGAATTGTCAAAATGAGCCTCTATCGCTTTTTCAAACGCGCCTAAAGCTTTATCATATAGTTTAAGCTTCAAGTAACACATAGCGATACCGTTGTTTAGGTCTTTTGCGTTAGGCTCGCCTTGCAAGGCTTCTCTGTATGTGGCGGCATACTGATTTATCATCGGCATTGGCATAGCGTGTACGCTCGTGAAAGTTGAAATCAAGACAGGTTGATTGCAGAATCGGCATTTAGTTTGACCAATATCAGCCGCCGCCCCGCAACTTCGACACCTCATATCATGAACTTGCGTTACCATATTCAGACCTTCTTTAACTCAAATAATAAATTTAAGCGATTTACAAAGCTGTCAAAAAGTGTACCTTTTGACAAAGGTATACAACAACCAAAAAAACACAATTATTTTGTCTATTTATACAAAAATTTGAAAAACAGGTTGCAATTTTTAGTATTTTATGATAAAATTTTTACATATTAAAAACCCGTCAAAAAGTACACCTTTTGACGGGCTTTTTATTTCGCTGAATTAAGTAAATTCTTGACATTTGAAATTAAATATGATATAATAAAATGAAAGGGTGAAAACTATGTCAGCAAAAGAACAATTGCTTAGTATGCTGAATTTTATTGAGGAAAATGAAGCAGAGCGTATTTTGATATATATAAGAAGAGCCTACGCACTTAAACCTAAAACATGGGACGACATTGAGGAAGATGACCCGCTCCCCGATGAAGTAGCGGCGTTTGAAAAGTATCGTTCCGGCGCAAACTCATAAGTAAATTTATTTACATTAAGTTATATTGATAATATTATATACTATCAGTTAATCAAATTATCAATCAGCAGTCCTAACCCCGTAATCTCCGCAAAGCCGTTCCATCCCGAAGCGGTAGGTCATCCCCAGCGGGATAAGCTCCCAATTGCTTTCCGTCCTAGTCAGCTCCAGTGCTATGATTGTTTTCACGCCTCTGCTTCCGTCAATCGGAAGGATAAAAACTCTGCCGTCTCCGCATTTTATGCTTACGGCAGGGTTTTTCAATTTGCTGAAATCAACCCGCCTGTCGTTTCCGTAAATGGAAAATACAAAATCTATCTGCGCCGCGTTGCTCGGCAGGGTGCTTGTGTTGACAAGCATCACCCTCCTGTCCGTGTTTAAGTAGCGCACGGATTTGCACGGGGAACAGTCCCTGCCGAAGAAAACAAGCTGCTCATTGCTTGAAACAGCCCCGTCATCGCCGAGAATAAAGGCATAAGAATCTATATCCGCATAGGACAGCAAATCCGTGCATACAAGCTCAATTTCCAACTCCTCAGAGTTTAAAATTATTCTCATCCCTCTGCCTACTATGTATTTATCCTCATAATCCGGCGCGTAAAGGGGCAGGGTGGAGTGTTGCGCGGCTTCGGCAAGCTCCGTTATTTCAGGGTAGATAATGCTTGCCTCAATATTCTCATTCCCCTTAAAAGCCTCAAAGCTCGGCTCAAAAAGCATCGGCGCATCAGACTGCTCCGCAATCGAAGCATCGGCTGAGCCGCTTAGGGTTACGCGCCTTATTACCGCCGATTTAAGCAAAATTTCACCATAAACATAAGAACCCGCCCTTATCGGAGCAGTTGTAATCTCCAACGCGTTGCGACCGGGGTTAAGGGTTGTCGGCGTTATCTCAATATCGTAAAACTTGGCTTCAATCTCCGTTTTAACGGGAATCTCCAAAATCGCCGTAAATTTATTATTGCGGTTAGCGGGGAATTTTCCCAGAGCCAGAGCTTTAGGAATCCCCCAAAATTTCTCCTCGCCGTCTATGCCCGCGATATTGCCGCTCACCTCTACGTTTTCAAACGCAGTATCCCGCTTTACGGAATAGACGGCAATATTTTTATGCGGGGGCAGATGAACGCCCGTAATTTCAATCCGCATATTTTTAAGGGTAACATTCGGGGAATTAACCGTAACGATACAGCCGCCGCCGCTCCAAAGAGTTGTGTTATTCCCCGTAACCGTGCAAGGGCGGTTAATATAAAACGGTCCTTCAAATTCACCTCCGGGCAGATTAACCGCGCCGTTAAAGTCGGGATTATCCAAAAGCTTTTGTATTTCAGGGCTGTTCAAGTATAATTTCATCCTTTCCTAAGAACATAGCGGCTCATCGCGCTCCCGCAGAATGGGCGTTAACCCCTTATCTCCGCCCCCAAAGCGGACAGAGCTTTCAGAGCTTTGCTTACAGCTTTATCCGCTTCCTCATCGGTAAGGGTTGCTTTGGGCGAGCGCATGGTAATTGAATAAGCAAGCGATTTTTTACCTTCGGGGATTTGCTTGCCCTTGTATACATCAAACAGCGCGACAGATTCAAGAATATTGCCGACACCTGCCGCTATTGCTTTTTCAACCGCGGCGGCGGGTAAATCATCATCGCAAACCACCGCTATATCGCGGACAGCGGCGGGGAATTTAGGCAACGGCTTGTAAAGCTTTCCGGCAGAGGCGGAAGCTTGCATTGCCGGAATCAACAGCTTCGCGCTGTATACCTTCGTTTCAATTTCATAGGCTTGGGCGGTTTCGGGGTGGATTTCACCCATTATTCCTATATAAACGCCATCCTTGGATATTAAAGCGCACCGCCCTCCGTGGAACGCGCTTTCTTCATTGCAGAAATTTTCATCATTTGCATTAGGCGCGGCATATTCGCATCCCTTAATGCCGGATTTGTCAAGCAAGCTTTCTATAATCCCCTTTAAATCATAAAAGTCAACGCCCACTCCGTACATGCCTAAGCATAAAACCGAAACTTCATTAGGCAAGCCGCCGTCTTGGGCGGGGATATATTCCTTGCCAAGCTCGAAAAGCGAAGCTTGCGGGTTGCGGTTATTGTAATTGCGCGCAAGTATTTCAAGCATGGAGGGTAGCATTGTAGTCCTCATAACGGACGCATCCTCGCCCAAAGGATTGGTTATTACAACTGCTTTTCTCAGCGGGTTATTTTCTTGAAGCCTTAACTTCTCGAAATTTTTAGGGCTTGTGAATGAATATGTGATAATCTCATTCGCGCCTGCCGCCGTCATCGCGGCTTTTATTGCGCGCTCAAATTTTTGCGCGGGGGATACGGAAGCTTTCGCAACCCCTTCAATCATTCTGCGCGGAATGTTATTATATCCGTAAATCCGCGCTATTTCCTCGGCAATATCAGCTTCACATTCAATATCAATGCGAACCGCAGGGGCGTAAACCATGTTACCTTTAACAGTAAACCCAAGCCGCGTGATGTAATCCGTCATGTCTGCTTCGGGAATATCCGCGCCCAGAAAAGCATTAATCCAAGCGGGGTTGAATTTCACTCCCTTGTAGCTTTTCTCCGAATAATCATTGTCCAGCATATTTTTTACGGGGTTGCCGCAGTCAAGCATTTCTACAAGCTCAAATGCCCTTTTAATCGCCGCTAAAGCATTTTGCGGGTCAAGCCCTTTTTCAAAGCGCGCGGAAGCATCGGAGCGCATACCTAACGCTTTTGCGGTATTCCTTACAGAGCCGCCGTTAAAGCAAGCCGACTCAAACACAACATCAACGGTATCATCGGTAATCCCGCTGTATTCCCCGCCCATAACTCCCGCGACTGCTACAGGCTTTTCACCGTCCGCTATGACGAGCATACTATTCGTCAGTTCACGTTCAACACCGTCCAGCGTGGTGATTTTTTCGCCATCATTCGCAACGCGGACGTTGATTTCATTTCCGCTCAAACAGCGTATATCAAAGGCGTGCATCGGATGACCGTATTCCAGCATACAAAAGTTTGTAATATCGACAAGATTATTTATAGGGCGAACGCCGCAAGCGCGCAAACGCTCCCTCAACCAAAGCGGGGATTTGCCGATTTTAACATTTTTCACAACCCCCGCAATATAGCGCGGGCATAATTTTTCATCATGGATTTTGACTTTAAGCAGGGCGTTAATGTCATCATCCGCCCCGCTGTATTCCGGCTCTTTTATTTTGAGCGGGCGGTTAAAGGTCGCGCTTGCCTCCCTTGCCAGCCCTAAAACCGAAAGGCAATCGGGGCGGTTTGAGGTAATTTCAAATTCAACCTGCGTATCGTTTAGGTTTAGTGCGCTCCTTATGTCAAGCCCTATTTCAAGAGTTGCGCCGTCCTCTTCTTCTAATAAAAGTATGCCGTTCGGGTCGGCGTATGGGAAGTCATTGAGGGTAAGCCCCAACTCGTTAAAGGAGCAAAGCATTCCTTGAGACTCAACCCCCCTAAGCTTGCCCTTTTTAATTTTAACTCCCCCCGGCAAAGTTGAGCCGTGAAGTGCAACAGGGACAATATCGCCCGCCTTTACATTAGGCGCGCCCGTTACTATCTGAATCGGCGCGCTTGCCCCTACGTTAACTTTGCATACCACCAAAGTGTCCGCATTTTCATGCGGCTCAACGGATAATATTTCCCCGACGACCACATTTTCAAGCTCCGCGCCCTCGACCTCATAGCCCTCAACCTTAGAGCCGCTCATAGTCATTCCAAGGCAAAATTCTTTTATAGGCAAGTCCGATAAGTCCACATAATCATTCAGCCATTTCATTGATAAATTCATTATAATTCCTCCTATTGCGTTAGTGACAACTCCTTAAATCAGCCGATGCTAAAGCAACTGCTTCTTCAAGAGTTAAGCCGGTAATTTCAGCAATTTGCTCAAAGGGCATATTTATACTAATGAGATTGCGGGCAATATCTAAAGACTGCTCTCGCCTCCCGGCTTGCAACCCCTTTTGCAACCCCTCCTGCAACCCCTCATCCCTCGCCCCGCTCATATTTGAGGCTTCGACATGCAGAGCTTTCTCTCTTATACGGGCGGCTTCTTGGATTTTTTCATCCTCGCTCATTTGGTAGATGATGTATACGGCTTCTTGGATTGGGGCAACTCCTGTTTGCTTTAACATCTCAAACTCCTCCTCCGTTTCGGCGTTGATTAGTTGAAGCCAAAGCTTTGTTCTGTCGTTTTGATTAATTGCTTTCCCGATTTTCCTAAGCTCAAAAAAGTGTATAGCACATTTGTCCGACAAAATTTCATGCCGTTCTTTTTCCATTACGGTAAAGTGCGAATGATACTCCGAGCAATCAAACACAGGAAAATCCACGATGTTAATGCAAATGCTTTGTTTCAAATCCTTGTAGCTTTCGCCGCTTAAAAGCTCCCCGCCGTAGAGCTTTGACCAATAAAACAAGGTTCTGTCCTTATAATAAAAGTCCTTGCCGTACTGCATTTCGATGTTAATAAGCTTGCCGTCAACCTCCATGTTTAAGTCCATTCGGACAAACTTGCCGTCAATGCCATCGGGCAGAATTTCCGAGTTTTTGATTTTAACATTTTGGATAGCTTCAATCGGTATATTCAGCAAGCTTGAAATTAAATCTATTAAAAGCTTCATATTTTCCGTAAAAAGCTTTTTGAATATTATGTCCAACTTTGCCTTTAAAACATTTCTGACGGGCTTGTTCATGTTTTCATGTCTCCTATTCATTGGGATTGGCTTTTGACCCCGCTAAGAGCCTGCTATTCCTAAAATTGCCCCAAAAACCGAACATCGTTTTCGTAAAGCAATCTCAAATCGGTAATGCCGTAACGCCTCATTACTACGCGGTCAAGTCCCATGCCGAACGCGAACCCGCTGTAAACCTCCGGGTCAATCCCGCAGTTTTTAAGCACCTTGGGGTGAACCATCCCCGCGCCCAAAAGCTCGATATAGCCCTCCTGCTTGCACATAGAGCAGCCCTGCCCCGCGCATTTAAAGCACATTACGTCAACCTCGGCGGAAGGCTCTGTAAACGGGAAGTGGTGAGGGCGAAGCCTTATTTTGCAATCGCCGCCGTAGAGCCGCTTCATAAGCTCATCAAGTGTACCCGCTAAATCAGACATGGTTACACCCTTGTCGATATAAAGCCCCTCAATTTGATGGAAAATCGGCGAGTGTGTAGCGTCTACCGCATCGGAGCGGTAAACACGCCCGGGGGATATAATCCGAATCGGCGGCTTTTGCGTTTCCATCACCCGCACCTGAACGGTTGAGGTATGGCATCTCAGCAATATATCGTCTGTGATATAAAAAGTATCGGTAATATCGCGGGCGGGGTGGTCGGGGGGGGAATTCAGCGCGTCGAAGTTATAATAAACATATTCAACCTCGGGACCCGAGGCGACCTCAAAACCCATCCCTAAAAATATTTCCTCGATTTCATTCATAACAGCCGTCAGCGGGTGAAGTCTGCCGATGGCTCTTTTTTTGCCCGGAAGCGTTACATCGATTTTTTCATCCTCCATAGCCTTCCGAACCTTTTGCGCTTTAAGCTCTGCGGAAACCTCGGAGAGCTTTGTTTCAATCTGCTCCCTCACATCATTGGCAAGCTTACCCACCACGGGTCGTTCCTCGGCGGAAAGCCCGCCCATCTGTTTTAATACAGAGGTAAGCTCCCCTTTTTTTCCTAAAAAGCCAACCCTCAAAATATCAAGCTTATCAACCTCATCAATGGCAAAGGCATGGTTAAGCTCTCGCATGGCTTTTTCAAGAATCTGCTCCAATTTTTCTTTCATTTTAAACTATTCCTTTCGATTATAACACATGTTGGACATATTTACTATTTACATTAATATATTATACACAATAAAGTTGCAAAAAGCAAGTGTTTTCCACTTGAAACTTTTGAAAGCTTGTGATATAATGAATATATACAAAAAAAACTACTTAACTAAGGGGAAAAAATGGATATTTTTGTTGAACAAATTGTGAAGAAGCCCCCGAGCGGAAAGGATACAGCCTTAAAGCTATTAACTGCTCTTGCAATGGGGCTTGTCGCTGTGATTACAACCTTGCTGCTGTTCCCCATAGGTATCCTCTTTCTTATTTTTATTATTTACATAACCCGCTTGATATTATCGGGTTATGACAGCGAATACGAATATATCGTCACCAACGGGGAGCTTGATATTGATAAAATTATAGGCAAACGAAAGCGACGGCGGCTTTTGACTATCAAAGCCTCGGATTTTACAGACTACGGCGAATTAAAGAACGCTCCCGCGCTTGACGGTGAGGCAACCTTAATTCTAGCCGCAGGAGTTTCGGAAGAAAGTGAGTGCTGCGACTATTACGCCGAGTTCAAGCATAAGTCTTTCGGAAATGCACGTCTTATTTTTTCACCCGATGACAGGGTTAAGAACGCCCTTAAACCATACCTTGCAAGAGCTGTAAGAAGTAAACTGTAAATAATAATAATAATAAGCGGAGGAATTTTGCCAATGAATAAGGGACTATATTTTGCCGACATGGATAAGATGAAAAAACTTGCGGCTTCGCCGCGCTTCCGTTCGCGGTTTTTTTCGCCGCAGGAGATGAAATTTTTAATGAGCAAAAACTTCTCTCCCTATACGATAGGGGAAATGTTTTGCGGAAAGGTAGCGTTTAAAAAGGCTATAGGTGCAAGCTTCCGCGACTGTAAAATGTGCGAGGTTTCAGTTCTTGCCGATTACAGCGGTTCATACTACCTAAGCTTTTCCGGGAGCTCGAAAAAGCTTATTACGGATATGGGAAAGCAAGTGTATATAAGCTGTGCTCACAATAAATCCATGGTTATGTCAAGCGTTACTATAGTTGAAAGGCAATTTCATTATTAGAGGAGCATGTTGCATGGTCTGCGCTTCGCCCGAGCAAATCAAAAAAAGGGAGCTGTCTGAGGAAAAAGTAATCGCCTCTTTGCCCAAGCGAAAGGTGGATTCTCATAAGGGCAATTACGGCAAGCTTTTGAATATCGCGGGCTGTAAGCGGATGAGCGGGGCGGCGGCGTTATCAACTTTGGCGGCTTTGCGAAGCGGTGCGGGGTTGGTGCGGCTTGCCTCGGTGGAGTCAGTCATTGAAAGGCTGGCTTCGTCAATATATGAAGCCGTTTATCTGCCGTTAAGTGCTGATAAAAGCGGCGCGATTGCCGCAGAAAATGTCGTTCAAATATTAAGCGCGGCAGAGCAAGCTACCGCTGTTTCAATCGGATGCGGGCTTTCGGTTACAGGCGGCGTTGCGGTAATTGTCAAGGAAATTATAAAAAATATTGAATGTCCAATCATTTTAGACGCGGACGGAATAAATTGCCTTGCGGACAACATAGATATTATAAAGAACGCAAGGAGCAATCTGATTATCACGCCGCACGAAGCCGAGCTTACCCGATTAGCGCGCGCCTTGGGTATTGAATCCGGCTTGGGCAGATACGGCACAGCCGTCATGCTGGCTCAAAAATACGGAATCATTGTTGTCGCCAAGGGTGTGCCGACCATCATTACGGGCGAGGGTTTTGCCGAGGTTTGTCATGCGGGCAACCCGGGGTTGAGCAAGGGTGGCAGCGGTGATGTGCTGACCGGGATAATTGCTTCCCTCGCCGCACAGGGCATGAAGCCCCTTGAAGCGGCTTCGGCTGGAGTTTTAATACACGGGCTTGCGGCGGACAGGGCAGCTGAAAGACTATCCCAAGCAGGTATGCTTCCGTCAGATGTTATAACAGAGCTTCCCCTTGTGTTCAAAGATTGGGAGGAGTTAGTTTGAAAAAAGTATTCTTAACTGTTATACTTATAGTATTGTTTGTTACAATGTTTACATCTTGTAAATCAATGGAGGAGCTTATAAAAGGAAAAGTCCCTGATTTGAACAGGGCGTTCACAAGCGAGGTGATTATCAGCTACGATGGCACGGAGGTTAAAGCGACAATCACCCGATACGGAACAGGGCTTTGGAGCATGGTTGTTTCCGAGCCGGAAACCATGGCGGGGCTAACGCTCAACTACAATGACGAAAGCGTTGTAGCCTCAATGGGGGAATTGAGCTTTGAGATTCCTTTGGAAAAGCTGGAGTCGGGCGCAGTCTTTGCAACCCTTTTCCGCGTTTTTGACAATGCCGCCGCCATGAACGAGATGAGCTTTACCCAAACCGAGGACGGCGTTCGTTTTTCCGGCAATGTCAACGGTCAAGATTATCAGCTTCTCTTTGACCCTGCCGAAAACACACTGAAAAGTATATCAATCCCCGAAGCAGGTATTGAAGTAAAAATCCTAAGCACAGCGTTGTAAACAATTGACAATTTACAATGGACAATTGATAATTGAAGTTGAACGGCTAATAAAGTCCCCCTCCTGTAAAGGTGGGGGACTTTACCTATTCAGTCCTCATTCCTAAGTCCTCAAGCCTCGTTAAACGGCTTTTATGCCGTAAAGCTTTTCAACCCAAGCGACATCTTCTTGTGCGGTTGGCATAGCCTTCACCTCCGATTCAGAAGCCGCCGTGTTCTTAGTTTTTAAGCTCTTTAAACAAGCGAAGGGTCAAAATTATATTAATAATCGTGTATAGAATGTTAACAAATGTGCCCAGAGCATCCAAGAAACCCGGCTTCTTATTTGAAGCGGCGACTCCCTTTTTGCCGGAGTAAATATTCGCCTTAACATTCCCCTCCTCATCGACAACTCTGATATTCGGCTTGAATATCACGTCCATGGCAAATGCAACAATAGTTAACACCGCCGAGAAAATCAATGCGTTCCTAACACCGTTCTTACTCATCATATCCCTCCGTTCAATCCATCGTAAGAGTTTCAACCTTCAGCATATTTGTATTCCCCGCTATGCCGAGCGGTATACCCGCGGTAATTACGGCGACATCGCCGGATTCCACCAGTTTTATTGAGATTGCCGCGCTTACCGCGCAGTCAAATAAAGAGTCCGTGTCCTTTTTTTCGTCTATATAGATAGGCGTTACGCCCCAGCTCATATTCATCTGCCGCAAGGCAATTTCGCTTGGCGTACAGCCTATGATAGGGCACGACGGTCGATATTTTGATAAATCTCTGGCAGTTGAGCCGGATTTGGTAACGGTTATGATTGCTTTCGCTCCCAAATCGTGCGCCGTTGTAACTGCGGCGTGTGAAATAGCGTTGGTTACCGTATTACGGTTTAAAACTCTTTGCGAGGAATGACGAACCTTGTAATTGATGGTATTCTCGGTGGTTTCGGCAATTCTCGCCATGGTTCTGACCGCTTCTACGGGGTGCTTGCCCGCCGCCGTTTCGCCCGAAAGCATAACCGCAGAGGTTCCGTCATAGACGGCGTTGGCTATATCGGTGGTTTCGGCTCTTGTCGGGCGCGGATTTTCAACCATTGATTCAAGCATCTGGGTTGCGGTTATTACCGATTTTCCCGCCGTATACACCTTGGAAATTATATCCTTTTGAACGGCAGGCAGTTGCTCAAAGGGAATTTCAACCCCCAAATCTCCCCGCGCTACCATAATCCCATCGGCGGCTGATATGATTTCGTCTATATTGTCTACCCCGTCCCGATTTTCAATCTTGGCTATTATACGCGGCGTTGTCCAGCCCAGGCTTTTTAAGTATTTTCTCATTAAATTTACATCGGCGGCTGAACGCACAAAGGAAGCCGCGATAAAATCATACTTCATTTTCGCCCCGAATTCAAGGTCGCTCATATCGCTGTCGGAGATATAAGGGAGTGAAAGCTCAACCCCCGGTATGTTCATCCCCTTTTTGTTAGAAAGCTTACCGCCGCATATTACGGTGCATATTATATCGGTATCGTTGACCTTTTCGGCTCTCAGTTCAATATTCCCATCGTCTATCAATATCCGCGCACCCGGTCGGACATCGCCCGGCAAACCCTCGTGGGTTATGGAGACAATATCCTCCGTCCCCTCAACGCTCTTTGTGGTTAAAGTAAAGGTTGCTCCGTTTTTAATACACACGGGCTCTCCGTCTTTAAATTCGCATATACGAACCTCGGGACCCTTTGTGTCCATAAGCGTAGCTATCGGCAGATTTAATTCCTCGCGAATTTTTACCAATTGCTCAAATCTCTTTTTATGCGTGTCGTAGTCTCCGTGGGAAAAGTTGAAGCGCGCTACGTTCATGCCGGCAAGCATCATTTCCCGCAAAACCTTTTCATCATCGGTCGCCGGTCCGATTGTGCATACTATTTTAGTTTTCCTCATAAGCTTCTCCTTTTTTTTATTATTATACCATATATTTCAAAGCATTGCAAGTTAAAATTCCAGCCTTTTTTCCAGATACCCGATTAGCGCGTCAAGCTTAACACGCTCTTGCGCCATGCTGTCCCTCTCGCGGACTGTGACACAGCCGTCCTCAATTGAATCAAAGTCAAAGGTTATGCAGAACGGAGTGCCGATTTCATCCTGCCGCCTATACCGCTTCCCGATTGCACCTGCCTCGTCATACTCGACATTAAACCTTTTCGCCAGCATGGAATAAACCTCTGTCGATTGCTCCTTCAGCTTCTTTGTAAGCGGAAGAACAGCCGCCTTAACCGGTGCTAACGCCGGATGAAAGTGCATTACCGTGCGAACCTCTCCGCCTTCCAACTCCTCCTCATCGTAAGCCTCGCAGAAAAACGCAAGAGCGGCGCGGTCAACCCCTACAGACGGCTCAACAACATAAGGGATATACTTTGAGTTATCATCCGGGTCAAAATATTCCAAGCTCTTCCCGCTGGAATTTATATGCTGGGTTAGGTCGTAATCCGTTCTGTCGGCTATGCCCCAAAGCTCTCCCCAGCCGAAAGGGAAAAGATACTCAATATCGGTCGTGGCTTTGGAGTAGAAGCAAAGCTCGTCCTTATTGTGGTCGCGCAGCCTTACGTTTTCTTCTTTAAGTCCCAGAGAAAACAGCCAATCGCGGCAGAACCCTCTCCAGTATTCAAACCATTCCAAATCAGTGCCCGGCTTGCAGAAAAATTCAAGCTCCATCTGCTCAAACTCGCGGGTGCGGAAAATAAAGTTACCCGGGGTAATTTCATTCCGAAAAGCCTTTCCTGTTTGGCAAACGCCGAACGGTATCTTTTTCCGCGCCGTCCTTTGAATATTGCCGAAATTTATAAAAATCCCCTGCGCCGTTTCGGGTCGGAGGTAAATCTCGTTTTTACTGTCCTCGGTAATGCCTTGAAATGTCTTAAACATAAGATTAAATTGCCGTATAGCCGTAAAATTTGTCTTTTGGCATTTAGGGCAGGGGATATTGTTTTTCTCAATAAACTCAGACATTTCTTCATTTGACCACCCCGCCGGAACAGCATCGGAATTAGCTTCAATCAGCTGGTCGGCGCGGTGGCGGGTTTTGCACTCCTTGCAATCCATAAGCGGGTCGGAGAAGCCGCAGGCATGACCCGACGCAACCCAAACTTGAGGGTTCATAAGGATTGCGCTGTCAAGCCCCACATTATAAGGGCACTCCTGCACAAACTTTTTCCACCAAGCTCTTTTGACATTATTTTTAAACTCAACGCCAAGCGGTCCGTAATCCCAAGTATTGGCAAGTCCCCCGTAAATCTCCGAGCCGGGGTAGATGAAGCCCCTGTTTTTGCAAAGATTAACAATTTTTTCCATTGATTTTTGAGCCGACATTTTTATCAACCTTTCTTATCATAAGAAGCCGTTCTCATAGCCGTTCGCCGCCTGTGTTCCGGCGAATTTTCCGCCCTGCTTCTTACAATGCTTCCGTTTCGTTATTCGCTTCAAGTTCTCTGCCCAAAAGCTGCGGCAATTCCATGCCGGACTGTTTAAAAAGCTCGTTTAACGGCGGCACCGACTTCATCATGCCGGAGAGAAAATCAGCCGTTGCGGTTTTGCCGTCCGCGCTGTTCGCGCCGCTGTCCCAGACCGTAACCTTATCAATTTTGATGTTTTTGATTGCTTCAACTTGGATTTTTGTAAGAACCTCCAGCTTGTCGGCGATAATAAGCTTAACCGCCGCATCGGGGTTATCCCCCGCCGATTTCACAAGCGCACTCATACCCTCTGCCTGCTTTTCGAGAATTTCCTTAGCACCCTTAGCTTCTGCCAACATCTTGGCGTAAACCGCGTCCGCATCGCCTTGCGCGTGGCGGCGTGTGACCTCGGCTTTAGCCTCCGCGTCAATCACGGTTTGCTCTTTCTCAATCTGCGCCTTGACAATTATATCGGCTCTCCGCGTAGCCGTTTCCAACTCCGCGCGCGCAAGCTCGGCTTGTTGTTGGGCAAGATACGCCTCCTGCTTAGCCCTCGCGGACTGAACCGCTTCCGCCGCCGTTGCCTGCTTTAACGCCTCAGCCTCTTTTTCGCGCCGCAAAGCCTCCGATTGCGCTATGGATACCCTTGCATTGTTTTCGCCCTCAATAGCGGAGGCATTTGCCGATGCCACTTGGATTCTCTGGTCTTTAAGCGCGTTCGCCTGCCCGATTTCACCATCGCGCTCCGTTTCGGCAATTGCTTTTTTAGCGTTATTGGTCGCCCGCGCATCCGCTTCCGCTTCCTTTTGCTTACGCAAAGCTTCCGATTGCGAAATCTCTATTTTAGCATTATTCTCGCCCTCAATTGCGGTAGCGTTCGCCGCCGCTACTTGGATACGCTGGTCGCGGTAAGCATTCGCCTGCCCGACCGCACCATCGCGGTCTTTCTCGGCAACGCTCTTTTTAGCATCGTTAATAGCCTTTGCCGCCGCCTCTTTACCCAACGCCTCAATGTAGCCCGATTCGTCCTTAATATCCGTAATATTCACGTTAATAAGGCGAAGCCCGATTTTTTTAAGCTCAAGCTCAACATTCTTAGATACCGCGATTAAAAACTTATCACGGTCGGTATTAATCTCCTCAATCTCCATAGTCGCGATGACAAGACGAAGCTGACCCAGAATAATATCCTTTGCCAATTCTTGGATTTCTACAAGCTTCAGCCCAAGCAACCGCTCGGCGGCATTCTGCATGATTCCGGGCTCGGTCGAAATCCCCACCGTAAACCTTGACGGTACGTCAACGCGGATATTCTGCTTTGAAAGCGCGTTTCTAAGGTCGATGTTAATCGACATAGGCGTAAGGTCTAAGTACTGATACGATTGAATGACGGGCACGATAAACGCCGCACCCCCGTGGATACACTCCGCGCTCCTTTTCACGCCGTTTTCAGCGCGAAGCTTACCGTATTTCACCAAAATTTTGTCGGACGGGCATTTGCGGTATCTCGACAAGACAGCCGCCGCCAAAGAAATCACCGCAACAACGACCACGCAGATAAAAATCACCGTTTCAATTTGCAAATCAGGCATAAAAAACCCTCCTGTTTTTAATTTCGCTTATCTAAGGTTCTTATGTTATTGTCAAAACTAAACCGCCTCTACCACCAGCATTTCGCCCTGCAGACCTGTTACCTTTACGCTTTCTCCTGTTTTTAGCGTACCGTGCTCGTTTGTAACAGCCGAACATTCCATAAAACGCCCTTGAACATGAAGGGTTACCTTTCCCGAGCCCTCGCCCTTAGGGGGAATCGGCATATAAACCTCCGCCGCTTCGCCTATGGCATTGCTTAAATTCAAGGTTCCGTCATGAGTCAGCGATTTTAGGAATTTAATTAATGCCGCCGCGCCGTACATCGCGGCACTTCCGGCGCAAGCCCCAACGACCAGCCCCGCCGCAACCGGCACACCCGAAGCAATAAGCGCGATAGCGCACCATGAAAATATAGTAAAAAATGTCATAACCCCTTGAATCGTAATCAGCTTCAAGCCGCTGTAATTCGTTGATACGGGCGAATCGGGGACATTTCCGAGGTCGGCTATATCCACATCAGTCGCGCTGAAGTCAAGAGCGGAGGTATCGCTTATGTTAACGTCCATACCATCTCCGAATCCGCATAGTGACAGGACAGTCTGGATAAGCATCACTAAAGTAGAAGGGATTGCTATGCAGTAGAGGATTTTAATAATATTGTCCAGACCTTCCCACCATATATTAGTATTTTCAATAATTTTTTTCATCCCCCTTAATACTGTTTTTTTAATTATACACAACATTAAAGGCTTTGTCAAGCGTTTTCATTACTTTATACGCGGTAAACGCACGAATAAAAATCCCGAAAGCATCTTAGCTGATGCTTTCGGAATTTGGAAGCCATAATCCATTTCGCTTATTTGTATTCTTTAAGCGGCAGTGACACTCGCCCCTTCATGCCGTCCGAAAGAATCAAGGAGATGCCATCGCCTATAAAAATCTGCCCGTATTGACTGTTTTCGCGGCGACCTCTAACCCAATTTCCTTCCTGCTCAATCTCAAACTCTATGCTTCCTCTGATTTCAATGTCTTTTATTGAAACCATAGCCTGCCTGTTGTTAACCTCAATTGCACCCTCGTAAGTCCTTGGCTCGTCCTTGTCAATGAGCTGAGAGGTTAGTATATTAAGCTCCGCTGTTGTTCGGTAAATTTGAAGAGCATCCTTATCAATCGGCACTTCCTCCGCTATAATTCTGCATAAGTCGGTGAATTCCCGATTCGCCTTTTTAAGCACTTCCTTGGCTTTTTCAACATTTCCGTTATTCATGATTATCTTCTCCTTCCTTTACCTTTAATACTTTGTTTTCCACGTGTTTAAACATCCTTTCTTATTTATGCTTTTTATTTCGTCAATCTACGCCTGTAAATGAATAATACCACATAAAAAGTGACTTGTCAAGCTTTTTCGACAAATATTGCAAAATAAATTTTAAAAAATTTATTTACCCAAGGTAATATATAAAAAACAGGGCTTCAACTAAACCCTGTTTTTATGTTTTTTATTGTAACTTTAACGCTTCTTTATGACCTATTCTGGCAAGCGTTGAAATAGCGTGTCTTGACCACGAGACATAATAGAATTTTATTACTCAATAATCCGACCCCAGCCATTTTCCCGATGTGTTATAAATTCGGTCGCCGCGAATTTCATACTTCCAATTTCCACAGGTATCGTAAATTCGTCCTCCTCTAATTTCGTATTTCCAATTCCCGTATGTGTCATAAATTCGGTCGCCTCGAATTTCATAAACCCAGCTTCCGTAATTGTCCAAAAGCCTGTTTCCTACCTGCTTTACGATAATTTTACCGTAAACATCTCTTATCGGCATGAATGATTCATTCCTTTCCTGCAAAATTTATCAGATTGAGAAATAGCAATCTCTTTTTGATGCGTTTTTTCCTGTGCATGGTTTGCCGGTTCTCCTGCAAAAGAATCCATCAGTATTTAAATTTCCGCATAATTCGCTGTTCTTAGCCGGGTCAAGGTCAATTAGATAAGGCGGATAGTATGGCGATGACTTTTTTTCCTTAATTTTAAGTGAAATAAAAAGACCGATAATCCAAACAACTACTGATGGAAGTAAGGCTCCGGCACCCTCATAACCTGTCGCTACTACGCCAACACCTATAAAAAGCCCCGCCAAAAAGCTAATAACACCCGGAGCACCCAAATTCATTACTTCTCCAACAACAAAACAAGCAATAATAATAAAAATTATAAGGATTATCATAGCTTTTAGTGCCCCTCTCTCTGCCGCTTTTCGCTTAATTTTTACCGCAATGGTCGCGATTGGCATAGTTATAATACTTACTTAATCGCCCTTCTTGCCGCATTTATAAAGCATATCATTGAAATTAGATGAAAAAAACCATAACTTCTGATAAAGCTTAAGAGTAGGTATGAAGAACCGTAGTATCGGTAAATAATTAGTCCTATTTCAATTATGACCATAACAATAGCAACTTTAAATAATTTCTTTTTTCTTTTTATTGCTCCCAATGCGCCAACAGCGATAATTGCAATATTAAAAATTGTAATTATCCAGAACCATAAAGAAGGACCAACCAAAAAAATATCATATAAAGACATAGTCCCGAACGTCCACAAAAACATTAAAGCAGAACCTAAAAGTCCCCAAATAAAGGGAGCGATAGATTCATTTTCCGTATCAGCATAGTCATAATTAAGCTCGTTCATTTGTTTGAAATAACTTGCTTCGTCTATAATACCTACCCTACGTTGATAACTTAATATGTCCCTGCGTTCTTTTTTGATACATTTCTTAATAATCGGTATTATCAAAATTGCGATAATTATCAATACAATCCACACAAACGTCCGCCTCCATCTTCAAAACCTGTACTTTTTGACAAAGGTATGTTTCAACCAAAAAAATACAATTTTTTTGTCTATTTATACAAAATTTTAATAAATGGGTTGCAATTTTTGTCATTTTATGATAAAATTTTTACATATTAAAAACCCGTCAAAAAGTACACCTTTTGACGGACTTTTTTATTTCCCCCTCCCCCCCTTATACTCCCGATACCGCCTGTAAAACGTGCTTTCGGTGAGGTTTAGCAGTTCTAAAACCTCTTTAGTCATAAGCTTTCCCCGCTCCCATTGCTTTACAATAACGCTGAAATTTTCGGGTGGCTTTTTGACGGGTCTGCCGAAGCGGACGCCTCGGGCTTTAGCGGCGGCAATGCCCTCCGCTTGCCTTTTGCGGATATTATCCCGCTCATTATGAGCGCAAAAGCTAAGTATTTGCAGAACCAAATCGGCGATAAACGCACCCATTAGGTCTTTATTCAAGCGGGTATCAAGGAGCGGCATATCAATCACGGCAATGTCAATGCCCCGCTCTTTGGTTAAAATCCGCCATTGGTTCTGAATCTCCTCATAATTACGCCCTAAACGGTCAATGCTCAAAATGTAAAGCAAATCCCCTTGCTTTAGCTTTTTTACAAGTGCGGCATATTCGGAGCGTTGAAAATCCTTTCCGCTTTGCTTGTCCGTATAGATGTTATCGGGCGGAACTTGCTTTTCGCGCATGGCGTTCAGCTGTCTGTCCTCGTTTTGGTCTTGGCTTGAAACTCTGATGTAGCCGTATATTTTCATAAACATACCCCCTATGAAATAAAACAAGCTAATGCTTCGCATAGAAACATTAGCTTGTTTTAAATTGTACCATAGCAGGGTCGTAACATACAAGAACATCATGCAATGTAAAATTTAAAACGGCGTTAAAAGTAACGCCGCGTTAATTGTTTGTTTAAAAAATCGCAAATCCATACCGCCGCAAACGAAAGCCCGTACCATATAACCATAAAAGGCAGGCAAATCTGCCCTAAAACATTCATATAAAGATTAGAGTAATCCCAAACCCCCCAGCCCAGCCAAAGGTTCACAATACAGCCTGCGGCAAATTCAAGAGCCGTAATAATAAGCGCGCCGTAAAGGCACTTTTTAAATATATTCTTTTCGGGGTTAGCGGTAAAATGCCGGAACATAATCAAAAGGCAAAGCCCGCCCGTTACGGTCATCGACCAATGCGTATAGCCCCGCGCCAAAACCTCAATCAGCGAATAAATAATCCCCCCGAATAAAAATACCGTGGCGTAGCCGTAAAGTCCTATAGGGGCGCGGGCATATACCGCAGCGTTTTCCCTGCCGATTTTAGCAATTTCCATAAAAATATTTACCTCTCTGATTCATTTTTATTATTTTTTACATAAACTTTAAAAAAACACTTGACAAATAACTCCTTATGGTGTATAATATGTAAAGTAATTGTGCTTTACGAATGTGAGAATCATTAGCTTTTATGTATAAAATTTGTATAAAAACACAAAACATACTCCTTTCGGAAAGGGTGTGCATTGGCAGATGAATCCTCAAAAAAACCTGCAAATTTCTGTATTGCTGGACTATTACTCAAAAATGCTTACCGAAAAACAGCAGGAGGCAGTAAATCTTTACTATAATGAAGATTTGTCGCTTGCTGAAATCGCTGAACATACAAAAATTACCAGACAAGGGGTGCGCGACAGCATAAAGCGCGGCGAGCAAACCTTGCTTGAAATGGAAGAAAAGTTCCACCTAGCCGAAAAATCCAAGAAGTATTACGAAATAATTGATGAGGTTGGCGTTCTCTGCGCCGATATAATGCGCGAATGTGCGAATCTGGGCTATCCGCGTGCTATTTACAGGCGTGCGGAATACCTTGTAAAGCTTGCAGATGAAAACAAAGAGCTTTTTTGACAAATAAATAACTGTCGGGTTTTATTAAATATTAACAGTTAATTAATATTTAATTTCTGTTTAATTAATAGCGTTAAATATTAACAAATGATTAACAAGGGGGTGTTGCTATGGCGTTTGAGGGACTATCCGAAAAGCTTAACAATGTGTTTAAGCGTTTGAAGAGCAGGGGCGTGCTTGACGAGAAGGACGTTAAGGAGGCTATGCGCGAGGTGCGGCTGGCTCTGCTGGAGGCTGACGTAAACTACAAGGTCGTCAAGGACTTTGTAGGAAAGGTGTCGGAACGCGCCGTAGGCGAGGAGGTTTTGACAAGCTTAACGCCGGGGCAGCAGGTTGTCAAAATCGTCAACGATGAGCTTATTTCGCTGATGGGTGAAAGCAATGCGCGGATTAACACCCCATCCAAGCCGCCCTGCATTATAATGATGTGCGGACTTCAAGGCTCGGGTAAAACCACCCACGCGGCAAAGCTTGCCAAATTTTTCAAAAATATGGGGAAACGCCCGTTACTTGTAGCGTGTGATATATATCGTCCGGCGGCAATCAATCAGCTTAAAGTCGTTGGTGAACGAGCTGAGGTCAAGGTATTTGAGATGGGTCAAATCAACCCCGTAACCATAGCGCGCGAAGCCGTAAAACACGCCAAGGATTACGGCAACGATATAGTTATACTCGATACCGCAGGGCGGCTTCACATTGACGAGGCACTGATGGGTGAGCTGAAAACCATAAAATCCGAAACCGCTCCCCACGAAATCATGCTTGTCGTTGATGCTATGACGGGGCAGGATGCCGTTAACATTGCGAAATCCTTCGACGAGGCGTTGGGGATTGACAGCGTTCTTATGTCAAAGCTTGATTCGGACACACGCGGCGGTGCGGCATTGTCCGTGCTGGCGGTTACGGGAAAGCCGATAAAGTTTGTAGGGATGGGCGAAAAGCTGGAGGATTTCGAGCAGTTTCACCCGGAGAGAATGGCGTCGCGGATTTTAGGGATGGGCGATATTCTCACCTTAATTGAAAAAGCGCAGGTAAATTTTGATGAAGTAAACACCGACAAGCTTGAAAAGCGTTTGAAGGAAAACTCATTTGATTTAACCGACCTTTTGGAGCAGATGAAGCAAATCAAAAAAATGGGTCCGTTAAAGCAGGTGCTCGGAATGTTGCCGGGCTTGGGCGATAAATTGAGCGATGCAGACATTGACGATAATCAGCTTACCAGAGTTGAGGCGATTATCCTTTCGATGACCCCCGCCGAGCGCGCAAAGCCCTCCTTGGTAAATCCGTCCCGAAAAAAGCGGATTGCCTCGGGAAGCGGCAACACCGTCACAGATGTAAACCGCCTGCTTAAACAATTTGAAGAAATGCAAAAGCTAATGAAGCAGATGGGCGTTTTGGGCAAAAACCAAAAGGGAAAAAGGAATAAGCTTAGAATGCCGCCCGGCATGATGGGGGGAGGCTTTCCGCCGTTAGAATTTTAGATGAATTGTTGCGACGCGGCAGAAGCATGGATTATTTATATTTTGTTTTGTTTACGGCGGTCGGTGTTTTTAATATTTTAGCGGCTGTCTTTAATTGGGATTGGTACTTTAAAAGCATGGCGCGGCAGAGGCATTTTTTTCATAAAGGCTCTCGTACTGTAATGCGTGTCGGATTTGCGGTTTTAGGTATTCTTCTTGTCTTATTCGGCGTGTTTATCAGTTAGTATAATATAATGCGGTCAAAAGACTGCGGAAAGGAAAGGTAATATATATGGCAGTAAAAATCAGACTTAGGAGGATGGGCGCAAAAAAAGCCCCCTTCTACAGAATTGTGGTGGCGGATTCAAGATACCCGCGTGACGGCAGGTTTATTGAAGAAATCGGTTACTATGATTCCACTAAAGACCCCTCCGTAATCAAAATTGATGAGGAAAAGGCAAAAAAGTGGATGGCAAACGGCGCACAGCCTACCGATACCGTGAAAAGATTGCTGGAAAAACAGGGAATTAAGTCTGTTTAGAATCTCTCTCGTTGAATCACCATTGAAAAGGAGATGTTTTAATGAAGGAACTGTTGCTCGCTATAGTGAACGGTCTTGTAGAGGATGCCGATGCCGTTTCTGTTGACGTTGACGAGCCTGATAGCAGCGGCGTTGTCGTTTATCACCTGCACGTTGCTCCCTCCGACATGGGTCGGGTTATCGGCAAGCAGGGGAGAATCGCTAAAGCTATAAGAACCGTAATGCGCGCGGGAGCGGGCAGAATTAACCAAAAGATTATGGTTGAGATTGATTAATTTGAACTTATCAGTTATAGTAAAAAAACCATACCGCTAAAACTGCGGTATGGTTTTTTATATTTTTTAGCTTTCAGCGGCTCGCGGTTCACTTGCTTTCTTTTTCCCACTCCGCGTTGTCAATCAGAACCGTCACGCTGTTTTTGCCAACCTTAATAATGCCCGATGAGATTTCGGCTGTGCGCCAAGCTCCGTCTTTCCGCATTATCTTCATCTTGCCCGGCTTTACAATTGCCGCAAGGCTGTAGTGGTTCGCAAGAATACCGAGGTCGCCAACGGTTGTTCTGATTGAAATTTGCGTTGCTTCATCATCGAAAAACTTCGTTTCGGGCGTTAACACCTTCAAAGCATACGTTGCAGCCATATGTAGTACCACCCTTTCCGCTTAGCCTTCCGCCTCTTTGGATTCAGCCGCTTTTTGCACGGCTTCTTCAATCGTGCCTACAAATAAAAACGCTGACTCGGGCAACTCATCGTGCAAGCCCTCTATGATTTCTTTAAAGCCCCTAATGGTTTCTTTAAGCGGCACATATTTTCCTTTCATCCCCGTAAAGGTTTCGGCGACATTAAAGGGCTGAGAAAGGAAACGCTGGATTTTTCTTGCCCGCGCAACTATGGTCTTGTCCTCGTCCGATAACTCGTCCATACCCATTATCGCGATTATATCTTGAAGCTCCGTGTATCTTTGCAGTATGTTTTGAACCGTTCTCGCAACCTCATAATGCTCTTTTCCGACTATTTCGGGAGATAAAATCCTTGATGTGGAATCAAGCGGGTCAACGGCGGGATAAATTCCGAGCGATGCTATATTTCTTGACAGAACCGTTGTGGCATCAAGGTGTGCAAAGGTTGTGGCGGGAGCGGGGTCGGTCAAGTCGTCCGCAGGAACATAAACGGCTTGAACAGACGTAATTGAGCCTTTATTTGTGGAAGTAATCCTCTCCTGTAAAGCACCCATCTCGGTAGCAAGAGTAGGCTGGTATCCAACCGCTGAGGGCATACGCCCCAAAAGCGCGGAAACCTCAGAGCCCGCCTGCGTAAATCTGAAGATATTATCAATAAACAAAAGCACGTCTTGATTCTCAACATCGCGAAAATATTCGGCAATGGTAAGACCCGAAAGTCCTACCCTCATACGCGCCCCCGGCGGCTCGTTCATCTGACCGTAAACAAGCACGGTCTTGTCAATAACGCCGGAATCGGACATTTCGTTGAACAGGTCGTTACCTTCGCGGGTTCTTTCTCCAACGCCGGTAAATACAGAGATACCGCCGTGCTGGTTCGCAACATTATTGATAAGCTCTTGAATCAGAACGGTCTTTCCTACGCCCGCGCCTCCGAACAGCCCGATTTTACCGCCCTTCAAATAAGGGCAAATCAAATCAACTACCTTTATACCCGTTTCCAATACATCGTTGGTAGCCGATTGTTCCTCGTAAGACGGAGCTTCGCGGTGAATCGCCCAACGCTCCTTTGTATTCGGTGCCGGCTTATTGTCAACCGGCTCTCCCAAGACGTTGAAAATTCTGCCCAGAATTTTTTCGCCTTCCTCTTTACTGCTGCTTACGGGTACGGTGATATAGTCGCCCGTGTCAACAGCATCAACACCGCGCACCAACCCATCGGTAGACGACATCGCGATACAGCGCACGACATCATCGCCGATATGCTGTGCCACTTCGCACACCAAGGTCTCCCCGCCGTGCTGAATTTCAATCGCGTTTAGCAGTCTTGGGCGGCTTTCCTTGGAAAATTTTATATCAACAACCGCGCCGATAATCTGTACCACCTTGCCTACATTTTTTTCAGGCATTGAAAAATCACCTCATATGTCAATTGACAATTGAAAATTGACAATTGAAAATTATTTTTAGAGTCCTCGCTCCTAAGTGCTAAAGCCCTGCCGCTCCGCCTACTATCTCATTGATTTCTTGGGTAATTGAAGCTTGACGGGCGCGATTGTATTTTAGCGACAGGTCGGAAATCATCGCGTCCGCGTTGTCGGTCGCGCTTTCCATCGCCATGCGCCTCGCCGCTTGCTCAGCCGCGAAGCTGTCAGATACCGCGCAGTAAATAACTCCCGTGATATATTTCGGCACAATTTCATTGAAAACCTCTTGCGCCGTAGGCTCGTAAATGGTCAAAATTTTATATTTCGGCTTCTCAGAATCAATTTTTAAGGGAAGCAACGATTTTTGCTCCGCCAGCTGAGCGATAGGCGAGACATATTTGGTATAAAAAATCTCAACCTCGTCAAATTCCCCGTTAATGTAGGAGCTTGAAAGCGAATCCGCCATAGCGGCTGCATCCTCCATAGTCAGATGCTCTCCTACGGAAACATGAGAGCCAAGCAGAACAAATCCTCTTTTCGTGTAATATTCAACGGATTTCTTACCTATGGCAACGATTTTAATCTCCGTCCCCGCTTCCTTCAGCTCATTGATTCTTGACTGCGCCATTTTAAAGATGTTAGAATTAAAACCGCCCGCCAACCCCCTGTCGCCCGATATGACAATAAGGAGCGCGGTTTTGGTTTCTGCTCTTTTCTCGATATATTCCGAGAAGAAATCCGCGTTTTCGGATTGTATTTCCTGCATGGTATTGTACAAAGCATTAAAATAAGGGCGCGCTTGGTCTGCCTTATTTTTTGCTTTTTTTAATTTTGAGGAAGCTACCAGCTGCATTGCCTTGGTGATTTGCTTGGTGGACTCAACGCTTTTAATTCGACGCTTTATTTCTTTCATATTGCCGGAAGCCAAATGAATCCTTCCTTTCCGTTAATATACTACTTAACGAGAGTTTGGAGTTTCAGCGGGAGTTCTTACTCTCCGCTGAATATGCTCCGTCGGATACGCTCCGCCTAATCAATTATAAACAAGGAACTGTTTAGAAATAATTTGCTCATTTATCCTTGTCTTTTTACCGTTATGCGTTGTTAAAAATCCTTGAAATACACTCGTATTTCTGCGGATTTTTGCCTAGCCTAACGACAAAAATCCTGCGGATAAATAATCAACTTATTTCTAAACAGTTCCTAATGTATATTTAACTATCCGTTAAACTTTTTGACAAAGTCGCTCAAAACATCCTTGAGGGCTGTTTCGTTATCCTTAGTCAAATCGCCTGTGGTTTTAATGGATTCATATATGCCCGGATGTGATTCGCCGACATGCCGAAGCAGTTCGCTCTCAAATTCGCCTATCCGGCTGATTTCAATATCCCTTAAATACCTGTTAGTAACAGCGTAGATAATCACTACCTGCTCCTCAACCTTCAGAGGCGAATTTTTGTTCTGCTTCAAGACTTCAACAACGCGCTCTCCCAATGCAAGCCGCATCTTCGTGTCCTTATCAAGGTCTGAGCCGAATTGGGCAAAGGTCTGAAGCTCTCTGTACTGAGAGTAGGTAAGCTTCAGCGAACCCGAAACCCTTTTCATAGCCTTAATCTGCGCCGCTCCGCCAACACGCGATACGGAAATACCCGGGTTAACGGCAGGACGTTGCCCTGCGTTGAAAAGGTCGGTTTCAAGAAAAATCTGCCCGTCCGTTATTGAAATTACATTTGTCGGGATATACGCGGAGACGTCCCCCGCCTGCGTTTCAATTACGGGAAGTGCTGTCAAAGAACCGCCCACAAATTTCTTATTGTATTTTTTCTCATAATTACTTATGAAATCCGCACCGTACTTATTGCTGTAATATTCCACGTTCAAGCAGCAGGCGCGCTCCAAAAGGCGTGAATGGAGGTAGAAAACATCGCCCGGATACGCTTCGCGCCCCGGAGGACGTTTAAGCAAAAGAGAGAGTGTTCTGTACGCTACGGCGTGCTTGGAGAGGTCATCATAAATACAGAGCACATCCTTGCCTTGCTCTAAGAAATACTCGCCTATGGCACAGCCTGTGTAAGGCGCGATATATTGCAGAGGAGCAAGCTCGGAAGCGGTCGCCGATACGACTACGGAATAATCCATAGCTCCCGCCTTTTTCAGCGTTTCAACCACATTTGCCACAGTAGAACGCTTTTGCCCTATCGCAACATAAATGCAGATAACATCTTGTCCCTTTTGGTTAATGATGGTATCCAGCGAAATTGCGGTTTTACCCGTCTGCCTGTCGCCGATAATCAGTTCGCGCTGACCTCTGCCGACCGGAATCATTGAGTCTATAGCTTTAATACCGGTTTGAAGCGGTCTGTTTACCGATTGCCGCGTGATAATACCGGGTGCTAATCTTTCCAAGGGCATGGTATCCTCGGCTACTATTTCACCCAAGCCGTCAATCGGATGCCCGAGAGAGTTTACTACTCTGCCTAAAACGCCATCGCCTACGGGGATGGAAACAACCGTACCCGTTCGCTTCGCGGAGTCTCCCTCTTTAATTTTTGCGTCAGAGCCCAGCATAACCGCTCCGACAAAACCTTGCTCCAGATTAAGAGCCATTGCCTGAACGCCGTCGTCAAACTCTAAAAGCTCGCCCGCCATACACTTTTCCAGCCCGTGCAGCCGCGCTATGCCATCGCCGATAGTGACGACCGTTCCCGTGTCGGCAAGCTCAATTTTTGAGCTGTAATTTTTAATCTGTTCTTTAATGATACCGGTAATTTCATCAGGTCGCAAATCCATTAAGTTCATCATTCCTTCCCGTATAGTAGAGCTATTACGCCATCGTGTTTTTCAACTGATTACGCATAGTCTGAAGCTTTGTCTTTACCGACCCGTCCAGCAGCGTGTTACCGTAGCTGACGACAATACCGCCCAAAATTTCGGGGTCTACGGCTTCTTCTAAAATAACGCTCTTGTTATAAGAAGCCTCAAGCGCGGTCTTTAACCTTGAACGCGCGCCTTCATTAAGCGGGCTCGCACTTGTCACCTTAATCTCAACGATATTCTTCATATCGTTAACGCGGTCTTTAAAGCTTTCCGAAATAGCCGACAGATAGGAAGCGCGTTTTTTATCGGTAATAAGGCGTATAAAATTATATGTAATTTCAGAGGTTCTTCCTTTGAAAACCTTTTCTATAAAATCCGCCTTTTCTTCGCCGTCTATTGTCGGGGCGTTTAAAACCTTAACCATATCCGGGTGCGACTCGAATATTTTTGAGAGCAACGCAAGCTCGGCGTTTACCGCGTCGGCGCGTCCCTGCTCCGACGCCAGTGAGAACAATGCCTCGGAATAAATCTTTTCTATATTGCTTGTCATGACGCATCACCGATTTCCCTTATAAAATCATCAATAAGCCTTTCATGCAGGGAAGCATCGATTTCCTTGGAAACGACCCTTTCCGCGATTGATACGGCAATATCCGAGATTTCATCCTTGATTTGATTCACGGCGCGCTTCTTTTCCAGTTCCATGTCAGAGTTGGCTTTTTCGATAATTCTGCGCGAATCCTCATTAGCCTCGCTTAAAATTTCATCATATCTGCCCTGCGCTTTATTGGTCGCCTTCCTAACTATTTCAGCGGATTCCTCTTTGGCGGCTAATAGCTTTTCTTCGTAGTCCTTTTCCATTTTTTTGGCGTTTTCGAGCGCGCTGTCAGCCTCCTCATAGGTCTTGGAGACCTCGCTGTTCCGCGCGTCCAAAAGGGCGTTTACTTTATCAAAAAGGAAACGCTTATACATATAGAACAGGATTAAGGTGTTAAGAAGCGTACCTGCAATCGTAACAGGGTCAAACGACATAAAGCCTAAATATTCCATTTACCCATGACCTTCCTTTCTCGGTTATCGCGTTTAAATTCCGCGCAACTTTCAACCTTACGAGCCGAGAAGTCCGAGGAACGGGTTAGCGAACAGCAGAATAAGAGCGACCAGCAAGCTGTAAATAGCGGGTGTTTCGGTAATCGCGCACCCGATAAACATAGTAGAAGTTGCAAAGCTTCTGGCTTCCGGCTGCCTGCCGACTGTTTCAATCGCCTGTGACACGATATAACCCTCACCAAATCCGGGACCTATTCCGGCAACCAGCGCAATCCCCGCGCCTATGGCTTGAGCCGCCAACACCGTTGCTTGTGCATTCAATAAAGCTTCGTTTTCCATTATTAAAATACCTCCATTTTACATTTTATGTAATTTATAATAACTAACCGTCTAATTTTACGGTTATTTATTAACCTCAAAGCCCAAGTAAAACTTAATCGCTTCCTGCGTTTCTTATGTAAGCCATTGTAAGATTTATAAACACGTAAGCCTGTACGCAACCGGCAAATAAGTCAAAATATATTGAAAGAACAGCGGGCACGCCGACTTGAAAGATATTGAAATAGTATGTATCAAAAGCCATCCCCAAAAGCTTGTAAACCGCAACGCTCGCGCCTGTCAGAGCGGCATATATCAGCGCGGTTATAATAGAGCCGCTGGATACGTTTCCGAACAGACGAATCGCCATTGATGCAGGTGTTGTAAATTCGCCCAGTATATTAAGTGCCAGCATAAAGGGGGGGCTTGCAAGCCCTTTAAAATGCCCGACAAAGGTATTTGACTTAACGCTGTTATAAAATATCATACACGCCGTCATAAGTGCCAGCGTAGCGGTAACGCTTATATCCGAGGGAATTCCCCGCAATCCAACCAAACCTATAATCGCTCCTATAAATATGAAAAGGAACAGCCCCGCAAGATAAGGCGCGTAAATGCGGCAACCCGCGCCCAGATTTTCATCGGTAAGCTTGTTCATAAAGCTGACGAACATCTCGGCAAACGCCTGCTTTTTAGAATCGGGATTCTTTTTGAGCCCGCTCCCCAGCCAAACAGCCAGCAGCGACAGCAGGGCGACAACGATAAAGCTGTTAACAATCGTTTCTGTTACATATAAAGTATAATCACCAATCAAAATTTTCAATACTATGCGTGGTCCTTCAACACTCATTTTACAAGACCGCCTTTCCGCAAATTTATTTGTCTTTCTTTCGATTCTGATATACGGCGTTTAAAGTATATGCCGCTTTCGGATAAAAAAGAGGTAAAACCGCCGCTAAAAAGTTAATTTCTGAAATTACTATTGATACGTATATAAAAGCCGCCATTATCCCCATCCTCAATACATACCACTTTCGCATATACCGCTTCGCACCCGCTCCGCGGTCTACTGCCTTCTCGCTTGACATCCCCAAGATAACAAAGTTAGTCAGCATCGCCAAAGTACCCCAAAGTAACCCCAGCGGCACTTCCGAACCAAGTCCGTACACGGGCAGGGTCGCCGCAAAGACAATGCAATCCAAAATTAACGTGCGCGGCAATAAAAAGGAAAGTTCATTGTTAATCATCTCGCTGAAAAGCTTAATCCGCATAAAGCCCACCTTTTTTTACCCGCCATTGCCCCTTGCTTGCTCGGCGTCTATGCAAAACCATTATACATTATAACAGAAAAAATCTTACATTGCAATGAAAAAAATGTTAACAAAATAAAGAAACATTAATAAAAAATACAAATTTATTGGTTATATTTCACAAAAAAAGCCAAGTTAATAATTTTTTTCTAAAAAAACTTGACATTGATTTTGTTTTGTAGTATAATTAACAATGTTACACTTTTAATAGGTGTAGCAGACATCGCCGCCGGGGCGTAGCTCAGTTTGGTAGAGTGCTTGGTTTGGGACCAAGATGCCGCGGGTTCAAGTCCTGTCGCCCCGACCAATCATTTTCTTAAAAAGCTAAAAATGAAAAAACTAATCCGCACCGCTATATTCTTATACAGCAAAAAATCGCTGGTGTAGCTCAGTTGGTAGAGCAGCTGATTTGTAATCAGCAGGTCGGGGGTTCGAGTCCGTCCACCAGCTCCAAGTGCAATGTCCCGCGCCTCTACAGGCGCGGGCTTTTGTTTTGCCGCAACAAAGCGGCTGTGCTTCACTTAAAGTACATATAAAGCTGACACTTAATCATCCCATTATAAAGCTTACGCTTTTTATCGGGCTTATAGCCGAAAAAGCTTTCAAACTCCTCGTGCGGCGTAATTACATAGTACGGAGCTTCGCGGAAGCTTTTGGCGGAAAAGCTTTTTCCCAAAGCGGAATAAAGAGCTTCCGCTTCTTTTATTTCCAGCATCCTTTCGCCGTAGGGAGGGTTGCAAATGGTAATGGCTTCGGGCGGAGCTTTGTAGCTCTTTATATCTGCCGTTTTAACCGATACCCTGTCGCTCACGCCTGCTTTTTTGCAATTTGCCGCTGTTAAGGCTACGGCTTCGGGGTCGTTATCATAGCCATATGCAAAAAAATCCGTTTCTTTTTTTATGGCGGCTCTCGCCCTTTCGCGCTCCTCTTTCCATAACGCTAAACCCGCAACGCCCCAATTTTCAGACTCAAAACGGCGGTTAAGCCCGGGAGCGATATTCATAGCCTTATAAGCGGCTTCAATCAAAAAAGTGCCGCTTCCGCAGAAAGGGTCGCAGACTATGCTGTTTTCCCGAATCCGCGCAAGGTCAACCATCCCTGCGGCAAGGGTTTCTTTAATCGGGGCTGTGACGCTGTTTTTGCGGTAGCCCCTTTTATGCAGTCCCTCGCCCGTGCTGTCGATATATATTGACGCGATATTGTTCATTATACCGAATTGAAGCTGATACAATGCCCCCGTTTCCTCAAACCACGAAATCCCATACCTTTGCTTAAGCCTCTCAACTGCCGCTTTTTTTATGATTGACTGACAGTCGGGAACGCTTTTGAGGGTTGAGCCGAGAGAATGACCCTTAACCGGGAATCTATCCGCTTTACCTATAAAATCTTCAAGCGGCAGAGCCTTTACGCCTTGAAAAAGCTCCTCAAATGTCTCCGCCTTAAACTCGCCCAGTTTGACCAAAACCCGCTCCGCCGAAAGCAAGCAGATATTAGCGCGCACCAGTACGGATAAATCACCCGTAAACTCAACCCTCCCATCCTTTACGGTAATGTCTTCGCCGCCTATTTTATTCATCTCAAATTTTAAGACGCTCTCCAAGCCGAAATGGCAAGGGCAAACCAGCCTAAGCTTCATTTTAAAGACCATGCCTTTCCCGCACCAATAAGGTGCAAATAATCCCTAAACACTCATCACTAACCACTGCTTGAATTGATTCAAGCTATAATAACCCCTCCGTCACCCTCCGCAAGCTCACCTAAAACATACGCCTCCTCACCCTCCGCTTTGAGGGCGGCAATCGCCTTGTCCGCATCGTTTTTATCGACGACAACGGTCATGCCGACGCCCATATTAAAGGTGTTGAACATATCCCTTTCGGGTATGCTCCCTACAGAGGATATTAAGTCAAATACGGGGAGAACCCGCACCTCGCTCCGTGAAATCTTCGCGGTTAAGTTAGTGGGAAGATTGCGTGGTATATTCTCATAAAAGCCGCCGCCCGTAATGTGATTTACGGATTTTACGTTTATATTCTTAATCAGCGCGAGGATTGGCTTAACGTAAAGCTTAGTCGGCGTGAGCAGACATTCGCCCAGTGTTGAGCCGATTTCCGAATCATGCCGCGCTAAATTTTTCTCGCTTACGTCAAAAATCTTGCGAATCAGCGAAAAACCGTTTGAATGAACCCCGCTTGATTTAAGCGCGATAATCATATCGCCCGCTTTTTGCGTTTCGGGCTTTAACAGCTTATCCTTATCCACAATCCCTACGGAGAAGCCCGCAAGGTCGTATTCATCTTCGGGCATAAGCCCCGGGTGCTCGGCAGTTTCGCCGCCTATAAGAGCACAGCCGGATTCGGCACAGCCGTCCGCTACGCCCTTTACAATCAGCGCGGTTTTTTCCGGGTTATTTTTGCCGCAAGCAATATAATCAAGGAAAAAAAGCGGCTTCGCTCCTAAGCATATGATATCGTTTACGCACATGGCTACGCAATCAATCCCTATCGTGTCATGCTTATCCATAAGGAACGCTATTTTAAGCTTAGTCCCCACCCCGTCCGTGCCCGAAACGAGAACGGGGTTTTTCATTCCGCTTAAATCGGGCTCAAACAAGCCGCCGAATCCGCCGAATCCGGGCATCACTCCGCTTATCACCGTTCTTTGGACATGCGTTTTTATAAGCTCTACAGCCTTGTAGCCCGCCGTAACGTCAACGCCTGCGTTTTTGTAGCTTTCAGAATAACTGTTCATTTTGCTAACTCCAACTCCTTATTCTCGGCTTTCTCAGCCTCTTTTTTCTTAGGTGAAATAAAACAGCCGATAAAAGCCGCCGCCGATAAAAGCACAATATTATTTACGGGGAAGAAAATCAGCAGGATTACAATAACGGCAAGCGGCTTTTTCATAATCGAGCCGCACAAAGCGGCGGTCACGGCAATCGTGGCAAAAACCGGGTCAGCACCGCTGAGAAGTGCCATACCTTTGCCCATGCAAATCCCGGAAAATATAACCGGAATGATATGTCCGCCCCGCCAGCCTGTATTTATACATATACTTGTAATGATAAGCTTTACAAGTCCGCCCATTAAAAGGGTGAACGGCATAGCAGCCGCAAAGCTTGACATAATCTCTGTGATAGCCTCTTCACCCGAAAAAATAAGCAAGGGCGTAAACATCGCGCAGAATCCGAGTGCTACCCCTCCGATTACAGAGGATATAATGGGTAAGCGTTCGAGAGGCTTCATAATAATGCGTGCTAAATTGTCAAAAAGGTGATAAGCCAAACCTCCGGCAACCCCGAGCAGGGCTAAGGGCAAAAACATGATTCTCTCAAAATGCCCGGACGAAGCCGCTTCAAACTTCTCTATATGTAAGCCGCCGCCCAAAAGACTGCTGAGCACGAACAAAACGCCTATACCGCCCAGAATTGAGGAAAAATAAATCATAATCTTAGTTTTGCCGGGGAAGGAATCTTCGCCGTCTTCGTTTTCTAAGTGGGACATAATTCCGAATAAGGGCGCGTTAAACAAAATGCTTAAAGTCGCGGGTACGCCGACCTCGGCAAGCTCCTTGAATTTTTTATTCATATACTTAAAGCGGTCTCCCACCCAAGTGCAAAGCGATGCAACCACCCCCGAAAGCCCCGCCTCGGGACCGATACTGCCGCCGAACATAAGGGGCAAAGCCGCCGATATAAAAAGCGTATGGGTTTTACGGGGCGCATAACGCTTGGTTTTCTTAACGACCGATATAACCTCCTCTAAATTCTCGGGGTAATCCCCCGCGATTCTCCGCCAAACTCCGATGATGACCCCACCGACAATGCAGATAACAAAAGGATAATACGCAAATGTAAAATATGATGGAATAAATTCCCACCAAAAGTTTATCCCAACCGCTACCACCTTTAAAAACAGCCATATAACCGCCCCGGCAAAAGAGCCGAGTATAAAAGAGAACAGCATAAAAAGCATTTGATTTTTAAATGACATGTTATCTCCCGTATCCATAAGCAAATTTCAACTCCCTGTAATAAATTCCAAAAAATAAACAATAAGCAATGAGCAACAAACTCAACCCTTACCCCCCAGCTTAACCGAGTATTTATCCGCCACCAAATCCGGCACTTTCATAGGATAATTCCCCGTGAAGCAAGCATCGCAGAAGCCGCACTCGGCGTTACCCGCAAGCTTGTTCGTGCTGTCTACGCTGATATATCCGAGGGAATCCGCGCCTATTTCGTCTTTTATTTCAGCGAGTGTCATGCGGCAGGCGATTAGCTTGTCCCGGCTGTCTATGTCCGTTCCGAAATAGCAGGGGTTCAAAAACGGCGGGCTTGAAATGCGGACATGCACCTCGATTGCCCCCGCTTCCCTAATCAGATTAACAATCCGCTTGACGGTAGTCCCTCTCACTATACTATCGTCAACCAATATAACCCGCTTGCCCTTTACCGTATCGTTTACCACGTTAAGCTTAATTTTGACAGAATCTGCCCGTTGCGCCTGAGTAGACTGTATAAAAGTTCTGCCGACATAGCGGTTTTTGACAAAGCCTAAGCCGTAGGGGATGCCCGATTCGCGGGATAACCCCAACGCCGCATCCAATCCGCTGTCCGGCACGCCGATTACAACGTCAGCCGGGGCGGGGTGTTCGCGCCAGAGGTATTTCCCCGCCCTAAGCCTTGCCCTATGTACGCTTGCCCCCTCGACCACGGAATCCGGGCGGGCAAAATATACATATTCAAATACGCAAATCCGGCTTTCGGCTTTTGAACAATGGGTCTTATCGGAGCGAACGCCCTCCTCGTCTATAGTAATCACCTCGCCCGGGAGCAGGTTTCTTACAAATTCCGCACCAACGCTGTCAATCGCGCAGGTTTCGGAGGAAACGACATACGCGCCGTCCGCCATCCTGCCCAAAGAAAGCGGGCGGAAGCCTATCGGGTCGCGGGCGGCAATCAGCTTTTTAGGCGACATGACGACAAGGGAATACGCCCCCTCAAGCTTATACATAGCCCCGCAAACCGCTTTCTCAATTGAATCGCATACAAGCCTTTGCTCCGTTATAGCGTATGCAATAACCTCCGCGCCGTTTGAAGCGTGGAAAATCGAGCCTCTGTGCTCATATTCAAACCTAAGCTTGTCCGCGTTGACAAGGCTTCCGTTATAAGCAATCGCCATAGGTCCTTTAGCGTGGCGGATTACAAGCGGCTGGGCATTGCTTCGTATCGCTTTTTTATTAGCCGAATAGCGGACATGACCGATAGCAATATTGCCCCTGCCCAAGCCCTCAACCTTATCGCTGGTGAAAACATCGGGGACAAGCCCTGTATCTATATGGTGCGTAAAAACCCCGCCCTCATTGACGACGATTCCGCAAGATTCCTGCCCCCTGTGTTGCAGGGCATACAAGCCCATATAGGTTTGAATATTAACATCGGTATTCTTTTCACTGTAAATCGCAAACACGCCACATTCCTCGTTAATTTTACCGAGCATAGCAATCCCCTCCGTATAATAATTTCAATTGGTTTGTTCTCTAATCATTTCCGATTGCTTAGCAATCTCAATATATCTTTTTAGCTCGTATGTTACGTAATCACAAACCAGCTTAACCATTTTTGAGCCCGTTTCACTGCCGCCGCTGTCTTGATTGAAGCACTCGTAATATCTCTGCCTGTCGGTGAATTTTATATTAATAGGCGGGTAGCCGTTTCTCATCAGCTCAAAGTTAAGGAGCAATCTGCCGACTCGCCCGTTTCCGTCAACGAACGGGTGGATTTTTTCAAATTTTAAATGGAATATTGCGGTTAATTCAATCATGTGCAAGTCTTTCATGCAGGTGTTGTATTCGTTCATTAGCTGCTCCATTTTAACAGGGATTTCAAAGGGCTGACACGGCGTATAACTCCCAACTCGGACGGGGACGCTTCTGTATACGCCCTTGTCCTCCTGTCTGCCCGCTAAAACAAGCGAGTGAATGTTTTTTATAGCTTTCTCGGTAATCGGAATTTTGTTTTTTACCAAATTTTCAATATAATAATACGCATCCCTGTGCCCGATTGCTTCCAGATGATGGCTTAAAGGCTTTCCGCTGATGGTAACGTCTTCCTTTAACACAAGTGCGGTTTCATCAAGTGTTAATGTACTGCCCTCAATTGCGTTAGAATTATAGGTATAATCAAGAACAAAATCTTCAGCCAAACGCCTGACACTTTCCGAAGAAAGCGGACGAATACCCTTCAATTCAGCATACAACCGCTCAACTTCTGCAAACATTCAAATAACCATCCTTCATCAAAACTTGCCTATATTCTCAACCCTCTCGGAGGTTTCAATTACATTACGCTCCATTTCTTGCATGAAGCTTTCAAGCTTCGCGGCAAGTTCTTTATCAAACGCCCCCAGCATCCGCGCGGCGAACAAAGCGGCGTTTTTCGCGCCGTTTATCGCCATGGTTGCAACAGGTACGCCGTAAGGCATCTGAACGATTGAATAAAGTGAATCAACGCCGTTTAAAGCGGCAGATTTAACAGGGACACCGATTACAGGCAAAACCGTCATAGCCGCAACCATTCCCGGCAAGTGCGCCGCCCCGCCCGCCCCCGCGATTATAACCCGAACCCCGTGCTCCGCCGCTTCGCGTGAATATTCCGCCATGCGAAAAGGCGTTCTGTGGGCGGAGATAATTTTCATTTCAAACGGAATCCCGAAGCCTTTTAAAACCTCCCCCGCATCCCGCATAACGCTCAAATCCGATTCACTGCCCATAATAATTGAAACCATAGTTATACTCCTATCTTATACTCCGATTTTAACAACCCCGCAAGCCTTATCAGCTTTTGCTAAAGCCTCTTCAATCGTATCAGCGCAAGCGGTTAAGTGACCCATTTTGCGGCGGGCGCGGACTTCGGGCTTGCCGTATATATGGAGCTTAACGCCGTCAATTGCAAGTGCTTCTTTCGCGCCGTAAACCTCGGCTATGCCATCGCCCTCGCCTAATAAATTACGCATAACAGCCGCGCCGAACATCATAGGCTCTGCAAGCGGAAGCCCGACGACGGCGCGGATATGCTGTTCAAATTGATTGACAAAGCAGGAATCAATTGTATAATGCCCGGAATTATGCGGTCTGGGGGCGATTTCGTTAACTAAAACGTCCCCCTCTCGGGTTACGAACATCTCAACGCAAAACATCCCGACTGCGCCGAATACGTCCATAACGCGCGCGGCTATTTCGCGGGCTTTACGTGCCGTTTCCTCGGTAACACAGGCGGGGGCGCGTGTTTCTTTAAGTATGCTGTCCTCATGTTGGTTTTGCGCTATGGGGTATACGACGGTGTCGCCGTCAACGGAACGGCAAGCGAGGACGGATATTTCTTTTTCAAACCGAACAAACCCCTCCGCCATAAGCTCAATTTTGCCTCCGCCCAAAGCAGAATATGCCCCCTCTGCGTTTTCGCCGGAAAGGACGGGGGCGTTGCCCTTGCCGTCATAACCGCCGCAGCAGGCTTTCAGCATATACGGATAGTTAAGAAGCTCGCCCGCGCGCGCCAAATCGCCGTTTTTGCCCAAAGCGCAATCGGGGGCGGCGGCTATTGAAATAAATTCGGGCACGGGTATTTGGGCTTCTTTAAGTTTCGTTTTCTGAACAAATTTATTTTGTATTAACAAAAGCGAAGCTGGCGAGGGGCGAACGTCCAGCCCCGATTTTTCAAGAGCAAGCAGACAATCCCGCCCGACATGTTCAAGCTCAAAGGTAACCACGTCCGCTCTTGCTGCCAAAGCCATAACTGCGCTGACATCGTCAAACCGCGCGTTAACGTATTCGTCCGCCACAGACCTTGCGGCACATTCCGTGTCCGGGTCAAGCACGGCGCAGTAAATTCCGAGCCGCTTTGCCTCTAAAATCATCATCTTGCCCAACTGCCCGCCGCCGATAATGGCAACGCGCCGCTTCAATATCCCCATATTATATACTCCTTAACCCCTGTTCTGCGCCACTTTGCAGTCTCGCGCATTTCGTGTCCGTTTGTTTAATTGTACCATATTTAATGCAAGATTTCAAGTATTTAGCAAAAATCTTTTTTTTGCGGGACGGGCAAGCCCGTCCCCTACATTGCCTCCGCCGCCACTCCCTACGTCTTAGCTCCCTCCGCCGCCTGCGGGCGGCACCTCCCTCTGGGAGGGAGGCAAGAAAAAAAGCCCCCCTCCGGGAGGGGGGTGTCAGCGAAGCTGACGGGGGGAGGGAGCGGTGCTGTTTTGCAAGATTGAAGAGGAAACATTATTCAACCACAAATATAAGCGAATTATAATTAGAAATCGTAACATTTACAGTCCCAAACCCGCCGACGATTCTGCTTGCGGGCAACCGCGTTAAGCTCCCGTCCGCGTTAACAGAATAAACCGCCACTTTACTCCCCCAAAGCTTAGGTTCAAGCTCCAATTTCACCGAAAGCGTCACAGCCTCAACACTCCCGAAATCGCCATCTTGCACAAAGCTCATGCCCGTTACAGAAGAAGCATTAGGAAACCTGCTTGAAATGCTTTCGGGTACTTCTACCCTGCCGCCTGCGAAGTTAAGGTCTTTCAGCCCCGACTTGCTGTTAATATCCGTGCTTCTGAGCATTACGCCGTGGTTTCCGTGGGGGAACCAAACTCTTACGGTTGCGTTTGCTTCCGATAATGCCGCTGATATTCGCGGTGTCGCGCCGAGTGAGGGGCTTATTGTGATTGTTCCTCTGGTGGATTCTTTGATTGCTTTTACGGCGGCTTCTTCATCGGTGAAGATTT
>WRLG01000012.1 GCA_009777725.1 Oscillospiraceae bacterium | reverse complement strand
AAGAGAAAGTAATTTCTGTTCTATACCCTATCGGGCGACCGAGGCGGTCGCCCCTACAGTGAAACCCAATGATAACAGCAAATTCCCAATTATGCTAAAATAGAATCGGATGACGGTTCTGACATCAAATTCCCCTCCAACGTGTGCAGAGCGTTTGGAGGGGGTTTTTTTGGGGGTTTTGGGACAAACTATACATAATCATACAAAACGAAAGGAGTTGATGCCGTGAATACAACTGAAAATGTACCCAATCGCTTAATAAATGAGACGTCACCGTACCTGCTTCAGCACGCTTACAATCCCGTGGATTGGTATCCTTGGGGCGAAGAAGCGTTTGCTAAGGCAAAGGCTGACGACAAGCCGATTTTTTTAAGCATTGGGTACTCATAGGTGTGTTCCATTCGGTTTGCCACTGGTGTCATGTTATGGCTCTGGAAAGCTTTGAGGATAACGAGGTAGCCGACTTGCTTAACAAAGGCTTCGTGTCGGTAAAGGTAGACAGGGAGGAGCGACCTGATATTGACAGCATTTATATGTCCGTCTGCCAAGAGCTGAACGGAAGCGGCGGCTGGCCCGCCAGCATTTTTATGACACCCGAGCAGAAGCCTTTTTTCGCCGGAACGTATTTTCCGAAAAATTCGCGGTACGGAATGCTGGGCTTTGCGGAGTTGCTGTCTGCAGTAAGCGCGAAATGGCGGAGCAACAGGAAAGGGCTGGTTTTGGCGGCGGAGGAGGTCGTCCGCGTTATAAACGCAGGCGAGCTTAAAACCCCGGAACTGATTGAGGGCGGATTGCCCAGAAGGGCATACGATATATTTGCGCGAACCTATGACAGCCGATACGGCGGTTTCGGTAACGCGCCTAAATTTCCATCGCCTCACAATCTTATGTTTTTAATAAAATATTATGAAAAATACGGGGAAAAGCACGCGCTCCATATGGCGGAGCGGACGCTGGAGCAGATGTATAAAGGAGGTATTTTTGACCACGTAGGATACGGCTTTTCAAGATACTCAACCGATAAATATTTCTTAGCACCGCATTTTGAAAAAATGCTCTATGACAATGCCTTGATGATGATATGCTGCGCCCAAATGTATTCGGTAACCGAAAAGCCTTTGTATAAAGCGATTGCCGAAAAGACCGCCTCATATATCAAGCGTGAAATGACCTCGCCCGAGGGGGCATTCTACTCCGCGCAGGATGCGGACAGCGATGGGGTCGAGGGGAAATATTACCTTTTTGATTGCGATGAGGTGAACTCCGTTTTGGGAGCAAGCGAGGGCGAAAAATTCCGCTCTCATTACGGTATGACGGAGGAGGGGAATTTTGAGGGCAGAAATATACTAAACCTCCTGCACCTTTCATCACCCGAATCAGACAGCGACCTTGACGAGAGCCGCGAAAAGCTTTACGAATACAGAAAAACCCGCTGTGAATTGCACCTTGACGATAAAATTTTAACCTCGTGGAACTCGCTTATGATTGCCGCTTACGCATTATTATCCCGCGTTTGGGGCGAAGAAAAATACCTTGAATATGCCGCCCGGGCTATGGAGTTTATCGAGAGTGAATTATGCGAGGGCGATTCGCTCTATGTGAGCGCGCGCGGAGGGGAGCGTGCTTCAAAGGGCTTTATTGATGATTATGCTTTCTATTCAATGGCACTCATTTATCTTTACGATGCCTCAAATGACAAAAAATACCTGTCAAGGGCGTTGGAGATTTCCAAAAAGGCTGTTTCAGACTTTTTCGATTCGGAAAACGGCGGCTTTTTCCTTTACGGCAAAGACAGCGAACGCCTCATTACGCGCCCGAAGGACAGCTACGATGGGGCTATGCCCTGCGGGAACTCCGTTATGGCATACAATCTTATGCGGCTCTCCGAACTTTTCCCGCGCGCGGGGCTCGGAGGGGTCACCGATAAGCATTTTAAATATATGTCCGCCAGTTCAAGGGGCTATGCCGCCGGCTTCGGATTTTTTATGACCACTCTTTTGGAACTGGATTACTCCGCGCCACCCTCCTTTATGTGCCGCGAGGATGGGACTTGCTCTTGAATCAGTTAACATTTAACAGTTAACAATTACAGAAGCGGGAGATTTTTTATTCTCTGCTTCTGTAATTGTTAATTGTTCTAAATTTTACTTGCATATTTATTTAAATTATGATATAATATTATTGAAAATTCAGTGAACCCTCAGAAATTGCTAAATAATGGGCTGCGCGCTTGTCGTAGGATTTTTGTCTTTAAGGAGTATAAATTATGTTTATTGATAAGGCTAAGGTAAAAATTAAATCCGGCGATGGAGGGGATGGAGCGGTATCCTTTCAGCGCGAGAAATATGTTGCGGCGGGCGGACCTGACGGCGGGGACGGCGGCAAGGGCGGCGACATTGTTTTTATTATTGATGATAATTTCTCCACTCTGATTGACTTTCGCTATAAAAAGAAATATATTGCCCAAAAGGGGCAGAACGGTGCCGCTAAAAACTGCACGGGTAAAAACGCGCCCGACCTTATCATAAAAGTGCCCCGTGGCACGCTTATCCGCGATGCCGAAAGCGGCAGAGTAATGGCTGACATGTCTTCAAATGAGCGGCAGATTCTTGCCAAGGGCGGCAAGGGCGGCAAGGGCAACGCCCGCTTCGCTACCCCGACCAGACAAGCTCCGCGATTCGCGAAGCCCGGTTTTTTGGGCGAGGAGTATGAAATCACCCTTGAATTAAAGCTTATTGCCGACGTGGGCTTGGTCGGTTACCCGAATGTGGGGAAATCTACGCTTATTTCGGTAGTATCAGCGGCTAAGCCTAAAATTGCCAATTACCACTTTACAACCCTAACCCCTGTGCTTGGAGTGGTAAGGTTTGACGATGAGAAGTCTTTCGTAATGGCGGACATTCCGGGGCTTATTCAGGGAGCTTCCGATGGAACGGGGCTGGGGCACGAGTTTTTGCGGCATGTTGAAAGGTGCAGGCTTATTGTTCATGTGGTCGATGTTTCCGGCACGGAGGGGCGCGACCCCAAGCTTGATTTTGACATTATAAACAGGGAGCTGAAAAAATTCAGCGAGGATTTAAGCGGACGACCGCAGATTGCGGCGGCAAATAAGTGCGATTTAGCCACTGATGAGCAGATTGAGGATTTCAGAAAATATATATCCGAAAAGGGGATTAATCTGCATGTTATCTCCGCCGCGACAGCTATGGGAACTCGCGAGCTCATTAACGCCGTAGCCGCCGAGCTGGACAAGCTCCCCCCCGTAAAAGAGTACGAGGTTGAGCCGCTGACGAAGCAAGAGCTTGACGAGCGCGCCGGAGCGGGTGAGAAATACAACATAACGGCGGGCGATGACGGGGTTTACTATATTGAATCCGCATGGCTGGAACACCTCATCCGAACCGTTGATATGGACGACTATTCTTCGCTCCAATACTTCCAAAGAATTTTGCGGAGCCGAGGAATCATTGACAAACTGGAGCAGATGGGTATAAACGAGGGCGATACGGTGAATATATTTGGGTTTGAGTTTGATTTTGTTAATTGATGAGGGTTTAGGGATGAGGGACTAAGCCCTCATCCTTATTTATGGATTTCAAGCTTAGCTACAGCTTTCCAAAGCATAACCCAGAGCTCACTCAAAATCCCCGCCTTGCTTTTTCGTTTTCTGTTCTTATTATACCCCCTACCCCCCATTTTGTCAACATAAAAATCAACAAACAATTAACACTTTTCCAAAAACCTTGACACCCCCACCCAAATATGCTATAATAAAAACACAAAAAATTAACAAGAAAGGTATTGCCAAAACATGCTACAATTTTAGCAAGCAAGCGGGTAACTCCGCTTTTTTGGCGTGTCTTAAAATTTATGTGAATATATGGCAACTGCCCCCTGTTTAGCGGGGGCGGTTGCCTTTTTATTTTTTAATAAGCGCGGTATTTTTACTACGTACAGAATTCTTTTATAAAGTCCCCAATAGTCATAATCGCGGGGCGTTCTATATCGAGAGAATAAAAATCATGGTCGCCTGTGATAAGTACGTCAACATCGGCAATTAAGGCTGATGCAAGAATGGGGTTGTCCTTTGGGTCGCGGACGGATATACTCCCTAGCACGTCAAGGCTCGGCGGGGTGCAAGCAAGTTCAAAGTCAAATCCGTCAAGGAATCGCTCTATTACATCAATTCGATGAGGAAATTTTCTGTTCGCAACCCGCCGAAGCTCGTCAATGGCATAATCGCTTATAACAATCTTGTGCTTGCGTTCAATTATAAGGGCAAACGCCTCCGCGACCCTGCCGCCGAACACGCTTGCGGAAATAAGGGTGTTTGTGTCAACCATTATTCGCATATCGTTCCTCCCACATTTCCCTGCGAATCTCTTTACAATAATTAATAACGTCCTGTTCGCAAGTCCACCCTGCCTCGTCCGCCGCACCTTCCATTCCTTTTTGAAAGTCTTTCAGCACCTGCAAATCGGCGTTAGAAATAACAATATTGTCGCCCTGCTCAACAAAAATCACCTTATCGCCCTCGCGCAACCCTAATTTACGCCTAATTTGAATCGGTATTGTTATCTGCCCCTTTGATGATAACCTTGCAGTATCCATAAAACCCGCCCCCTTTTCTATTCTCTATTATACCCCCTACCCCCCATTTTGTCAACATAAAAATCAACAAACAATTAACACTTTTCCAAAAACCTTGACACCCCCGCCAAAATATGCTATAATAAAAATACAAAAAATTAACAAGAAAGGTCTTGACAAAAATGCCAAAACATGCTACAATTTTAGCAAGCAAGCAAGCAAGCAAGCAAGCAAGCAAGCAAGCAAGCAAGCAAGCAAGCAAGCGGTAACTCACCGCTTTATTTCCATACGCAAAATTACATACAAACCAAGCGACTATCCCCCTTAGCCGGGGAGTAGCCGCTTTTTTGCAGTTTACTTAATTAAATCCACAAAATAAAAACAAGAAAGGACTAAATCCAATGAAAACAAAGAAAATTATCAGCGCAATCACCGCTATAGCGGTAATTCTGACCCTTGCCCTCGAACTGCCCGGCGTGATATTCTCGGCAGACTCAACCGTCGAGGCGACAGGGCATGACTTCACGGGAGTAGCGGTTGTAACCGAACCCACAACCTGCGAAGAAGACGGCATTAGTGAAATACAGTGTGCTAACGCGGGCTGTACCGAGGTACTGGAAAACATAATTCCCGCATTAGGGCATGATTTCGTTCCGGGTTCAGTAGACATAGCTGCTGACTGTGAGGATAACGGCAAAACTGCCGACGGTTGCTCGCGACCCGGATGCGATGCGGAAGACAATCTTGTGATAAGATTCGCAACAGGTCACGACTGGGTAATCGGGGATTTCCTTTCGACCAATGGAACCACTGACGTGTATGAAAAAACCTGTTTAAACTGCGGCGCAACAGACACCGAAGAGTTTCCGGCAGCAGACCATACCCATGATTTCAGCGGTGAGCACCTTGATGATTTTCGTGTTATTACCCATTCGACCTGCTTTAGTACAGGAGAATGTGAAATCACGTGTGCTGAGCCGGGCTGTACTGAAAAAGTTATTTTGCCGATACAGCTTATTCCGCATCATACGATTGATGAGCCCTGGGTGATAACAACACAACCGGGATGTACAACATACGGCGTAGAAGAGCAGCGTTGCATGAGAGCCTCGGAGGGTTGCCCATTAGTAAACAGCCGTTTCATCGACCCTCTCGGACATGATTGGGACGATTGGAGCGAAGACACCGCAACCTGTGTATCCACAGGAACAAAAACCAGAGAATGTTTGAGAGGTGGTTGCGGCGCGGAAGAAACCGAACCTACCCCCGATAAGGGACATACATTCACAACTTACACACCACTCGTTGCGGCAACCTGCGTAGTTGACGGCATAGAACGTGCAAGTTGCGATGATTGCTCTGTTGATGAAGATGAAAGACCCATACCCGCTACAGGTCACGATTTCGGCTCATGGGTAATCACAACCCCCGCAACCGCGACAGCAACAGGGATTGAAAAGAGAACTTGTCGAAACAGCAACTGCGATGAAGAAGAAACCCGCATTATCCCCGCAACAGGCAACAACAACAGCAATCCCGACAATAACGGCGGCAACGATAACAACAGCGGTAACAACAGTGCCGCCGTAAGAGACGCAATCATAAGCGGCGGCGGCATCGGCGGCGCGGCAGGGAGCGTAAACAACAGCGGCAAAACCGAAATCAACGGATATTTTGAAAATGACACCTACATAAAACACTCGGGAATCCCGCTGGTTTACACAGCAGACAAAAATTTCGCAGATTTCAGAGAGGTTCGCATAAATGGTCGCCGACTGACAAAGGGTACACATTACACCGTAAAAAGCGGCTCAACAATCATCACCCTCCTGCCCGAATATTTAGACACGCTTGAAGCAGGAGAGCATGAATTAAGCGTTCATTTCAGCGGGCTCGTAACCGTAAACACCTCATTCACCATTGCAAACACCGAGTATGATGATGTTTCAACTTTGGCAGGGATTTTGGGGGATTTTGATTCAATTGAAAATTGATAATTGACGATTGACAATGAATGTATCGGTTATGTAGGGGACAGGCTTGCCTGTCCCGCCGCTTGCCTGTCCCGTGAGAACGCTGTGGTATCCGCAGTATGTGATTCACCTGCGGGACGGGCAAGCCCATCCCCTACAGAATAAATTGACCTATTGCATAGGTGGAAAATATGTGCGTCACAACGGCGCGCCGAGGGCGATACCGATAAATTTAAAATAGTTTATTTTAGCGTTTAACTTAATTGCTAAAATAAACTATTTTAATGTTACGCCACGGGCGTAACTCCTTAATTGTCAATTGTTAATTGTTAATTGTTAATTGTCAAAGCTTCCTTTCATCAAAGCCTCAACAACCTCCGGCGTTGTAAATACATTGGTGAGCCTGTCAAGGATTCCGAAGGTTTCGCTCCAGCCCCAGTCGTTCTGTACGGGAAGCCCGGATTGCGCGTTATCCCACCAAAAGCAAGCGATTCCTTTCAATTTTGCGTAGCTGACGTAAAATTCTGCCCATTCAGCCCTGTAATCCGTATTGCCGCGGTTCATAGCACCGAACTCACCTAAAATTACGGGTATGCCGTTGCTTATAAATAAGCTCTCGGCAAGGTCTATCGGTTCGGTAATCGGGCTTGTATCCTCGGGGTTGTTTTTATACCACTCCGAAACCGCTTCATCGCCGTTAGCAAGCGCGAATCCATAAGGGCTGTACATGTGGATAGACACCGCAATTTTATCCTTCGCGGAATCAGACGGCATAACCAACGCGCTTTGCGCCGTTTCGGAGGCTGAAGCCGCATAGGTTGGAATCAGCAGAACCCTCTTGTCATTATTGCCGCCGCTCGCCCTTACCAAATCAACAAAGAGCTGATTTAGGGCATTGATATTATTATGCTCCTCGGGAGTTCCGCCCTCCCATTCCATTAAAGAGCCTACCGTTCGCGGCTCATTGAGCGATTCAAAGACCAGCTTTTCATCGTAATTTTTAAAAGTATCGGCAATCTGCCCCCATACTTTTGTAAATGCCCTCTGCGTTTCAGCCATATCCGCATCCGTAAATTTAAAAATAGCTTCCTCATGGTGGGTGTTTAGTATGATATACATGTCGTTATCAACCGCGTAACCAACGACCTCCCGAACCCGCTCCATCCAATCGGCGCGTATGTTGTAATCATCATCGCATACCTTAAACCACGTAACCGGTATGCGTATTGCGTTAAACCCTGCGGCTTTCAGCGCGTCAATATTCTCCTTAGTGGTAACGCGGTTGACCCACAGCCGTTCAAGCACTGAAACGGAATCCTCCGGGTTGCCGCCGTAAGCGTCAAGTGTATTCCCCAAATTCCAGCCTATACGAACAGCCGCCACTAATTCCGCAGCGGTTATGTCGTTAAACGGCTTAGGCTCGTTGTCCTCATCATTATCCTCGGCACGCTCATCAAGCGCGCCCTGCTCATTTAAAGAGCCCTCAGCGGCGGACATTTCAGCCGTTCGCGCGGCAATATCCTCGCTGTTACCGCTCCCCCCATCGTTACAAGCGGTAAAGGTAAGGGCGCATAGCAAAAACACAATTGCAGTTATTTTTAATTTCAAAATAATCCTCATCTCCTGTTCTTTTAAGTTATAGTATATACTATAATAGCGGAAATGTCAAGTTATTTTAAAAATTCGTTGGTGCGACTCAAATTGACAAATGCTGAATTGAAACAATAACCCCTCAAAATAAAACCTTGACGAACAACCCGGTTTATGTTATACTATAATAAATATGCTTTCATCAATTCATTCAAGTAAATTAAATAAAAGGAAGAAAACGCAATGAATAACGAATTAAATGCCATTTTAACCGCGGATAGCTTTATATTGGACGTGCATGGTGAGAAATGTCTTAAGGATAACAAAAGTTTAATTAAGCAATTTGAAAGGGATAAGTACAAGGCTTTGTATGAATTGGGCTTTGGCGCGAAAAAATCAGAGTTCGCCCCTGCCTTGACCTTTTTGCAATATATTGCGAAAGCGTTTGTTAAGGCGTTGTCAAGGGATAACGATATAGAAATAACCCGTAAAGCTAAGCCGGTTGAAAAATCAAGGACCGCGCTTGAAATTTTACATATCATTCCTTATACCATTGGGATTGAGCATGTAAGCATTGAATGGATTGAAATGCAATGGACTAAGCTGGCGGGCGTTTTTGATAGGGAAATATCTGTTTTTCAAGGGACGGTCGCGGACTACCTTAAAGGGAAAAGTGAAGCGATTAACGTAGTAGGGCGGGTGTTTTTCCACCTCGTTGAAAGCGGAGATGAAAGCTACCCCTTTGCGTTTTTAGCCACCTACAGCACGGGAACGCGCGAAAAATTAAGCCACCTCCCCTTGAAAAATGCCCTGCTTGAATATAAGGATGAACAGGAGGCTTTGCTTGCGCTCCTGTCAACCGTTAGCCGCGCCGCTGATAAAAGCGAATTTATTTCGGAGCTTGCCGAGAGCGGGGAATTATTCTCGCCGCTTAAATTTAACCCGTTTGAGGCATATACGGTTCTAAAGGAAATTCCGCTTTACGAGGAGTGCGGCATCGTCTGCCGAATACCCGATTGGTGGAAAAGGAACGGCAATGTTAAAATATCCGTTTCGGTCGGCGATGATAAGCCCTCCATTGTCGGTATTGAAGCGATTTTGTCATTTAACCCCAGTATTTTTCTGGGCGATGTTGAGATGACGAGGGAAGAGATTGAAATGCTGCTGTCTCAAACCAGCGGGCTGTCCTTCATAAAGGGCAAATGGGTTGAGGTTGACAATGAAAAGCTTCAGGTCGCTCTTGCGGCGTTCGACAAAGCCGGAAAGATGACCGATATGACCTTCGCCGAGGCTATGAGGATGCAGCTTAGCACGATGGATAAGCTAAGCGCGGGCGGTTTGGATATTGAAGTTACAAACGGTCAATGGCTGAGGGAAATTAAGGAAAAGCTCCTAAACCCCGAAATGATAAAGGATACAGACGCAGGCGGCGGCTTTAAGGCGGATTTGCGGCATTATCAGCAAAAAGGCTTGAACTGGCTGGCTGCGATGAAGACATTAGGATTCGGAGCTCTTTTGGCGGACGACATGGGGCTTGGAAAAACTGTTCAGATTTTAGCACTTTTGGAGCACATGCGTGAAAAAGGCGGGAAAACCCTGCTTGTTATACCCGCCTCGCTTATATTTAACTGGAAGAATGAAGCCGAAAGATTTGCGCCCGATTTGCGCTACAGTATTATCCACGCAAGCCACCGCGAAATCGACTTGGAAGCCGCCGACCTGTTTATCACAACCTACGGCATGGTTCAGCGATTGGAAAAGCTAAAGGATGTAGCCTGGGATTTGATTGTGTTAGACGAAGCGCAGGCAATCAAAAATTCCGGCACGAAGCAGACAAAGGCAGTAAAAGCGTTGAAATCATCGTCAAGAATTGCTATGACGGGTACGCCGATTGAGAACAAGCTTTCAGACTTATGGTCTATCTTTGATTTCCTTAATAAGGGGATGCTCGGAACAGCAAAGGAATTCCGAAATTTCAGCAAGGGGCTTCATGAAAACATGGCGGGCTATTCACGGCTTCGCGGAATTGTAAACCCGTTTATTTTGCGGCGTCTTAAAACCGATAAAGCCGTTATAGCCGACCTGCCGGATAAGATTGAAATGAAAGAATATACATCTCTTACCAAGAAGCAGGTTGTCTTATACAAATCACTTGTAACCGAGCTTGAAGCCGCGCTTGAAAATACCGATGAAGGGATTTCGCGCAAGGGGCTGGTTTTAGCGAGTATTATGAAATTCAAGCAGATTTGCAATCACCCCGACCAATATCTGGGGCAGAATTCTTTCAACGCGGCTTACAGCGGAAAGTTTGAAAGGCTTGCGGAAATTTGTGAAACTATTTTTGAAAAGCGGGAGCGCGTTTTAATTTTTACGCAGTTTAAGGAAATGACCAAGCCGATATGTGATTATTTAGAAGAAGCCTTTGGGCGGAAGGGGCTTTTGCTTCACGGAGGCACGATGATTAAAAATCGCGGCGAGCTTGTAAAAAGCTTTAACGGAGAGGAATATGTTCCGTTTATGGTATTATCCGTAAAGGCGGGCGGTGTCGGACTAAATCTTACAGCCGCAAATCATGTCATTCACTTTGACAGGTGGTGGAATCCGGCGGTTGAAAATCAGGCGACCGACCGCGCTTTCCGCATAGGACAGCAAAAAAATGTTACCGTGCATAAGTTCATTACGGCAGGCACTATAGAGGAAAAAATAGACAAAATGCTGGAGGAAAAGCAAAAGCTGGCAGATGACATTATAGCGGACAGCGGCGAAAAATGGGTGACCGAGCTTAATAACGAGGAATTAATGAAGCTATTCAAGCTGGAGGTGTAGAGATGGGATACGGTTATTTTGATTATTCTTCTGTTTCAAAAAAGAAAGAGAATGTACAAAGGGCTTTAGAAAAATTAAGGCAGCATAATCCTAAAATATCCCCCGTTGTAATAGAAGGGGCGAGAATTGCCAAAACTTGGTGGGGCACTGCTTGGAACAGGAATCTTGAAAGCTACGCCGACTACTCTAATCGTATCGGGCGCGGCAGCGTGTACGTAAAAAACGGAATGGTGCTTGACCTGCAAATCGGCAAGGGTGAAGTCAACGCGCTTGTTCACGGCTTCGGCGATGAGCCGTATAAGGTTAAGGTTACAATCGACAGGCTGAGCGATGAAAAATGGAATAAGGTTAAAACCATATGCAGTCATAAAATCGAAAGCGCGGCGGAGCTTGCAAAGGGACGCTTGCCGAAAGAGATGACCGCGCTTTTTATGCAAAGGGACGGGCTTTTCCCAACGCCCCGAGAGATTCGCATGAATTGCTCATGCCCCGACTGGGCGGATATGTGCAAGCATGTCGCCGCTGTTTTGTACGGAGTCGGCGCGCGGCTTGATAATGACCCGTTGCTGTTTTTTACTTTGAGGGATATTGATTTCAGCGTATTGCTGAAAAAATCCGTTGAGGAAAAAATTGATAATATGCTTAAAAATGCAGACAGATATTCCTCCCGAATCATTATTGATACGGATATTAACGAATTGTTCGGAATAAACCAAATCATAGACAATGAGCCCGCAAAAGCCCTGCCTGTTAACACTGACGCTGAGATAAGCACGGAAAATGCGGAAAATACGGAGAACACTGAAAATACTGTTGAACCCGCTATTGAAGCTGATACAAATGAGCCGGAGCAGGTTGTTGCCACTGATATTGAGGTAGCTGAAAGGGAGCAGGAAAAGCCGATTAAAGCTGCTCAAAAGATTAAGCGCGAAGCTAAAAACGCAGGCAAGGTGAAAAGTGCGAAAGCCGAAGCCAGTATTGTAGCCCAGCCCCCTAAATCAGCGGAGGATTTGAGCGAGGCAGATTATATTGTACTGTTAGCAGAGTTATATGTTAAAGCGCAGATGGACGACGAAGTGTCTAAGGATAAGCTTCGCGCGATTAATGAGCTTTTGCTTTCGTGAGGGGGATATGCTCCTTAACGGTACATTCCTGCGAAAACTTTCCTTGTTTGACGGCAAAAATCCTCATAAAAATAAAACCATCTTAAAGTTAAACGATTGTGTTTTGTAAAAAATCGCAAAGAAAATGCTAAGACTTTACAAAATTGCTCCTGTTTTTTTGCTAATCTGCCCCCTGTCAAATGTTACAAAATAGTTACAATCATAATTGCAATAAGTAATATAATTGTATATAATGCTTAAAGTTAACATAAAATGTCAAAATATAGGGGGTAAAAGCAAAGCCACAAATGGTAATTTTCGGAAAAAACGGGGCTACTTTGTAGTTTTTTTCCACTTATTAGGAGAATTTTTACAAAGTAGCCCCGTTTTGATACAAAGTAGCCCTTTTTATTGACAAGGGGTTGTTGAATGGTGTATGATTATAGCAGAGGGAAAAAGCACTGTACATTCTCTCATTATTTTAGCAAACTTACCAAGTGATCATAGGTTGGGATGTTGGAATAAAATTTAAATTTAATAGGAAGTTGGATTTTATTATGAAAAAAGCAAGAAAAATTATTGCCATTGCGGTGGCATCGGCATTAGTCGTATCAAGCATGGCATTAAACGCGACAGCATTAAACACGACATTTAATTTACGCCAAATAAAAGGAGCACCTACATCAGAGTATAAGTATTCTGACTCTTGGACATACACGGCTATAAGCACAACTACTCAGCACACTTGCACTACACTTACTTCCGGCGCATATGCGTTAGTCAGTAACGGTAACGGCTTGACCACGATTTACAGAAACGCTACGAGTGCCGGGGGTACCGGTACCGCAACTATAGGACAATCATATGTATATACGGCTGAAATGCTTGTGCCTGATTATGATAATACTTATTATGCCAACGGCACAATAAAAAACTAGAAGCAGTTCAATATAATCATACGCATAACTAGTAAGTGTGCGTATGATTATATTATTAACCGAATTAGTAGTCGTTCAACTTTAAAACGGGGGATTATCAAAATGAAAATTAAAGCGGTTATATATTTTTTATTGGTTGCTATTTTATTATCATCTTGTAAAGCTGTGCCGAGTGAGGTAGAAAATGAAATAATAAGACATAACAAAGAACGTGATAACGACTTTGAAGTGAGCTTGGAATATATAAGAGCAGAAGATGTTTCGGATAGCATTAGAGCTGCTTTAGGGGAAACCTATAAGCAATTCGACTTTTCAGGGGTTTCGGTTGAAAATAAAATATTCAACAATATTTACTCTATAGTCTTTATGCAAGAAATCGGTTTTGAGAAAAATTTTCAAGGCATTGCCGAATTATTTTTTAGTGAAGAGTTGTTAAAAAATTATGAGTTGGAAACGGTTGACATTGACGATAATCGGGTTGATTATCGTATATATGATGAAACGGAAAAAATATATGTTTGTGTAAGTAATAATGGATTTTCTATTATTACTGATTCTTTTGCATTTGACTCTATATTCAATGTTAATGAAAAAGTTGCCGTATATCACATTGACAGGGATTTATATTCAGACGCTAAATATCAGCTTAAAGATGCTGAATTCTCAATAAAACAAGCCGTTGATTATGTTGAAGAGTGGTTAGCTTCCGAGTGGGTAACTTATGAGCCTTTTTATGAATTTAAGGTAAAGACCATTATTGTCAGAAAAACTCAAAATAATGAGTATTATTTTGACATAATGGTTGAGAAGTATTTAGACGGTATTCCCTTGGAAGAAATTATTAATGTTGTTTCGGAGAGAGAAGAAACTATCGGCTTGCCGTATTTTGTTTATACAAGTAACTGTATTGAAATTAAAATGATGAATTCAAATGAAATTAATTACTTTAGGAACAACTTCGGCATTATAAAGCCATTAGAAAAAGAACCTCTTGAAGAGTGTATTTCACCTAAAAGTGCAATAGAAATGTGTTCAAACACATTTTCGGATTATAAGACCTTTACAGTTTCAGACTTCGGAATAAAATATCTGTTAATGCCCGTTTATGATTTTTCCAATATAGAAATGACCAGTCAAAATGATGACTTTATATCCTACAAAGCTCAGAGCATGGATGCGGCAGGTATAATAATTAACTCAAAGCCTGTTTGGGAAATAATTATTGATGTCCCTCCCGAGGATTACTTAATGAATGATGAAAAAGATATATACGGAAATGTTCGCAAATTCATCTATATTGATATGATTACGGGAGAGCTTATATTCAATTTAGATATTGTAAAGTGAATCCGGCTTCTAAAAGACCGCAGGGCGGTAAAATTTCTGCTCGTTAGGAGTACAGTGAATGTTTTATATTTTCCTATGTGATTTTAAAAAAATAATTAAGAATAAAGATTTTTTCATTAGCATTGGAGTTATATTTCTTTTGTGCTTTACATCGCATATACATACCGATATTGCAACGGGAAAGGAATACTCCGTTATTGATATTTTTTTTGAGCTTAGAAGCGGCAGTTCAAAAATTCCCTCCGCGATTTCTTCAATGTATTTTACGGCGGCGAATATTTGCGCTTTCCCAATTAGTACATATCTGACATTATTTATACCTATACTGTCGGCTTATCCTTTTGTTACAACCTTTATCAGCGAAAGAAACAGCGGAAATATTAGGTTTGCAATATTTAGGACAGGCAGATATAAGTATTTTGCGTCCAAAGCTTTGGTTGCATTTGCTACCGGCGGATTGGTTGTTTCCGTTGGGTGTGTTTTATATTGTGTTGCATTACTTTTCATGTTTCCTGTCGGAGGTATGAGTGTGTTTATTGGAAATTTAGTTAAAAGCATCTCGGGTATTGCTCTGTTTGGAGGAATGTCGGCTATTCCGGCGTTTTTAATCACGTCTTTTATAAGAAACAAGCACATAGTTATATGCCTGCCGTTTATGCTGATATATATCTATTTAGTTGCACTTCAAAATATAAGCTCGCGCATAGCCGCAGGTGTGAATTATAATATATATATTGAGTTGAGTTTTTTACAGCCTTCAAACTTATATACTGTATTTTCATCGCCTGTAATGGTTATTCAAACTGTTATTTTTAATATGATTCTTTTAATTTTCAGTTTTTTTGGATACGCTGTTATTATGAATAGGAGATTTGATAGTGGTGACTAATCCGAATTTTAAGTTTAAAAAAATTGTCACAACAGCTAAAACAGAATATATGAAATGGATTCTAAATTCAAGATTAATTATTTTGGCTGTATTAGTAATTTTTATATTTACTTTTGCAGTACAACCATTGCTTGAAATATCGGAAAGGCTGAATACTCCTCTTAATATATTTGAACCGTTTATAGCAATTATCAGCGCAGAAGCTTTAGTCATCATGATTCCAGCTGTATTCATTACTCTGATTGCCGATTTCCCACGAACTGATGGAACTGCTGCTTTTATTATCATGCGTACAGGTCGAGTAAACTGGTATATAGGTCAAGTGTTATTTATCTTAGCCGCTATAATTACTTTTATGGGAATTATTTTTACTGCTTCGGTAGTTCCTATATTTACAAAAGCATTTTTGGCTAATGGCTGGAGTCTTGCAGTAACAAGGTTTACGCATTATTATCCTGAACTGTCAGAAAGTTTTACGGCAAAGCTAATTACTAAAGAGCTGTATAATCAAGTATCACCTTATGAGGCTGCAACGAAGTCGTTCTTCTTGATGACGCTGTATCTATTTGTTCTGGCTATGGTAATGATGTTTATGAATACAATTAAAAAGAAAACTATGGGATTGATAATTTCTTCGGGAATTATCGCAATAGGCGGAGCATTATGTATCATAAACTCTTCTGCAATGTGGTTGTTTCCGATGTCACACACGATTATTTATCTGCATTACACTGAATATTTTAAAGAGCCAGTTGTGCCGTTCTACATATCGTATATATATTTAGCAATTTGTTGCGTATTATTATTCTCAATAAGCTTTATCAATATAAGGAATATTAGCTTTGACAGCTTTTGTGATATTAACGATAATAATTAATACAAGTTTAAGGGAGAAATCATAATGATTGCGATTAATGTTTCTGAAATATCACTGAAAATTAAATCGGATTTGATTTTAAATAATATTTCAATAGGATTTGAGAAAGGAAAAATTCATGGACTTATCGGGCGGAACGGTTCCGGTAAAACTATGCTTATGAAGTGCATATGCGGTTTTGTTCGTCCGACAAGCGGTGAAATAACTGTTTATGAAAAAATAATTGGGAAAGATTGTGATTTTCCGGAATCGGTAGGAATCATTATCGAAACGCCCGGATTTATTCCCTATTACAGCGGATATAAGAATTTAAAGCTTCTTGCCGATTTGAATAAAAAAATAAGCGGAGAAGATATTAAAAAGATTATGCTGCAGGTTGGTCTTGAGCATAATCTTAAGCGTCATGTTCGTAAATATTCTTTAGGGATGAAACAGCGTTTAGGTCTTGCACAAGCTATCATGGAGAACCCCGATGTTCTAATTCTTGACGAGCCCATGAACGGTCTTGACAAGGACGGCGTAAGCGATATGCGCGAATATCTCAAATTCTATCGTGAACAAGGAAAGACTATTCTTATAGCCTCTCACTCAGCAGAGGATATTACGATTCTTTGTGACACCGTTTGCGAAATGGATAAGGGGATTTTGAGTAGAGTTGGATAAAATATCTGCTTAATATAAAAAAACAACTCCGCGAACCCTGTTCAAACCAGAATCTGCGGAGTTAAATTTTGGAGCGGGTGATGGGAATCGAACCCACGCGACCAGCTTGGAAGGCTGGAGTTCTACCATTGAACTACACCCGCGCTTATCTATTCAAACACGTTTCAAACACATTGCCTTGCGAGCGACAGCCTTGACTTTACAGGCGCGAAGCGAAGCAACAATATACATTATACTATATATTTTCTGTTTTGTCAAGTAGTATTTTTCAAAAATAACATTGTTATCTAAATGTTAACATAAATTTTACATATACAGCTTGCAAGCTTTCAGAAAAAATTTGCAGAGAGCGAACCTCAGTGCTATGCTCGCGATACACGTTTAGGTTGCGGTTCGCCCCTTTGCATTGCCGAAGCCTGTAACAGTGCTATTTATTACTCATACGACATCTGCCGTTTATAAGCCATATCCCAAAACAGATATTCAAACTCAACGCTTCTGATAAATATTTCCGCGATTTCCTCGCGCCCCGCATCGGACATGTTGGCGACAAGCTCATCAAGCGTATCATAAAACCATTCAAATGAATCGGAAAACCCATCACTTGCGTAGTTCTCAATCCATGTTCTGTAAAAATTTCCCTCTAATTCTGCGGCATATTGCTCTTTGAGCCGCTTACCGTAATCGGCATATGTCCAAGCGCAAGGGAACACGGCGGCTAAAATTTCCGCTAAACCGCCGGTTTGCCCGTAACTTAACATATTTGCGGTATATGTTCTGTTATAAAGCGATGGTTTAACCGCAAGCATTTCATTTTTCGTTACGCCGAAGCCTTCCATATATTTCCTGTGCAAATCCATCTCCCCGGAAATGATATAGTGCTGTATTGCAGAGAAATTTTTCATTAATTCCTCCGTGTCGGATTTAACAACAGCTATTGCAAAAACCTTAGCATATTGCAGTAAATAAAGATAATCTTGAAGCAGATAAAACTTGAATTTCTCCTTGTCCAAAGTCCCCTTGCCCAGTTCCTGAACAAACGGGTGATTATACCCATCCTCCCAAACCTTAGCCGCTTTTTCTTTTAACCCTCTTGAAAATGACATTTTGATTCCTCCTTGAATTTTTTATTTATTTTGACTTACAGCCCCTCAACCTCTGCTCTGATTTCACGGCAGAGTGCTATAACATCTTCCTGTGTTGAAAGCCCCGCTTTCTCTGCTTCACCCTCCATTGCTAAGGATATTTTTTCCATAGCGTGAACGGCGGAGTTCATAATAATAATGCGGTCATTTTCATAAATCAGTGAAATTCGAGAACCTGTATCAATACTCATCTTTTTACGAATATCAAGCAATGGTCGGAATAATCGCTTCAATCGGTTGAGATGTCGCAATACAATGTTTGCCCTCTTTATCTGTCCAATATATTAATGTCGGCAGATTTTCTTTGTTAAATTCAGCTTCTGATACCTGCTTTGCTATATCAATTAATAAGTAAAAATCTTGCCGGATTGTTTTTTCAATCTCAAGAATTGATGTATAATTATCTTTTGCTTGGGAAAGCTTTTTATTTTTCAAAAAGCCCTTGGCAACCTTACCCAAAGCGTTCCCGCTTTGCATTTGCTGTTCTTGTTCTTCGATTTCATTTTTTAATTTATCAGACCTGTGCAATAATTTATCCCAAAGAACAATGCTGTCTTTCAACAACGCCTCATAGTTTTCTTTTGAACGCCCTGCAAACTGCGGGTTTTCTTGAATATCAACGCATATCTTAAGCTGCTTAACACGCAAGTTTAAGAATGATGACAGCATATTGCAATAAGTATCAGTATTTGAAAATTCATCTATATTCAAGCTGTCGCCTTCATGGTTATTAAGTATATCATATTTTCTTGATAAAATCTTAGCATCGCGTTCGGCTAACGCTAATCTAATCAGCATATCGGTTGAAAAATGTCCTGTTAAGTCATATTGTGAGTAAAGCTCATCAACGAAATGAACAGCGGTAAACAATTCTGCGACTTCCTTTGCTTCTTGTCGAGCCATCATTTTATCAATTATCCCTTTTATAGCATCAAGCTTTTTATCCATTGCCCCTAATTGATATAGTGTAGCAATAGAGGACAACGCCTGCATTGCCATTAACGGAGCAACAACTGGAAGACTGCTTGCCATAGGCAGAAATCCCGCTTGACCTACTATTTTTCCGCCCTCACCTATAATTGCACTGCTTACTCCTCCCGCACTAAGCTTCATCAGTGCAGGAGAATTTACGGCGGTAGATATATACATCGAGGAAGATACAGCGACAGATAATGCCGTTCCCGCCGCTGAACCGGACAGCATTAAAGACGACATAACCTTTGGTGAAACAATCATTTGGTCTTTAACAAACTTACCCGTTGAAAGAAATTCTTGATTTAGCCTGTCAAGAATCTTTAGCTGAAGCTCGCCGTTAAACTCAATTATATGCTGTTCTGCATTGTTGCTTGCTTTAGTTGTTGACATTTTGTTTCCTCCTTAAAGTTTTTTCGACTTACAAGTTCAAAAATTCCGCCGCTCTCATAATTTTTGGGATTGCAACCGAGCTTTCGAGAAAATCTTTATCGCCCGAAACCAGTATATCCGCTCCCGCTTTTATCGCCGCTCTTAAAATAGGGCGGTCTTTTACATCGCGGATTTTTTCCTCGTCATCATAAACTAAAAGTGGGACAGGGACTATCTGAACAACCATTAATGCCGTTGCGATAAACTTTTCGTATTTATCAATCAACTGCGGAAATTTTCTATTGAAAACACGTTGCAACTCATTAAGGCTAAACTCGCAAATCATAGCCCGATAAGGCGGCTCTATAGCTTTTTTATACGCTTGATGAGGAACGCTCCCGCTCTTATAAATCGCTGAAATTAAAATGTTAGTGTCAATTAGAACTTTCATATTCGCCCTCAATTTCCGCTCTGATTTCACGGCACAAAGCCGCAAGGTCTTCCTCGCTGTTTATGCCCGCCTTTTCCCATTCGCCGTTCATTTCGCTCTGAAACTTTTCCATAGCGTAAATTGCGGGGTTGACAATGAAAACTCTATCATTTTCATAAATCAAAGCCACCTGCGAACCTATGTCAATCTTCATTTTCTCCCTTATATCAATCGGAATTGTCACCTGCCCTTTAGATGAAACAGCTGTATTATAAGTCATTCATATAGCCTCCTTAAATTTTTAGTGGTGTAAAACAGATATAGACGAATTTATCGCCGTTCGCCGAGCATAATATTACGCCATTGCCCCAAAAGCCCCCTCGCCGCCCCTGCTATATCCTCCTGCGAAACAACCGCTGAAACTACCGCTATTCCATCAATCCCGCTGCCTTTAAAAAGAGGCAGCGTTTCTTTATTTATACCGCCGATTACAACAAGCGGCAAGCTAATCTTTCTGCGAATTTCATGAAGTTCTTCCATGCTTACAATATTTGCGTTTGTTTTCGTGCCGGTTGCAAACATTGCCCCGACCCCTAAATAATCAGCTCCGCTTTCAACTGCCGCCAAAGCCTCCGCCAAATTACTTGCCGAAACTCCGACTAACTTATCCTGCCCGATAATCCGCCGCACTATTTCGGGCGGCAAATCGCTCTGCCCGACATGAACGCCATCGGCATTTACGGCAAGAGCAATGTCAACCCTGTCATTTATAATCAGCGGGACACCTAAACATGTTGTAATCTCACGAACCCGAACGGCAATATCATAAAACTCCCGAGAATCGGCAGTTTTTTCACACAGTTGAACTACAGTACAACCGCCCAAAATTGCTTGCTCTACCGATTCCTCGATAGTAGAGCAGGACATCAAATCCCTGTCTGTCACTAAATAAAGTGAGTAATCGGGCGTTGGGCGTTGAGAATGTCTATCCATCAGTGAACACGCTCATTTTTTGGATTGTGTCAGAGGTTGTTAGGCTTATTGCGTTTAGTAGTGCCGTGTGGAAGCTTGCATTTCCTTGATTTCCTGCTTCTTCAAAGGCGTGTTCCCCTGCTATTCCCATAGTCAGCATGGCGCAAACTGCCGCCTCGAACGGGGCGTTGGGAGCGGCTCCGCAAAATGAGCCTACCAGTGATGTACACATGCAACCCGTACCTGTAAGATTGCTTAGCATAGCAACTCCGTTTTCGATAAGGGCAAGCCTTTCGCCGTCTGAAATTACGTCAACTGCTCCGCTTATTACTACAACGCACCCCAGCTTTTCCGCAAGGTTTTTCGCAATCTCCCCTGCGCTTTCAAGAGAGGCGGAATCGGTTTCAGCCGCATCAACGCCTTTAGTTTTGGAAGCAATTCCCGCAATAAACTTAATTTCGGAGATATTCCCCCGAAGCACAGCTATCTTCACCTCCCGAATTATGTCGGCGGCTGTATCATTGCGAAGCTTTGATGCGCCCGCTCCTACAGGGTCAAATACAACGGGAATGTTCTTGGCGTTCGCCGCTTTGCCCGCCGCAAGCATAGCTTTAATTGTCCGCTCATTCAGCGTTCCCATATTTAGGACTACTGCACTTGCGATGCCGACAATATCCGCCGCTTCCCCTATATCGTCCGCCATTACGGGCGATGCACCGATTGCCAGCGTAATATTTGCACAGTCGTTTACAGTAACATAGTTTGTAATATGGTGAATCAACGGCTTTTTGCTCCTAACCTCATTTACCAAATTTCCTAAATTATTAATCATTACAATAGCCTCCGAAAAAAATATTTTTAATCCCTTGACAATATGGAATAAATCATATATAATGATGTTAAGCTAAGGTGTAAGGTGGTACTTTATGAACGATTTTAAGGTCGAGTTTTTTGAGAGAGAAGATGGGGTATTTCCCGCAAACGACTTTATTGAATCGCTTGACAGTAAGATGAAAGCTAAGTTTTATATTTTAGTTAAGCTGTTAAAAGAATATGGCAATACGCTCAGAGAGCCGTATTCAAAGCATTTAGAGGACGGCATTTTTGAGCTTCGAGCGAAACAGGGGACGGACATTGCGAGAGTTTTATACTTTTTTATCATCGGTAAAAAGATTATATTAACAAACGGTTTTGTGAAGAAAACACAGAAAACGCCGAGAGCCGAAATAAATCTTGCTAAAAAATACAAATCCGAATACATATTGAAAAAATCAAAGGAGGAATAGCTTTGGAAAAGAATGTCATTGAATATTTTGAAAAAATATATGCGGCGGACGAGGAGTTTCGCAAAGAAACCGATGCTTTAGATTTTGAGTATCAAATCATCAGAGCCATATTAAACGCAAGGCAGGCTAAAAATATCACTCAAAAGCAGTTGGCGGAGCTTTCGGGTATTAATCAAGCGGATATAAGCAAGCTCGAAAGGGGCAACGCCAATCCGTCCGTTAAAACGCTTAAACGCCTTGCCTCTGCGCTTGATATGACGCTCAAAATCGAATTTCAGCCTATTGCTCATTAAAATCTTATCCTCCGAAATACGATTTATACATTTCATAAAAATGATGAGTAGGACCATGCCCCTTGCCCAACTTAGGTGCGTTTGCGATTGCGGCATTAATATATTCCTTCGCCCTTTTCACCGACTCGGCAACCGTATAATTAAGTGCCAAATTTGATGCAATCGCCGATGAGAATGTGCAACCTGTTCCATGCGTGTGCATGGTATGGATTCGGGGTGCGGGGAACTCGAAAAATTCATTGCCGTCATATAAAATATCTACGGAATCAGCCTCTCGCTCGCTATGCCCGCCCTTGACTACAACGGCTTTGCAGCCCATTTTATAAATTGCCAAAGCCGCCTTTTTCATATCGTCATGCGTTTTTATATTAAGCCCCGTCATCCGCTCGGCTTCGGGGATATTCGGCGTGATTAAATGCGCCAGCGGTACAACTTCGGCTATCAGCGTTTGTGTCGCCGACTCTTCCATTAATGCACTGCCGTGCTTTGCATACATAACCGGGTCAAGGACTATATTTTGCGGCTTCCACTGCCTAAGTTTGCCCGCAACCGCAAGCATAGTTTCCCGGCAGGATAACATGCCTATTTTGACGGCATCAGGCACAATATCTTCAAATATATCGTCAATCTGCTTTTCTATAAGGTCAGGGCGAATATCCTGATAATCGGTTACCCGAAATGTATTCTCGGCTACAACTGAAGTAATAACCGTCATGCCGAATATACCATGCGCCGAAAAAGTTTTCAAATCCGCTTGGATTCCCGCGCCGCCGCTACAATCAGAGCCTGCAATGCTTAATGCTTTTTTCATGATGACTTCCTTTCCTTTACTCCAAAATATTATAAAGAAAAAATTCTTGACTTATTGTAAGAAATGATATATAATATCAAACATAAAGATAGATTTTGCTCATCAACTAAACACATAAAGGAGATTTATTATGTCAGTTAAGGAAGTAAAAACCGTTGCTTTATGTTTATTAGTGTTCTCATTTTTAATGGCGTTGTTCACCGTAAACAGGATAAATACATACGCCGTAAATGTTAGTAATATCGACAGCACAGGGGCGACATTATTAAATGATGTTACTGATTCGCTCGGATTAGTCGGCGGCATTTCGCAGGTTGTTTCAATAAGTATTGACCCTTTTATAGCTCTTGCCGCCATATCAATAGCAGGCAACATCTTAAATTCTGATATTATTGATGCCGGAAATTCAATTCACGCCGATAGAATAATGAATCTACCGCTTTCCAACACAGCGGCAATGCTATTTTTAGTGAGCATAGCTGTTTTACGGATTTTATTAAGCATGTTTCGCGGCTCAAAAGTATTGTCAGACGCGCTTATAGCAAAAGTTGAATATGCGGTAGGCTTATTGGCGGCTTGCGGAATAAGTTTTATGGGCTTATTTGCTGTAACCGCACACGCCGCAGATACAGCGACTGTTGCCGCTAATCCTGCAACAGCGACTGCGGCAATGACAGCCGTTTCATTTGTGGTGTCATTTTTGAGCTATATCGCTTTTGCCACGGTTCGCCTTATGATTAAGGCGATTGAAGTAATCGGATTTTTGTTTTCGCTTTTTCCTGCCGCATATCAAATATTTCAGTTAATGAAATACGGAATGGTTTTCTTTTATATCATTCTAAGTGCGGTTTCACCTAATATTGCTGCTGTTTTAGGCGCAATTATTGTACTTGTTGCAATAATAATTTTTGAGAAAGCCCGTCGCTTAGAAAGATATTTTCGTAAAATATATATTAAACCTTGCTTCAACAGCATTTTTGCCCGCAAAAAGAAATTACCGCTTGTTATGCACAAAATCCCCGTTTATATACGCAACAAATTTGATAATATAATTTTCTGTCAAGAAGCATTTGTTATCAAAGGTGTAGATGGGGTCAAAAAACGAGATATTGTTTATTTAGTTAATGACGGAACACAAACCTTCATTTGTCACAGAGCCTTTCTTAAAAAATCAAGAATTTTTAGTTTCCCAATGGGTGAATTATGCGGCGAAAAAAGGTTTGGATATTTTATGATTTGTTCTAAAGAGGACGGAATTAAAAAATCCAATCTTGAAATTATACTTAGGCGAGAGCTTAATAATAGTTATGATGAAATCAAGGAAATATGCTGTTTTAAAGAAGATGAGCCTGTTAAAGTTAAAAAGAAAGCAAAAAAAGAATTGCAATACGTTTGAGGTGTTTAATACTCCTGTTTTGTCACTCCCACTCCACAGTAGACGGCGGCTTAGAAGTTATATCATAAACTACCCTGTTAACGCTTCGGATTTCGCCGGTAATTCTCATTGAAACCTTTTCCAAAGTATCATACGGGATTCTTGCAAAATCGGCACTCACAAAATCATCGGTTACTACGGCGCGGAGGGCTATTAAATAGCCGTAGGTTCTGCCGCCGTTTTTTACTCCGACAGAGCGCGTATCGGTAATCACCGCGAAATATTGATTGATGGCTTGGTCAAGCTTCGCCGCCGCCAGCTCTGTGCGGAATATATAATCCGCCTCTCTTAAAATTTCAAGCTTTTCCTCCGTAACCTCTCCGATACAGCGGACGGCAAGCCCCGGACCGGGAAACGGCTGCCTGTTTACTAATTCAGCGGGAAGATTAAGCTCTAAGCCAAGTCGGCGCACATCCTCTTTATAAAGCGTTTTCAGAGGCTCTATAATCCCCTTGAAATTAATATTTTCAGGGATTCCGCCGACATTATGATGCGATTTGATTAGCTTTTTGCCATCGCTTCCGCTTTCGGCTATGTCGGGGTAAATCGTGCCTTGCGCCAGAAAATCCGCATTTCCTATTTTGTTCGCTTCCTCTTCAAAAACCCGAATAAATTCCTCACCGATTATTTTACGCTTCCGCTCAGGGTCGGTAACGCCTTTAAGCTTATTTAAAAATCTGTCCTTAACATTTGCTCTTATAAAATTAAGTCCTCTGTCCTTAAAAGCTTCCTCCACCTCATCGCCCTCGTTTTTACGCATTAGCCCGTGGTCTGCGAAAATGCAATAAAGCTGACCGCCTATGGCTTTTGCCAAAAGTGCCGCCAGCACCGAGCTGTCAACCCCGCCCGAAAGCCCGAGCAGAACCTTGCCGTCCTTAACGGCTTCTTGTATTTCGGCAATGCTCTTTTCAATGAAAGCCTTAGCATTAAACTCACTCGGCATATAATATCATATCCTTTCGTACTTTTAAATAAGCAAATAACCGAACAGGGCATATAATGCTATATGCCCAATAAAATAAGGAGACTACATATGGATAATGAAAAAACGCTTAACGCCCTTTCCGAAGGGCGCGAGGCAAAGGTGAAGCGTTTGCTTAATGATAAGAGTATGCGCTGCCGCTTGTGCGATTTGGGACTTATCGAAGGCTCATCGGTTTTATGCTTGCAAAGAAGCCTGCGCGGCGGTCCGTCCGCTTATCTTATCCGCGGCGCAGTCATAGCCTTGCGTAAAGAGGACAGCTCTAAAATTTTGGTCGAGGCTGTTTAGACTTTTTAAGAGATAAGCGATTTACCCGTCATCTCTTTAGGCTGAGGAAGCTCTAAAATTTTGAGCATGGTCGGAGCTAAATCGGCAAGAACTCCGCCCTCATTCAGTTTGCAGTCATACCCCGCAACAATCAGCGGGACGGGATATGTTGTGTGCGCGGTGAAAGGCGAGCCGTCCGGCTCAAACATCTTCTCGGCGTTACCGTGGTCGGCAGTAATCAGCACCGCACCGCCTTTTGCCAGCACAGCATCCGTTACCTTACCGACACAATCGTCAACCGCTTCAACTGCAGATTTCGCCGCTTCAAAAATCCCGGTATGACCAACCATATCGCAATTTGCAAAATTAAGTATAATCACGTCGTATTTTTCCGAATCGATTTGTTTTAAAACGCTTTCGGTCACTTCATACGCACTCATCTCCGGCTTTAGGTCAAAGGTCTCAATTTTCGGAGAATCAATTAATATCCTGTCCTCAAGCTCATAACAGGTTTCCTCTCCGCCGTTGAAGAAAAACGTCACGTGCGCGTATTTTTGCGTTTCGGCAATCCTAAGCTGTTTTTTGCCGCATTTAGAGAGATACTCTCCTAAGGTCATGGTAAGCTCCTCGTTTGAGAAAGCTACGGAAACATTAGGCATAGACGCATCAAACTGCGTCATGCAGACAAATTCAAGCGGCATGAAGCCGTTTTTTCTCTTAAAGCCGTTGAAGCCTTCATCCACAAAGCAACGGGTAATCTGGCGGGCTCTGTCAGGTCGGAAATTGAAGAAAACGAAGCTGTCGCCCGCTTTAACCATCCCGTCCTTTTCTGTTACGGTCGGGAGCATAAACTCATCGGTGACCCCGTTTGAGTAAGAAGCTTTGATTGCCGCAACAGGGTCAGAGGCTTGAACGCCCTCGCCCAGCGTTATCGCGTTATAAGCCTTTTCTACGCGCTCCCAGATATTATCTCTGTCCATCGCGTAAAACCTGCCGGTAACAGTAGCGACCTTACCTACTCCTATTTTCTCCATCGCGGCGACCGCATCCTCCATATATTCTGCGGCGGAGGAAGGCGGAACATCCCGCCCGTCAAGCAGTGCATGTACGTAAACCCTGTCGATTCCGTTGCGCTTCGCCATCTCCAATATTCCGTAAAGATGTTCCGTATGACTATGAACGCCCCCTGGCGACAAAAGCCCCATAAGGTGCAGTGCGGAATCATTCTTTTTGCAGTTATCCATAGCTTTCAGCAGGGCGGGGTTTTGGAAAAAATCGCCGTCCTTTATAGCCTTTGAAATGCTGACCAGCATTTGATAGACAATCCGCCCCGCGCCGATATTGGTATGACCGACCTCGGAATTCCCCATCTGCCCATCGGGCAAGCCCACGTCAAGCCCGGAAGAACCCAGCGTAGTATTCGGGCATTCTTTGAAGTACCTGTCAAGGTTCGGCGTGTCGGCGGCTTTAACCGCGTTGCCGTTTGTATCCGCGTTTATGCCGTAACCATCCATGATAATCAGAGTTACAGGTTTTTTAACCATATTATTTTCTCCTTACAATGATAATTCAACGTGGCGGCGTTTCGTTTGCCGCCCGTCGGGCTTCTTATTGTTAAATTATAGCGTATTTTACCTAATATGTCAAGGAAAATTTTCCACCTGTCCCCTACATAACCCTATTGCACAGTTAAGGCTAAACTTAAAAACCCCTTAATTTCTCAACTTCTTTATAAGTCAAACCTGTCATACGCGCGACTTTTTCTATTGAATCCCCATCGGCGAGCAAGTTTTTGGCAAGAGATATTTTTTCCTCACGCATCCCCTCACGTCTTGCATGAGCCAAAGCCGAAGCCTCATTATGCCTTGCCAGTTCACGAAGCCTTGCAACTTCCTTGAATTCGGGGGTGACGGTTACTGTTTTATACGCTTGAATCGCTTCTTGCATCTCCTCTACCTCCAATGCTTCAATTTGCTTTAAATCTTCTTCAGTTTTAGCCTTGAACAATGCGAGCCACAGGCTAAGCCTGTCGGTTTTTGATAAGTTTTCAACGGGTAACTTTGGCAACTCAAAATAATGCAGGCAAAATTTGTCCGTCAATTGAGTATGTCGGGTTACTTCCAGCGCATGAAATTCAGAATGAAAGCCGTCATAATCTTTAAACATCGTAAAGCTTACAATGCTTATTATAATTGCTTTGGGCAAATCCGAGTAACTATCGCCTACTTGCAAAGCGGTGGAATACTCCCGCGCCCAGTAATACAGGCTTCTTTCGGGGAAATCGCCATCATTGTCAACTTGGACTTCAAGGTCAACGCATTGACCATTCACCACCATATTTATGTCGAGGCGGCAAAACTTATCACCAAGCGTCTCCGGCGGAATTTCGGCATTGCGGATTTCAAATTGCTCAATGCTGTCGAGAGGAATACTAAGCAATGTCGCAACAAGACTTTTCAGCAATTTAACATGTTTGGTAAAAATCATTTTAAACAGCAGGTCATAAGTGAATTTGTATTCAAGTTCAGTCATAAATACAGCCTCCTTTATTAATTTTATTATAACAGATTTTCGGTAAGCTGTCAAGAATAAGCTAATTTGTCTTGTTCATTTAATTGTTGCTAAGTTTGTTCACTTTAGAATCCGTGTTAATATCCGTTCACCGCCCGTCCCGCAAAAAAAAAAACGCATCATTTCGATATTAGCGGGACAGGCAAGCCTGTCCCCTACATAATCCTATTGCACAGTTGGAAAATTTTTGGCGGGTAATATCAGTCCAAGCGGACTGCAAAGGCGTATTCGAGCATTTCAGCCTCGTCCATTAATACTAACCTAAAGCCTCTTATTGAGCCGTCAGCCAAAAAATTGAAGTCGCTTGAATACATGCGAGAAAAATGCGGCTCAATTTGCATAACGGCAGCTTTGTTTTCGATATTCAAATTATGCTCCGCAATTGAGCGGTTAAAATAACTTCTGCCTTCCTCGGTTATTAGGTGGTCATATAAAATTATACTGTTGTATGCGTCACTGTTAACGGTTATTTTAATCATATCCTTTAGTGAAGCGTTATTCATTTCGCCGCTTTCAATTATTGGCAAAAATATACTTTGTTCCATTTTAGTATCTGTATCCTCGAAAACCTTTCGATTTATTAAAGTGTCGCTTTCCGCATCAATTTCATGTAAGAATATTTCCTGCCCGTTTATAATTACGCTAACTAACGGCTCAACTGCAGAATCACCTTTTTCCAAGCAACCGCCCAATGAAAATGACAGAATCATAAGCGCGATATATATTTTTTTCATGTTAGTGCTCTCCTACATATAAATTAAGTGTAAGCATACCACAAAGCCGCAATATTGTCAATATCATTTTACATAAACACATAAATTTTCTGCGTTTTATACAATTAAAGAGCTAAAATAAAGTAATATCAGGACAACCAAACGCATATTATTTACGGACAAGAACTATTAAAAAAGGGTGGTCTGTAAATATGCTCGACATGTTGGCGCAAGCTTATACCCAAAGGCGTTATGAAAAGGGACTTTCAACGGAGGCGGCGCGGGAGCGTTTGGCGCGGTTCGGCGAAAATACCCTTGCCGAAGAAAAAAAGCCGCAAACCTTGAAAATTTTTTTAGGGCAGTTTAAAGATGTTATGGTGATGATTCTGCTTGCCGCAACGGCTGTATCTTTCTTTTTGGGCGAGCTTTACGATGCCTTGACGATTATAGTCATTGTGCTTATAAATGCGACATTGGGCTTTATGCAGGAATTCAAAACGGAAAAAACCCTGCGCGCTTTGAAAAATATGGCGGCTCCCACAGCAAAGGTTTACAGGGACGGCAGGCTGGTTAAAATCCCCGCCGTTCAATTAGTGCCGGATGATGTGATTATGCTGGAGGCGGGAGATAAAGTCCCTGCGGATGCGGTTTTGCTGAGGGAAAAGGGGCTTCACGCAGAGGAAAGCATGTTAACGGGAGAATCCGCAGGGGTGACAAAAGAGGTCGGCGATGTAAACGACCGCGACAATGAAATAGGCAAGACTCATATCGTATACGGCGGAACAGTCATTACAAAGGGCAACGCCGAGGCTAAGGTTATAGCAACAGGCGCGGATACTCAAATGGGCAAAATTTCGGGTATGCTCAGCGATATTGACGACGAGCTTACGCCGCTCCAGAAACGCTTAGCGGAGCTGGGAAGGGTGGTCGCCGTTATCTGTATCGCGGTATGCGTTATTGTGGCGGTCGCGGGGATTTTACGCGGCGAGGAAGCTTTCGCTATGCTGATGACCGGCATAACAATAGCCATCGCTGCTATCCCCGAGGGACTGCCGGCTACGGTAACCATCGCTTTGAGCTTAGCGGTCGGCAGGATGCTCAAAAGGAACGCACTTGTCAACAAGCTTCACTCGGTTGAAACGCTGGGCTGTACCTCAGTCATCTGCACCGATAAAACGGGGACTGTCACCGAAAATAAAATGAGCGTAGCGAAAGCATACTCCGGCGGGAACGAATACGAAATAAGCGGTCTGGGTTATAAAGCGGAGGGCGAAATCACACGCGGCGGAAGCCGCTTGAATCCTGCGGGCGACAAAGCCCTTACCGAGCTTATCACCTGCGCCGTTTTGTGCAATAACGCGGCTGTAACCGCAAAGGAGGGCACGGGGCGCGAGCGGGGAAGATTAGAGGGAAAGGGAAGCTTCGAGGCGGTCGGCGACCCTACCGAAATCGCACTGCTGGTGGCGGGCGCGAAAGCCGGAATCACGGCGGAACGCCTGAACGCAAGCCGCCGCCGGCTTGATGAAATCCCGTTTGACAGCGAAACGCGCTGTATGACGGTGCTTTTCATCGGCGCGGGCGGGACTACGGCATATGCCAAAGGCTCTCCCGATGTGATAATGAAAAAATGCGGCTTTATCTTGACAGAAAACGGCGTTGAGCCGCTTACCTTTGCAAAGCGGCGCGAAATCTATGAGCAAAATGAGCGTTTAACGGGCGATGCTCTGCGTGTTTTGGCGTTTTGCAAAAAGTCTGTAATCAGCGTAAAGGACAGCGAGGGCGGCATGATTTTTCTCGGGCTTATGGCTATGTCCGACCCGCCGCGTGCGGAGGCGAAGCAGGCGGTTAAGCTCTGCCGAAGCGCGCACATCAAAACCGTTATGATAACAGGCGACCATAAAAATACCGCCGCCGCCATCGCAAAGCAAGCAGGCATCATGCGGCGGGGCGATTTATGCGTAACAGGCGCGGAGCTTGACGCCATGACGGACGGCGAGCTTGACAATATGATTGAGAAAATCACGGTATTCGCAAGGGTGAACCCGTCGGATAAGCTGAGAATCGTCCGCGCGTTTAAGAAAAAGGGGCATATTGTAACCATGACGGGTGACGGCGTAAACGATGCGCCCGCAATCAAAGAGGCACATATCGGTGTTGCCATGGGAATCACGGGGACAGACGTTACCAAGCAGGCGGCGGACGTGGTTTTGCTGGACGATAATTTTGCAACCCTTGTAGGCGCGGTCGAGCAGGGCAGGGGAATTTATGCGAATATCCGCAAATTTGTGCGCTACCTTTTGTCCTGCAACATAGGCGAGGTTTTGACGATGTTCGCGGGGATTCTGATGGGTATGCCGATGGTTTTGCTTCCCGCTCAAATCCTGCTTGTCAATCTTGCGACAGACGGACTGCCCGCCATTGCCTTAGGCGTTGAGCCCGCAGAGCGCGAGAATATGAAAAAGCCGCCGCGCAAAGCAACGGACAGCTTCTTCGCGGACGGGCTTATGCTGAAAATTGTATTCCGCGGCGTTTTAATCGCACTATGCACACTGGGCAGTTTTGTGCTGCTGGGCAATATGTTCCAAGATGTCCAAATCGCCAGAACGGGCGCGCTTTTTACGCTGGTTATGTCACAGCTTATGCACGTCTTTGAGTGTAAATCGGAGAGTAAAAATATATTCACCGTGCCGTATGGGAATAATCCCAAGCTGATTTTAGCGGTTTTTGTTTCGCTTTGCGTTATTGCGGCGGCTATATATCTGCCGTTTTTGCAGGCGGTTTTCTCTACCGTAGCCCTAACAAGCGAGCAGATTATCATTGCCCTTTGCTTTGCTCTAGCCGCACCCTTGTTACAGTGCTTTGCGAGAGTTTGATTTAATGCGGTAAAACGAAAGCAATTATAATACCTAAAATCGCGCCGCTTAATACTTCGAGCGGCGTGTGCCCTAAATATTCCTTTAATTCCTTAATTTCCTGCTCCACCGTTGTTGCCTCCGATTCGTCATCATCGGGGGCGAAAAACTCTTTTAAGGAGAACATTTTATTCATGCGGTTAATCTCCTTAGCATGAAAACCCGCCGCGCGGCGCACGCCCATAGCATCGTACATGACGATGGCGGCGAAGATAAAAATAAGGGCAAATTCGGGCGAATCCGCGCCGCATTTGCTCGCGATTGCTATCGTTGCGGAGCAAACCATGGCGGAATGTGCACTGGGCATCCCGCCCGCTCCGAAAAGCCGCTCAACGCGAAATTTTTTATTTATAATGTAATAAAGCGCGGTTTTTATCACCTGCGCCGCAAGCCAAGAAACGACAGCCGCCGTAAGTATATAATTATAAACAACTGATGGCATATCTCATATTCCTCCCGTTAGAGCCTGTTTTGCTCTGATAATGAACACACGGAGTCCTTTACGGTTACTGAAAATTCGGCTTCGTCAAGCTCTTTGCGACATTCGCCCAGAAGGCTGATGCCCTCGCTGTAGAGCTTCATAGATTGTTCAAGCGGTGCTTCGCCTTTTTCGATTTCGCTTATAATTTGGTCGATTCTTGATACGGCTTTTTCAAATTTCATCATTCATTCTGACAACTCCTTCCTGCGGCGTTCCTTAACGGCTTCAGCCTTGACTACAGTCTTGCCATACCAAGATATGAAGTTGGCTTTTCTTTCATTTTAGACATAATTCCTCAACCTCTTTTCGAGTTAAACCTGTCATACGCACAACTTTCTCTATTGAATCACCATCGGCGAGTAAGTTTTTAGCGATTTCAATGCTGTTGTTTTTCTTCGCGTTACGCAAAGCCGAAGCTTCGTTATGCCTTGCCAATTTACGAAGTCGTGCAACTTCTTTAAACTCCGGGGTGACGGTTACTGTTTTATATGCTTGAATCGCCTCTTGCATCTCCTCTACCTCCAATGCCTCAATTTGTTTCAAATCCTCTTCGGTTTTTGCTTTGAACAATGCAAGCCACAGGCTAAGTCTGTCGGTTTTTGACAAGTTTTCAACGGGTAATTTCGGCAATTCAAAATAATGCAGGCAGAATTTGTCCGTCAATTGCGTATGTCGGCTTACTTCAAGAGCATGAAATTCCGAGTGAAAGCCGTCATAATCGTTAAACATCGTAAAGCTTACAATGCTGATTACAATTGCTTTGGGCAAATCCGAGTAACTATCGCCTACTTGCAAAGCGGTGGAATATTCCCGCGCCCAGTAATACAGGCTTCGCTCGGGGAAATCGCCTGCGTTATCGACTTGGACTTCAAGGTCAACGCGCTGACCGTTCACTACCATATTTATGTCGAGGCGGCAAAACTTATCGCCGAGTGTTTCGGGAGGAATTTCAGCATTGCGGATTTCAAATTGCTCAATGCTGTCGAGAGGAATGTTAATCAATGTCGCCACAAGACTTTTCAGCAATTTAACATATTTGGTAAAAATCATTTTAAACAGCAGGTCGTAAGTGAATTTGTATTCAAGCTCAGTCATAAATACAGCCTCCTTTATTAAGCATATATGTATTATGTCTCTATTTTAACCCCCAAAGGCTTAACACATAGCATAACAGACACAACAGTTTGAAATAAAAATTCGTTTGCTGTGTTCTAACGATTCACATTAGGATTAGGATTATCCCTGCGACGTTCCTTAACGGCTTCAGCCTTGACAACAATTTTACTCTCATCGTCCAAACTTCTGTAAATATCAATTAGATTTTTTTCATCATCGTTCAAAGGCTCGTTAGCGGTTTCTTCTTGTATATTGGGCGGTTGCTCTTTTCCTGTTAGTAAATAATAAGGAGATATAGCTAAAAATTCGCAAATAGGAATTATTAATTCTGACGATGGATTTCTGTTTTCTTGCCGCCAGCCGTTTATTGTACTTGGTTGAATATTTAAATATTCAGCCAGTTCAGATTGTTTTTTTGATTGTTCTTTAAGCAAATTCAAAACATTTTGTCCAATTCGCACAAAATCACTCCAATAAATTCTACACAAAATTTCCTATATAGGTATTGACAAATTTCTATATGAGTATTATAATATAATTAACATAATAATTTTACCACATTTCTATTATACACCATAATCAATCAAAATTCAATATGCTTTTTTCTAAAAGCGCATTGATATGTAGGGGACAGGCTTGCCTGTCCCGCCAATAGCGACGTGATGTGTTTTTTGTGTGTGCGGCGGCGGGACGGGCAAGCCCGTCCCCTACAGGGTGAAATTCTGACCTATTGCACAGGTGGAAATTCTTTGTAGGGGCGACCGCCCCGGTCGCCCGAATCATTACGTTATTTATGCGCTTGCTGTGTTCTAACGATTAACATTAGGATTATCCGTCCTACCCAACAGGTAATCTATCGAACAATCAAAATAATCCGCAATCGCGCATAATGTTTTAAAGTTTGGCTGTCTTTTTTCGTTTTCGTATTGATTAAGAGTACTTGCGTTAATGTTTAAGTTTACAGCTAAATCTTTCTGCAAAATGCCCTTGCTTTCCCTAATTTCTTTTAATCTAAACATTATACACCTCAATAATAGACAAATCCTATATATTTTTTTGTAGAATAATACAAAAAGCAAATTCACGTATTGACAATTTGCTTTTTGTGAATTATAATTAATATATAACAATAAAGGAGGAAAAAACCATGCAAGAAAAAATCACAGAAGCCCTCAATGAGTTTATCGCCGAGTTGGTATGTTTGACTACATGCGAATACCACAAAACGGGGGAATATAAGCTTTGGCAGGAAAAAATAGACCGAATGTATGTCGATTGTGAAGGCGAGTTTACACCTAGTCAACTCTCATTCGTCAACGAGTGCTTTGACCTTATGACCTGCGTATATAACAGAGAAACCGAATACGCGTTTAGAAGAGCCTTTAGTTACAGCGTTTTTTTGTTAAAGCAAGCGGGGGCTTTATAAATTATACATTACAAAACCGCGGCTTGTATTTCGCCATCGGGGAATTTTACGGTAAGCAAGTCGCCTTTTTTAAGCGATTTGGCAGAGCTGATTCGTTCGCCGTTTTTGAAAATCTCCGCACACTGTTCAAGGGCAAGCTTCTCCTTTTCGGTTTTTACTATTTCAAGCTCGGCAGTAAGCTTCTCCTGCCCCTCCGCAAGCTTTTTTTGGGCTGATATAAGGTAGTTAAGCTGTTTTTCTTTCGCGGCAATCACGTGAGCCTTGCTTGCTATGCAGGCGGTTATTGACTGTTTCAGCCTTCTTTCAAGCGCGTGCAACCCGCCGTAAAGAATCCCTATATCGGGGAGTGCAAGCTCGGCGGCGGAGGAGGGGGTCGGGGCGCGCAAATCCGCCGTTAGGTCTGATATTGTTACGTCCGTTTCATGCCCTACGGCTGATATTACGGGGGTTTTCACGGCGGCTATGCGCCGCGCCAGAGCCTCGCTGTTAAACGCCGCCAAATCCTCAAATGAGCCGCCGCCCCTGCCGACTATGATAATATCCAAGCCGGATTCATCCGCCGCATCAAGAGCCGCACAAATTGATTCCGGCGCGCCCGCGCCCTGCACCAAGCAGGGGAAAACCACTGCCTCGGCTAGGGGGTAACGCCTGCTTGAAATGTTCAGAATATCCTGCAAAGCCGCGCCGTCCGCCGAGGTGACGATTCCTATTTTTTCGGGATAGGACGGGAGCGGTTTTTTTCGTTCTTCATCAAAAAGCCCCTCGTATAAAAGCTTCTGCTTCAGCTGTTCGCAGGCTAGGTAAAGCGCGCCCAATCCGTCCGGCTGCATGTCGTTTACATACAGCTGGTAAACGCCGTCCCGCTCATATACGCGAACATCGGCGGATATAATCACGCTCATCCCCTGCCGGGGCTCAAAGTTCAGCCGCGCCGCCGCGCCGCTGAACATGACTGCCTTGACGGCACTTTCCGCGTCCTTTAACGTAAAAAATATATGCCCCGTTTTGGTATGGAGGTTTAAATTGGAAATCTCTCCGCATATAAGCGCGCCGCGAAGTTTTTTATCCTCCTTCAAGGTAAACGAAATGTATCTGTTTAATTGCGAAACAGTTAAGACGCTCATGATACGCTCCCGTTCTGCACCTTTTCCAAACCCTCTGTTTGTCTGGAAAATTCGCCCAAAACCCCGTTAATAAACTGCACATCGCCCTCCAAGGCGAATTTTTTCGCAAGCAAAACAGCCTCGCTGATAGCAACATTTCCGGGGACTTTATCATCATATAAAAATTCATAAAGTGCCAGCCGCAATATTGCGCGGCTTACCTTAGCAATCCTGCTTACCTGCCGCTTCTCGCTGTACCGTGCAATAATCCCGTCTAATTCCTCTGCCTTTAAGGAAACGCCCTTAAACAGAGCTTCAACATCGGGCGGCACATCGAATATATCCGCCTCGTTCGTAGCGTCTATCAGCATATCCTCGGCATTTTCATAGCCGTTATAAAAGAGCCGTTCAAAGGTGAGATAAAAAGCGGCTTCCCTTATTTCGCTTCTTTTCATTTCAGACTGTCCTTTCACGCGGGAAGCTCGGATGCCTCCTCAAAAAAAATATCCTCAATTTTGACGTTAACTCTGGCAACGGGAAGCCCCGCCATGCTCTGCACATTGTCCTTAACCTTAAGCTGAACCTGCTCTGCAACCTTTCGCGCATTACAACCGCAGGTGACGACTATAGCCGCAGTAATCTCCGCCGCGCCGTCCCTTACCTTGATTTCGACAGCAGGCGATGCGGCGTTTTTTGAAAAAAGCGCGGAAAGGAGCGGCTTTGATTTTCTAAGCGAATACACGCCCTCAACGCCGATAATCGCCTCTTCGACAATCAGCGCGATGACCTCTTCCGAAATTTTCACGGTATTTTCCTGAAATTCAGGCATAGCTCTCATTCACAGCCACCCTTTTAATATACTTCTTGATTATTATAACAGATATTTTGGTAAAAAACAATAGGTAATTGTTAAAAAGCGAGGAAATTTTTTTGAGCAAATTCAAGGCAACATGCCTAATGACGGCGAAGTTTTCGCCATGGTAAAACTCCCCTTTCATCCTCATTTTACCATAACTTCTTAACCTTGTAAAGGTTTTTATGCGTTAGCCGTGAAATATCTGCAATACCCCTTGACTTTAAAGCAGTTTTTGTATATAATAAATATATAAGAAAGTTGAACCTGTCAGTCGGGCGCGTTCGCCTGCGGTAACGGGTTTTCGGCGGGAGGTTTTTGCAATGACGACTACTAAAAGAAACTTCAAGTATAAACGGACTTTAACCGCAATGGCGGTACTGTCAGCCGCGCTTACTCTTGCGGCTTGCGGAGGCGACAGCGAGAGCTCCATTGAGTTTACGACTACAACTGCGGCAACGGTGGAGATAAATATGGAAACCCTAAGCTCGGAGGAGGAAGCTATTTTAGCTTCCGTCATGGATTCTCTCCGCGATGAGGTGCTGACGAATAAGACGGTGAAATGGCTGTCTCATTACGACTTGAACCCCGATAATACGGGGCAGAGCAGGTCGGTCGCGCTGGAAATGTTTGAAGCGAAATACGGCGGCATAGTAGAGTATTACCCGACTACTTGGGATACGCGCTTTAATGACCTTTCGGTAATGGTGGTAGGCGGCGAGGGGATTGATATTTTTCCGGGTGCTGACCCCGGGCATCTGCCTCGGGGAATCGTAAACGGCATGTTCCAGCCGGTAGACCCTTACATCAGTATGGATTCCCCGCTTTGGCAGCAGGTTAAACGGGGCATGGAGCTATATAAATTCGGTGATAACCATTATCAGCTTGTGACCCAAATTATAGCGGAAGCCGTTGTTATCTATAATAGAGAAACGATTGAGGCGAACGGCTTTGAAGACCCCTACTCACTTTGGCGGCAGGGAAGATGGGATTGGGATATGTTCAGAAGTATGCTTCTGGATTTTTGCGATGCGGAAAACGACCAGCACGGTCTTGACGGCTATTGGTCCGAAAAAGCCTTGATGCTCTCAGCCGGCGTTCCCCTTGCGGGGCTGGACGAAAATAACAAGCTCGTCTGCAATATCAACGACCGAACACTGGAGCGGGCTATGATTTGGCAGAGAGCACTTTTTCAAGACGGGCTTGTTTTCCAAAGAGAGCTTTTTCAATATAATGAACAGCCGCAATTTATGGGCGAGGGCAGGCAGCTTTTTTACATAAGCGGGATTTGGCAGTTAAATGGTGCGCCCTCAACTTGGCGCGTTAAAATAGACCCCCTCGATGTCATGATTGCTCCCGTGCCTTCCCCTGCGGGGAGCGTGGAATTCCAAGGAGCAAGGCTGGAGGGTTATGTCCTCTGCAAGGGCGCGGCAAACCCGTTGGGCGCGGCTTTGCTTGCCGAATGTAACATTATGGTATCGCTTGACGAAAACGCCTTAGCGATAGCCGACAGGAAAAGGCAGGAGGATTCGCAATGGTCAAATGAGATGATTCGCGCCAATAACGAAATTAACGAGCTTGCAAGGCTAAACCCCGTTTTAGAGCTTTCCGCCGGAATTTCGCCGGACTTCGATGAGCTGACGGGTGCGACCAGAGGTGACCACGCGGCTTTGAGAGCACCGATGAGAAGCGGCGCGGATTGGGCTTCCATAAGAGAGGAATACGCCGGTGCTCTGATTATGCTCCTTGAAGACGTTGCTTCGAGGATGGATTAAGGGTTGACAATTGTTGGAAATTTCGTTTACGGCGCAGGTTTTATGGTGTTCTGTTACAGTTTTGTAAAAGAAAATTTAAAACTGTAACTGTTTTGTTCTTGAATATTTGAAAATTTCATGTATAATTATAAATAGGAACTGGAGGAAGTGATTTTGGTATAACTTAACCTAAATAATTTTTGCGGTTTAGGTTAAATTATTATTGTAGTTCGTATTCAAGCGCGGTTTTTGTTATATGGAGTCAGCGTGAATGTTCACGCTCGCTAATGGCTTCTGTCGTCATAACAGAATTCGGTTTGAGTATGTTTATATAAATCCTCTCCGGAGAATCCGCGAATCGGGCTGGAAACCGATTCGCGGATATTTTTTTAAAATTTACATATAATTAAATTGTAAATTGTAAATTGTAGTTAAATTTGTAGCATATTTAGTCCAAAAACAATTAATTTTGTCTAAAATACCAATTGTAATGCGGTTAATTTTTATGTATAATTAATAATAGCAGATTTTTACAATCTTTGCGGTAGAAAGGAAGGGCATAATATGAGGCAGACACTGAACAAGGAAGCTTTAGAGGAAAAATTAACCGAAAAGCTGTGGGTTGACTTTAGCGTAAAGTCAAACGATGCGTCAAATGACCAGATTTACAAGGCTTTGTCTTCGGTAGTCGTTGAGCTTTTACGTAACAAGCGCAGGAAGTTCCGTACCAAAAACCATTCTGAGGGGAATAAAGAGGTTTATTACCTTTCAATGGAATTTTTAATGGGGCGTTCCCTTAAAACCGCTCTTTTTAATCTGAAAATTAACGACGTGGCGCAAGAGGTTCTCAAAGGCTGGGGCATTAATCTCGACAGAATTTACGAATACGAGCCGGACGCGGGGCTCGGTAACGGAGGCTTGGGCAGGCTTGCCGCTTGTTACCTTGACGGTCTCGCTACCGTTTCTTATCCGGCTATGGGCTATTCAATATGCTATGAATACGGTATTTTTAAACAAAAGCTGGAGGAGGGCTGGCAGACGGAACTGCCGGACAACTGGTTGCCGGGCGGAGATGTATGGCTTGTCTCCAAAAAAGAAAAGTCCATAGAGGTTCATTTTGACGGGGAACTGCACGAATTTTGGGACGGACCTCATTTCCACGTTGCTCACAGGAATTACAGCACGGTCATCGCCAAGCCCTATGACATGTATGTCCCGGGCTATGACGGCGAGGGTATATCCGTTCTGCGGCTGTGGCGGGCGGTTGTCCCGACCTTTGACATACAGGCTTATAATGACGGCAACTACGCGCAGGTTTTCAGCCAAAATGCCGTAGCGCAGGCGATTTCAAAGGTTTTATACCCTAACGACAATACGATTGAAGGCAAGTCGCTGAGGCTGAGGCAGCAGTACTTTATGTGCGCCGCTTCAATCAGGGATATTGTTGACAGGCATATGAGCGTTTACGGCACGCTTGATAACCTCTACGAAAAAGCGGCGATTCATATTAATGATACGCACCCGACCTTCGCCATACCCGAGCTTATGAGAATCCTTTTAGACGATTGCGGATACTCATGGAATAAGGCTTGGCACATCGTGACCAATACGTTCGCTTACACCAACCATACCGTTCTCGCCGAAGCCTTGGAGAAGTGGGAGCTTAGTCTGGTTCAGCAGATTGTCCCCAGAGTACTGTCTGTTATCGTTGAAATCAACAACCGCTACTGCGCGGAGCTTATGGAGCGTTACGGCGATGCGGGTAAGGTTTCACGCATGTCAATCATTCAGGATAATCAAGTTCATATGGCGTTGCTTTGCGTCTGCGCGGCGCACAGCGTAAACGGCGTGTCTAAGCTTCATTCGGACATAATCAAGCAGGATGTTTTCAAAAACGAGTATCTTAACACCCCGTATAAATTCAAAAACGTCACCAACGGTATTGCTTACAGAAGATGGCTTTTGCAGTCTAATTTAGGACTTACCGCGCTTTTGGACGAAAAAATCGGAGATTCCTTTAAGAAAAACGCCGCCGACCTTAGCTGTTTTACTAAGTTTGAAGACGATAAGGACGTTTTAGACAGGCTGGGGGCTATAAAAAAGGAAAACAAGGAAAAATTCGCCAAATATGTAAAATCAAAATTCGGTCAAGTCTTGAACACGGATGCTATATTTGATGTACAGGTCAAACGCTTGCACGAGTATAAACGCCAGCACTTAAATCTGCTCAACATCATTGCCGAGTATGATTATATACTTGAAAACCCGAACGCAGACTTCCACCCCAAGACCTATATTTTCGCGGCTAAGGCGGCTCCCGGGTATTACCTTGCCAAGCAAATCATAAAGCTCATATGGGCTTTGGGCGAGGAGATTAGGAAAAACCCCGTTGTAAGCAAATATTTGCAGGTTTGCTTCCTTGAAAATTATTGCGTGAGCCTGTCCGAGCTTTTGATGCCGGCGGCGGAGGTATCCGAGCAGATTTCCTTGGCGGGCAAGGAGGCTTCGGGTACGGGCAATATGAAGCTTATGCTCAACGGCGCGCTTACTTTGGGTACGCTTGACGGAGCAAATGTCGAGATTAAAGACCAAGTCGGCATTGACAACATATTTATTTTCGGAATGACGGCGGAGGAGGCTGTAACCAGATTAGCAAGGGGTTACGAGCCTAAGGAATATCTCCGCAACAACCCCGTTATCGCAAAGGCTGTTGCGCGGATGAGAAGCGGCGTGAGCGGGTTTGAATTCAAAGAGGTCGCGGATTCGCTTACCGTTAAAGACCCCTATATGGTTCTTGCCGATTTTGACGCGTACCAATCGGCGCAGCAATATGTTTCGGAATGTTATAAAACCAAGGATAAATGGAACAGAATGTCACTGCATAACATAGCCGGAGCGGGAATTTTCTCCGCAGACCGAAGCGTTGAGGATTACGCCAGAGATATTTGGATGCTTAAATAAAAGAGGCTGAGCTTGAGGCTTGGGGGAAATCCCCTCAATCCTCAAGCCCCGAACCTCAAGCCTCGTTTACCAGCATCTGTTACGTCGCCGGCATGAGCAGTTCCGCGCCCCGCACCAACGGCACGGGAATTCGGAGCCTCTCCAGTCGTTACGCCGACAGCCGCAACGTCCGCCGCATGAACGCGAACCGCAGCAGCCGCATATAAGTCCCAGACCTAAAATTAATGGCAGCATGGAATCACTCCTGATATATACATATTCATATTACCTTATTTTGGTAATATGTACTGTGATTCCCGTTAATATTATATTCGCAAGCCGATTTTTTGGTTACAAAGACTATAAGACAAATGCAGGGGATTTCTTTTTTTGTGCGAAATCCCTTTTTTTATGTAAATTTTACAAAAACTCTTGACAAACTTTAGTATAAAATGATATAATGAAACGATTGATTATTTAAGCACTCAAACGAAAGACAACGGTGCTGTATAAACAGATTAAAAAGAAAGGTTGTTTAACAAAGTGAGAAAGGTAAAAAAGCATGTATTTTTCGTAATTTTTGTATTGATAGCCGCTTTTGCCGCTTCGGTGATTTTCGGCGTGTCTTACTATTACGGAGATATTAGGACGGTTTATATCAAGGGGGTAAATGATATTCGCTTCGGCATTGACATTCGAGGCGGTGTTGACGTTGCCTTCACTCCGCCGGACGGAATAGACGCGGAGGACTGGCAGCTTGATTCCGCGCGCGAGGTAATTGTACAAAGAATGATTACGCTGGGCATTACCGATTACGAATGTTATATTGATTACGGAAGCGATAAAATTATCGTCCGCTTCCCGTGGAAAGAGGGCGAATCTTCCTTTGACCCCGAATCCGCCGTCAAGGAGCTTGGCGAGACAGCTGAGCTGACTTTCCGCGAAGGAATCGAGGTTGACGAATTCGGCATGTGGACAGGGGTTACGGAGGAGAATATCATCCTTGTCGGCTCGGATATAAGAGAGGCAAGACCATCCTACGCGCCGAATCAATTCGGCGGCGCGGAATGGGTTGTAAGCCTGCAACTTAACGATGCGGGCACGGCTAAGTTTGCCGAGGCGACCGCCCGCCTTGCCGGATACGGTGTTATTTCAATCTGGATGGACGAAACCTGCATTTCATCCCCTAATGTAAATGAGGCGATTACCAGCGGCTCGGCGCAGATTTCGGGAAATTTCACGGCAGAGAGCGCGAAAGCTCTGGCTGATAAAATTAATTCCGGCGCGCTGCCCTTTAAGCTTGTCACCGCAAGCTTCTCAACCATATCTCCCACACTCGGAATGGGTGCTTTGGAAGCAATGGTGTTGGCGGGGCTTATCGCATTCGGATTAATCGCGCTGTTTATGATTTGCTCCTACCGCTTGCCCGGCACAGTGGCGGTAATCGCGCTTGTAGGGCAGGTTTCCGGCACGCTGGCGGTGATTTCGGGATACTTCGGCTTTATGCACAGTTCGATATTAACCATCCCGGGTATCGCGGGTATTATACTCGCTGTTGCCATGGGCGTTGACGCTAACATTATCATAGGCGAAAGAATCAAGGAGGAGCTTGAAACGGGCAAAACCTTGGACGGGGCAATCGCCTCGGGCTTCAAACGAGCGTTCACCGCTATATTTGACAGTAACGTAACCATGATTTTAATCGCCATAATCCTAATGGGCGCGTTCGGAACGCCGGACAGCATATTCGCGAAGCTGTTAAGACCTGTATTCTTTATGTTCGGTCCTTCCACGGCGGGCACGATTTACTCCTTCGGCTATACCCTGCTTGCGGGCGTTATACTCAACCTGCTCTTCGGCGTATTCTGCTCGCGCTTGATGACGGCTTCACTATCAAAATTCAAGGCTTTCAGAAACACTAAATTATACGGCTACAATGCGGCTGTAAACGGAGGTGAGAATCATGCGTAAGAGGTTTAATTTTAAGTTTATAGAAAAGAGAAAGTTTTTTATAACGCTTTCCGTTGTGCTGATGCTCGCTTCAATCCTCTCTACCTTTATTTTCGGTGCGGAGCTTGATATTCAGTTTAAGGGCGGTACAATCATAACCTATATTTATGACGGGGAGATAAACCAAGCTCAATTCAATGAAGCGGTATCGAACGCTTTAGGCGGAGCAGGCGGCTTCAATATTACAACGGGTACTGATTTTTCAAGCGGCAGGAATAATATTCAGATTTCGCTGACCTCAAATGAGGGACTTACCTCGGACAGGCAGTTTGAACTGACGCACGCGCTCACCACGCAATTCGCGGGCAACAATCTGGAATTGCTGGAATCTGCGGACGTTTCGCCGTCTGCGGGCAGGGAGTTTTTCTTGAAGTGCCTGGTCGCCGTTGCTTTCTCATCGCTTGCCTTGATTGTTTATATCGCTTTAAGGTTTAAGCATATCGGCGGCTGGATTGCGGGGCTGTGCGCTGTTGCCGCGCTTCTCCATGACTGTGTGATTGTTTACGGAGCATTTATCGTTTTCGGTATGTCCATCAACGCTAACTTTATGGCGGTTATTCTGACCATTCTCGGCTATTCAATTAATAATACCATCGTAATCTATGACAGAATTCGCGAGAATGACGGGCTTCACCGCAAGACCAAAAGCCGCGCTGATATTATCAATGAAAGCATAAACCAATCTCTGACCCGCTCAATCAATACCTCGCTTACCACCGCTGTCGCTATGATTGTGGTTACGGCTGTTGCCATTGTATACGGGGTTGGCTCGATTGTATCTTTCTCCTTACCGATGGTAGTCGGAATCGTAGCCGGCACTTACTCATCTATATGCTTTACCTGCTCTCTTTGGTATGTTATCGGGGAGAAAAAGGGCAAGGCGGTTAAGAAGACTAAGGCGGCGTAAGGGTTACGTTTGCTTTCAAAGGAGTATAAGTTTGAAGATTATTTAGGTTTGAGGGGGGAAGCTCCTTTAAACCTAAAGTCTTCAATTTTAGCTCGCTATTTGTAATAAGTAATCCCGTTTAGTAATAATTATAAACAAATTAGCAGGAAATTGTGTATATATAATTGTGTAAATCAATGAAAATTTATACAATTATATAAAAACCTATTGACAGGCTTTCAGAACTGTGGTATCATTAACGGCATAACATGTCAGCTAATGTTGATTGAGCATTGAGCAAGGTATGTTTAATTTTAAGAATATGGAGGATTTACTTATGATAATTAAGTTAGCTATGTCGCTAGTTGCGATGTTGTTTCTTTTAACTTCATGTAATGAAATTGAAACGATTGACTTTAATTCATTAACTGATGGTGCGCGCTCTGAGGTGTCAGAAAAAGTCCCTGGCGAAAAATATATTTTTAATGACGAAAATACTCTTGTTTTTGAGGTAGAACCATTGCAAACCGCAAACCTTGTTAGTAATATGTGGGACTATATTGCGGAGGAGGATTGCTATATAGACAGCGATTTAATTGCGAGAGGGTTTATTACCAATCAAAGGGAAGTAGCTGTTTCTTATGATTTTATGGACGTAGCTTGCGTTACCTATTTAACTCTTGTCGATGTTGAAATTACAGAAGCTTTTTACTCCGCTAACGACAGGCAGGCGGGTGAAAATATAACAATTTCAATTTCATCCTCTTCATATGCGTTGGACGAATCAATACCTCCTCTTGTTACGGGGGCGGAATATATACTGTTCGCTTCCGATTCAAATTTGCTTCTTAATGACGAAAGTATGCAGATAAGGAACTACACGGACTACTATGTAAGCTCCCCTTATGTAATGGTGGTTCCGATTTTCGATGAAGTATGTTTAATTGACCCCATGCTTTCAAGCTATATTGAAAGGCTTCCCGAGCCAAGCGAGCTTTTGCCCGGAGAAATCATTACATCAAACATTGTTCATGCGTCTTACAGCACTGCTAATGAAACCGATTACGTTATGGTAGTTGATTTTGAAAATAGCTTAATAAACAAAATCAATACATTTAAATAAAATGGTTTGGAGCTTTAAAACAAATTAGGAGGCTATTATGGAAAAATTAAAATTTAAAAAAATACTCGCATTAATATTATCAATGTCGATAACTTTTACGTTCAATGCAACAATATTTGCTGATGGTCTTAACGACTTGGAAACAGATACGACTACAGGGTGGGCATTTTTATCCAATAAGGAACACAGCGGTGTTAAAGCTTATACTTATAACTATGCCAGCAGTAGCGTTAAAGATACCTACTCATCAGATGTATTGAGCGGTATTTCTGCGTGGGGAACATGTATTAGTATGAGCGAAAAAGAAAAATCTCCTACTGGAACTTTTACCGTTTCTAACAACCCGTCTTCAAGCTCAATTGCGGAATCTAAAGTTACGTCAAATGCCTCAACAAAGCATGTTATTAGTTGGACAATAACAATTAACTCTGCAAAATATCCTGACGGAACAACAGCGGAAGATAACAAAAAGAAAAGAATGGTTATTGCACATGAGATAGCTCACACTTATGGTTTAGGTCATTTTAGTGATACCAGTAAAGCAATGAATCCAACTTACAATTCAAAAATGTCCGTTTCAGACACTGACAAAGCTGGCATACAAACCCTCACTCATGAGCACAAGCATGACACAAAAACATCTTATACTTTCAAAAATTACAGCAATTTGAGACATACGAAAAGATGCAACACCTGTAAAACATATGTTTACGAAAATCATAATTGGGATACTTCAAATATGTGCAAAGATTGTGGTGTCTTGAAAACAACTTCTGCTATATATGCTAATGAGTTTTTCCCAAATGATGGTGATGGCGAGAACCTAACACTTGACCCGTCAGAAATGATAGACTTAGTGCTAAATGCAGAGGAGGATTAAGTGGTTTACTAAGTTTGAGGATTTAGGTTTAAGGGGAGTAATCTCTAAGCCTAAATCCTTTTATTTGAATGTAGGTTGTTTTTTTTGAAAAAATATTAATTTTAGATTTCAAATATGATACAATATATTTAACAAGCTTACACTATATGGAGGCTACCCTAAGCGTTTCGTGAATTTAAAAACACTAAGCTTGGAGCGTATTGTAGGGGTTTCAGAGAACACTACCCTACAATACGCAATTCAATCAAACTTGTGGTAACAAAATATTAAAAATTAAATTGCCTGCTCAAATAAATAGTGATTGACAAATGGAGGAAAATAGTGTATAATTATTTTAATCAATAGCTAATTAGCATTGATTAAAAACAACGATAAAGAGTATATTAAATAAATTGAAGCGAACAAGGAGAATTGAAATGGGGATTATAGGCGGACTTTTCGGGAACTACAGCAAGAGGGAGCTTAGTAAAATAGAGCCGGTTAAAAACGCAATTTTGGCGATGGAGGATGAATACGCTTCGCTTTCGGAAGAAGCTCTAAAGGCTAAGACAGGTATTTTCAGAGAGCGGCTTGAAAAAGGCGAGGATATTGAGGCTCTTATGCCGGAAGCCTTGGCGACCGTCCGTGAGGCGGCTTGGAGGGTTTTGGGGAAGAAGCCTTTCCCTGTTCAGATTTTAGGCGCGATTGTGCTTCATCAGGGGCGGATTGCGGAGATGAAGACGGGCGAGGGAAAAACCCTTGTAGCCTGTTGTGCTTCGTATCTTAACGGGCTTACGGGCAACGGTGTTCACGTTGTCACGGTAAATGATTACCTTGCTAAATTTCAATCTGAGGAGATGGGTAAGGTTTTCCGCTATTTGGGGCTGTCAATAGGCTGTATTCTGCATGGGCTTACCCCCGATGAACGCAGAGAGGCTTACGCCTGCGACATAACCTACGCCACAAATAATGAGCTTGGCTTTGATTATCTGAGGGATAACATGGTAATCTACGCAAGCGAAAAGGTTCAGCGCGGTCATGCTTTCGCAATAGTTGATGAGGTTGACTCGATTCTGATAGACGAAGCGAGGACACCGCTGATTATATCGGGAAAAGGCGATAAATCCACCGAGCTTTATACAAAGGCGAATAAATTCGCAACTACTCTAAAGCCCTACGTGGTATTGGAGATGGAAAGCAAGGTAGACCAAGAGGAAGTAAGCGAAAACAGCGATTATATCATTGACGAAAAAGCCAGAACGGCAACCATCACAAGGCTGGGCGTTAAAAAAGCGGAAAAATATTTCGGCATTGAAAATCTTTTCGGTGCGGACAATACAACCATTCTTCACCATATTAACCAAGCTCTGAAAGCGCACGGCATTATGAAAGCCGATATTGATTACGTCGTCCAAGAGGGCGAGGTTATTATCGTTGATGAATTCACCGGGCGGCTTATGATGGGCAGGCGTTTTAACGATGGGCTTCATCAAGCAATAGAAGCAAAGGAAAATGTAAAGGTCGCGCATGAATCCAAAACGCTGGCGAGCATTACGTTCCAGAATTATTTCCGTCTTTACAGAAGGCTTTCGGGCATGACGGGTACGGCTATGACCGAGGAAGAGGAATTTAAAGAAATATATAAGCTTGACGTTGTTGAAATCCCGACTAATAAGCCGATGGTCCGAAAAGACCACTCGGATGTTGTCTTTAAAACCGAAATGGGGAAATTCAAAGCGGTTATTGAGCAAATCGCCGAATGTCACGCAATAGGTCAGCCGGTTTTAGTCGGTACGATTTCGATTGAAAAATCAGAGGTGCTCTCTAAGCTTTTGAGCCGCAAGGGCATCAAGCACGAGGTTTTAAACGCCAAGCAGCACGCCAAGGAAGCGGAGATTGTCGCGCAGGCGGGTAAATTCGGAGCGGTTACAATCGCTACCAATATGGCGGGGCGCGGAACAGACATCGTGCTGGGCGGTAACGCCGAATATATGGCGGTGGCAAAGCTCAAAAAGATGGACTTTGACGATGCGGTAATCACCGAGGCGATTAGCTACGCCGAAACGGAAGACCCCGATATAACGGCGGTTCGCAAGCAATACCGCGAATTATACGCTAAATATGAGGCGGAAATAAAGGAAAAAGCTGAATCTGTCAAGGAGGCGGGCGGACTTTTTATACTGGGTACGGAGCGGCATGAATCGCGGCGTATTGACAATCAGCTGAGAGGGCGTTCCGGGCGTCAGGGAGATGCGGGCGAGAGCCGTTTCTTCTTATCCTTAGAGGACGACCTCATGCGTATATTCGGGGGCGACAGGGTTACGGGGATTATGGATACCCTAAAGGTTGACGAGGATATGCCCATTGAAGCGAAGATGCTCACTAACGTAATCGCTTCCTCCCAGAAAAAGGTTGAGGGCAGGAATTTCTCAATCCGTAAGAACGTGCTTAACTACGATGACGTTATGTCGGCGCAGAGGCAGATTATTTATGAGCAAAGAGATAAGGTTTTGAGCGGCGATGATATAAACGATTATATCACTAAGATGATTTCGGAATTTATATCCGATACGGTAAGCCGCTATGTGTTTGACGATAATTCGCAGGACGATTGGAATCTGCCCGGCTTGCGCGAGAGCTTGACGGGGCTGATTACAACGCCGGAGGATTTCCGCTATACGCCCGCAGAGCTTGCGGACATTACCAAAGAGGGCATAATCAAACAGCTTGAAGACAGGGCATTGGATTTTTATAAGGCGAAAGAGCTGAGAATCGGAACGCAGGTTCTGCGCGAGCTGGAGCGGGTAATTCTTCTTAAAGTCGTAGACGTAAAATGGATGGCGCATATTGACGATATGGACGAACTGCGTAAGGGTATAGGTTTGCGCTCTTACGGTCAGAAAAACCCCGTGGTGGAATACCGCTACGAGGGCTTTGAGATGTTTGACGCTATGGTTGAGTCGATTCGCGAAGAAACAATCCGGCTGTTGTTTACCGTTGAGCTCGCGAAAAAAGAGGACGCTTTAAAACGCGAAAGAGTGATGAAGCCCTCCGACACCGGGGACGATGGCTCAATTGCTAAAACTCCCGTAAAGTCCGGCAAAAAAGTCGGCAGAAACGACCCTTGCCCTTGCGGAAGCGGGACGAAATATAAGAAATGTTGCGGGGTTGATGGTTGATAATTGTCTTGACACTCTATATATGGAGAGTTGCTTGACTTTATAAAAATATTTAAGGGATTTCGTTATGAGTAAGAATCAACTTTTCTATGGCGATAATTTAGACATCATGCGTAAATCTATACCGAATGAGTGTATTGATTTATGCTATATTGACCCGCCGTTTAATTCAAAACGAGATTATAACCAAATCTATAACAACATAGGCGCAGAGGACAAAGCACAGGCAACGGCTTTTGTTGACACTTGGGAATGGAACTCTCGCGCTGAAGCTGAATACAGCGAAATTTGCCTAAATCAAGGCGGGGTTTTTGATAAGTCTGTTTCTGATTTGATTATGGGGTTTTGCCAAATTTTGGGTAAGGGAAGTTTGATGTCATATTTAGTTTCTATGGCTTTGCGTGTGAATGAAATTCATAGGGTTTTAAAGCCAACAGGAAGTTTCTATCTGCATTGCGACCCGACTGTCGGGCATTATTTGAAGGTCGTTTTGGATGCGGTGTTTTGCAAAAGCGGCGGAAAATTTGTGAATGAGATTATTTGGCATTACAGGCGTTGGACGGGTAAGGCAAAGAGACTTCAACGGATGCACGATACCATATTTTTTTATACCAAATCCGCCGAGTATACATTTAACGAGCCTTATACTTCTTATACGGATAAATCATTGAAACGTAAGCAAAATTATCATACCAGAGTAAAAGGCGATGATGTGTTTATAACATCTGTTGATGAAAAGGGGGTTCGGGATAATGATGTTTGGCAGATAGCATTATTAAATTCTCAGTCTAAAGAGCGATTGGGTTATCCGACTCAAAAGCCGGAGGCATTATTGGAGCGTATTATAAAAATGTCCAGCAACGAGGGTGATTTGGTCTTTGACGCATTTTGCGGCTGCGGGACGACTGTCGCTGTTGCTGAGAAGCTTAATCGGCGATGGATTGGTATTGATATAACGTATCAAAGTATATCTTTAATTGAAAAACGATTGTCGGAAGCATATGGGGCGGCTGTGACGGATAATATTGAAGTCAGCGGTATTCCGAAAGATTTAGATTCAGCCAAGGCACTTTCGCTGAAAAAAGACGACAGGCTTCGTAAAGAATTTGAAAAATGGGCTATTCTTACCTATTCAAACAATAAGGCAATGATTAACATTAAAAAAGGCAAAGATTACGGCATAGACGGGACGGTTCGCATACTTGAAAGCCCTAATAAATACAGAGATGTTTTATTCTCGGTTAAATCAGGCAAAGTCGGCTCTGCACTGATTCGGGATTTTAGGGGCGTAATAGAGCGGGAGAATGCGGCGGCGGGGGTTTTTATCACGCTGAACGAACCGACAAAGGATATGCGAAGCGAGGCGGCGCAAGCGGGCTTATACAGTAACGAGTTTACAAAATTTGATAAAATTAAAATTGTTACAATTCAGCAAATCTTAGACGGCGAGCGGATTAAAATTGCACTCGCGACTGATGTAGTCAAAAAAGCGGAACAGGCAGATGATGATGCCCTGCAATTTACATTTTAATTAAATTTGAAGGGTTGGTTTTTTATGGCTGAAATAAGAGGATTTAAAGGGTTGCGTTATAACACGGAGAAGGCGGGGGATTTGAATACGCTTGTTTGCCCTCCTTATGATATTATATCCCCTAAGCAAAGAGAAGAATATGTAGCGAAAAATCCGCTCAATATTATCCGCTTGGAGCTTCCGCAAGGCGGAGATGAGCGTTATGCTCAGGCGGGGAAGCTTCTTAAAGAATGGACGGACGGCGGCGTGTTAACCCAAGACGGCGAGGACGGTATTTACGTTTATGAAATGAAATTTACGGCGTTGTGCGAGAAAAAGAGCTTAAAGGGCTTTGTCTGCCTTGTTAAGCTTACGGATTTTTCGCAGGGGATTGTTCTGCCGCATGAAGAAACCCTTTCTAAGGCAAAAACCGACCGCTTTAATCTTATGAGCGAAACAAACTGCAATTTCAGTCAAATTTATTCTCTGTATAAAGATGAAAACAACTCCGTAAGCGCGCTTGTTGATAGTTGCTCAAAAGGTGAACCCGATTTGAGCGTAACCGATGGCGACGGAACGGTTCACAATATGTGGAGAGTTACCGATTCCGGCGTTATTGAAAATCTGACAAATGCTTTCACGGATAAGAAAATCTATATCGCCGATGGGCATCACCGATATGAAACTGCCCTTAATTTTCATAAGCACTTATGCGAAAAGGGCGCGGCTTCACAGGGTGATTTGAGCGGGCATATGATGATGATGCTGGTTGACATGGAAAACGCCGGGCTTGTCGTATTCCCTACCCACAGAATCGTCCGCAACCTTGAAGGCTTTGATATTAATAAAATATTGGACGGTTGCAAGCCGTATTTTGACATTAAAGAAACGCCCGACGAGAGCAGCATGAAAACGGAGCTTGACGCGCTTTATGCAGGCGGTAAAAAAGCGTTCGCACTTTATACGGGCGCGGGTAAGTGCCATATTATGACACTTAAAGCCGAAAATGCCGTCAAGGATTTACTGCCAAACATGTCTGACGCTTACTGCGGGCTTGATGTGTCGGTGCTTCACAATTTGGTGCTGGAGCGCATCTTCGGCATTGATAAGGAAAATATGGCGAATCAGAAAAATTTGATATATACGCGTGTTTTATCTGAGGCTTTAACAGCTGTTGATATTGACGGCGCGGATTGCTCGTTTATACTGAACCCGACTAAGGTTTCCGAAATCAGCGATGTTGCCGCGGCAGGTGAAAAAATGCCGCAGAAATCAACATATTTTTATCCGAAGCTGGTTACGGGGTTGGTGGTTAATAAGTTGATTTGAGGGGGGAGCTATACCCCCTTGCAATTGCTATGTCAATCATTTTAATCAAATATAACGCTATATTGGAGGGTTCAGCGATGGCTCATAATACTCAAAACATCATAAAAACCCTAAAATTCGAATGTAAACAAGAACTTACCGAACGGCTCATTCCCTTTTGGGATAAGCTTAGGGACGATGAATACGGAGGGTTTTACGGATATGTTGACAGCGAGCTTGCTGTTGACAAAAAAGCGGACAAGGGTCTTGTTTTAACTTCTCGAATCCTTTGGTTTTATTCATCTTGTTATAGCATTATAGGGGGAGAGAGCAACCTTTCAAACGCTCGCCATGCTTACGAGTTTGTCAAAAACAAATGCTTAGACGAAAAAAACGGCGGCGTTTACTGGATGATGAGCCATGACGGACAAGTCACGGACGACAGGAAATATACTTATTGCCAATCGTTTGCCATATACGCGCTGTGCGCTTATTATGAGGCAAGCAAGGATGCCGAAGCCTTAGAGCTTGCGCTTGAATTGTTTGACGTTGTCGAAAAAAAATGTTCCGATGAAATCTCTTACGGGGATTCGTTCTCGGCTGATTTTAAGCTTTGTTTAAATGATGAGCTCTCCGAAAACGGCATTACGGCTGAAAAAACGATGAATACCGTTTTGCACCTTATAGAAGCCTATACGGTTTTATACGCCGCTTCAAATCGGCAAGATATTGCAGAGCGGGTCTATTTTCTGCTGAAGCTCACAAAGGAAAAGCTGTTTGACGAAAAGGATAATAAGCTGTTTGTGTTTTTCACGCGGGATATGAGGGTTTTAGGCGATGTTCACTCCTATGGGCATGATATTGAGGCGGCTTGGCTAATCGACCGCGCCTGCAAGGTCTTGGAAAATGAAGCGTTAATCGACGAATGGCGAGAGAGAGGGCTGTTAATTGCTCAGAATATTCTCGAAACAGCGTTTGAAAACGATGCCGTAAACAACGAGCGGTGCGGCTCTGAAATTGATAAAACAAGGGTTTGGTGGGTTCAAGCCGAAAGCGTCGTCGGGTTTATTAACGCGTATGAGCAAAGCGGGGAGCTTAGGTATCTTGACGCGGCTTTGCGCGTTTGGGAATATATCAAAAATGTTCAAATTGATAAACGCCCCTTATCCGAATGGCATGACAGCGTAGGGTTTGACGGAAATCCCAAAACGGCGCGGATGGCGGGTACGTGGAAATGCCCTTATCATAACGGACGTATGTGCGTTGAAGTGTTAAAGCGAGAGTTTAAAGTTTAGGAAAGGAAATTTTTGCCATGAAAAATGTTATGGAGGATGTAGTTCGGGAGCGTCTTGACGCGCTTTTGAGGGGCATGGATTGCTGTAAATGCGAAAAGTGTGTGAATGATATGACGGCGCGCTCCCTAAATTCGCTTGCTCCCAAATACAGCAACAGCGAAACCGGCGAGCTTTACAGCCGAGCCGGCATTTTGAATCAGCAAAATTTAATTGATATTGACGTTCAAATTGCCAAATCAATCTCTATAGTCACCGAAAAGCCGCATAAAAGCTAGTGTTTTTGGCAGAATATTATTAACACAGGGCTTGTGCTCCCCTTGGATTGCACAGGTCTTAGGTATTATTTGTTAAGGAGTGCATAATTATGGATATTATTAAAATGACAAGGGAATTGGGTAAAGCCATTCAAGCAGACCCGCGCTATTCCGAATACACAGCGGCGAAAGAGAAAAACGATGGCGACAGCGCGCTTCAAGACCTTATAGGGGAGTTTAATTTAAAGCGAATTGAGCTTAACACCGAATTGTCAAAAACGGAAAGGGAGCAAGAAAAATTACAAGGGCTTGATTCCGAAATCAAGTCCCTGTACGGAAATATTATGGCGAATGAAAACATGGCGGCATATAACGAATCCAAAAATGCTCTTGATTCGCTGCTTTCGCAAATCAATATGATAATTACAAGCTCGGCAAACGGAGAAGACCCCGAAACCTGCCCGACCGAACAGCCCGCCTCGGGATGCGGCGGCGGCGGTTGCTCCTCCTGCTCGGGTTGCGGTTAACCGAACAGAGAATTTTTTAGAATTGAAATCCCCTCGTCTACGTCCTCATTCATGTTAAGTAAAAAGCGGTTATCCGGCATCGTGTCGGCGGAGGTGTTGAGCGTTTTGGTTATAGGGAATATAACCTTTGCATCGCCGTCGTATTTTGTATTAATGTCGGCGGCACTGGTAAATCGGAAACGAATGTTCGTTATCTCCCCGGTAAATCTGTTTTTAATATAAAAGTTGGGAAGTGGGACGTTATATGCGTCCTTTCCGCTTTTACGTATAGAATTGCTTATAGAATCGGGAGTCATAAAATAATACCTGTTCCGATTGATGCTGTGCCGAAGCCCCGCCGCTATATAGCTGCTGAAAATTTTATCCAGCGGCAACAAGAGCGCGTAGGCAACCTTGCCTCCGTTGAAAAAGGTTGAGCTTTCTCTGTTCAGCAAAAAGAGCCTTGCCCATTTGATTGCGTTATTATATCGGTTCATGCTCCTGTCTAAGACATTTGCGTCAAAATCGGTTTTATAGTTTAGGGATTTTTCAACATCGTCAAATTCGGGTATAAGGGCGTGGAGCATTTTCCTGTTCAGCCTGTTTGTAGACAGCTTATCAAGCAACAGCAGGGTTGATTTAATGAGCCTGTTTTCAGCCCTGTTTACGCTAAAGACATCATATTCAACGAAAAATCTTTCCTTATGGGCGAAATTTTTCTTAGCGTGTATATGATAAATCGTCTTTCCCTTGACAAACATCTCGTTGCCGCGGTAAGGGACGTAAGCCATCTTTAACCCGTTCCGCACTATATCGGTTACTTCCTCGGCAAACATTCTGACGAAAATTTCAAATAGGTTCAGCTGTTCCTTTTTAAAATAAAGCTCGTCTACATGTTTTACGGGCGTTTCGTTCATCTCCCTAAGCATTTGAAGTATAGTCGCTTTTGAGAACACGGCATTTTCATCCGAATCGCGGGAAAACTGCGGCAAAATCTCAATCATAGTGCCGTCCTTTAGGACGATTGCGCCCGTATAATGACGGGAACGCAATGCGTCCCTGCCATCGGAAAGCTTGAATTTGTAGATTACCGAGAATTTTTCCGTACTTCCGAAGTCCTCCAAGCGGTCGAAGCTTTGCTCATCCAAGGGGATAATATGCGGGTCGTCCGAGTGTCCGCCCCGCACGAAGCACTCTCTTTCGGTAATGGTATAACGCAGCTTGTTGCTCAAAAAACCACCTCTTTCCAATTAACAGTTAACAATTGCAATTATCTAATTGACAATTATATTTTAAGGTATGAGTTTATGTTGGCAAAGGCGGCGTTATTGATTGTGTATACTTCGTCATTTTCAAGGTAAAGCTCCGCTTTCGCGCCGAAAATCTGCGCGTAGTCAATAGCCGTAACCCTTACAAATTGCTCGTTTTCATCCTTGTTGGTATCTCCCAGAACAAGGCGGATTTTTTCATAATCGTCATAGAAATATTCTTGAAGCAGAGGGATAATTGCATTTTTAAATATGTGCGCCAGCACCGCCAGCGTGGGGCGGCTTCTCAGCTGCATGTAGTAGGCGTGTCCTATAGTATGGTCACGGTCAACGAGAATTTCGACCCTTTTGTTAATCTTTGACATAAGCTGGCGTATATCAATCCCCTCGACCACTACGCCCTCCAGCAAATCGGGATTCGGAAGCATTTCCACGAAGTCAAACCGCCTTCGCAGAGCCGTATCAAGCATGGCGATGGAGCGGTCAGCGGTGTTCATCGTACCGATTATATAGATATTTTCGGGAACGCCGAACATCTCCTGCGAATACGCAAGCTTAACCGTTGCGGCTTCCGCCTGCCCAAGCCTTTTCGTGGGCTCGATAACGGTAATCATTTCACCGAAAATTTTAGAAACATTTCCCCTGTTAATTTCGTCTATGATAAAGACGAATTTTTCATCGGGATTTTTAGAGGCTTCGGTGCAAAACCGCTTAAAAACCCCCTCATCAACCTTGTAAATCATCTCTTCCTTACGGGTTCGCTCGCCCTTCTCGTTCATAACCTGCAAAAATATCGGCTTAATACCCTCCACGAATTCCTCGTAACCGAAGGACTGGTGGAAAGTGGTAAACTCAATCTGCCCGTAAAGAGTTTTCAAAGCATGATACTTTTCAAGCAGTTCATCGTAGCTGTCCCTCATTACCTCGCGGACGGGACGACCGTAAATGATGGATATGGCATATGCTACCGTGTTATAGGTTTTACCTGTCCCCGGAGGACCGTAAAGTATAATATTCGCTCCCATATATTATCCCCTTTGATTAAAATACGTTATCGCTTTACTTTATATATATTAACATATTATTTTTCCAATTTCAATGACTTTTTTATGAATTTTAGCTTATATACAAAAAAACCGCGTTATGTAGGTGATTATGTACAAATAGAACGCTATGAAATAACAATTAACAATGCAAATCACCAGTAAAAAAAGCTAACATGGCAAGCTCGGCAAAGATAATTCATTAAGCCGGTTTTTGTCAAAATACACTTTGTCAGCGTAAATATTGACACATACACCTTATCACTTTATCACTTCTTGTGCCGCTTGACATTTCACCCAACATCCGTTATAATATAACTAGCAATAAAAAAAACGGATTGAGAGTGCGATGGTTAATTATGGTTAAAAAGAAAATATTCGGTGTTTCGGTTGTTTTGTTTAAAAAAATAATAATCGCGCTTTTTATCCTTGCCGCTCTTCTGTGTGCTTTGATTTTTATCAAAAATATAATAGGCGGTTACCCGCATTATGTGCTTGGGAAAGAAAAGGTTGTTTATCAAAATATAAATGAAGTTACAATTGAAAGCCTTGAACCGTTTATGAGCGAGGAAGAACTCTTCAAGCATAATAAACAAAATCAAGCAGAGCGACTGAATAAATACAAAAAATAAAAAGGATGTGTAAATATGGCTTTAGGGGTTGTGAAAGGGGCAGATTTTGAAAAACAGATTAGTAACGGAATCGAGAATTTACACTATGACAAGCAGATATTTTTCGAATGGCTTTGTGCTGTAAGGGCTTTGCCGTTTTTGGGAGCGAGGGGGCATTTTAGTTTTTGGAAAAAGCATTTAAAACAAAGGTATATCTATTCTGTTTTAAATGCTTTGGATACTTATTTACAAGCCGACTACGGCAATGACTATGCCGACTGCTTCTCCTTCTCCTCCACCAACCCCGGCGTTGCCTATATCCCCCACGTCGCCGACGCCTGCACCGCCTCCTACGCCTACCACGCCGTCAACGCCGTCGCCTGCGCTTCCATCAACGCCGTCGCCGCCCCCCACTCCTCCTACCACGCCGCCTACGCCGCTCGAAAATGTAATGTTAATTTACAAGATATAATCCTAAGCGATTTAAGCCTAATCAAAGAAAATAACTACAATCAATTCAATAACGACATAAGCATATACGGCAATATTTGGAATAAATTTCAAAATGCTCTGCAAGATAACGGCTGTGAATATTGGGGGAAATTATACGAAGATATTTTCAAAAGCGGATTTGTGGTTGATAAAGAAGCGTTAGAACGCCGATTAAGTGTTCCGAAAGCGATACGGGAACAGGGGGCGGCGGCGGTTGCTGAATATCTTGAAAATGCGGAAAGGCAAGGTTTGACTTTTTCGCGGAGGGAAACGAGGTTGATAATTCTCGGCTCGGCAGGGGCGGGAAAAACAACGCTTGTAAAGCGGCTTAACGGAGATAACAGCTACACTGACCCCAAAGACACTACTCATGGTGTTGATACCGATGTTGTATTAGACTGCAATGGTATTAAAACACGAGTTTGGGATTTTGGCGGGCAGGTGTTTTATCATGCTTCGCATAGGTGTTTTATGACGGAAAATTGCGTATATATTCTTGTCATAAGTGCCAGATGCGAAGACCACCGCAACATTAGCAAAACAAACTATTGGCTTGACACCATACGCATATATTCGGAAAATAAAGCCAAGGTGTTTATTGTTATAAATGAATTTGATAACAGCGAGCAGAATGCGGAGGATTATGATACTTTTAAAGACGGCGAATATAAGTCGTTGATACAGGAAATTTACAGTTTCAATGTCGACACGGGCTTTGAAAGTATAACCGCATTTAAAAATGATTTATCGGTCTACATAGAATCTGTCGGACATCAAGTTTTCGGGAAAGATGACAACAATGCTATAAAGGAATTGAGTAGCGTATTTAAAGATAACCAAATTTTAAGTAGAGGTGACTTGGAAAGAATTTTGATAAAACATAAAATAACTATTAAAAAAGAGCAAGAACGTGCTATAAAATTATTCAATACATTAGGCATAGCTTTGAGTTATGATTTTATGGAAGATGCTGTTCTTAACCCCTATTGGATTAGCCACGGTGTGTACAAAGTGGTAGACTATATGGCGGAAAAGAAATCAAAGTTTATTAAATATTCTGAACTTGATGTTGTTTTTTCTGACGAACGCGGAATTTACCCTATAGGAAAGGATAGGTATATCCTTGATTTAATGAAGCATTATAAAATCGGATTTCGCAATAAAGATGGTATACGCGGACTTATTGTTCCCTGTGCGGCATCACAATCAAAACCAAAGAATATAACCGTTGATATAGAACCCGACTGCCTTGTCACTTATGTGGAGAGGGAAGACCTTCAGGAATTCCCTGCCAATTTCTTTAATCGATACATTTGTGCGAACAAAAATGATATAAAAGGAAAAGATGAAATGTCGGCGGTTTGGCAAACGGGAATGGTTTTAACAGACAAAGAAGCAAGTGCTCTGGTTGAGCTCAACCCCAATAATACACGTATTCAAATGACTGTTTGGGGAGTTAACAAAGAGGAATACAAACAGTCATTAGAGTTTATTATTGATAAATTGCTTAAAGAGTATAACTTTACATCATATACGGAAGTAAGGATAAGAGGTGGAAAACTTGTTAAATTTATAACAGTAGTGCTTAATGCGGCTGTTGAATCGGCGTTTAAAGGCATAACAAAGGGCATTATTGATAAATGACTTTGTCAAAGAGGGCTATGACATAGCAAAACAGATAGGGTGCACAGTTATAGCAGAACTTATAAAAACATCATAAGATTTAGGAACTGTCAAATAATAAATTTGGCAGTTCCTTTTGTTAATTGATTTAATAGGTATTGACATAACAACCCGAACATTGTATAATAATAAACAGTTAATCGTTTATATGATGAAACTTTAATAAGCATTAATACAAGGAGCATTAAGCATGACAGGTAAAGAATTAATGAAAACGATATATCCGGCAATCTTTATTCCTGAAGATAAAGGGGAATATTCCGTTATTTATCCCGACCTCGATGGCTGTGCAACTTGCGGAGATAATTTAGAACATGCTTTAGAAATGGCGCAAGAGGCATTAATGCAAAAGCTGGGGTATTGACATAACAGCCTAAACATTGTATAATAGTAAACAGTTAATCGTGGTTAACTGTTTATTGTTTATTATTAAAGGGAGTATATAAAAATGAATAGAATCAGCAAAGCTTTTGAGGGCAAAAAAGCATTTATAACATTTATAACAGGCGGCGACCCGGATATTGAAACCACCGAAAGGCTTATTTATGCTATGGCTGAGGCGGGTGTTGATATAATAGAAATCGGAATTCCGTTTTCCGACCCCGTGGCGGAGGGAATTGTAATCCAGCAGGCAGATGAGCGCGCGCTGGCAAACGGTTGCACCGTTGACAAGCTGTTTGAAATGGTTAAAAGAGCGCGGCAAAGGGTAACGCTCCCGCTTTTGTTTATGACCTACATAAACCCCGTATTCGCTTACGGAACGGAACGGTTTATGGAAAAATGTGCCGATTGCGGGATTGACGGCGTGATTGTCCCCGACCTGCCTTTTGAGGAACGGGGCGAGATTTCAGAGGAATGTAAAAAGTACGGCATAACGCAAATTTCGTTAATAGCTCCCACCTCCGAGGCTCGGATTGAGGTGATTGCTAAGGAATCGGAGGGCTTTTTGTATTGCGTATCATCGCTGGGCGTTACGGGAGTGAGGAGCGATATAAGCGCGGATATAGGCGGTGTCATCAACCAAATTAAGCGGATTACCGAAACCCCCTGCGCTATAGGCTTCGGCATATCAACCCCCGAGCAGGCGCGCGCTATGGCTGACATTTCCGACGGCGTAATCGTCGGCTCTGCAATCGTAAAAATCATAGCCGAGCACGGCACGGACAGCGTAGAGCCCGTAAAACAATTTGTTTCAACAATTAAAAGCAATTTGCGCTAAAGCCAAGCATAGAATTAAATAAATAATTGTTAACTATAAATGATTGGGGTTTTTTATTTTTTATGAGTATTACATTTTTATCAATACTTTTCGCGGTGTTAGTATTCGGCGTAATTATTATCGTTCATGAGTTGGGGCATTTTCTTACGGCGCGTAAATTCGGCATTAGGGTAGATGAATTCGCAATAGGGATGGGTCCCGCCATATTCAAGCGCCAAGGGGAACAAACGCTTTTTACGCTTCGTCTGTTGCCAATCGGCGGCTTTTGCGCGTTAGGGGAGGACGAGGAACGCGAGAGCGAGGATTCCTTCCGCAAAAAGCCTGTTCCGCCGAGAATAGCCGTCATGGCGGCGGGTGCGGTTTTGAATATCCTGCTGGGCTTTGTAATCGTTTTGTTCGCTACGGCGCACTCCCGCGAAGCCGTAATCGCAAAAATAATCTGGATTGCCGAGGACGCACTTTGCAGAGAATACGGCTTGCAGGTCGATGATACTATTTTAAAGATTAATAACAGGCGCATCTTCACAATCGGCGACCTTTCCTATCAGCTGTCAAATGCCGAAAACGGCGTTGCCGATATGGTTGTAGAGCGCGGGGGCGAAAAAATTGCGTTAAACGGCGTTCGCTTTGATATGGAAACCGACCCCGAAACAGGCAGGCAGGTTTTGAGATATAATTTCAGAGTGACAAGGCTGGAGAACATCAACGCGGCGCAGGTGTTTATCTACTCCTTTAAGGAAACGGCATATTACGCGAGGATTGTAATCATGTCGCTCGGAGATATTATTCAAGGAAAATACGGTATAAACGACCTGCAGGGTCCTGTCGGAATCGTAACCATTATAAGCGATGTCGCCGAAAGCCAAGGTTTTAATTCAAAAATCTTAATTGACATTGCCGCGCTGATTACAATAAATATCGGCATGTTCAACCTACTCCCGATTCCCGCACTTGACGGTGGGAGAATCGTCTTTCTGCTCATTGAGGGAATACGGGGAAAACAGCTTAAAGCCGAAACAGAAGGAACAATCCACTTCATCGGCTTCGCCCTATTGATTCTCCTGATGATTGTTGTTACGTTTAATGATATTGGGAAAATTGTCGGAGGTTAAATCAATTTTTGAAAGGAGCGTTACCATGGAGGCATATAGATTTAATACGGTAGCGGAAAACGGCGTTATTGCGTTACCGCAGGAATTCATGAATAAGCTTGTTGAAATAACCGTATGTGAAATAGCAGAGAGCCCCATCAAGAAAAGGGAATTATTATCCCCTATCCGAATTGATACAAGCGGTTGGAAGTGGAACAGGGAGGAAGCAAATGAACGCAGGTAAAGTTTTCCTTGACACGAACATATTCATTTATATGTATGCGGCTTCAGAACCGCAAAAGAGAGAGTCATGTTTATCTCTGCTGGATAGCTACGCTTGCGTTACAAGCACACAAGCAATAAACGAAATATGTAATGTGTTGACAAGGAAAATTCAAACGCCGTTTGAGGATGTAAAGAAAATTGTAAATGATATTTATAATATCTGCGAAGTTAGGCTTGTTCAACGACAAACTGCATTGAACGCTCTTAGCCTAAAAGAACGATATGGTTTTTCATTTTTCGATTGTCTTATGCTTTCATCAGCGTTGGAAAGCAATTGCAGCATTTTGTATTCGGAAGATATGGCAAATGGTCAAACTATTGGGGGAAAATTGAAAATCGTAAATCCGTTTAATTAAGAGCCCGTTTAGCATCTTTAAGTAAGAAAGTAAGTTAGGGGTTTTTAACTTTGAGAAATAAATTCAAACCCGTCAAAGTTGGTAATCTAACCCTTGACGGAAAAAGAGTATATATCCAATCTATGCTTAATGAAAAGCCTAATAATATTGAGGGGAATATCCGCCAAGCGGTTTTGCTTGAAGAGGCGGGCTGTGAAATCCTGCGCGTAGCTGTGCCCTCTTTAGAGGACGTGAGGCTTATACCTGCAATCAAGGAGAAAATAAAAATTCCGCTGGTCGCTGATATTCATTTTGATTACCGCATTGCTTTGGAATGTGTTGAGGCGGGCATTGATAAAATACGCATAAACCCCGGCAATATCGGCAGTGCGGAGAATGTCAAGCTTGTCGCTAATGCTTGCAGAAATAAGAAAATACCGATTCGGATTGGGGTTAACTCCGGCTCGCTTGAAAGGGTTCTACTGAAAAAATACGGCGCGCCGACCGCCGAGGCTTTGGTTGAAAGTGCCCTGCGGCACGCAAAGCTTCTTGAAAACTGCGATTTTGACGCGATTGTAATGTCGCTCAAAGCCTCCGATGTTAAAACTATGGTAACCGCGAACAGACTGCTGGCGGAGCGTTGCCCTTATCCGTTGCACTTGGGGGTTACCGAAGCGGGGACGGAGCAGACAGGCATGATTAAATCCGCCGCCGGAATCGGTTCGCTCCTTTTGGACGGAATCGGCGAAACAATCCGCATATCACTCGCCGCCGACCCTGTCAAGGAGATTCACGCCGCGCAATGCCTGCTGAAAGCAATCGGTCTGCGCGGAGGCGTAAATGTAATAGCCTGCCCGACCTGCGGGCGCGCAAATATAGATGTGATTGAGCTTGCAGAAAGAATCGAAGAAGCAACGGCGGATATTGGCAAGTCACTGACCGTCGCGGTAATGGGCTGCGAGGTAAACGGTCCGGGCGAAGCGCGGGAAGCCGATATAGGAATAGCAGGCGGCAAGCACGAAGCCGCTTTGTTCAAAAAAGGAGAAATTATAAAAAAAATCCCAAAGGAAAATATATATTCCGCGCTTGTTGATGAAATTAATTGTTTATGATTAAGGAGTTGTGCAAATATTAGTTTGAAGCATTTTTTGGGAATCACATTATACCACAGTTCCTTTACAGAAGCATAATCGCGAATATTACTTTTCTTTGCAAGGTCGGTGTTCTCGTTTCGCCATTGTTTCGCGGTACAACCAAACAATGCTACATTCAATAGGTCAGCTTCATCGGCATAGGCGAGCCACTCTATCTGTTTTCTCAATCCATTGTTTTGCACTTAAAACGAATGTCGGTAAACCCGACTGAATTTTAAAGTGGTCAAATTCGACCACTTTAAAATTGGGGTTACACATCATTTCCTAGCCAAAAAACAAGCGCGCCTAACTAACATAAAAAAAGTTGACGTCTAAAACATTTTATGATATAATAATAATAACAATTTAAACATTCGGAAGGATGGTAGTATTAATGAACGCTACGCAGTATAATCAGCAGCTTGATAAGCTATGCAGTCGCTCTCTTTTAGGTGAAATGAAGCGCGAGCCGGAATACATATCCGGCAAGGTGTACGCCGTGGAAACCGCAATGGGAAAGTATGCCGTTAAAGTTTTAGCCCCCGAAGCAGCCATTAACCATAAAATCTTGCAAGGCTATATAAATTCTGAAAAAGTTGCGTTTATCGCTAAAAGCTTTATCCCGGCTTGCGCGGCTAGGGTTGTAGACGGTGCGGCGGCGCAGGAGATTGACGGCTCTTATTTTTTCCTTTACGATTGGGTTGAGGGAAACCATGTCACCTGCAAGGAGATGTACGGCGCGCATTGTCAAGTTATCGGCGGCTTTTTGGGAGAGCTTCACAGAATTGATTTTTCCAGAGTAGATGTTGTCGATGAATACTCCAAGCCGCATAAAACGCCGGACTGGGATTTTTATATGCAAAAAGGGGCGGAAAATCAATCGCCTTGGGTTAGCTTGCTGGAGGGTCATAAGGTAAAGATGTTCGATTTTTACCGCAAATCCGAATCGTCAAAGGAAGAACTGCTTAAAAATACGGTTGTCAGCCACTGCGGCTTAACCCCCGAAAATGTCATATGGCGCAATAGCGCGCCTGTTATCATTGATTGGGAAACGGCGGGGTTTGTTAATCCGTACCATGATTTAATCGAAACCGCCCTTTGCTGGTCGGAGGATGCCGATGGAAAGATTGACAGCAATAAGTTTTCCGCTTTTTTGAGGGGTTATAAGCAAAGAAGCCCCTTTAAAAAGGGTACTGACTGGAATGTCGCAATCAACGCCGGGTATATGTCAAGAATCGCGCGGCTTGAATCAAGCTTGAAAAAATCTTTGGGAATCGGTTGCCAAAACGCGGAGGAGCAAGGGCTTTATACCGAGCGCGTAACAGAAATTACCGAAGCTCTTTTGAAATACGAAAAAACCGCGGCTGACATGAAAAAGTGGATTGCCGAAATAGCGTAAATCGGGGCGGTCTAATGGTCTAATAAGGATGAGAAAAATTGAAAAATAAATTAATCTTACTCTTAATCACTTGCGTATTATCCGCTTTCACAGGCTGCGGCACGGTTACTACACAGACTGTTCATGAACAAAACCCAACATCTCAAACAACCGCCCCTCAGCCTACAGCAACCGAACAAACAACCACCGAAGCAACGCCGGAAGAGCCCGTATTGGCAGAGGTTGTATTTTTAGCGGCGGGCGATAACCTGATTCATTCAAGCTTATATAAGCAAGCGGCGGCGCGCGCGGACGGCGGCGGGTATGACTTTGCTTTTGCCTATCAAAATATCGCCGATTTAATCAGCGTAGCAGATATAGCGGTTATTAATCAAGAAACTATCGTCAGCGATTTATTCCCGCCCTCTACATACCCGCGGTTTAATTCGCCTACGGCTTTAGGCGACCATATGATAGAGCTTGGCTTCAATGTTTTCACAATTGCGAATAATCATACCTTAGATATGGGCGAGCAAGGGCTTCTCGCAAGCCTTGATTATTGGGATGGTAAAGAGAACATCGTAGTCGCGGGAGTTTACCGAAACGCCGCCGACAGGGATAATATCCGCACAAATACCGTAAACGGAATAACCTTTTCCTATCTCTCTTATGCGGAACAGCTCAACGGACTGTCTTTGCCCGAGGGCTCGCCCGTTATAATAGGCAGAATTGATTCGGAGCTTATGGTCAGCGAAATCAAAAAAGCTAAAAGTGTCTCGGATTTTTGCGTTGTGGCACTGCATTGGGGTGTTGAGGATTCGCCTCTGGTCAGCGATAGTCAGCGGGCTCTGGCGCAAATTCTTGCCGAAGCGGGCGCAGATATAATCATCGGCACGCACCCCCATGTTCTGCGGGATATAGAGTTACTCACCCGCGCGGACGGCACGCAGGCATTGTGCGCGTATTCCTTAGGGAATTTTATCTCTGCACAAAATCAAGCAAGAAACCTTATAGGAGGGGTTTTGCAGTTTAAAGTGACAATGCAATTAAACGATAACGACCCAAACCGCCGCCCCGTTATAAGCGGCATTGAATTTATACCGCTTATAACACATTTTGACGGAAGCTACCAAAATGTCAGACTATATAAATTTTCGGAATACACCCCCGCGCTTGCCGAAGCAAACGGCGTAAAACGCTTTGATTCAAAATTCAGCTATGATTATATAGGAACGGTTTTAAAAGAAATCAGTTACATTTCTGATTCCTAAACCCTTATTCCTCGTTTACGGCAGCAAACGATTTATATCCCTGGGGAACATTGAAGCTTGACGGATATTCTTTTGCTCCAAAAGTTTCATAACAAGCCTTTCAAGCCCGATGCCTAAACCTCCGTGCGGCGGCATTCCGTATTTATGAATTTGCAGGTAATACTCAAAGTCAGCGGGGTTTAAGCCCTGCGCTTTGAGTTTTTCGATTTGCTCGTCATAGTCGTGAATCCTCTGCCCGCCCGTGGTGATTTCAAGCCCGCGGAAAAGCAGGTCAAATTTATAAGCAACTCTCGGGTCTTCGCGCGAATCCATAGCATAAAAGGGCGGCTTTGAGGATGGGAAGTGGGTAACAAAGATAAATTCACTGTTATATTCTTTTTTAGCGTATTCGCAAAGGAAATTTTCATCCTCCGGCTCTAAATCAAATTTATTCTTAGCCTTAGAGCCTTTAATCAGCGTTACCGCCTCTTCAAAAGTAACGCAGGGGATTTCGGGAACTTCGGGAATTCTTGCTTCAAGAATTTTTATTTCATGCGCGTAATGCTCCTTTAAAAAGTCCATCATATAACGGAGCATCGCGATTTCCATATTCATAACGTCATACATATCGTTAATAAAGCCCATCTCAAAATCAAGACCGATATATTCGTTCAAATGCCGCGAAGTCGCGTGGCGTTCTGCCCTGTAAACGGGTGCGATTTCAAAAACCCTGTTATAAAAGGCTACTGCTGTCTGCTTATAAAATTGCGGGGATTGGTTTAAAAAGGCATTCTTTTGAAAATAATCCAAATTGAAGATTCCCGCGCCGCCCTCAGCACCTTGCGCTACTATTTTCGGCGAATGGATTTCGGTAAACCTGTTGCCTAACATAAATTCCCTAAAGCCGCGCGCTACGCCCTCTTGGAATTTGAAAACCGCCCTCTCATAAGGATTCCGCAAGGACACGCTCCGCAAATCTAAGTTAACGTCAAGCGCGCAACCCAAGCGTTTTTTGGCAACATGGAGCGGGTATTCCGCCGACGGCTTAGAGAGCGGCTTGATTGACTTCAAGATAAGCTCAATCCCGTTTGCGGCTCTCTCGTCCTCCTTTACCGTAGCCGTAACCGTAACGTAACAGCCCTCTTTAATCTCTTCTATACTATCAGAGCAATCACTTGAAGTATATACTGCTTGTACAACATAACGCGCTGTCCTAAGCCTTACAAAAGCAAATCCGCTCATCTGCTTTACACTGTGGACGCAGGCGTTTACCGTGATGTCCTGCCCTGCCTTCGCTTCGCTGAGTTCAAATTCCGTGGTTGGGTTTAAGCCGGTAACCTTTTTCATGTTAAGCTCCTTTCAGCTTCTTTTCAAGCTCCTCTTTTATGACCTTAGGGGTGCAAACGCCTTTTAGCTCTTTCGAGCACTGCCCCATCAAAAATCCGAAAACTTTCATATCTCCGCCTTGGTATTGCAAAACAGCTTTCTCGTTGTCGGCTATGACCCTTTCTATAACCTCCGCAACCTTGCCCGTATCGTTAGTGATGAGAAGCCCCTTAGCCTTAGCGATTTCCTCGGGAGCTCCGCCCTCGTCCGACATGATTCGGAAGATTGCCTTCGCATCGTTTTTAGACACCGCTTCATTATCCGCCATTTCCGCCAGCTTCGCAAGCGCGGAGGCTGTGAAAGGTAACTTTTCCAGATTAATTTCACCCAGATTAATCCGCCGCATTAATTCCCCGGTAATAAAATTGCAAACCGATTTCGGGTTATGATAAGCCCTTAAAGCATCCTCGTAAAAGTCGGACAACCGCTTTTGGTTCACGATAATCTTCGCCTCAACCTCTGAAAGTCCGAATTTATTTATATACCTGTCAAGGCGCGCATAGGGCATTTCGGGAAGCCTTGACTTTATTTCGGCTAAGTCTTCATCGGTAAAGTTTACTTGAAGTATATCCGGGTCGGGGAAATAGCGATAGTCATCTAAATTTTCCTTTGAGCGCATTGATTTTGTTTCGCCCTTATTATCGTCAAAGCGGCGTGTTTCTTGAACGACCCTTTTGCCCGCATCCAAAAGCTTGCTCTGGCGGTATATTTCATGCTCTATCGCCCGCCCTATAGACTTGATTGAGTTTAGGTTTTTGATTTCCGCCCTTGTACCGAGCTTCGTATCGGTCGGCTTCATGATTGAGATATTAACATCACAGCGCAGAGAGCCTTGCTCCATTTTGCAGTCGCAAACGCCCGCATATTGAAGCGTAAGGATTATTTTTTCAACAAAAGCCTTCGCTTCCTCGGCAGAGCCTATATCCGGCTCGGTAACAATCTCAATCAGAGGAATCGCACCCCTGTTGTAGTCCGCCAGTGATACGCCGTTAAGGTCGTCATGAATCAGCTTGCCCGCGTCCTCTTCCAAGTGGATGCGGTTGATTCTGATGTCCTTGCTTTTCTTAACTCCGTCAGATTCATATTCAATGGCGACAAGTCCGTTTATGCAAAGCGGCAGAGCAAGCTGAGAGTTTTGATAAGCCTTCGGCAGGTCGGGGTAGAAGTAATTTTTCCTGTCAAAAACGGAGAATTTGTTAATGGAGCAGTCAAGCGCGAAGCCAGCCAAAACCGCGTATTCAACTGCGGCTCTGTTCATCACGGGCAACGTCCCCGGCATGGCGGCGCACCCGGGGCAACAGCGAGAATTCCTTTCTCCGCCGAATTCCGCCGCGCAGGAGCAGAAAAGCTTGGATTTTGTAAGCAGCTCCGCATGGATTTCAAGACCGATTACAGGCACGTAGTTCATGATTCCTGCCCCCTTTCAAAAAAGTCAGCCGCTTGGATAATGGTTTCTTCGTCCCAATAATTTCCTGTTACAGATATGCCGCTTGTTGAAATGACGGGAAGTCCCGCAAGGATTGACGGAATATTGCACCCGCCGCATAAGATAAGATTAAACCTTTCAAATAAAGCCGTGTACTCCTCGCGGAGCTTCTGCCTAACCGCCATAGCCTTAAAGAAATAATCTTGAATGTTATTGTTTGACAAGGCAAAGTTGCCGAGCAATATGCGTTTCTTCAGTTCAAAGCCGAAGCCCTCCGCTCTTGAAGCGCGCACAAGCTCCGCAAATGAGCCGTCCTCCTTAGAACGATGACCGAATTTGATACCGTCATAGCGCGCCATATTAGAGGAAGCTTCAGCGGAGGATATAATGCGGTGCGCCGCATACGCGTATTTGACGGTGGGCAGGGAATATTCCTCAACCTCCGCTCCCTGCGCGGTAAACCATTCCGCCGCTTCTTTAACGGCGTTTATTAACCCTTTATCGGGGCAATCCTCTAAAAATTCTTTCGGAAGGGCAATTTTAAGCCCCTTGGCAGTCTGCCCCGCCTTAGCCGTAAAATCGGGAGTGCTTTTTTTATTTGTGGTAACGTCCTGCGGGTCAAAGCCTGCTATGGAGTTAAGCAGCAGCCCGCAATCGTGCGCGTTACCTGCCACAGTTCCTATTTGGTCAAACGAGCTTGCGAACGCCGCCAGACCGAACCTTGAAACCCGCCCGTAGGTTGGTCTTAAAGTAACCGCGCCGCAATCTGCCGTGAATACACTTACATGAGCCGAGCCGTGCATACCGAATTCTTCAATTGCGGTTTTGCCTGTAATAACCGCGTTTTCGGAATTAAGCCTGTCCGCAACATGCGCGCTGTAGGGCGGGGTAAAATTTTCAAGCGTTTTTGAGCCGCAGGCAGTCCTTATCCCCTCCGTGCAGATATTATCGGTTAAGGCAACGGGTATGCCGCAAAGCGGGGTTGCCCTGCCCGCGTTGATAATTTTCTGCGCCCTGTCTGCGGCGGCTTTTGCTTCATCGGCGCAAACGGTAACAAAATGCCCGGAGGCTTTAGCCTCCTTAATATATTCGCTTGTCAACTCCGGGGCTGAAATTTCTTTCCTGTCAAGCATCCCGCGCATTGCGCGAAGCGTCAATTTTCCAATATCCATATAAACGACCATGCTCCGTTTAAGTACAAACGGACAATCAGGGCGGCATGGTCTGATTCCCCCTTTCGGTTTTGTTTTTAATTCTATTCCACTACCTTGGGAACGACAAAGCTGTTCTCGCTGTTAACGGCATTTTGCAGAAGCCTTTCAACGGGCATTGACGGGGCGGGTATATCCTCCCGCAAATCCTTTAAATAAGCACCGCGGTTATCCTTTAAAGGAGCATACTCAAGGACAAGGTCTTTTACGATTTTAAGCTCTTCAACCTCGGCGGATAAATCTGCCGCCGCTTTTTCCGACTCCTCTTGCGTGAAATTCAAAAAGCTTAAAGCCGCAAGCTCTTTAACGGTATTAACATCCATTCTATCAACCTCTTTACTACTCTTTAACTAATAGGAGCTTGGAACTGTTAAAAAAATAACCTGCACTGTTCCTTAACCACTCCCGATTATATTTTTATTATACCATATTACCAACCAATTTGCAATATGTAACAATAATAAACCTAAAAAGCCGTCAATTTGTCAAATTTCTTACTGGTGGTTCGTCTATATTTTTGTACATTTATCCAAAATATCAAAAAAACTATTGCTTTTTCTGCATAATGCGGTATAATATTCTTATAGTGTAACTCTTTTGTAATTAAGAAATCGGAGCATACGCTCTGTTATTATAAAAAAAATTACTGATGGGGGTCGGAAGCGTGTGGCTTCCAAAAAATGAAAGGAGAGGTATTTATAATGTTCAGTAGCGTTCGGTTTGAGAAGCAGATGGTGAATACGGGGCTTCTTGTCGCCGACACAGTAGTTAAAACCTTAATGGCTCTTTGGATGTGTTTGAAAAAGGGGTTAGCATTTGCGGCACGTTTCATCTCGCCGTTAAAAGAAGAACTTGCACGGAGGCTTAAAGGGTGGTTGAGAAAAGCCGTTTTAAAGATTGAGAAGCTTTTAAAAATCGCAGAATCGTCAAAAAAGAAATTGTCTGAAAGAAAGCGCGCAATCGGCTTTAAGGGTATGGTTGCCATGACGGCTTCAGATATTGTTAAATATGACAAAAAGCATAAAAAAATATTCCGCACCGCTGTAAACCACATTGCCCCGCTTGCGGCTGTAATTGCTCTCTTAACCGTTATATCCGATATAGAGGCTGTAGATTACGGTATTTTGCTTGAATATGACGGGCAAGAGCTTGGTATTGTGTCGGCTGAATCCGTTATAGAGGGCGCGAACAGAACCTTAGCGGAGCGCACTACATACTATGATATAGGGACACCTTTTAAAGCAAGCTTCACCATAAAGCCCCTCAGTTCCGCAGACGAAACGATTGACGAGCATATGCTTGCCAGCTTGATTGAGGAGAAATCCACGCTTGCCGTTAGCAGTCCGAACGGCGTTGTGCCGCTGTATTCAAGTTATAACGGGGAAGAGCGCGTAAGGGCTTTTGACGTTACGGTTGACGGCGAATCAATTGGAGCGGTTACGGATTTCGGTAAAATTGACGAGTATATCAACGCTTTAACGCTTAATTATATTACAGATGACGTCATTTCAGCCAGCCTTGAAAAAGACATTGAGTACAGCTACGAGAGATACGTCAGCCCCGATGAAATCGTATCCGAGCAATATATCATAAACAAATTCAGCTCTATTGAAACCCAGCCCGAATATTACGTGGTTGAGGAGGGTGATAACCCTTGGTATCTGGCGAATAAATTCGGCATGGATGAGGACGAGCTGAAAAGATGTATCATGACCTACGAGGGCAGACGGATAAGGGATATGGACGAAGAATTCCCCATCGGTGCTATGATACAGCTGAGCGCGGAAGTTCCTTATCTTCAAATGCTTACAACTAAAGAAATGACCTTTAACGAAAGGGTTAAATATCAAGTCGAATATATTGACGACCCCGACATGTATAAGGGCGAGAGCAGAGTAATCTCGCAGGGCTCTGAGGGCAAGAGGACTGTAACCGCGCTTGTTACCTTTAAAAATGACAAGCCTGTAAGCAGGGAAGTTTTAGAAAGGCAAAGCATCTATGAGCCTGTAACACAGGTGGTAAGAAGAGGAACGAGAGAAACCAAGACGGCGGTCAGCAAGGGCTCGGGCGGCGGCGGTTCATATTTCTGGCCCGTAGGGGACGGAAGCGGATATATATCGGCATATATGGGCGACGGTCGCGGACACACCGGCATTGACATTGCCGCACCACGCGGAACACCTGTATACGCATCGGAAAGCGGTAATGTTAACCGCGCGGGTAATAAGGGCGACGGATACGGAAACTGCGTTACCATAAGCCACGACAGCGGACTTGTTACGCTTTACGGACATATGGACAGCGTAGCAATCAGTGCCGGAGACAGGGTAGTTAAGGGTCAGCTTATCGGTTACGTAGGAAGCACAGGCTGGTCAACAGGTAACCACCTGCACTTTGAAGTAAAATCCGGCGCGAAATATCTGAACCCGGTGGATTATGTTACTCAAAATTAAAGCTGAGTGAGCTTGTTAAGATAACATTAATGTCCCCCGTCTGTAGAGGCGGGGGACATTTTAGTTGAGCTATGCTTGGTTTTCAATTTTAAGATAATCTTTTAGTGCAGATTGAATAAAGCCGGAAACATTTAATACATCCCTGTTAATGGATTTTTTTATGTTTTAAATTAAATAAAGAAAAATGCAGGTTTGTCAATGATGTATTACAGCAGTTTTAAAAAACTTCACCGAAAGTTAAGAAATGGTTTAAAATCTCTCTCGGAGATTTCCAGTTAAGCGGACGCATCGGAAAATTATTGTAATCCCTGTTTCTTACAGCTAACTGCTTCTTAAAATCATCAAACGAGTAAAATCTTTTAACAGCGTAAAAACACTTATTGTCCTTGCGATGAGAACGCTCGACTTTCCCATTGTGTCTGGGGGTATACGGTCGTATGAGTTTGTGCTTGATATTTGTATATTGATAAAACTTTTCACCCTTCGCCTCGCCGACCAGACAAACGGCGGGGACGAATTTAACATCAATTTGCACACGTTGCCCCGGATAACTCATCTGCTCGTAGGGCTTGGGTATGTACTTCGGATTAGGCGGTTTTATGGGCTGAAGCCCCATCTTACGCAATGTCCACCATAGCCATGTCATGCTTCGGGTATACCCTCGTTGGTGCGATATTTGATTGCGGCGGCTGTTACCCCATGTTTCTCAGAGTATGCTGAATGCGGGGCAAGAAAAGCCTGAAATTATCAAGGTTATCGGGTGTTCAAAAAAACTTTGGATAGGGAAATTGAGCGGGGGACTTGGACGTATTTATGCGGGAAAACGTATGAATATAAGACAAAATATTCATGGGACGTAGCGCAAAGGAAACACGAGAAAGCAGGGAAAAACAAAGGCAGATAATATGCAAAAATTAACGATTCAACTTAACGCCGTAACTCAAATAAAAAAAACACTTGACAACAACCCCAAAAGGTGGTATAATCTTAATTGTTGGTAAGTGAAAACCTTTGGAGGCATAGCTCAGCAGGGAGAGCGCTTGCCCGACACGCAAGAGGTCACTGGTTCGAGCCCGGTTGTCTCCACCAACTTTAGTTCCGAAAAAACCGCCTACACAGGCGGTTTTGTTTCCATTGCGCTATTCCTTGACAAAATGCACGAGATATTGTATAATAAAATAAATACTACTGTAAGGAGCTGCTTGACATGGCTGTTAAGAAGGTTAGAATGTCCTCCGAGGGGCTGCAAAGGCTTGAAGCGGAGCTTGAACATCTTATTACCGTAAAGCGCGCGGAGGTCGCGCAGAAGCTTAAAGAAGCCCGCGCTTTCGGAGACCTTTCCGAGAACGCCGAATACGATGAGGCTAAAAATGAACAGGGTATTCTTGAAGCGCGTATCCAAGAAATGGAATATATGATTGCGAATGCCGAGATTGTAGCGGAAAGCGATTTATCGGTCGATGAAATCGGTATAGGCTCAATCGTCACCATGCGCGATATGGAGCTTGACGAGATTATGACCCTGCAAATCGTCGGCTCTACCGAATCAGACCCCGACAATAATAAAATATCGGACGAATCCCCCATAGGGCTTGCCGCAATGACCAAACATGTCGGCGACATTATCGAGGTGGAAGCACCCGTAGGAATTATACAAATGGAAATCATTGACATTGGAAAATAAGCAGTAGAAATTTCAAAGCGGAGATTAAAATCTTCCGCTTCCAATAATTATCAATTGTCAATTATTAATTGTCAATTGCTTTAAGGGGGCTTTGTTGTGCAGGAAGAAAATATTGCCGCAGGTGAGCAAGCTGAGCAGGCGGAGCGGGATATTCATATTTTAAAAAAAGTGCGGCTTGAAAAGCTTGCGGAGCTAAAGGCGGCGGGCAGTGACCCGTTTGAAATCACCAAATTTGATTTTGATGCCCAAAACATCGATATAAGTGAAAAATTTGAGGAATATGAAAACCAAAACGTAAAAATCGCAGGGCGCATCACGTCTTGGCGGGATATGGGGAAAGCAAACTTCATCGACGTTCGCGATGGCGGCGGGCGTATGCAGGTCTATGTCCGCATGAACGACATCGGCGAGGAGGCGTTTGCGGCGTTTAAGACTTGGGATATAGGCGACATTATCGGCGTGGAGGGCTTTGTTTTCCGCACCCGCAAGGGCGAAATCTCCGTCCACGCGCAAAAGCTAACCCTGCTTGCGAAAGCTCTGCTCCCGCTTCCCGAAAAATGGCACGGCTTGCAGGACAAGGATATGCGTTACCGCAGGCGCGAGCTTGATTTGATTTGCAACCCCGCAGTGAAAGACGTGTTTATCAAAAGAAGCCGAATCCTATCCGAAATACGAAGCTTTTTAGACGGCAGGGGATTTCTGGAGGTTGATACCCCGGTGCTTCACTCCCTTGAAATCGGCGCGGCGGCGCGCCCTTTTATCACGCGCCATAACACCCTTGATTTGCAAATGTACCTGCGGATTGAAACGGAGCTTTATCTGAAACGCCTTATCGTCGGCGGGTTTGACAGGGTTTACGAAGTCGGGCGGATTTTCCGCAACGAGGGGATGGATTCATCGCATAATCCCGAATTTACTTCAGTTGAGCTTTATCAAGCGTATACCGATTATTTCGGCATGATGGAATTAATCCAAACCATGCTTACCTCAATTACCCAAAAAATATGCGGCACTTTGACCATCACACATAAAGGCAACACCATTAACATGGCGGAATGGGAACGCCTCACCATGATTGACGCCGTAAAGAAATATGCCGATGTTGATTACAACTCATGGCAGGACGACGCGGCGGCGCGCGCTTGCGCCAAAGAGCGGGGGATTGAAGCCGCCGAGGGTGACAGTGCTACCAAAGGGAATATTCTGGTCGCCTTTTTTGAAGAGCTCGTTGAATGGAAGCTGATTCAGCCGACCATTATATACGATTACCCCGTTGAAAACTCGCCGCTCGCAAAAAGAAAGCCCTCCGATGCGGCTTTCACTGAGCGTTTTGAGCTGTTTATAAACGCCAGCGAAATTGCCAACGCTTTCTCCGAGCTCAACGACCCCCTAGACCAACGGGAGCGTTTTGAGCGGCAGGTTGAGGCGAAGCGGGCGCAAGGCACGAACGCCGAGGTGGATGAGGATTATATCTCAGCCTTAGAGCACGGCTTGCCGCCGACAGGAGGCTTAGGCTTCGGGCTTGACAGGCTTGTCATGCTGTTGACGGACAGTGCTTCTATCCGAGATGTTTTGCTGTTTCCTACTATGAAGCCGCTTTGATGAGGTTTGAGGGCGGAGGTATTCGGGCGACCGAGGCGGTCGCCCCTACACATAACCCCCCCTCATTTTACACGCCAAGCTCCTTTGTTAGGCAGGCTCTGTATGAAAAAGCTTTTTTGAAAGCAAAGCTCACTTGGTTTTCGGACGATTCTGAAAGCAGTCCGAAACATTCCTCTATAAAAATCTGCTGACTTTTTGTGAAATCACCCTCTATTATTTCGTTCATTTGTTTTATTTTTTCTTGGTATAAAAGATATTTATTTGAATTGCGGTATTCGGAGTAGGTTGCTTCCAACAGGTTAAAAAGAAAATCATCGTAGGCTTGTTTAAAGATTTTGTTCATAGTTTTTTCCTCCTAGTATTAAAAAGTCTTAAATATATTTTACACCAATTTACGTGAATTGTCAATACACAAATTTCACAGATTTCCGTGTACTTTTATGTGGAGGATGTTAAAATGCCGATAAGCTATAATAAATTGTTCGCTTTGTTTAAGGAAAAGGGGATAAATACAACAAGAATAAGGCGCGAAAATATAATTGGTCAAGGTACGCTAACCGCTATTAAAAACGGTAGCGGGGGAATTGACACCAGAACAATAGAAAAGCTGTGCAAGGTGCTGAACTGCCAGCCGGGTGATATAATGGAGTATATTCCTGATGATACGTAACGATTCAGTCACCCCTACAAAAAATTCCACCTGTGCAATCGGGTTATGTAGGGGACAGGCTTGCCTGTCCCGTCAATAGCGAAATGATGCTGATGGCGAGGTATAAATTGAATGTCTGAACAAGAAAATAAAAACCCCCGCGAATCCAAAAAATCCTTTCTGGATAACTACCTTGAAATAAACAGGCAAGAACGCGAGGCGGAGGTCGAAGTCGAGGCGAAAGCCGCCGAGCATAGACGCGCCGAGCGGGAGGAATATGAAAAGCAGCTGGCAAGGGAGCGGATTGAGCTGATGAAGCTGAAATCCGGCGTGGAGGCGGAGCTTGGCTCATTAAAAGAGGAAGCCCCCGAAAGGGTCTATACCATAAAAGAAAAAATAGCCGATTTTTTTTACCACTATAAAGCGCACTTAATTGTATTCGCGCTGATGGCAGGACTGGCGGGGTTTTTAATCTATGACGTTGCAAGCAGGGTTCAGCCCGATGTTTCCGTTATATTTATGGCAACAGACGGTAATTTCGCGCTCTATGCCGAAAAAGCGGCGGAGGTTTTTGAGCGGTATTGCGAAGATTTTAACGGGGATAAAAAGGTCGTTGTAAGGGTTAGCTACCTGCCTGTGAAAGGCGATAATGACAGCCAAGCGGACTTTTATTACAACCAAGCAGAGCAATTAAAGCTTATGGCGGCGTTTCAAACCACCGATACCATCATCATCATTGCAGATAGGGAAGCGGTCAAGGAAGCGGTCATAGAAGAGGGCGTTTTGAAGGATTTACGGGAGGTTTACCCGCATAACGAAGATGTGAACGAATACGGATATATGCTCAATGCCACCTCCTTTGCGGAGGATATAGGATACCCCGATTTAGCGGATAACCTTTTCGCAAGCTTCAGAGAGCCTCACGGCGGAGCGGGGGTAAATGAAAAAGATTTCATCATGCACTACAACAACGCCATCGCGATGTGGGATAATTACATTAACGGCAATATCGTTAACGAGGAATGGGGGGCGAGGAATGAGGAATGAGAAGCGCGGGCTTAGGCGTATCGCTATGAAGATAAATTTTGAGCGGTTTAAAAAATTTAATAAAATACTATCGTTTGAGCCGGATAATATACGCTTGATGACATTAAACCAAAAGCGCGATTGCATGGACGAAATTAATAACCGCCGAAAATTCGCAGCGCGGTATTCGGTTTTGTTTTTATTCGGCGCGATTGTTTATTACTTTTTAAAAAATTTTCTAAGCCTTACGTTTACCCTGCGGGATGTTGAACTGCATAGCTCGGTCAGCCCGCTTATATTAATTGCTCCTATTATAATCGTGCTGTTCTCAATATTTGCGGATATTTTAAGCCGGCACGGAATAGTCGCCACAATGGCAGTCTACGCGTTATTCGGGGGGCAGCTTATTATTTTAGCTCCTAAAGCAGTATCGCCGGAGATATTATTAGCGGCGTTTTCCCTTTTCGGAATGTTCGTTTTTTACAACCTAATGGGCGTTTGCGAAGCATATTTTACCTTAAAAAATGAAAAAGGCTACCCGGATTTTTTTGAGCTTCCGAATAAGGGGGATGTGGCGGTCGCCCCTACAAAAAAGAACGAGGAATAATCACTCCTCGCTCCTAATTCCCGGCTATCAAGCAGCTGTATCCAGTAGTTTGCCTTTGGATTCGTTGAATAAGCCTGCGTTATAAGGGTTTTGCTTATTATTTGCTTCCTTGGTGACGGTTCTGGTTTCGCCGCCCGCAACAACGCTTTCGCCGCACTCGGGGCAAATCGTCCGCTTCACGGTAACGCTCTGGCTGACAATCTCCTTACCCTCGCGGTTCGCCTTTGCCGTATTCCGCGTTACATGCTGGTATTCATGCGCCCGCACTGCGGATTCGGCTGTTTTGGGGTCAACCTTGGTAGGGGTTTGCATGGAAACGCCCGAATCGGGTGAATCATCTTGATAACGCCTGTTTTCGCAGGTGGTACACTCAAACGAATCGAAGCGGCGTTTCATCTCGCTTTCTCCGACCTTTGCTTCTTTCCCCGCGCCAAGCCGCCCGTCTCCGCTTTCTCCGTAAGAGCCCGCGAAGCCCTTGTAGCCTATGGAAAATCCCCCGACTCCGCCTGTACCGATAGACGATAAATTCATATCAACACCTCCGCTTTTGCAATTAACAATGAACAGTTAACAATTAACAATTGATGTGTCGGCTTTGCCGACGGATTTAAAATAGTTTAGCTGGGCATTTGATTTAATAGTTAACATAAACTGCTTAAAATGTTACGCCGCGGGCGTAACACCCTCATTGTTAACTGTTAACTGTTCATTATTTTACCATATGATTTGCCGTAAGTCAATAAGCTTTTTTTACCGAATTGTTAACAAAGGAAGTAGATTATGGATTTTTTTTATACTTTGGGCTCTTATTTCAGGAGTATTCTGCCGTTGGGCTTTTGGGATGTAGTAGACATTACCGTGCTGACCATACTGATTTATAAGGTTGTATCGCTTGTTAAGGAAACGCGGGCGGGCGGGCTTATTAAGGGTATTATCGTTGTCGGCGCGGCATATATCGTGATGAATTACATAGTTGAAAATCATGACGGAATGAAAGCGATGAGCTACTTGGTGGGCAGTGTTTTGGACATTGGCTTGCTTGCGCTTGTCGTATTGTTCCAGCCGGAGCTTCGGCGTATGCTTGAAAAGATGGGTCATTCCAGAATGTCTAAAATAACGGCTCTGCCTTTTTCCTTTGAATCGTCCGAGGTTCGCGGAGCAAGGTGGATTCCCGTAATTGAAACCCTGTGCGATGCCTGCGAGGGCTTGTCGCTAACCTCAACGGGCGCGATTATCGTAATCGAGCAATATTCAAAGCTGGGCGAGCAGATTGATACAGGCACGCTGGTAAACGCCCTGCCCTCAAAGGAACTTCTGGGAAATATTTTCTACCCCAAAACGCCCCTGCATGACGGCGCGGTGATTGTCCGCGATGGGTTGGTTTTAGCGGCGGGGTGTTTTCTACCCAATTCTCAGAAAGAAGAAACCATCAATAAAGCCTTGGGCGCGCGGCATCGCGCCGCCATCGGGATGAGTGAAATATCCGATGCTATCGTAATCGTCGTCTCGGAGGAAACGGGCAACATATCGGTGGCGGAAAACGGAGTACTTACAAGAAGCTTTACCCGCGACAGCTTGAAAAAACTGCTCCGCTCGCGCCTTTTGCAGGAGAAACCGCAAAAGCAACCTAAGACTATGCGCTTGAAGCAGTCAATTTCAAAAAAAGAGCCGCGTAAAAAAGACAAGTAAACCGAAAGTGGGAATGGCTATGATTAAAAAAATCACATCATACATTACGAGATTATTTGAAAAGGATTTTTCAATAAAAATTGCGTCGATTATTGCGGCTGTCGTCATCTGGTTCGCCGTTTCAATCAGTGTTTACCCGGTTATGAGCAAACCGCTCAACAATATACCCGTTGAGATTAACATTGAGGGAACCTTCGCCGAGGCGAACGACCTTAGGGTAATATTTCAGAGCAGGGAATTTGTTGGGATTACAATAACGGGGCAGAGAGGACAAATCGGTAATCTTAACGCAAGCGAGCTTGTTGCCGTTGCGAGAGCCGATAATGTCCGCACGCCCGGCTCATACTCGCTGCGGCTTGAAATTGAGTGTAAAACCGGCAGGCAATTTGACGTCATCGAGTTTAACGATTCCCTGGTAACGGTGATATTTGATGAGATTATAACAAAGGAATTCGAAATCAAGCCGCAGATAGATTCCGGCGGCGTTTCCGTATCTCTGACTACGGGGCTTATGGTTGACCCCGATGATATTTCCGTATCCCCGGAAACTGTTGCCGTCACAGGACCTAAGAGCATGGTGGACAGGGTTACGGAAGCGCGAATCCGCGTAGCCGTAGACCAAGATATTTCGCAAACCTATGAATATGTCTCCTCCGATTTGAGCCTGTACAGCGGAACTTTGCCGATTATAGATACGGAAAATCTCACTTTCAGCAGAACGCAGTTTAATGTCTACATACCCGTCATGCACAGGCAGACGCTAGAGCCCGTAGTGCGGGTGACAAACGCCCCCGACAGCTTTAATACCGAGGCGTTTATAGAAAAGCTGGTTTTTTCGGACAGCGCGCTTGAAGTCGCCGCACCCAGCGAATTTGTCAAGCCTACTATATCAACGATTGATATAGGCGAAATCAATATGCGCGAGGTTGACATCGGCACGGTGTTTACCTTTAACGCCGATGATTTCCTGCCCGCAGGCTATCAAACTTTAGACGGGGTGAGAACCGTGACCGTAACCTGCCCCAGCGAGGGCTTGTCAAAAATTGAGCGGCATATCCCGGGCTGGTCGATTCAATTTGTAAACGCGCAGCCTCAATATGAGTATAACATGATTTCGTCCGGCTTTATGCTCTTTTTCATGGGTCCTAACGATGTAATCAATCAGCTTACCGAAAGCGATATTACGGCGACGATTGATATATTAAAAAATCCCTTCGATATGACGGTGGGGGACTATAAGCCGATTGTAGAGTTCAGCATCCCCGCGCACGACAATGTTTGGTATACAAGCTCGGACGGCAGTCCTTCCCCCAAGGCTACCGTTAACGTAACGCTCAGAGAGGAGTAGTGCCGCTGTTTTTACCAGTCAAAAAAACAAAAGAGCCCTTTGATTTTATCTGCGTCACGGGCGATGGCTATGTTGACCACCCGAGCTTTGGGGTCGCAATTATTTCCCGCGTGATTGAAAGCCAAGGGTTTACCGTTGGCATAATTGCCCAGCCGGATTGGCGCAATCATGCCGATTTCACCCGCTTAGGCAAGCCGAAGTATGCCTTTATGGTGACTTCGGGCAATATAGATTCAATGGTTGCTCATTATACCGCTTCCAAGAAAAAGCGTTCCGATGATTTATACTCGCCCGGCGGCAAGGCAGGAAAACGCCCCGACAGGGCGGTTACGGTATACTGCCAAAAAATAAGAGAAGTCTACCCCGATGCTCCGATGATTATAGGCGGGCTTGAAGCCTCTCTGCGCCGATTCGCCCATTACGACTATTGGAGCGATGAAGTCATGCCGTCAATTCTATGTGACAGCGGTGCGGATTTGCTTGTCTGCGGCATGGGGGAACGGCAGGTTACAGAGCTTTGCGCGCGCTTTAAAAGCGGCGAAAATATCAAAAGCATGACGGATATAAAGGGTACGGCATATCTTACAAAGCCGGAAAATACGCCGTGGGGGGCGGTTGAATGTCCGTCATTCAAGCAGGTTCGCGAAAGTAAGGAGTTATATGCCAAAGCCTGCAGATTGCAGTATGACGGGCAGGATGAAATCTACGGTAAAACCATCATTCAGCGGCAGGACAAACTGATGCTTGTGCAGACCCCCCCGATGCCCGCCCTGACCGCGAAGGAGCTTGACCTTGTTTATTCGCTCCCTTATGAGCGCGATTACCACCCGATGTATGAAAAAGAGGGCGGGATTCCGGCTATAGAAGAGGTGCGGTTTTCAATTACGCACAACAGGGGCTGTTTCGGTAACTGCAATTTCTGCTCAATCGCTCTCCACCAAGGCAGAAAGGTAACGGCGCGGAGCAAAGAGAGCATTTTAGAGGAAGCAATAAAGCTTACAAACCTGCCCGATTTCAAGGGCTATATACACGATGTCGGCGGACCTACCGCGAACTTCCGAAACCCGAGCTGTGAGAAGCAACTTAAAGAGGGGCTTTGCAAGGGCAGAAAATGCCTGGCTCCCAAGCCCTGCGAGTCGTTGAACGCCGACCATTCCGAATATTTGGATATTTTGCGAAGCCTGCGGAAACTTGATAAAGTAAAAAAAGTGTTTATCCGAAGTGGTATACGCTATGATTATCTTATTGCGGATAAAAACGAGGCGTTTATGCGCGAAATGATAGCGGAGCATATCAGCGGTCAGCTAAAGGTCGCTCCCGAGCACTGCTCAGCCGCCGTGCTTGACAAAATGGGCAAGCCGCATATTGAGTCTTATAAAAAGTTTCAAGACAGGTTTTATTCTGTTACGGGTAAAATAGGCAAGGAGCAGTACCTTGTCCCCTATCTGATGTCCTCCCACCCCGGCTGTACGCTTAAAGATGCGGCGGAGCTCGCGCTTTTTTTGAAAACTCAAAACCTACGCCCCGAGCAGGTGCAGGATTTTTACCCGACCCCCGGCACTATATCAACCTGCATGTTTTATACAGAGCTTGACCCGTATACAATGAAGCCGCTCTACGTCCCGAAAACAGCGGAGGAAAAGACACTTCAAAGAGCCCTGCTCCAATATTTCAAGCCTCAAAACAAGCAAAACGCAATAAAGGCTTTACGCAAAGCGGGGCGGGGGGATTTAATATCAAAGCTGGGGTTTGTTAAGAAATAGGAGTAAAATCTTGAATAAGAAAAATATAAAACTGCCGCTTAGGGTATGGGCGATTATTTTTATTATACTTGCCGGGTTGCTTTATGCGGCTTATCTTGAATCAAATGAGATTGATGCGCCGCCTCCCGCTTTGTCCGCCTGCGCGCTTCAAGTACATTTTATAGATGTGGGACAGGGCGGCAGCGCGCTTGTTCTTTTCGGCGATTACGCTGTTTTGGCAGATGCGGGAGAGCGGGAGCAAGGGGCGAGGGTAGTTGAATACCTGCAAAATGCAGGTGTTGGAAAGCTTGATTATGTGATAGCTACCCACCCTCATTCCGACCACATAGGCGGGCTTCCCGCAGTTATTGAGGAATTTGAAATCGGCAAGGTAATCGCGCCGCGCCTAAAGGCGGAGCTAACGCCTACCACAAGGAGCTATGAAAATTTCCTGCTCGCCGTGCTGAATAAAGGCTTGCGGCTGACTGCCGCGAAAGCGGGCGATTCCTATACTCTTTACGGAAATTCCGAGGGTGAGGAAGCCATTTTGGAAATTATATCGCCGTTAGAGCCGCAAAGCAATGCCTACAAAGATATAAACGATTATTCCGTAGTGTTTAAAATCAGCTATAAAGACACGACATTCCTTTTCACGGGCGATGCTTCAAGACCGGCTGAGAGAGATATTTTATCCTCCGGCGCGGACATAACCGCCGACCTTTTACATGTCGGACATCACGGAAGCAGCACATCGACCACGCGGGAATTCCTAGCCGCCGTAAACCCCCGCGCCGCCGTTATACAATGCGGCGCAGGAAACTCGTACAATCACCCCAACATCAACACAATAGAACGGCTTGAACAAGCTGGAGTTACAATCTACCGAAGCGATTTGGACGGCACGATTGTCGTTTATTCGGACGGAAGGTTAAATCAATTGACAGTTAACAATTGACAATGAATGTGTCGGCTTTGCCGACGGATTTGAAATAGTTTAGCTAAGCATGTATTTAACAGTAAAAATAAACTGCTTAAAATGTTACGCCAAGGGCGTAACTCCGAAATTGTTAACTGTTAATTGTCAATTGTTAAAAAGGGGTTTTGTGATTGCTTATTGTCGAGAGGCTTGAGGGGGAGTTTGTCGTTTTGGAGGGTGAGGCGGGGCATTTTAATATAGAGCGGGGTAAAATTAGGGGTAAAATTAAAGAGGGAGATATAGTTACCCCCCTCAATGACGGAACATATACCGCCGACAAAGCCGCTACCGAAAAACGCCGATGTGAAATTTTAAGGTTGCAGGATGGTTTGTTTGATAGTTAATAATAAAAAAAAAACAAAAACAACGCACGTGTACAAATGCGTTGTTTTTGTTGAAAGTAGGTAATTCAGCTTATTAACTATTCGGTGTTACGGTTTTAAACAACGAATATAAGCGAATTATAATTAGTAATGGTGACAC
>WRLG01000011.1:5335-87138 GCA_009777725.1 Oscillospiraceae bacterium | reverse complement strand
CAAGGGTTTGGCTGTTCGCCAATTAAAGCGGTACGCGAGCTGGGTTCAGAACGTCGTGAGACAGTTCGGTCCCTATCTGTCGTGGGCGTAGGATATTTGCAAGGAGCTGTCCCTAGTACGAGAGGACCGGGATGGACGCACCTCTGGTGCACCTGTTGTCGTGCCAACGGCATAGCAGGGCAGCTATGTGCGGCTCGGATAAACGCTGAAAGCATCTAAGCGTGAAGCCGTCCTTAAGATAAGATATCCCTTCGCATCAAGCGAGTAAGACCCCTCATGGACTATGAGGTTGATAGGCCGCATGTGTAAGCATGGTAACATGTTCAGCTTGGCGGTACTAATCGGTCGAGGGCTTGACCTTACTAATTAACAATTAATAATGAACAATGAACAATTATTTTTTTGTTAGTTCTTTGGTTCGGTTCGCTCTTCATTTCCTCCTTGCATTTACTTTCTTTATTCGATTTTGAGGGTTCTTTAATTGTTCTTTGTTCTTTGTTAATTGTTCATTGACATTAAGCACCATTAGCTCAGTTGGTAGAGCAACTGACTCTTAATCAGTGGGTCCTGGGTTCGAGTCCCTGATGGTGTACCATTCCAAACTCTTTGGCCCATTGGTCAAGCGGTTAAGACTCCGCCCTCTCACGGCGGCATCACGAGTTCGAGTCTCGTATGGGTCACCATCTTTATAATTAATAATTAACAATTGAGAATTGACAATTATGTTCGTGTTTATGTTAAAGCTTTAATTGACAATTATCAATTATCAATTATCAATTGTCAAATTAGTCGGTGTTGTTTGCTATGAGGTTCCACCTGTTCCCATTCCGAACACAGTAGTTAAGCTCATATACGTCCACAATACTCGGACGGCGACGTCCCGGGAAGATAGATAAATGCCGACATCTTCTCTTTTTAAATAAAGCACAGATTTTTATTCTTCTGTGCTTTATTTGAAAATTATTTATTCCTCCTTAGCTCAGTCGGTAGAGCATGCGGCTGTTAACCGCAGGGTCGTCTGTTCGAGTCAGACAGGGGGAGCCAAATTTAATTGACAATTAACAATGAACAATGAACAGTTGATTGTTAGCTGTTCATTGTTCACTGAAAAGGCGACGCGGTAACGGTCACCATTACTAGCTATAATTCGCTTATATTCGTTGTTTAAACCGTGACACCGAATATTTAATAAGCTGAATTACTTTCTTTAATAAAACAACGCATTGTACACGTGCGTTGTTTTTGTTTTTTAATTTAAAATGTGAAGTGCTAGTCAGCGGTTTGCTGTTTGCCATTCACAAAATATTTACAGTTTAACTTCATGCTTTTACTTGACAGGACTGTAAATTTTTTGTATAATATAATTATACCGTTAGTCGGTTTATATTATATGGAGGCTTGTTTATGAAAAATACAGAGCGTTCGTCAGGGACGAAAAATTTGATTCTTGATACTGCTGCTCGTTTGTTTATGGAGAAAGGATATGAGCAAACGTCTGTTAATGATATATTGAAATTTAGCAGTATTGCGAGAGGTTCGCTTTATTATCATTACAAATCCAAGGAAGATGTGCTAGACGGCGTGTTAGGGCGGATAACGGAGCAGATAACAGTGCAGGCGAAAGCGATTGCCGATGATTCGGAATTGACGGCAGATGAAAAGATGATGCGAATCATTTCGTCAATAAATCTGTCCGAATCGCCGAATGAGCCGATTATACAAGAACTGCACAAACCCGCCAATGCGCTTTTACATCAAAAGAGCATTACTCAAACAATCCAAACCGTTGCGCCGCTAATTGCGGGCGTTGTTCGACAGGGAGTGAGTGAGGGCATTTATCATACCGAATATCCGCTTGAAACGATTGAAATTTTGCTCGTTGCAGGGCAGTTTATATTTGACGAAGCGATGTTTGAACGAACGGCGGAGGAAACTGCGGCAAGAATGGCGGCGTTTATCAATATCGTTGAAGCGGCGTTAGGAGCAGAGCGGGGCAGTTTCGGATTTTGGGGGGGAATTGATAGTGGAAAATAAATTGTTTAGAAGAGATTTCAGCTTGGTTGTAGCGGGGCAGATTATCTCAATCTTAGGCTCGGCGGTGTTGCGTTTTGCCTTGAATTTATATATACTTGACATGACAGGGCGGGCTGATATTTTCGGCATATTGATAGCAATATCGGCAATACCTGCTATTCTTTTCACACCTCTCGGCGGTGCAATTGCCGACCGATTCAACCGCCGCAACCTAATGGTTATCTTTGATTTTTCGGCAAGTGCGGTAGTAATTGTTTTGTTGATTTTGCTTATTTTGCAGGGCGGCGGTTATCTTCCTGTTGTAGTAATCGGCGTATTTTTGGTTGTTCTCTCAATGATTAGTTCTATGTATCAGCCCGCTGTGCAGGCAAGCGTGCCTGTTTTGGTTTGTGAGGAAAAGCTTGCATCCGGCAACGGCATTGTGACGGGGGTTGGTGCGTTGTCCGGCTTGCTCGGTCCCGTACTTGGCGGAGTGCTATACGGAATTGTCGGATTGAACGCTTTGGTGACGGCAAGCTGTGCGGCTTTTTTCCTGTCGGCGGTTATGGAAATGTTTATTCGTATGCCGTTTGCAAAACCGGGGCGAGATAAGAGCATGGCTCTCACAATTATAGATGATATGAAGCTGGGGCTGCGTTATGTTGTTCGTGAAAAGCCGACAATTCTCAAGCTGATTATCTTAGCGGCGGCACTCAATCTGTTTATGTCACCGCTTTTTATCGTAGGTGTTCCCTACATTTTGCGGATTACACTGAATAGTAGCGAGGGAATGTACGGCATAGGGATGGGGATTTTGGAGCTTAGCAGTATCATCGGTGCAATATTGACGGGCGCGGTTACAAAAAAACTAAGGCTGTCCGATATTTACAGGTTGCTTCTTGTGGCATCTGTTTTAATTCTGCCAATCGCACTCTCGGTTACACCTGTAATTCTCGGCTTCGGCTATTGGCAGTCGTTTGCAATGATGATATTTTTCAGTGCATTGGTTACGGCATTGGCGACCATGCTGTCGGTATTCGTGATTACTGTTGTGCAAAAAGTAACGCCCAATGAAATATTGGGCAAGGTTATGGGGATTATTATGGCGGTTGCCGGTTGCGCCGCACCGCTCGGAATGGCGTTATACGGTTTTGCTTTCGAGCAATTCAGCAATGCAATATATATCCCTGTCTTGGCGGCTTGCGTGTTTACAATAGGAATATCATTTACAGCGAAAATTTGCTTGAAGGGGGCAGAGGTGTGATTTTATAGTCTTATGAAATAACAAAACGCTGTAAGTTTAAAAAAAAGTTAATTTATCAAATGTTACAAAATGATTACAAATTCAATTACTAATAGTTAATATAATTGTTAGTAATACCTACAGTTAACAAGCAATATAACAATATAGGGGATAAAAGAGTAAATCCAAATGGTAATTTCTAGGTAAAACAGGGGCTACTTTGTATCGAAACGGGGATACTTTGTAAAAATTCTCCTAATAAGTGGGAGAAAACTACAAAGTAGCCCCGTTTTGATACAAAGTAGCCCTTTTTATTGACAAGGAGAAGTCGAATGGTGTATGATTATGTTAGCTCACAAAAACGAAGACTTAGGGGCGATTTTTATAGCTCGGCTAATGATGTCCTCCACCTCTGCAGGCAGATGAGTTTTTTCTTTACTGCGAAGTATCCGCCACGTTGAATCGCCATTGAAAATAGATAGGAGCATTTATCATGAATAAGAATAGTGAAATATTCATGTCAATAAAAAAATTATTTTCACCTTATAAAATAAATATAGCAGTTATAAGCATCGCTATGATTATAACCTCAATAGGTAGCTTTCTTAGCCCTTGGCTAACAATGCAGCTTATTGATATTGGAATTGTAGGAGCTGATTTTTCAAAAACACTTTTATATGTAGGACTTATATTTTTCGTTTTTTTAATACAGCAATTGGTAGGCTTTATTCAATATCAATATTACAGGGATATAAGCGTTAAAATTCCAAATGATTTAAATCGTCAAGCATGTAAGCATACCTTGTCAATTCGCGTAAAATATTTTAAGGAGCGTAATTTTTCAGTAGTAATGTCGGAAATATTTCAGGATATTGCTAATATCTCTTCGCTGACAGGCACCCAGTTTCTTACCTCGTTTGTCACATTATTTAAAATAATAGCCGGCATCATAGCATTAATACTTATTAACTGGCAACTTGCTCTTATTATGATTTCTACTATCCCAAGTAAATTAATTATCAGCAGTATCTTATTTAAGAAGCAGGAAGCTGTTTATAAAATAATTATGAAGGTGCAATCAGCATTCTCAGCTTGGCTCGGCGATGGAATTAGCGGTATTATTGAAATAAAAATGTGGGGATTAATAAATAAGCGATTGTCAAGGCTTAACGAGATATTAGACGACAGTAAGAAAATGAAATCACGATTAATGCTTTATGGATATGTCGATAATCTTATTGGCTCAGCCTTATCAATAAGCTTTACATGTATTTTATATTTATACGGCTCTTTACTTATTGCTGAAAACAGAATGACCATAGGTAGCTTAGTTTCGTTTATAGCTTACTCCGCACTGGTTTTTGAGCCGATTACTATAATTTCATATATTATAACACAGCTATCCAGCACTAAGCCGGCATTTGAACGCTTTATTACATTTCTTAATACGGATTCTGAAACAGACCATCCCGAAGCAATAGAGCTTAATACTTTAATGGATATTGAAAGCATAAGTTTTGAGCAGGTCTCCTTAGTATATGAACAGGAGAAAGCACTGGAGCAAGTTAGCTTCACAATATATAAGGGTGAAAAAATTGCGATTATCGGTTTTAACGGCAGCGGAAAATCATCAATAATTAATTTACTCCTTCGCTTTTATGAGCCGACAGAGGGAAGCATAAAGATAAATGACAATAATATTAGTTCATATACATTTGAATCATATCGTTCCATATGGAGCTTAATGGCTCAAAATAATTATTTGTTCAATGACTCCATTGAAAACAATATAAATATTACTGATGACCTTTCCGCAGATGAAATAACTGAAAGCTGTAAGAAATCCGGAGCATATAAATTTATCTGTGATTTACAAGATGGCTTTACAGCTCCCGTTGGATATAACGGAACCAAGCTTTCGGGAGGCGAAAAGCAAAAGGTTGCTCTGGCTCGCACACTGGCTAGAAAAAATACAAAAATATTATTGTTGGATGAGGCAACCTCCAGCTATGATTATTACTCGGAGCAAACCTTTAATCAGGAGATATTATTATCTAATCGTTATGACATAACATTGATAATTACTCACAGACCAGAGATACTAAAGACGCTTGACCGAATTATCTATTTAGAAAAAGGAAAGCTTGCAGGTATTGGTTCCTTTGATGAGCTATATAATTCATCGCATAGCTTTAAAGAAATGATAATAAATACTAAAACGGAGGAGTAAAAAAATGCCATTTATGCCTTTTCAAACCAGACCGGGGTTCTATTATGTTTACGATATGAACAAGAACAGTGTTTATAAGACTGATAAGCAACGGTATGATTCATTATGTGATATTAAAAATGAGAGCAATGAGGATACAAGGGTTCTTTCTGAATTTCAGGAAAAGGGTCTGCTGCTTGATTCTTCAATTGAGCGGATAGAGCATCCTGCAAGTCAACTACTGGAGTATCAGATGAAACGCTGTATAAGCACAGTTACGTTTCAAATGTCACAAAATTGCAATCTTCGATGCTCGTATTGCCCTTACTCCGATAACGGCATATATGATAACCGAGCTAGAAGTGACAAAAATATCAAATGGGATACGGTGCAGAAGGGGATAGATTTTCTTATTGCCAATTCTGTCGACTCAGATAATTTGCACGTTTCTTTTTACGGCGGAGAGCCGTTAATAGTGAAGGAACTGGTTGTTCGCGCAATGAGGTATACCGTAGAACAAATTAGCGGTAAAAATATTACGTTTGGTATGACTACTAACGCTACATTGTTAGACCATAAATTCGCAGAGGCGGTTAAGGATTTTAACATTTCAATAATGGTAAGCCTAGACGGACCAAAGGAAATACATGATAAAAATCGCTCTTACGCGGACGGAAGGGGCTCGTTCGATACGCTTCGTGAAAATATAATGAATATTAAGGAGCATTTTCCCGAGCTGTATAAGAAAATAACCTACAATACAGTAATATATCCCGGTACAAGCTATCACAGCATATTTGAATTTTTCAGAAATAACCAAGACATATTTGATTATTCTAAAGTAAGCTTTAATGAGCTTTCACAGAATTATACGGACATGAAAATCTCGTATGACGAGTCATACTATTCGGAAAGGAACTACGAGCTGCTCAAAGCATATTTGTTACTATTAGGTAAAATTAATAACAAAGCTGCCCCCGAGCTTAAGGGAGAAATTGAAAGAATATATAGCTACAAGCAAATATTTACTCCTCAAAAAAGCACGGGACCAATAGCCCACCCAAGCGGCACCTGTGTGCCCGGTTTAAAAAAGCTTTTTATTGATGTTAACGGTAATTTTTATCCATGCGAACGGATAGATGAAAACTCCGCTTTAATGAATATAGGAAGCCTTGAAAAAGGCTTTGATATAGAAAAAGTGAGAGAGGTTTTGAATGTTGGTACTGTTTCAGAAGAAGCTTGTAGGAATTGTTGGGCGTTTCATTGCTGCAATATGTGTCCAATATCAAGCGATAACGGCAAGGATAAGCATTACTCTAAAAGCTATAAGCTAAGCAAATGCAATAACGTCAAGGCTATAGCATTGGAAAAGCTAAAGGATTACACTATGCTAAGGGAATTCAAATTTGATTTTAATGAGGAGAGTATAATGCTATGAAAGAAAGACTTGCCATTTACCCGTTTTCTGAAGAAGCAATGACCTTGCTTCGGCATCAAGATAAAATTGAGGGCTATGATATTACCTGTGCCATAATTCCTAAAGGCTGGAAATCTCATTTTGATGAAGAGCAGCCCATAAAATGCTTATGCTCTGAAGACAATTTTTATTTGGAAAATCTTATTAATAATATTGATGCTGTATTGCTTTGCAAATTTAAACAGCTCAATGATATGTCATTTTATGAACGCATAATTTCTGCTGTACAAAGCAATAGCAAGCAGATAATATATACCCCTGAGTTAGAGTCCTTAGTGGGAAGAATTGATGCTGATAACAGGGTGTGCCTAAAGCCGCCGGAGTCGCCGTCAATAACGAATAATGATGAGCTTTTCAATATTGACGTGCCTGTAATAATGGTTTTGGGAGTCGGCGAAAATTGTGATAAATTGGATACACAATTAAGTATATATGATTATTTTAATAAAAAAGGATACAAGCCCAAGCTGATTTCAAGCAATATAATATCTCAAATTATGGGCATGTCTGCTTTTCCTGACTGCATTGATAATCATAAATATACCTTTTTACAGCAGGTGAAGATTATAAATACCTTTGTAAAAAATATAGAGCTAAAAGAAAAGCCCGAGCTCATTATTATAGGCGTACCGGGCGGGATAATGAAATATAGTAAAGCCGTGCCTAACGGATATGGTTATGTCCCTTTCTTGATAAGCAACGCAATTGCGCCGGATGTAGCTGTTTTAAGCCTATATTGCGGTGATTACCAAGAAGAAAAAATAAAGGAAATTAAATCAATGTGTTACTATCGAATGGGAGTAATGGCTAATTATTTTCACATTTCTAATAAGACCTGTAATTATGACATTGAAACCAAGCAATTAAATTATTATCCTGTGGACAAGCCGTATCTTATTGAAAATCTTATCAGACCTCAAGAGAATATACCCGCCTTTAATGTATTGGACGACCGAAGCAGAGAAAAGGCTTTTGAGGCTATTATGAAAGAGCTTCAAGCTAATATCGCTGTTGTTTAAGGAGGAGAATAGAGTGCAAACTGCAATTATATCGCAAAATACAATATATGAAATTGTCAAAAAGGCTGCATCCCATTATATCAATAATACTTTTACCGATACAACAAATCTTCTCGGTATAACCCCCACCCGTAATATCGTTTATATATTAACGGATATTGAAAATCAAATTGATTTTAAAATCAATGATTCATTTATTAACGAAATACAGGATTTTTCTGTTGAAAAGGTGGCGATTCTCATCTCTAAATATATTGAATAACGCTTCTTGGTATTGATGCACGATATGTGTTCAAGATTTTGTACAATAAAACTAGAAAGGAGGGGATTTTAAATGCCAGAGCTTAATAAAGCAACCTCACAAGGAGATGTCAGCGTTGTTTCAACTATGGCGGCTTGCATCTGCGTTTGCGTTTGCTTGATTTTCACCGAGAAAAGACATACTGACCTTTTAGATGCCGGTTATGCAGTTGCGAGCTAATCCTAAGCGTAAGTATCTTTATTTCTAATTTGGCTATAACCGTAGCCAGCATATTTTAAGTACACAAATCTTGAATACATATGGTGCATTAATCTATAATAAAATATCAAATAAAAGTATCCTTTAAAGCTTTTATTTGATATTTATTATTTTAAATCTGAAACATTTTTGTTTAATGACAGTCTTATAGATAGGAAGGAGGAGTGAAGGGTGTCATATGACTTTGAGCAAGTGTATAGAGAGTATTTTTCCGATGTATATAAATACGTTTTATCTCTTGAAAAGGATGAGTCAGTTGCGGAAGAAATAACGCAGGAAACCTTTTTTAAATCTATGCAAAATATAGATAAATTCAATGGAACGTGTAAGATATACGTTTGGTTATGTCAAATAGCTAAAAACACATATTTTACACTTTATCAAAAACGAAAACGATATACTTCAAATCCCGATACAGCCTTGACGGAAGAAAAAAATATGGAAATAGACTATTTGGATAAGGAGGAAGCAAAGCATCTGCACATTTTGCTTCACAGCCTTGACGAACCTTATAAAGAGGTTTTCACCCTGCGGGTTTTCGGGGAATTGCCATTTTCACAGATAGGTGATTTGTTCGGAAAAACGGACAGCTGGGCGAGGTTGATTTTCTATAGAGCGAAAAACAAATTATTGGAGGGGATAAAATGAGCTTGCCATGTAAGATGATAAAGGATTTATTACCGCTGTACCTAGATGGAGTTTGCAGCAAGGAAAGTAAAACAACTGTAGAAGACCATCTTGAAGCCTGCGAGGCTTGCAAAGCTGAGCTGTTAATAATGCAAAATTCTTTGCCAATAAACAACGTGGAGCGAAACCTAAAAGAAGCCGAGCCCATTAAAGGTTTATCAAAACGCTTTAAAAAGGAAAAAATGAAAGCCGTGTTTAAGAGTGTTTTGTTTACCGTATTAGCAATTGCTGTTATTGCGCTTATTCTACATGTTTTTGTAGGAATAAGAATAACCTAAGTTAGTAGGGAAAAGCTTGAAGGAAAACAAAAAACAAAATCGAAAGGGGGAACAGACCATGCTAATTTCATAAACCGTTTGTGTGAAGACAGAGCATGGTCATATTTATGAACCAATATATTATATCTGCCAAGAATATCAAAAAAAAATATGGCGGTAAAACAGTTTTTTGCAATGCCTCTTTAAATGTAAAGCGGGGTGAGATATACGGATTAATTGGAAAAAACGGCTCCGGAAAAACAACTCTGCTTCGTATTTTGGCAGGGCTGATAAAGGACTACAATGGCGAGGTATTAATAAGCGATAATATAAGCGGTTGCAAAAGTAAAATTTCCGCTGTAATAAACACGCCTTCATTGTTTCTTAATATGAGCGCGTTTCACAATATGAAGGAACAAGCCATTCTGTCAGGTATTAGGGACGAGGGCAGAATTGAACAAGCTCTAAGCACAGTCGGGTTATCTGAATGTGGTAGTAATGATGTCAAAAGCTTTTCGCTTGGAATGATGCAAAGGTTAAAATTAGCAATGGCATTATTAGAAAGTCCCGACATACTTATTCTTGACGAGCCCTCAAACGGGCTTGACCCAGATGGAATTTCAGAGCTGAGGCTACTACTGCTTGACCTAAACCGCACATACGGCATAACGATATTAATTTCAAGCCATATTCTAAGCGAGCTGGAAAATGTAGCAAGTTGCATTGGTATTCTTCAAAGCGGGGAAATTGTAAAAGAATTATCTATGAGTGACATTCTTCAAAGCGGGGAATCATTAGAAAATATCTATTTACAGTATACGAAAGGAGCAAGAAACAATGTATAATATATTAAAATGCGACCTGTTCAGATTTATCAAAAGCAAGCTGCTTTACGGAGTTGTGACATTCACAGTATTAATAGCTTTTTCACTTGCAATGCTAATAGGGCGGGAAATACGTATAGGGATTTCTGTTTTTGGTAATTTAACGACTTTCAGAGATGCAGGTGATATTATTCGGATTGGTGTTCAATATCAAAAGGGGTTAGGAATTTTTATTGCTGTGCTTATGTCGGTTTTTATAGGGCAGGAATATCAATGGAAAACCTGGCAGCATAAATGGCTTGCAACCAATAGCCGCACTCGTATATATATTTCTAAGGTCATATTTTCGTCAGCCGGAGCAGCCGCGATATTTATGCTTTATCAGATGGTTGCGTTAATTAGCTCAAGCCAAATTCGAGGCGTGCTTACAGGCGCGTATACCGCGATAATAATTAGCGGAGTATTCATATACGCCGCATTAGGCACGGTAATTTGCTTGATTTCAATGCTGATTAAAAACAACACGGCTTCAATGGTTACATGCTTGTGCTATGTATTGTTCAGCGAAACCTTAGCATCTATAGTAAGTAATATCAGCGGCTTATCCGTCAACATCGGAAGGCTTGCAGAATTCGGCATTAAGCATTCCGTGTATGGAATGTCAGCAATTGCTTCTTCAGCTGAATTTTCAGCAGGGCACACAATACCTATTATAATAAATTCAATTATAATTATACTTTTATATACAGTGGTTGGGGCTATAGTTTTTAGGAGGTATGAATTATGAGCTAATGGGTGCTTATAAGAACTTGCCTTCACGATAAAAATATGGTATAATATAAAGTATTATGAGATATACAAGTGATTTAACGGATAGCCAATGGGAGTTACTGAAGTCGCTGCTTGTTTTGCTAAAATAGGATGAGCGAGGATGCGAATAACTTGACTTGTTATCTAAATTGTAGTATAATTTTTATATAATACTGCGTTTCTGTTTAATCGTCTGAATTAAACAGCGATGCCTAATGTGAGGAAGGTTTCCTATGCTCAATAATGAAATCATGCTTTCTTCGAAATTTAATAAATCTCTCCCTGCCGGAAGGCGGGTGCATACGTTGCGGAAACTAAAATATTTCTTCACCGTGTATGCCGATTCTTCGGACAGAAAAATACATACCGGCGCAAGACCGATGGAAATTCGCGGTATCCCCGGTGTGTATAAGCTGCGTACAAGCAGAGGGGAACGGGTTCTTTATGAGGTAAATGCTCAGAATCAAGTAATTCTTCGTGAATATGTCTCACATGATAATCAAATCGCAAGGGCTAAGAATATGAGCAAAGGCGATGACAGCAAGGTTTTCGCTTCGCTTTTTGAAACAAATCATGATGGCAAAGAATTTGATAATTATATCATTGAACCGGCAGATGAAAGTCTTTTGGAGCTGGAGTATTCTGAAATAATTATCGCTACAGACGAATGGATTGCGGAATGCGAAGATACGGAGGATTATATATGGCTTGCTTCCGAAGAACAGGCTCAAATTATATGCTCCGCTCAATACCCTCAATTTATCTCGGGAAGCGCAGGAACAGGAAAAACAACGGTTTTGTTCCAAAAGCTGTGCGGCATCGCTCAGAATAAAGGAAACATACTCTATATGACTGTTTCGCAGACATTAAAAGAGGACTTCCAAAGGCTTTACGAGAAATTTAAAACAAAAGATGAAGTCGCAAATATTTCATTCCTTACTGTTGATGAACTGTATGAATGTGAAATACCCGGATATAAAACCGCTGCTCAAGAGCAGTTCCTTTCGGAATTCAGCCCGCTCTGTCAAAAAATGAAAGTGAACCCGCAGGATGTGTGGTGCGAAATAGAGGGTATTATCAAGTCTCATTTAGGTATAACAAGCGAAAACAAAATCAGTTTCCTTGACCAGCTTTTGAAATCGCCGTCCGTTACGCTAAGTCAAGAAAACTACTATGCCGTAAAGAGCAAATATACCTACTTTTCCGCCGAACAGCGCAACATCATACATGAAATTGCCGTAAAGTATGACAAATGGCTTCAAAAGCAAAATCTCGCGGATATTAATCAAATAGCCGCTAAAATCATCAATTCGGGCGTTAAGCCTAAATACGACCTTATCATGATTGATGAGGTTCAGGATTTCACGGAGCTTCAGCTTTATATGATGTTCAAGTTCGCAAAATCTGCGGCGAATATTATCTTCTGCGGCGATATAAACCAAAACGTCCGCCCAACATTCTTTATGTTTGAACGGCTTTATAATATTTATTATTCACTTGGCTGTAAAAATGCCAAGGATAATATGTACACTTTGACAAAAAATTACCGTTCCTGTAAAGAAATAGTGGTAATGTTGAATAAAATCCTTGAAGAGCAGGGATTGCGAATAGGCTTTCAAGGCTCTAAGGAGGACGAGGGGGTTCATGAAACGGGCTTCCGAGACGGGTTCAGTCCGTTGGTTTTAGAAGCTAATGATGAAAACATAAGCAATATCCTCAACGCCATATGTGATAAGCACTATGCTATTGCTATTGTACCCGATGAACAGTCAAATTTTACGCTATCCGGCAATTATCCCGAAGCAAAGGGCAGAATCTTCACGGTACAGGAAGCAAAAGGGCTTGAATATGACGTTGTGTTTACCATCAACGTAACTTCCGCGTATGAAAAAGAATGGCAGAAAATTTTAAACGGCTCCGACGTAAAACGAGTACGGAGATTTAGGCGGTTCTTCGGGTATATATATGTCGCCGCAAGCCGGGCGAGAAATCATCTTATTATGACCGAATCCCCCAAATGTCCGTTTTTAGAGATAGTCGGCGGCGCATATGAAACCCTTGCTCAATGGGATTTAAGCAAAGTCGGCTTAGTCAAGAAATCTACCGCCGATGAATTTGATAGGGATGCGGATAAATTGGAAAAAGCCGGCTTGACCGACAAGGCAACCGCCGCGCGTGAAACGGCGAATAAACTGCGCCAAGAGGAAAACACCTCCGAAACAGCCGAGCCGTACCGCGCTCTTAAAAATACCGATAACGAGGAAACCGAAAATACGAACTCAGAAACACAGCCCAAAATCCTCACGCAGTTGGCTAAGAATATATTCTTAGCAGAATTCAACGGCAAGCAAGGCATCGTTAATCATAACGGTGAAGTGATTGTTAAATGCAAATTTGATTCAATCGTTCATTCCGCGCATAAGGATGTTCAAGGCAGAACTGTATTTGAGTGCCGTATAAATAATAAAATTCTCCATTATGACCGAAACGGTACGGCTTTTACGCCTGTTATACCAAAAGCAGTCAAGATAAAGAAAACGAAAAAGAAAGGTAACAGCGGAAAAAGTTTGATAATATCATTGTCAGCCGCTGCTACGTTGGTTATTGTAAGCATAACCCTTGCCATCTTTTATACCGGCGGCTTCGACGCCTCCGAAAAGGTCAAACCGCACGAGCCGATTTCAGATGTAATTGACGGAAAAATAATAGCCGTTGCCGCAGGGGATACTCACAGCGCGGCACTTACAGAGGATGGTTCTGTCTGGATGTGGGGGGACAGTTTAAGGAACATTTCAAGAGGTGAGGATGATATTGATATTCAACCTAAAATAAGGCAAATCAGCATAGATAATGTTATCAGCATAGCTGCCGGCAACCAAATAACAGCGGCAATCAAAAGCGATGGTTCGCTCTGGGTATGGGGGAGCAATTTTGGCAACATGTTAAGAAATGGTGCTGAACATTACACCTTATGGGATGATATGATGGTAGATTCGCCGAATAAGATATTGGATGATGTGAAAAGTGTCTCTTTGGGCGACAAATGGGGATTGGCTGTTAAGAACGATGGAACACTGTGGTTTTGGGGAAGGAATGACCATGGCGGTATCGGCACCATAAGCGGTTACTACATTGATAAACCGGCGCAATTATTGGATGAGGTTGCAGAAGCGAGCGCAGGGCAAAATCATGGGGTGGCATTAAGAAAAGACGGCACGGCATGGGTTTGGGGACATAATAATAAAGGTCAATTACGCAGTCCCGAAAGTACGTCGCTTACTACGTCCCCGGAAAAAATAATGGACGACATAGTAAAAGTATCAGCCGGCTTGTATCACACGGTATTGGTAGACAAAGAAGGAAACGTACATATTCGCGGCGAGAACGGAAGCGAACAGAGCGGTCAAATTCCATATTTTAAAGAAACTGCATTTATATACGGAAACGAGGTGGTTATGACTTTTTCGGATAAAGGAGAGTTGCTTTCTTGGGGTGATACAGAAAATTTCATTCACATGGAATCCGTGGCTCAAGCATCTATGTACAGCAATCATTTCCTTGCCGTTAAAGATGACGGCAGCGTGTGGGCTTTTGGAGCGAATGAATTTAGCCAGCTCGGCGATGGTTCGTTAAAACAACAGAGCGAGCCGATTTTGATATACCCGAAATAAAAACAATGATGCAGATTTAATTAATTCCTGCTCAAAGTCTGCAACATCCACATCCCCCAAACCATAACCTCAAAAAATCATATAATAAATCCCCTCAAACGAGAAATACTAATCTAAAAGGGTGATTAAAATGCCAAAAGACAGTCAAATTGACCCTAAGGAGGTAAGGAAAATTAAGTCAAAGGGCGGAACGACCATAGCAAACGATGAAGCTGACGGCGGAAACCGAAATAACAAAAAGCAGTCGGGGAATCGGCATAAACCCGGAAACGGATAAATAAATGAAGCAAGAGGCGGAATATAATAAAAATCATGATTAAATGTGAAGAGAGCGGGATAGTCGCTCTCTTCACATTTATATTATGCCCTGTTACCTTTGTTTTGGGCTTCTTTCATTCCTGCACCACAATTGGCTCAAACGCCTTCTCCGAAATCGGCGTAATAGTAATAGTGAACAACCCCTTTTGACCTTGCCAATCATAAATTCCATCGTCATTAAAATCAAAATATCTCAATCGGATATATTTTAATTTTAAGGGCAGCTCATCTGTCAAAAGTCTTAACAACCCACCGCGTTGTATGGTGGTGCTGCTGGTGTTCGCGCCCCCCCTTTTACACTCAGAGAAAAATACTTCGGAATCATCTTCATATACGGCGTATATTCTAACGCCCATTCTTCTGCTTTCTTTCGCACCATTCAAATTCAGCATTTTTTTCGGGTCAGTCCAAACTAATTGGAAATTCTCATGGAAGTAAATATCTGAAATTTGTACTGTTCCTAAATTTTTCGGTTCGGCGGCTTCGTATTCGGCTTCTTCGGGGTAAGGCAAAAAGTCTATTTTTTCAGCACAGCTTCATAGAAAGCAATCCTGTCGTCATATTCAAAACCATGCGGTTCAAACCTACTGGGCGGTGATTCTTTCCAGCCGTTTCTCAAAATCCGCATAGCATAAACAAGAGCGTCAAACTTAGTTAAATCGGAGTCAAAATCCGTTTTGTCAATATCTGATGCGACAAAAACATTGCTTTGGTAAAAATCCATAACGGCAATCTTCTTATCATCATCAAACCAATCAAACGGCTCAAACTCCGGAATATCATACCATTGTTTTAAAGCTCCTTCCGAAGTGAGGCTGCCAAACCAAAATGTCGGCATATTTATCCCCCTGTCAAGGCGTGAAAAAATATCCAACGCTTCATAAGTCAGCTTCCTCATCCGTGGCGAGCTTGCCGCCGAAGCAGTTAATAAAGCGAACCTACTATCAAATTATACCATATTGTATCATGCAATTTTGTTAACAATTTGTTAAAGCTTAAAACGCCGTGCTGAATATTACAGCTCATAGAAAAAAACCTGCTGAAATTATTTTAAGCGATGACAGTGCGTTAGTTTTCAACAATTCGCTTATTTTCGTTGTTTAAAATCGTAACACAAATATCTATAAGCTGAATTACATTCTTTAACAAAACAACACATTATACACGTGCGTTGTTTTTGTTTTTTATAATTGAGCCATCCATGAGCTTGCCGTGAATATTTTTCCTCTGCCACTTGACATTTTATTATACATTAGATATAATATAATTACATGATAGAACGGGGCGGCAGGTTGTCGCCCCTGCATTGTTAGCAGCTGCAGTAGCTACATATGAAAGGAAGAACAAAAATGACTCGTTTGCAAGCTTTGGCGGGGGCTATGCCGCCGGAAATTGATTGTTTTCTTATAACGTCCGACATAAACCGCCGATATTTTACGGGTTTTAAATCTTCGGCGGGGATGTTAGCCGTTTTTCGCAATACCTCCTATTTGCTGATTGATTTTCGTTACTATGAAAAAGCGAAATCGACCGTCACCGATTGCTCCGTTATAAAATCGGAAACGCAGTACAAACAGCTTGCGAAGCTTTTTGAAAAGCATGGGGTCAAAACTATAGGCATTGAAGCGCAGAAGCTGACGATTGCAGGGCTTAACTTAATGCAAAAGGCGTTTAAAGGTCTTGAAATAAACACATCGTCCGTTTTGAGCGAGCAAATAAATGCGATGAGAGCCGTCAAGTCCGCCGAAGAGCTTGAAAAAATAAAAGCCGCGCAGGCAATTGCTGAGCGCGCGTTTGACTTTTTGCTGGGGCTTATAAAACCGGGCGTTACCGAAAAGCGGCTTGCCTATCTTTTGAATGATTATATCCTCAAAAATGCGGAGGCTCTTTCGTTTAATACGATTGTTATAAGCGGCGCGAACACCTCGCTCCCCCACGGCGAGCCTACCGATAAAGAGGTAAAAAAGGGCGAGTTTATAATGCTGGATTTCGGCGCGGTCTTTGAGGGCTACCACAGCGATATGACGCGGACTGTCGCTTTAGGCGCGCCGGACGGCGAGATGTCACAGGTGTATGAGCTGGTATTAATGGCGCAAAAAGCCGCGCTTGAAAAAATCAAGGCGGGGGTTAAATGCAGGGAGTTTGATTCATCTGCGAGGCGCGTTATTACCGACGGGGGTTACGGCAAGTGCTTCGGGCATGGCTTGGGGCACGGGGTCGGGCTGGAGGTTCACGAAAAGCCGAACGCCAACCAGAGGGATAAATCTAAATTTTCAGCCGGAAATGTCATAACCTGCGAGCCGGGGATTTACATTCCGGGAAAATTCGGGGTAAGGATTGAGGATATGGCTTACGTTACTGCCGAGGGGCATGAAAATCTGACGAAAGCTCATAAAGGGATGATGATTATTTAGATGCTCACCCGAATACCTAATCTCTGTGAACATGCAACTAATAGAAGTGATTGGTATACCAATTGAGCTTAGGAAGCTCTTCGCCGTTGTCGGTGGTTAAATAAATGAAAAACAGACACTTTAAACGGTGTCCGTTTTTATTTTAACTTAACATTGCTTCAGCAACAGAAAAGGTCATAGAATATTCAAATAATGTAATGTTTTGTGCTACAGATACAGCATACTTTAATTTTTTGGTTATAGACTTACCAATTATCATCCCATATACGTTGCCATTATCCGCAAGATTTTCCTTAATCCACCCCATATATCGTTGAACTTGTCCCAAAGCGGCATCTTCTCCCCTATGCAACTTCAATTCTATGACAACAAATTCATCATTTTCGTTTTTAGTTAGAATGTCAATATTGCCAACATCAGTAGAATATTCAACTCCGTTTTCAAACAACGTCAAATTCCCTATTGTTGATAAATTCTTAGAGATAAAATCTCTTAAATGAGCTTCAAGTGCAAAAGCTAAATCATTATTTTCAGCTATGCCATGGTCGGTAATGATTGTTTCATCATCTGTTCTGCGAACAATGAATTTTGCATCATTTGAAAGAGCAATTTCCCATTGTCCGTGTTCATTAGGGTTGTACATGACAACTTCAGGAGTATTAATATTCGGTCTGTACAAAAAGTCAAATTCTCTGTTACAAATTATTTGCCTTTGGTTTTTAGGGTCGTTTACACGAGATTGTCGATTGACAGAACAAAACATTATTTGATTGATTATTGTCGCCGGGTTAGTTCCGGGATAATGATTCAGTATATATTCTTTAATTTGCTTTTCGGCAACAACAGGATTTTCGGATTGACAAGTAACATCCTCAACAGCCTTTTTTACCATTTCCCAAACAGTCATAATAAATCTCTCCATACTATATGCTCAATTTCGCCGACAGGCGATTTAACCCGCCTAAAGACGAAACCCCTACCGAAGCGGCTAACCCCTATTATACCACGAAAAACCGACAAAGTCAAGCGAAAATTATGTCATAATTTATCAATATTGTCAGCAAATAATAAAAATAATTATGAATGTATATTCCTGCCTGCCGTACAAACACTATTATTACATTTTTAATAAAATTATGGAGCAAGGCAGTTACGCGAGGATTTAGGTTTAAGGCTTGAGGGGATTCAGAGGTTAATTGTATCCTTACGTTAATTCTTCCATTCCTCAAGCCTCAAACCTAAATCCTCGTTTTAAATACCGCTTAGCTCTGATATGGAGGAATATAAGCATGAAAGCTACCGGAATTGTCAGGAGAATTGACGATTTAGGAAGGGTTGTTATCCCTAAGGAAATAAGGCGCACTATGAGGATTAGGGAGGGTGACCCATTGCTGATAACATTGACACTATAAACCTTGTCTTTCCGATTAGGGGCAGACTGGACAATGCGGTTTACATAGGGTGAGATATTTATAGTGCCTTGCTCAAAATTTACGATTTCCTCCTTATCAATCTCATCAATGCTTAAAAGCGGGGCAGTTTCTTCGCTATGAGCAAGCGTACCGCATTTCAGCAGATGGTCTATGTCGGATTTGAGGTGGATTTCCAAGTGGTCTTCATAGATGATGATTTTATCTATGATTAGCTCAATATCGCATTTGTCGAGTTTTTCTTTGTTCAGTATAGTATCGAAAATATCAAGTGCGGTTTTGGCTGTTCGGTTTACTCGGATTACTGTGTTGCGGCGGTTTGCGGTCAGAGTCAGTTGATTTTGCAAGCCGTCTATTCTGTTGGTCAGTTCATCAAGCATTTCGTCATAGGTTTCTTCAAGCATTTCCTCTTTGTTCGGGTTTCTCATAATGTCTTTCAGCTTTTGCTTGGCAAGCATTTTCATTTCGGTCTTTGCATTATCAATTTGCTCCTCTATGATTTTTATTGTGTCGGTGGTTTCTTTTGTATGGGCTGTTTCGTCTTTGAGTGCTTCGTTAAGCTTGTTAAGCATCTCGGCGGAGTTTTCCTTGACTGTTTTCACATAGGATTTCAGTAGTTTATCAAGGGTATCAACCCGTGTATGATGAGAAGTGCAGCCTTTTGTTCCTCTGTTATGATACGTACCGCAGGTGTAGGCGGGGGCTAAATCACGGCGACTCATTGAGAACAACGGCGAGCCGCAATCCCCGCAGAACAGATAACCGGAGTAAACATTCTCAAATTTTTTCACACCCCGATAGTTGGTGCTTGTTCGTTTTTTAAGTTGCTCTTTGGTTATAGCAAAAGTGCGGTAATCAATAATCGGCTCGTGATTATTTTCAAAGACGATATGGTTTTCGCAATCCTCTTTAACATCGCCGCCGTTGATTTTTTTGCGGCGGTATTTGCCCTGCCGCAAAGTTCCGATATAAAAATCATTCTGCAAAATTGTTGATATTGTAATTATACTCCATATTTCTTTTGTTTTGATATTACAGTCCTCACCTGCCGCTTCTTTACGCATCTTCTCTGCCATTCTCGGCGTTGGGATATGCTTATCTGTCAGGTGATTCGCAATTTTCTTGTAGCCCCAGCCGTCGTTATACAGCTTAAATATCTCGCGGACAACTTCGGCAGCAGGCTCATCAATTTGAAAAGCCATAGTTTTACTGTTGGTAATCACATACCCATACGGCACGGCACAAATCCATTTGCCCTCGCTCTGGCGGCGTTTGATAACGGACTTGACTTTTTTGCTCGTATCAGTAACAGGCATTTCATTAATAAGAAAACGAAACTGAATCGCCGTCCAGTCGTCATAAGTCGGGTAGTCAATATTATCACCGATTGCTATAATGCGAACGCCGGCATCTCGCAAGTCCTCAAGCTCGACAAGCCCTTTGCTGTTACGCCGTGAAAACCTTGAGAAATCCTTGACTATAAGTATGTCATAATCGCCTCTCATCAGCAGGGGGCGGATTTTCATATAGCCTTCTCTTTGCTCAAATGTATAACCGCTCCTGTCCCTGTCCTCACAAAAATCAAGTTGGGAATTTGGAAATTTGTGGGCGACAAAGTCGGTAATAATAGATTTTTGGTTCTCAATACTTGTGTTTTCCCTATCTATTTCCTCGTCTACGGATATGCGGCAGTAGGCGGCAATGCGGGTGGGTTGTTCTGTTTCCATATTGTTTTCTCCTTTTATGTATATGTTGGTAATATTGTAACATATCTTTGATGTTTTGTCAAGGGGTTATTTCATTAAATTTTTGCTCAATTAGGAAATAATCCTACTTATCTATTGAAAATATATCCATAGTATAGTATAATGATAATATGTTTAAAGTAGCGGGAGGGTATTATGTTGAAATTAAATGAACTTGATAAATATTGCGAGGGCAACCGACTTGAAGCAAAGAAAGCGGAGGGAGGACTTCCGAACAGCATATGGGAAACCTATTCTTCGTTCGCCAATACAAACGGCGGCGTTATTCTGCTCGGCGTTGAAGAACTTTCCGATAAATCGCTGAAAATTGCCGGGCTTGAAAACCCCGATAGGCTGATTGCCGACTTTTGGAATACCGTCAATAACACTAAAAAAGTCAATATCAACATTCTGACAGACAAGCGGGTTAGGGTTGAACGTGTTGCCGGCAAAAGCGTTATAGTCATAGACATTCCCCGGGCGGATAGAAACTTTAAACCCATTTATCTGAATGACAATCCGTTTACAGGAACTTATCGCAGAAACGGCGAGGGCGATTATCGTTGCTCTAAGGAAATGGTATCAGCTATGATTCGGGATAACGGAGTTAAAACGCAGGATATGCTCGTACTTGACAAAATGTTGCTTGACGTGTTTGATTATGACAGCTTGCGGCGTTATCGCAACCGTATGAAAGTGACCCGCCCCGGTCATGTTTGGGAAGTGTTGGAGGACGTTGAATTTTTGCAAAAGCTTGGGGCAGTAGGCATCGGCGAAGACGGTAAGAGGTATCCTACTGCCGCCGGTTTGCTGATGTTTGGCTTTGAGAATGAGATATTGCGTGAATATCCGTATTACTTTCTTGATTATCAGGAACATTTTGACCCTGATATTCGCTTTACCGATAGAATTACCTCCTCCTCGGGCGAGTGGAGCGGTAATCTTAACGACTTCTTTTTTAAGGCATATAATAAGCTCATTCAAAACCCAAAAATAAAAACGCCTTTTAAAATGGCGGACGGTTTGACTCGTATTGATGATACGCCTGTTCACAAGGCGTTGCGGGAAGCGTTGGCGAATTGCCTTATTAACGCTGATTTTTATGGTGAGCGTGGTCTTGTTATACGAAATAATCTTGATGGAATTATATTTGAAAACCCGGGTAATTTCCGTGTCAGTATTGATGAGGCCTTGAGCGGCGGTGTGTCATCTCCTCGCAATTCCGTTATTATGAAAATGTTTAGTCTCCTCGATATTGGGGAACGATTGGGAAGCGGGATACCGCTTATTCAGCGTGTTTGCGAGGAGCAAGGCTGGGCAGAACCTGTTTTTACGGAAAAAATTGAAAAAGACAGGATAATTTTGACTATAGGATTATACTGTGTTTAAAGCCTTATTGCAAAACAAAAGCCTTGCGGTGTTTTCTGTCAAGTCGCTTTTGCCGGAGCAGAATATGCAGATTTTATATTTTTGGGCTTTATACTTCTCATAAAGCAGTTCCAGCGATTGTCGTAACTCTTCATTTTGCTGTTCTTCGTTTGTCAGCCATATTTCTGCTATATGGTCAGAATCTTTGATATTCATTTTTATAAGCAATTCCCCCTCTGAAGTTTAGTTTTACCATTTTTTGTGAGATTTATTCTTATTGTCACCGACTGTGCGACTTCTTCTTCTGCAATTTCTAAGTCCTGTAAATTTTCGGCAAAAGTATTGACATTATATAACTTTATATAGTATAATTATCTATAAGAACTTAAAGTTGGGGATGAACATAATGCCAAAAAATATTGAACAAAAACAAAAATACACATTGTTGGACGATTATTTGGCACGTAGTTTGTACGATTTAGATAAATCGGTACGTAGAAATCAGTCACTAAAAAATCACTTGATGGAAACATCTGAAATTGCATGTTCATTCGGTAATAAATGCGGTATCGGCGAAACTATGCGATTGGCAGGGTTCTGGCACGATTTAGGCAAGTCGTCTGAAGAATGGCAAGAATATTTGCATAGAAATTTACATAGTAGTAATCCGCAAAAGGAGCGTTTGCCGCATAGTGAATATGGTGCGAAATACGCATATGACAAAACTCTCTTAATCCCGCCGTTCGCTGAAATACTCGCTAATATTATCGCTTCTCATCACGGCAGATTATACGATAATATCTCTCCCGATGGTGAAACGTCGCTTAATGATAAAATAGCAAGAACTGAGAATGTTGATTTTAATGGTGAGCCTGTTGATATAAATGCTCTGAAAAATGAGTTGTTGAATATTACACAAACAGCTGAAAATTTAAGCTTAGATAGGTTTTTCTTTGTTTCCATGCTAACTAAGCTTGCTTTTTCATGCCTTGTTGATGCTGACAGATTAGGGGCTTACTTATTTGAAATCGGCGTTCCCTATTCTCATCCTGCTACGCCGAATTGGGGCGAATTAATAAATGCTCTTGAAAAAAGGCTTGCAGAGTTTTCAGAAACAGATTCAAATTCCGCTATGAGTAAACTGCGGCGAAAGGTATCGGAAGACTGCAAAATTGCCGGGTTGCGAGGCGTTGGCATTTACAAACTCGAAGTGCCGACGGGCGGCGGCAAGACTTTATCGAGCTTGCGTTTTGCACTTGAACACGCTAAACATCATGGTTTAGACAGGGTCATTTACGTTATCCCGTATCTTTCTATTTTAAGCCAAACGGCAATTGAAATTCGCAGAACGCTCGGATGCCATGAAGACATGGTCTTTGAACATCATTCCGATTTCTTTCCAGACGATGACAAGGAGGAGCATTATAAATTGCAAATGGGTCGCTGGGATGCACCCATTATTCTTACTACGCAAGTTCAACTTTTGGAAAGCATATTTTCGGCAAAAGGCTCCGATTTGAGAAAGCTTCATAACATGGCTAAAAGCGTGATTATATTTGATGAAGCACAAAGCATCCCGCTCAAATGCACTCATATTTTTAATTCGGCTATGAATTTTATTAATAAAATCTGCAAAAGCACTATTTTACTTTGCACTGCCACTCAACCCCCATTTGAAAGAGTTTTCAGGAAAATATTATTTTCGGACAGTCCATCGCTTACCACTTATATTGAACCGCCAAAGCGTTATAACATTATTAATTCGCTTAGCGGAGCAGGCTATACATACCCCGAATTATCGGAATTTATCTTGGACAAGCATAACAATTCAACTCTTGTAATAGTGAACACCAAAGCCGCCGCAAAAGCTGTTTATGAGGAATTGAAAGAAATCAACTCCGTTTTGCATTTAAGTACAAATATGTGTTCTGCTCATCGAGATGATGTAATCGCAAAGTTAAGGCAACGATTGAAAAACAAAGAGTCTGTAATTTGCGTATCTACGCAGCTTATAGAAGCCGGAGTTGATATTTCGTTTGAATGTGTTATCCGTGACATTGCAGGGCTTGACAGCATTTTTCAAGCGGCTGGGCGTTGCAACCGTCATGGTGAATATGACGATGCTAAAAGCGTTTATGTGATAAATATCAAGGGTGAAAATTTGAGCAGATTGCCCGATATAAAGGCGGGGGCAAATATTACAAGGCGATTATTTGATGAAGAGAACGTAACGATAGAGCAATATTATGAATATTATTACGGTCAGACGGATATAAAAAATAAAATGGATTACCCCGTAAATAACGGCTCAATTTACGATTTGCTGTCGTGCAATAAACAAGGCGTTGGTGCATATAAAAACAGGGGGAATAAAACAAAAATTGCGTTGCCGTTTGCAATGCGTTCAGCCGCTGATGAGTTTTATGTGATTGAAAAAGGGCGGATTAACGTTATTGTTCCTTATGGTGACAGCGAAGCGTTACTAAACCAATATAACTCAACCGATTGCTTAAAAGAAAAGCGACAGTTACTGAAAAAGCTTGGTAAATACAGCGTTTCATTATATGAAGAACAACTTAAAAAATTTAAAAAACACGGTGCAATTGACAATATAAACTATAACGGACTGACGGTTTTATCAAAGGGCTTTTATAGTGGTGATTTCGGGATAGATATTAACGGAAAACACGAATTGTTAAATGCGTGAAAGGGGAATTATATGCGAAACTCAATAGAATTTAAGGTTTACGGCAGATACGCACTTTTTTCCGACCCGATTACCCGACCGGGCGGCGAAAAATTCAGCTACCAAACTCCTACATATCAAGCGTTAAAGGGGATTTGCGAAGGCATATATTGGAAGCCGACTTTTATTTGGTATGTTGATAAAATTCGGGTTATGAAAAAAATTCAGACAGAAAGCAAGGGCGTTCGCCCTATTAAAATGAACGGAGGAAACGACCTTGCTTATTACACTTATCTCAAAGATGTTGAGTATCAAGTAACGGCACATTTCGAGTGGAACGAGCAACGCCCGGATTTATTAAATGACCGCAACGAGCATAAACATCATAATATTGCCAAACGCTGTGTAGAACAGGGCGGGCGGCGAGATATTTTCCTCGGCACAAGAGAGTGTCAAGGCTATGTCGAACCCTGCATATTTGGTGAAGATTCAAGCCCTTACAATGATTACGGCGTTATTGATTTCGGAGTTATGTTTCACAGCTTTGATTATCCTGATGAAACAGGCAAAAAAGAACTTGGTGTCAGACTTTGCAAGCAGTCAATGAACAACGGCATTATTGAATTTGTTGACCCTATGTACCGTACTGTCAGAGAATACGGTGACAAATATGATTTTAAGAGATTCGTTGAGGGCGATAATTTCAAAACTGTAGAGCAAGCTGAAAGGGATGGTGATTTTGATTGAGTTGGTTTGGTAATTTGGCTGAGACTTACTATAATTGTGAAAATATTTGGGGGATTAATGATAATGAAAACATACTGCCGCCACCATATTTTTTGTTTAAAAATATAGGAAAATCAAAAGATAGTAATGGTATACGCATAACGCTTGATAAAAGCGGCAATTTAAAACACGCAGAGCCATTTTCCGGTTCAGTTATCATTCCGTATACTCCGGAAGCCGAAGCACGCACATCTTCAACTTCTGCACCATATCCCTTACACGAACAAATGAAATATCTGGCTTATTATGACAAATACTACGATGCCTATATGGAACAATTAAGAAAATGGTGTAACTTTCATGATAAAGTAAAAATTGTATATCAGTATCTTTCAAAGAAGACTATTTTGGACGATTTGGAAGGATATAAGTTTAAAAATTTATCACCCAAAACCTTTGTTATGTTTTCGGTGTGGTTGGGCTTGGAATCGGATTTATGGAAAGATGAAACCATTGTTGATGCTTGGATAAAATACTGTAAAGAAAACGAGGGCGAGGATAAGAATAAGGGGCTTTGCTATGCAACCGGAGAAGTGAAAACTATCTCTAAGTATAGTCAAAAAATATCAGGAAATAGCAAGCTCATTTGCTTTCCGTCTGACAAAGAAGACCCTAATTTTGTCTACTCGGGGCGATTTTTTCCAATTGCGAATAATCCCACTGAATCTCGCATAATTGGCAAGGAATCAAGTCATGCCGCAATGTCTATGTTGAAGTATTTAATATCGGCACAAAACTTATCTAAATGTGGTTCACAAGCAATAGTAGCGTGGGCAATTGATAATGGCGAGGAAGCGATTAGTTTTCAAAAAGATTCGTGTGAATTTTTTGGAAATGAGGAGCCGCAAACAGATAGCGACAAGCTTATTGAGACAAAGGGGGTATTAAATAGGGATTATGCCCATAAACTTCGAGAGTTGCTCAATGGATGCGGTTCTGTAAAAAAATCGCAAACCGACAGAAAAATTGTTGTACTAGCAACAGATAGTGAGGGGGATGCCCCTCTTGCCATTACTTTTTACTGTGATTTAGACGAAAACGAATACATCGAACGCATTATAAACTGGCATGAAACTTGTTGTTGGAATTTTAGAAGTAGGGGCAAGAAAGGAAAATTTATATATGATAAAAACGGGAACCCAATTTATCATATTTCCGCGCCGAGTACAGATAAGATTATTGCGGCGGTATACGGTGAAAAACCACCGGGTGAAGCAAAGAGCTATTACAAAATCAAAAAACAGGCGAGAGAGCGAATTTTGAGTTTTATTTTAAACAGTGAGAAATTTGACAAGTCTTGGCTAAACGCCGCAGTAAACAGGGTTTCAAATCCGTTTTCATTTATTAAAAAATGGGAGAGTGATAAAGACGATTGGGAGAATCATATCGGCGTTGTTTGTGCTATGGGGCGTAAATATTATTATAAAGAGGAGGTTTTTGCATTGGGATTAGACAGAAATAATAAGGATAAGGATTATCTTTTCGGGAGGTTACTTGCGGTTGCTGATACTATTGAAAGGAAGCACTTGCAAAAGAAAAAAGACGACCGTCCCACAAATGCAATAAGGTATATGTCCGCTTTTAAAAATAATCCTTATCGCACCTGGGGAATTATTCGAGAGAAGATAAACTATGCTCTCGTAAGTTTGAAAAGCGGCGGTCGTGAATGGTATCAGCAAGAAATAGACAGTATCACAGAGTTACTGTTTGACCCCAATATTTCTGACAAAGAGTATGACAAACCATTAACCGTAAAATATCTATTTGGTTATTCTTTACAACGCAAGTATTATGCGGATAAGGATAAAGAATATGAGGAAAACAAAAAAAGAATCAAGGAGGAACAAGGAAATGAACAAGAAGATGCTGACTAAGAAAATTGACTTCGCAATTATAATCGGGGTAAGAAATGCTAACCCCAACGGCGACCCGCTAAACGGCAACAGACCCCGAACAGACTACGATGGTTATGGAGAAATGACGGACGTATGCCTAAAACGCAAAATCAGAAACAGGCTTCTTGATATGGGAGAGAGTATTCTCATTCAGTCTGACGATTATAAAAAAGATGAATATCCTGACATAAAAACACGCTATGAAGCTGAAATGGGGAAACCAAACAAAGATGATAAGACAAGCGAAAAAGCAAAAATTGCTTGTGAAAAATGGTTTGATGTTCGAGCTTTTGGTGCAGTTCTTGCTTGGAAAGACGGGAAAAGCCCAAACCAAGTATCCGTATCTATTCCGGTTCGCGGACCGGTTTCTATACAGAGTGCATTTTCAAAAGAACCTATTGATATAACTCATCTGAAAATAACCAAAAGTACATCCGGCGATATAGGAGGTGAAATTAAAGGGTCGGATACAATGGGAGATAAGCACAGGGTTGATAAAGGCATTTACGTTATATACGGTAGCATAAACAAACAGCTTTCCGAAAAGACCGGGTTCTCCGATGATGATGCCAAAACGCTGAAAGAGGCAATGCTTAAAATGTTCGAGAATGACGAATCTGCCGCTCGACCTGCAGGGAGCATGGAAGTTATAAAACTAATTTGGTGGACACATACAGAAAAAACTCTCTCGTCTGCAAAGGTTCACCGCAGTCTTCATGTCAATGCAGACGGAACTTATACGCTTGACGATATTGGAATTAAGACGGAAGAAATCGATGGTGAATAAGTATGTATACAGAAGATGATTTTTTGCAGCTATCGGGAATACAACACTTTGCATTTTGCCGCCGACAATGGGCGTTAATACATATTGAGCAATTGTGGGCGGAAAATGTCCTGACAGCCGAAGGGCGGGTAATCCACGAGAAAGCACATGATCCGTTTTTTGCCGAAAAGCGGGGAGATGTGATTATAACACGAGAAATGCCGATTCATTCAAGTGAACTCGGTGTTTCGGGACAATGCGATATTATTGAGTTTCATCAAGATGATGTTTGCGGAGTTAGTTTGCATGGACGTTCGGGTAAGTGGTTTCCGCTGATAGTAGAGTATAAGCGAGGTAAATCGAAAATCAATGATTGCGACAGGTTTCAGCTTACTCTTCAAGCTATGTGTCTTGAAGAAATGCTGAACTGCGGCAAAATTGAGAAAAGTTGTATTTACTACGGAGAAACAAAGCGGCGGGAATATGTTGATATAACCGATGAAATGCGTGAAAAAGCCCGAAAAATGGTTTGCGAAATGCACGATTACTATAATCGCCGATATACTCCGAAAGTAAAATCATCAAAATACTGTTTGAAATGTTCGCTGTATGAGTTATGCCTGCCTAAGGTAACGGACACTAAAAATGTTGCAAATTATATTGCTCACGCATTACGAGAGGAGGGTGTTTTCTGAGAAAACTTCTGAATACTCTTTATGTAACAACGCCCGATGCTTACCTTTCGTTGGACGGCGAAAACGTCGTTGTATTACGAGATAAAGAAACCTTGCTCCGTGTTCCGCTTCATAACTTAGAGGGAATTATCACTTTCGGTTACACGGGGGCTTCTCCCGCTTTGATGGGAGCGTGTGCCGACCGAAATATTGCGTTGTCATTTTTTACAGTAAACGGGCGGTTTTTGGCGGATGTATCGGGGATAGAAAAGGGGAATGTCGTTCTTCGCAGAACGCAGTACAGAATGGCAGATGATTTAACCCAAAGCACGGCAATCGCAAAAAATATAATAACCGCAAAGCTTCATAACAGCCGTTGGATTCTCGAACGAGCGTTACGTGACCATGAGATGAGAGTTGATTCCGAGCGAATTAAATCAGCGGCACTCGGCATTGCAAATGCCGTAAAACCATTACGGAAAGCAAGCAACTTGGAAACGATACGAGGCATTGAGGGTGAAGCGGCGACAAGATATTTCTCCGTATTTGATGAGTTGATTTTGCAGTCTAAAGAGGATTTCTTCTTTAAAACACGAAGCCGCCGCCCGCCGCTTGACAATGTGAATTCATTGCTGTCTTTTGCGTACTCCCTTTTAGCCAACGATGTTGCGGCGGCGGTTCGCTCGGTAGGGCTTGACCCATTTGTGGGGTTTCTCCACCGTGACAGACCCGGGAGGAAATCTTTAGCTCTCGATTTAATGGAGGAATTTCGAGCGGTTATTGCCGACAGATTTGTATTGTCGCTGATTAACAAGCGGCAAATAGACTCAAAAGGCTTTCAAACAAAGGAAAACGGCTCTGTCCTTATAAAAGATGAAGCAAGGCGAATATTTTTAAATGCTTGGCAAAAGCGGAAACAGGAACAAATAACGCACCCGTTTTTGCAGGAAAAGATAGAATGGGGATTGGCGACTTATGTTCAAGCCTTACTGCTTGCAAGATTTTTGCGGGGCGACCTTGACGAATATCCGCCGTTTTTATGGAAATGAGGTGCATTTGTTTGCTTGTGTTAATCACATACGATGTTAGCACGGAAACTGCCGCAGGGCGTAAACGTCTGCGGCAAATAGCCAAAACCTGCGTAAATTACGGTCAACGAGTTCAAAACTCCGTATTTGAATGTAACCTCGATGCCGCATTGCTTGTTAAGGTTAAGGCAACATTGCTCAAAATTATGGATAAGAATGAGGATAGCCTTAGATTTTACTCACTTGGAAATAATTACAAAAACAATGTTGAACACTACGGAGCAAAAGCCTCATTCGATGTAACAGAGCCGCTAATAATATAAACAGAATTTATTGCATAACGAGTGCGAATCATTAGCAAACATAAAAACACCTGAGTATTCGCACCAAATAATTTGCCGAAAACAAATTATTTTTGCAAAATAATCCGATTATTTATTAAAGAATTGCTGTGAATTTATAACTTTTGACAAATTTATACTGTAATTTTAATAAATTTTTGTAACATTTTGTAGTCGCCCCCTATGCGGGGGGCGTGGATTGAAATGAAACACAACCGTTGCCGTATTTGACGGGCTAATGTCGCCCCCTATGCGGGGGGCGTGGATTGAAATAAAATAAAAGCCGTTGATTTTCAACAGCTTTATGTCGCCCCCTATGCGGGGGGCGTGGATTGAAATAAGTTCAAAACCTACCCCGTACCTATATCGAGCCCGTCGCCCCCTATGCGGGGGGCGTGGATTGAAATATACCATACTTTGCCATAATATGTCGCCCCTCTCGTCGCCCCCTATGCGGGGGGCGTGGATTGAAATGAGTAGTGCCTTTTCAGCTTGCGTTTTGGCTTGTGTCGCCCCCTATGCGGGGGGCGTGGATTGAAATAACAAGTCCGTGTTCCTTTAATCCTTTTTGCAGAGGTCGCCCCCTATGCGGGGGGCGTGGATTGAAATAGTTATTACAATTTGCATATCATCACCCGCTTTTGTCGCCCCCTATGCGGGGGGCGTGGATTGAAATAAAACGAAGCTTCCCCCTCTCGCAAACTCTTTAATGTCGCCCCCTATGCGGGGGGCGTGGATTGAAATGCTCCCTCGTAAACCCGCACACGCAATTTTGTCTTGGGTCGCCCCCTATGCGGGGGGCGTGGATTGAAATAAACAACACAGAGCAACAGTTATACACCAGTAAAAGTCGCCCCCTATGCGGGGGGCGTGGATTGAAATGCCCCACGCTCTCAATTCGTCAACCAACATAGGTCGCCCCCTATGCGGGGGGCGTGGATTGAAATTTCTTGGATAGAGGCGAAACGGTTATCACTTATGTCGCCCCCTATGCGGGGGGCGTGGATTGAAATCGCCTGTGAGATGAAAGTGTGCCCGAAATTAACAGTCGCCCCCTATGCGGGGGGCGTGGATTGAAATCCAAATTATGAATAAGGCTCATTCTCTCCGCAAAGTCGCCCCCTATGCGGGGGGCGTGGATTGAAATAACATAACAAACTCGGATATTCCAACGCCTCAACGTCGCCCCCTATGTGGGGCGTGTGGGTTGAAATAATTTATGTACAACATATCCTCTCCCCAAACCCTGATATTCCTAAACAAAATCTATCTTCCAATGTTATCAATGAGGGCGACCCCTTAGAAATATACACAAGCAACGATGGCGAGGTAATTTTTAAAAAATACTCCGCAATCAATGAGCTTGCAGGCTCGGCGGCGCAGGTTGCCGAGGTTATGACTAAGCTTGCCAACTGCCCCACGGTTGTCTTTGACCGCGACCATGTAGTCGCCGTTGCGGGGGTGCAGAAGAAGGAGTTCAGCGAAAGGCGTATTTCACAAGCACTGGAGGAATATCTCGATAACCGCAAAAACTACCTCAAAACATCTTCCTCAGATGCTAAGGTTTACCCCGTAGAGGGCATTGACCGACCCGCTATAGCCTGTTCGCCGATTCTTTCGTCGGGAGATGTTACGGGCGCGGTTGCGTTTCTGGCTAACAATAACGATGCAGTCGCAAATGAAGTTCAGCAAAATCTGATTCAGGCGGCGGCGCAGTTTTTGGGGAAACAGATGGAGGAATAGCCAATTTTAAAAACCTGTGTTCGCTTATGAACGCAGGTTTTTTCTATTTTAATCATAACATAAAATCGGCATTATATATATATGGGGTTGTGTAGTTTGCACAAAAGGGAGACAACCGCATGACATGAGCGGTTAAATTATGAATTACAATTAAGTCGGTTAGTTCAATGTTTGCGTTTAAAGTTAAGGATTCTATCAATTTCGGCTTCCGACATGCCGGATAATTTCATGCTTTCAATAAGCTCCTGCTCGCGTTTTTGCGTACCCTCCTTGATACCCTCTTTGATACCCTCCCTGATACCCTCCTGCCGACCTTCCTGCCTACCCTCCTCAATACCCACTTCCCGAGCATAATCCATAGCCCACTCATGGTCCCGCCTTGCTTTTTCTTGGCGTTCATACATATCACGCGCTTTTTCGTCTGCCGACAGTTCGCGGAGCTTGACTACAGCCTTACTAATTTGCGTATTCCTGTTTGCTACCATTTCCAATTCCTCCTCGCTCCCTGCGGCGATAAATTTCGCCCAGTCGCATAATTCCGTGCCGTCAAAATTATCCGGCAGTTTGTTCAGTTCCAGAGTGTGGATTTCGATTAGGTCGGATAGCTCGATGTTTGCGTTCGGGTCGAAAAAGGTGAAACGATGATGGTAAAGCGGGCTTGCTTTTATTAGGGTTTCTTCGGTGATTATAATGCTGATTACTCGTTTTAGGTCTTTATATTTATCACTGCTTCCGATTTGCTCTGTGATTAGCTTAGCATCATAATAAATAATACGCTCCTCCATGCCGGGGCGGACTCTGAGTTGGATTTCTATATGGATAATTTTCCCTGTTTTAGTTTTTACCTTTACATCGACAATGCCTAGTTTATCCCCGTGAAATTCGCGGAGCAAGTGCGGGTCGAGGATTTCGATGACCTCATATTCGCCCTCGTCCAGTTTCAGAATTGATTTTAACAACCCTTGTAAAAACTCAATGTTCCGTTCGTCAGCGAAGAAAAGCCTAAATCCGATGTCGTTTTTTACTGATATGAGGAATGTTTCAGTTACCATTTTTAACGCTCCTTGGTTTTGTTTTGTATTTGTTTATTATAGCATATTTTGGCGGGGGTGTCAATGATTGTGCTGAATTGTAATAATTAGGTCATGAATTTGGCTACCGCGTTAACTGTTAACCGATATTGTCAATACCTCTTCGCCATTATCCCCTGCGGAACGCTGATATTCCCCTCCAGCGTATATTTTACAACAGCGGTGACATCGCTTTGATTTTCAGAGATATGTATTTCTTTATCAACGATTAACAAATCCTCCCCATCGAGAAAATTTTTTTCGTAAGTACGTACTTTTTCGGCTAAAAGCTCCCTTGCCTCATCGGGGGTGTATTTTTTTGACTCTATTTCGTAGAGCTTATATTCCGAATAAACAATACCCGCAGGTATTTTCAAGTTAAAAACACTGAAAAGAGAGAGGCTTTCATCATATTCGTAATCACCTTGAACGCGGAACACGTAAAGCGGGATTTTCGCGCCGAAAAAATAAAAGGATTTCCTGTAAGCTTTTTCAAGATACGCTATGCTTTCATCCTCATAGCTTTGAGTGAACACTGTTTTTTCGGAATACCTGCCGATTACATCGCCCGTAGCATGTACAAAATATGATTCGCCGTAGGTGGTTTCAATAACCCCGCTTATAATAACCTCGCCTTTTTTTACGCCGTCCCCCAGCATATGGGTCAACATTCCCGCGTGCAGGTTGCGAACATCTACGATTTGCGCGTCCCTTGCGGAGATTATATTGCGCGGGGAATGTGACTGCGACATCTCGGGGTAATCACCGATTTCGCTGACCTCAACGCTAACCCTACACCCCGTATTGCGGATTCCGACCCATGCAAGCTCATCCGTCGCAACCAAAACCTCGCGCTCTATTTCACGCATATTTAAGCCCGGGATAAAGCTCCCTATCTTTAAATTGTAATCGGACAGAAGAGATATAATCTGATTTTCGGAAAGGGTGTCGTTTCCGTAAACCTCAATAGTCAAAACGATATTGGAAAGGAAAAAAATCAGCCCCAAGGAAAGAGCCGCTCCTGCCGCGATGCCGTATCGCCGCTCATATCTTTTTACGGTAAAAATCAGCCCCTTTTTATTCAAGGCAACCGCCTGCCCGCCGTTTAACCGCGCTATTTCCTTTAGTTCCTCAAAGCCGTTACGATAAATCTGCCCTCTGACCTCGCTTTTGTTAACAGTCATATTACGAACCGCTAATGAGCTCTCTTTAAGTTCGTTAATAAGCTTATCGGGCTCAGCCGTAAAAATGCTGAACGTAATAACGCCCCTTAAATTATCAAACATATTTGCTCTCCTTTAGATAATTTACAGTTTCAAATGGGAAAAAACTCAATCGATGAAAATGCTCCTCTGACAACAATTCCATCTGTATTATAATCGGAAATTTGTAAATTACTGCCCCAGATTCTTAAGCTGAGCGTAGAGGTCTGAAGCTGTATGCAGACATCGTTATAATCCGTTATCCGCTTTACATTTTCTATTTCAAGAAATGTATTGTCGGTCAGATTCATGTGGGTGTTCAGGTATAGCTTTTTTTTTATAAATTTTGATAACACGCGCCGATAATCGCCCCGCGTTTCTTTATACATAAGCCTTCTCCGTTTCGTCTGTTTTATCTTTAAAATAATTATATTAATAATCGGACAGACATATACTTATTATTGCAGAGATTTATTGAGGGGAATCGGATTATATGAAAAGCACAAAAGCCGCAATAATTACCATCGCAGCCGTTACATACTCCGTATTGCTGATAATGTTTACCGAAATAGTGGGGGATAGCGTAAGAAACGCGGTAGCCCTATGCCTTACAACGGTGATTCCGGCGTTGTTTGCGTTTATGGTGCTGTGCGAATTTTTGATTTCATCGGGGCTTTATAAAGCTCTGCGCCGACCATTTGCGGGCTTTTCGCGGTATGTTTTCCGAATTGAGCCGGAGCTTTTCCCTGTATTTTTACTTAGCTCGGTAGCGGGCTATCCTATAGGAGCGAAGCTGCTCGATAAGCTTTACCGTAAAAAGAGCATTGATAAAAAAACAGCCGAGGATATGCTCTGCTATTGCTATTTGGGCGGTCCCGCGTTTATATGCGGCGTTGCGGGGGCGAATTTATTCGGCGGGATTATTTATGGGCTTATTATTTTTTTCAGCATATTCCTCTCCAATATTATAATAGGGTTTGCTTTGGGGCTGGGCAGAAAAGTACCGCATAAAAGAAAATTGGATAATGCCGCTTTAAAGGAGGAAATCGGCTCAGAGGATATGTTCTCCGTTTTTACATCGTCTGTAATATTAGGTGCTCGGAGCGTGTTTGCGATATGCGCGATGATAGTATTTTTTTCCTCCGTTACGGCAATCTTGGAGGGGTTGGGGGTATTTTCCTTTTTATCGGCGGACAGCCGAGCGATTGCTAAGTCAATGATAGAGATAAGCAATATAAAGGAATTGACGGCGGGTAATCTGAAGCTTTTGCCGATTGCCGCCTCTTTGCTTTCTTTTGGGGGAATTTGTGTGATTACCCAGATAAAGAGCTTTTTGCATAAATCCTTGTCTATGAAAAATTTTTATTTTAGCCGTTTTGCGTCAATATTGAGTTCATACTTATGTAGTAAAATAGTAATGAACATAGTATTGAAGCAAGAAGCGGTTCAGACGCTTAATACTGCATCCGGCGTCTCGGCGGGAAGCCGTTATGTATCGCCGTTGCCTGCTGTATTTTTATTGATAATGACAGTCATGCTGTTATCAAATAGAAAGGATGGTCGTGAATAATGCCACCAAAGAAAAAGTTTTTTGGGAACGACATTCCCCCCCAGTGCGAATATTGTCATTTCGGTGTAAGGGCAAAGGACGGTAATAAGGTGCTGTGCGAAAAGCGCGGTCTTGTAAGCGGCGATTTTTCTTGCCCTAAGTATGTCTATTCGCCTCTAAAGAGAATTCCCGTTAAGCAGCTACATATTCCGGGGAATTTTGACGAAGATTAATCTTCGTCAATGAGGAATAAAATAGTATATAATAAAAAAAACAGCTTGCTAAAACAGCCTGCTGTTTTTTTATGGTTACACGATTTTATTCCTCAAATGAAGCTTCCTCTACGGGAGGCTTATTAGGGGAAGCGGCTTCGCTTTCCGAGGGCTTTTCATCCATACAGCCGCAGGTGCAGATTTCATCGAGGTCTTCGTCGAAGAAAATATCATCCTCATCGAAGTCATAATCATACTGCTCCAGCTCCTCTTGCTTCCTTATGGCGTAAACTGCCGCTGCCGCGCCCGCAGCTGCCGAAATAAACATTAAAAAAGCCGCGCCTAGTAATCTCACATTTATCATTCCTTTCTAAGTAGTTCATTGATATTATACCATATTTTTTTTTATTTGTCTATAGCTTTTTAAAATATTACAAATTAGTTTTTTTGTGTTTATGCACTTGCAATATTTTTTAAAATATTGTATACTTATATTGTATAAGGTTTAGAGGTAAGTATGTGATGAGAGTTATAGTAAGGGGTATTAAACGAATGAAAAAGACAAGTAAAATGATATGCTCATTCATTTTTGCGGCGTTACTGCCGTGTATATTTTCGGGGTGCTCGGAGGTTGGCGTTGAACGCGCGGGGGCTAACCCTTTGTTAACGGGCGCAGTCGTTTTGTTTTTGGTTGTTATTATCATGCTGGTCATATTCCGCGTTATAAACGCCCGCGAAAAAAACGTCATAGCAAAGCAGGCGGCTATGCTGGACGCTATATATAATTCGATTCCGGCTGTGCTGTTTACAAAAGACCTTAACGATGTATATACAAGCTGTAACAGTAAGTTTTTAGAAACCTTGCAGGCTGACAGAACGGATGTAATAGGCAGAAGCTATTATAAAACCGAGATGCGCGCGGAGGGCATGATAGATAGCTTCATAAGTGATAACGAAAAGGTAATGAAAGGTAACGAAACCATAATTAAGGAGGAATGGCTCGAACACCCCGATAAAACGAAGCGGGCATATTGTATCATCAAAACGCCGTTGATACAGGACGGTAAAACAGCGGGGCTTTTGTGTATAACGCTTGATGTAACCGAAAGGAAAAAAGCCGAGGAAGCGGCAGTCCGTTCAAATGAAAGGGTAGAGGCTATTTTAAAGAACCTGCCCGGAATGGTTTTTCAGCACCTGCATAACCGCCCCGATTATACATACACCTTTGTCAGCGATGGCTGTAAGGAGCTTACGGGATACTCTAAGGAGGAGCTGATTGGTCAAAGTGCTATTAAAATGTTGAGCATGATGCACCCGGACGACAGCGACCATATAGAAAAACTGATTGATAAAACGCTTCTAAAGGGCTTGCCCTTTGAAACAGCTTACAGGATTACAACGAGGGACGGAGAGGAAAAATGGATTTGGGAACGAAGCCGCGTGATTGAGAAAAACCCGGACGGAACGCCCAGACTTATCGAGGGTTATCATGCCGACATTACCGAGCGGAGAAAATTAGAGGAAGCCGAAATCAAGCAAAGGCTGATGGAATCAAGGATGGAAACCATTATGGGGAATTTACCCGGAATGGTTTTCCAAACCTGCAATAATTTTCCGGAATACACGATTCGCTATGTCAGCGAGGGGAGTAAGGGGCTTGTAGGCTATGCGCCCGAGGAGCTTATCGGCGGAAAGAACAAATTTATGGCAATGGTTCATCCCGATGATTTGGATGAAATCGAAAGGCGGGCGGATGAAGCCGCTGCCAAGGGTGTCCCCTATGAGCAAAATTATCGGCTGGTGCTTCCCGATGGCTCAATTAAATGGATATGGGAGCGCGGCGTAGTTGTTGAGGGGGTGGACGGCGAGCCGGATTTGACAGAGGGCTACATGTGCGATGTAACCGATAGGAAACAACTGGAAATCGCTGAGTTTGCCAGCCGCGCAAAATCCGAATTCCTAGCCGTAATGAGCCATGAAATACGCACGCCTATGAACAGCATCATGGGCTTTGCGGAGCTTGCGATGGATAGCGCGATAAGCCCGCAGGTCAAGGATTATTTGAAGAAAATTACCGACAGTACAAAGTGGCTGTTGCGGATTGTCAACGATATTTTGGATATTTCAAAGATAGAATCCGGCAAAATGGAACTGGAGAATATACCCTTTGATTTGCACAGCGTTTTCTCGCGCTGTCAATCGGTGATTCTTCCGGCTTCAAAGGATAAGGGGCTTGAACTTAAAATTTACGCCGAGGCATTGAAGGACAAAAAGCTGTTGGGCGACCCGGTAAGGCTTTATCAGGTTCTTGTAAATCTTTTATCTAACGCGGTTAAGTTTACCGATTCGGGGACAATTTCTTTTTCATCAACGGTTAAGCGGCAGGATGAAAGCACCGCGCTTGTTTATTTTGAGGTTAAGGATTCCGGGATTGGTATGAGCTCCGAGCAGGTCAGCAAAATTTTTGACCCGTTTACGCAGGCTGATTCAAGCACGACCCGTAACTACGGAGGCACGGGGCTGGGGCTTGCCATTGTAAAAAATATAGTGGAGCTTATGGATGGGGCTTTTAAGGTGGATAGCGCGCCGGGCGAGGGCAGTACATTCAGCTTTGAAATTTTATTCGGCACGATAGACGCGCAGGACAGTGCGGTTGAGGACGCAATCTTTGACACGCTTGAAAAGCCTAACTTTGAGGGAATAACCTTGATTTGCGATGATAACCAAATGAACCGCGAGGTAATCTGCGAGCATTTGGCGCGCGTGGGGCTGGACGCGGTTACGGCGGAGAATGGGAAGATAGGGGTTGACATCGTTCGTGAGCGCATGGAAAGCGGAGAAGAGCCCTTTGATTTGATTTTCATGGATATGTTTATGCCGGTTATGGACGGGCTTGAAGCCGCCGTTAAAATAGCGGAGCTTAATTCCGGCTCTCCCATTGTCGCGATGACCGCTAACGTAATGGTCAGTGAATTGGAAAAATACAAAAAGCACGGAATGTTAGACTGCTTGGGAAAACCCTTTACCTCGCGGGAGCTTTGGCGTGTCCTGCTGAAATATCTTACCCCCGTAAGCAGTGACCCGATATATGAGTATATCGGAGACGGCGAATTGCTCAAAAAGCTGAAAATCAATTTCGTTAAGAATAATCAGACCGTACATACCGAAATCACCGAGGCGATTGCCGCCGGAGATATAAAGCGCGCCCACAGGCTTGCCCATACCTTAAAGGGCAGTGCGGGGATGATAGGCAAAACGGAGCTTAAAAATGCCGCCGAGGAGGTTGAAATCCTGCTTAGAAATGAGAAGGATTCAGTGCTGAAAGATAAGCTCAATCAGCTTGAAGCCGAGCTTAATACTGCGATTGAGGAGCTAAAGCCGCTACTGGAGGAGTCGGCGGAGCAGGTACTTACCTTAGACGGGGAGCAGGCACTTGCATTGCTTGAAAAGCTTGAGCCTATGCTTGCAAACCTAAACCCCGGCTGTGCAGGCTTTCTTGATGAAATTCGCGCCATACCCAAATCCGAAGAGCTTGCCGGACACATAGAAAATTACAACTTTAAATTAGCCGCCTCCGCTCTTAAAGAACTTAAAAAACAATTGATAATTGACAATTGTTAATTGTTAATTATTAATTGTTAATTGAAAAAAAGGGGGGTTATATTTATGGATATTAAGCTTAAACCTCGTTCCATGCAAGGTAATAAGCTTCCCTTGATGAGCAGGTTTATAACCTTTTCTGCTGTATTTTTTCTGATTATTCTTGCACTGGGAATTACTGCCTTTGTATTATCCATGAGGCAGATTATCAGGACGAATAAGGGGAATACATTATCTCAGCTATTGGAGATGGAACGGATTAAGCTGGAAACCTCTGTTAACAATGAGATTGTAATCGCGCTTAAAATGGCGGATTCTCCGCTAATATCGCGGTACTTTGCCTCACCTCATGACAGCGAACTGGGGAGCATTGCCGTATCGGAGCTTGATGCTTACAGCAATGCCTTCGCCTCCAACATCGCCTTTTGGATAAACGATACGGATAAGATGTTCTATTACACGGATAGAGAGCCGTATAAGCTTAATACGAAAAGCCCCGATAATTATTGGTATGAAATGACGCTTTATGATACGGAAACATATAATTTTAATATTAATTATAACCCCGATTTGAGCGTGACGAATCTATGGATTAACGCCCCCGTTTTCGGGAGCGAGCGCGAGCCTGTCGGTATGGTTGGAACGGGGATAGATATTTCAACCTACCTTAGCATGGTCAATAAGGATTACGACGGCAGACTGGATGTATTCTTTTTCAACGCGGCGGGCGAAATTACCGGCGCGCGCGATATTTCCCTTGTAGCGGGGAAGGTAAATATAGAGGAGCAACTGGGCGCAGGCAGAGGTATTGTTAAGTTAGCAAAAAGCATAAATGCAGGTGAAACGCAGACTTTAGACACCCCGCTCGGAAGAATCGCCTTGGGAACAATCCCCCTTCTGGGGTGGTATTCCGTAGCGGTAATGCCCGACAGCCCCGAGGATTACGCAACCTCGCTGACCGTGCTTTTTGTTGTGATGCTTTTTATAATGTTTGTAATATTCATAATATTCAATATTTTTATCTCAAAGCTTTTAAAGCCCCTGCATAAGTCAATGACGGAGGCTGAAAGCGCGAACCGCGCCAAGTCCGAATTTCTGGCGGTGATGAGCCACGAAATCAGAACGCCTATTAACAGCATAATGGGCTTTGCCGAGCTTGCTTTGGATAACGATGCCTTATCGCAGGTCAAGGAATATTTAAGTAAAATTAAGGATAGCACAAGATGGCTTTTGAACATTATTAACGATATACTGGATATTTCAAAGGTAGAATCCGGCAAAATGGAGCTGGAACATGCCGCCTTTAAATTACAGGACGTTTTTTCACGCTGCCAGTCGGCGATTATGCCGGACATTAGGGATAAGAAGCTTGAATTAATGCTCTATGCGGAATCGTTAAACGGAAAAAGGCTAATCGGCGACCAAGTAAGGATTTATCAAGCTCTTACGAACCTTCTTTCAAACGCGGTAAAATTTACGGAATTCGGAACAATACATCTTTCGTCGGCTGTAAGGAGCATCGAAAACGGAAAAGCAACCGTATATTTTGAGGTCAAGGACCAAGGAATCGGCATGAGCCCGGAGCAGATTGATAAAATCTTCGAGCCGTTTATCCAAGCCGATTCCAGCACAACGCGAAACTACGGCGGCACAGGGCTGGGGCTTTCCATCACCAAAAGTATCGTGGAGCTTATGGGCGGAAAGTTGAAGGCTGAAAGCTCTCAGGGCAACGGGAGTACGTTTAGTTTTGAAATCGTGTTTGAAACCATTGATGAGCAGTACGATGAGCCCGACAATAACCTGTTAAACACCCTTGAAAAGCCGCGCTTTAACGGCTTGGTTCTCATATGCGATGATAACCCGATGAATAGGGAAGTAATCTGCGAGCATCTCTCACGCGTAGGACTTAGGGCAATTGAGGCTGAGAACGGTAAAATCGGCGCGGATATTGTAAAGGAGCGGTTGCAGGCGGGGGAAGAGCCTTTTGATTTGATTTTAATGGATATATTTATGCCGGTCATGGACGGAGTTGCCGCCGCGCAGGAGATAAATTCCCTTGGCGTTAAAACCCCTGTAATTGCAACGACTGCCAATATAATGGCAAGCGAATTGGAAAAATACAGGCGAAACGGTATGTCCGACTGCCTCGGCAAGCCTTTTACCTCTCAGGAACTTTGGCGTGTCCTGCTGAAATACCTAACGCCCGTAAGTTCTTCGAAAGAGGGCGAAAACGAGCGCGGCGATGAGGAGCTTCAAAATAAGCTGAGACGGAGCTTTGTTAAAAATAACCAAGCCGTGCTTGTTGAAATTAAGGAAGCCTTGGAATCCGATGATATAGAATCGGCTCACAGAATTGTACATACTTTAAAGGGCAGTGCGGGGTTAATCGGTAAAACAAGCCTGCAAAGCATAGCCGCCGAGACGGAGGACTTGCTTAAAATTAAGAAATTGCCAATTCCGGCTGATAAAATGGATGCTCTTGAAGCGGAATTAAATTCTGTTTTGGAGGAACTGAAGCCGTTTGCGGACGAGCTTGAAGCCACGGCGGCATCTCCGCTTAAATCCGAGCAAATATCGGAGCTTTTTGAAAGGCTTGCCCTTATGATTGAAAATATAAGCCCCGAATGTATAAGCCTGCTTGACGAGGTGCGCGCTGTGCCGGGTGCTGAGGAACTGGCTGGGTTGCTTGAAGATTATGATTTTAATTCTGCCGGGCAGGAGCTTGATAGATTGCGGAATAAATATAGGTAACCTACGAAAATCTATGCCGCATCATCAAGTGCAAACAAATCAGCTTGGGCTTTAAGCGATTCATCGTACATATAATCGGCGAAAATAGCGTAGCCCTTGGCGGGATTGTTGATAAAAACGTGCGTAACCGCGCCGACCAGCTTTCCGTTCTGCACGATGGGGCTTCCGCTCATGCCTTGAACGATACCGCCGGAAATTGCTAAAAGCTCCTCATCTATTACGCGGATAATCATATTTTTGCCGTTATCCGAGTCACTGAAATCAATTTTTTCTATTATGATTTTATACATAGACGGGGCTGTACCCTTGACGGTTGAATATATATACGCTTCGCCCGTTTCAATCTCTTGCCTCATCCCTAAAGGCAAGCCTTGATTGGACGGGTTGAAGCCGTTGTTCATATGCCCGAACAGACCGCCTTTGCTGTTGCGCCCCAGTATTCCGATGGGGTTATCCGAAATGAACATACCTGCAAGCTCACCCGGCGCGCCGGATTTTCCTTTTTTTACCCCGTTTATCATAACTTTAATCACCTCACCCGAGCGGAGCGGCATAATTTTTCCCGTATCAACATCGCAGACGGGATGCCCCAGCCCGGCGAACATACCTGTATTGGGGTTGTAAAACGTAATTGTGCCGATTCCGGCGGAACTGTCGCGAACCCACATGCCGGCGCGGTAGCTGTCGTCCGGCTTGCAAAGGGCGGGGTAAACAGTCGCTTCAAAGGCTTTTTCCTCGCGCTCCAGATTAACGGAGACGGCTTGTCCTCCGCTTTGGGACATGATAGCTTCAATTTCCTCGTTTGAGGATACCCGCTGCCCGCCCGCGTATTTGATTATATCGCCTACCCTTATCCCCGCCGTAGCCGCAGGGGAGACGAAGCCGCCGTCCGAATAAAATCCGCTTACCTCAACGACCACTACCCCGTCTGTAAGCAGTTTAATTCCGAAGGGTTCGCCGCAGGGGATTAAAACGGGTTCTTTTACCTCGCGTATGTTTATGGTTTTTATGGGAATAATGCCCAACAACCTAAGCTCTGCCTTATGCGATGATATGCCGTCGGCGGAGCTTGAATAAGCCGCCGCTTGCTTTGCCGCGGAAACGTCCCCTACACATCGAACGGCTTCAAAAACGCCGGTTAAGCGTAGCTCCGAGCCGGCGGTGACATAATAATTGTTAGGAAGGGTATGATTATAATAAAGGATTAGCAGCAGCAGCCCTATAATCAGAGCATTTATTAAAATTGCCCCCGCTTTGATATACTTCCTCATTCGTCCGCATCCTTTTTTTTGAATAAATATTTTAAACTATCATAGGTTGACAGCATTGTTTTATTTATTATTGTCGATTAAAAATGATTTATACTGTATTTATCTACATATATATTTTACTACTTTTTAAAAAAAATACATGTCGAAATATGTCGGCATACAACAATTAAAAAGCTGAACGGCGGTAAATAAAATTACCGCCGTTCAGCTTTAATTTAAGGTTAACAATTAAATTATTAATTAGTTAATTATAATTGTTCATTGTTAACTGTTAATTATTAATTGTTGATTACCCAAAACTGCCCGCGCCCATAATTGCCGCCTGCGCCGCCGCAAGCCTTGCAATCGGTACTCTGAAAGGTGAGCATGAAACATAATCAAGCCCTACATTATGGCAGAATGCTACGGACGATGGGTCGCCGCCGTGTTCGCCGCATATTCCGAGTTTGAGGTTCGGGTTGCCTTGTCTGCCCAGTTCTACAGCCATCTTAACAAGCTTGCCTACGCCTGTTTGGTCAAGGCGCGCAAACGGGTCGGATTCATAGATTTGCTCTTTGTAGTAAGCATCTAAGAATTTGCCCGCGTCATCGCGTGAGAAGCCGAAGGTCATTTGGGTTAAGTCATTTGTTCCGAATGAGAAGAAGTCAGCTTCTTTCGCAACAGCGTCAGCCGTAAGAGCGGCTCTGGGAATCTCAATCATAGTTCCTACCATGTATTTGAGGTTAACGCCCGCATCGGCAATTACTTTGTCAGCGGCTTCAACAACAGTTTTCTTAACAAATAGAAGCTCTTTAACCTCGCCTACAAGCGGAATCATAATTTCGGGAACGATATTCAAGTCGGGGCGGCGTTTTGATACAGCTATAGCTGCCTTAATAACCGCTCTGGTCTGCATAGCCGCTATTTCGGGGTAAGTTACGGCAAGGCGGCATCCGCGATGACCCATCATTGGGTTAAACTCGTGGAGTGAAGTGATAATAGCTTTAATATCAGCCGCTGTTTTGCCTACGCTCTTAGCGAGTGCTTCAATATCCTTGCTCTCTGTAGGAACAAATTCATGAAGCGGCGGGTCTAAGAAACGAATGGTAACGCCGTAGCTTTCCATTGCTTCGTAAAGCCCCTCAAAGTCTGCTTGCTGCATGGGTTCGAGTTTTGCAAGAGCCTTTTCTCTCTCGGCAACCGTGTCGGCGCATATCATTTCTCTGAATGCGGAAATCCTGTCCGGCTCGAAGAACATATGCTCGGTGCGGCAAAGACCAATACCCTCCGCGCCGAATTCGCGTGCTTTTTTAGCATCGGCGGGAGCGTCTGCGTTAGTTCTTACCTTTAATTTTCTGTGTTTATCAGCCCAAGCCATAATCCTGCCGAATTCGCCGCCGATTGTAGCTTCAACGGTTGCGATTGTTTCGCCGTAAACCTTACCTGTAGAGCCGTCAAGTGAGATATAATCGCCCTCTTTAAAGGTCTTGCCGCCCAGCTCAAAGGTTTTAGCGGCTTCGTTGATTTTTACATCTCCGCAACCTGCAACACAGCAAGTACCCATTCCGCGCGCAACAACTGCCGCGTGGGAGGTCATACCGCCGCGAACGGTAAGAATACCCTTGGAGTAGTGCATACCCTCAATATCTTCAGGCGAGGTTTCAAGGCGGACTAATATTACGCTTTCGCCCTTTTCGCCCATAGCAACAGCATCTTCAGAGCTAAATACAGCCTTACCGCAAGCCGCACCGGGCGAAGCCGCCAGACCCGCTCCGACAGGCTTAGCCGCTTTCAGAGCCGCCGCATCGAATTGCGGGTGCAACAGCGCGTCAAGCTGTTTCGGGTCAATCATGCAAACGGCTTGTTTTTCGTCAATCATGCCTTCGTCTACTAAATCGCAGGCGATTTTAAGAGCGGCGGCTGCCGTTCTTTTACCGTTTCTGGTTTGAAGCATATACAGAGTTTTATCTTCAATTGTAAACTCCATATCCTGCATATCTTTATAATGCTTTTCAAGCTGGTTTACTATTTCTACAAACCTGTTGTAGACCTCCGGCATGGCGTCCTGAAGCTCGCTGATGGGGCGGGGCGTTCTGATTCCGGCAACAACGTCCTCGCCTTGCGCGTTGAGCAAGAATTCGCCGTAAAGCTTCTTCTCGCCTGTAGATGGGTTACGTGAGAATGCTACGCCCGTGCCGGAAGTATCGCCCATATTGCCGAATACCATAGCCTGCACGTTTACGGCAGTTCCCCAAGAGCCGGGTATGTCATTCATACGGCGGTAGATAATCGCGCGCTCGTTATTCCATGAACGGAATACGGCTTTAACCGCGCCCATAAGCTGTTCTTTAGCGTCAGCAGGGAAATCGCTTCCGATTTTAGCCTTATATTCGGCTTTAAATTGGTTGGCAAGCTCCTTTAGGTTGTCCGCCGTAAGCTCAGTATCAAGCTTAACGCCTTTTTCTTCCTTCATCTTGTCAATCAATTCTTCAAAGTATTTTTTGCCCACTTCCATAACAACGTCGGAATACATTTGGATAAAGCGGCGGTAAGAGTCATAGGCGAACCTCGGGTTATTGGTTTTCTTAGCGAAAGCCTCAACTACTTCATCGTTTAACCCCAGATTAAGGATGGTGTCCATCATGCCCGGCATTGAAGCGCGCGAGCCGGAGCGGACGGAAACAAGCAGGGGATTGTCCAAATCGCCGAATTTCTTGCCTGTAATTCCTTCCATCTTTGTAATGTTTTCCATGATTTCAGCCATAATCGAGTCGTTGATTTTCTCGCCGTCCTCGTAATACTGCGTGCAAGCCTCGGTAGAAATAATGAAGCCTTGGGGTACGGGGAGACCCAGCTTTGTCATCTCGGAAAGGTTTGCTCCCTTTCCGCCGAAAAGCTCCTTGTTTTTTCCGTCGCCCTCTGAAAACAAATAGACGAATTTTTTTGCCATAGTTCTTACCAACCCTTTCAAAATAGTAGTCAAGGGAGTTTTTAACAATTAACAATTAACAATTAACAGTTAACAGTTAACAATTGTAATTAGCTAATGAACAATTTCATTGTTCATTGTTCATTATCCAAATCCCTTACTCTTATTAATTATAGCAGATTTTACTGCCTTTTTCTAGTATGTTTAAATGGAAAATTATCGCAGGGTTTATTGTGCATGTTGCACAATAATGTTCTGCTCACTTGATTTTAACTCGGTTATTATGCCTTTTGCGTTTTTTTAACGCCCGGCATTAGGCAAGCCCGCTCTTTTCAAAAATTTGCCAATAAATAGCTTTAGGGAGGTTTAATAAATTGAAAAGTTAAGTAAATATATCAAAGAAATGCAAATCAATCGGAACTATTATTGTGTAAAATAAACAAAGTGGAAACAAACGACAAAAATACCCTTGAAATTTTGTTTAAAATATGCAATAATTATATTAAGACATAAAGGAGGAAAGGGGAATTAAAAATGGCTGCCGAAAAAAGAAAGAAAAGACGGCGGGGCGGGAGCTATTCGCTTCAATATTCGGTTATCGCGTTTATCGCTTTTACTATATTCGGTATTTTATCGGTAACCGTATTTTTTAAAATCAACTCTGTTTCCATACGCGGGACGTCAATATATACGGCTGACGAAATTGTAGCCGCAAGCGGCTTGAAAAGCGGGGACAACCTTGTAAGGAAAAATATGAAAAAATGCTCGGAGATGATAACAGGAGAGCTTGTTTATATAGAAACCGCAGAGGTTCGCAGGGTTTTTCCCTCCACGGTAAGGATAACCGTTGCTCCCGCTGAGGAAAAGGCTAATATGGAGCATGACGGAGTTTGGTATCTGACAAGTGCCGAAGGGAAAATTCTGGACATATCAAACGAGGGCTTTAACAATTCTTTAATTACATTTTACGGAACGGATGCTGCTCCTTGGCTCAAAAGAGGGGTTCTGTTTGAGTCGGAGGACGAGAGGAAAACCGAGAATATCTTTGAGCTTCTCGAAAAAACCAAGGAAAGTGTCCTTGCAGACAGTATAAAGAGCATTGACGTGACCGACAGGCTTAAGGTAATCTGCAATTTTGAAGACAGGATTTCGATAGTTTTAGGCTCGGTTGCCGAAATCGACTATAAGCTTAGGTATGCCGACAGGATTATAAGGCTGAACATCGGCGCGGACGAGGAGGGGACGCTTACCTTTCATTCCGAAAGCGCGTCTTTCATCAGCAGGGACGGGATTATACGCAATCAAGAAACGTATCTCCAAAATTTAGACAGGCTAAAGAGGGAAGAAGTGCTTTCTTCAAGCATAATTGCGGCAGAAAATGGTAATGATTCGGAAAATTTTGAATAAAGTTTAAAATAATTTCAAAAACCACTTGAAAAATTAAAAGCGGTATGGTAAAATATATCTGTGCGCTTTTGCGAAATCTTGGGTGTGTGCGAAAGGAATGGGAAAAAATGGGATTTCAAGTTGATAACGAGGCTTACGATAATTTTATCCCCGAGGTGGTAATTAAGGTAGCAGGCGTTGGCGGCGGAGGGGGAAACGCGCTTAATTGTATGGTCAACTCCGGGTTTAACGATGTGGAATATATTGCTATTAACACCGATGCGGCGGCTTTGCGTTCCAGCAGGGCGGCTCATAAGGTGCAAATCGGTGAAAAACTGACAAGGGGGCGCGGCGCGGGGAACAGACCCGATATAGGCGAGCGTTCCGCGCAGGAAAACCGAGATGAGATTACCACCGCGCTCAAAGGGGCGCAGATGGTGTTTATCGCTGCGGGAATGGGGGGAGGAACAGGCACCGGGGCAGCTCCGATTGTAGCCGAGGTGGCGCAGGAGCTTGACATACTTACCGTTGCCGTTGTCACCAAGCCTTTTCATTTTGAACAGTCAGCGAAGATGAGACAGGCGGAAAAGGGGATAGAGGAGCTGATTAAGCACGTTGATTCGCTGGTGGTGATTCCCAACGAGCGTCTGCTCACGGGGCTTGACAAGCCGCTGACCATGATAGAATCTTTCGCCCGCTCGGACGAGATTCTTATGACCGGCGTAAAATCAATAGCCGACCTTGTCATTCATGAAGGTAAAATCAACCTTGACTTTGCCGATGTTGAAACCACCATGAAAGGCGCGGGCTACGCCCATATGGCGATTGGATACGGCTCGGGCAAGGATAAGGCTAAGGAAGCCGTTGATATGGTTATATCCAGCCCGCTTCTTGAAACATCGATTAAGGGAGCTACAAGGCTTTTGGTTAACATATTGATGTCGGAAGATGTTCTTGCTACGGATGTCGGGGATTTCACCGATTTGATTTCGAGTGCCGCCGACCCAAGCGTAAACGTGATATTCGGTACGTCCTTTGACCCTGACATGAAGGATGAGATGAGAGTTACGGTTATAGCAACCGGGTTCGCCGATGGCGTGAGCGGCAATGTCATTAAAGCGGATGAGCTTGTTGCCGAAGTGGGAGCGGTTAAACAGCAGGAGAACGACTATTCGGATTTATTTAATATATTCAATAAATAATATTACGTGAAATGAGGTTTTGGGTTATGGATAAAATGGAGCTGTACGGTCTTTGGCTTGAAAAAGCTGTTGACGACCCCGATTTAAAGGCGGAGCTGGAGAGTGTTAAAGGCGATGACGATGCTATCACCGACAGGTTCTATCGTGAGCTTGAATTTGGTACGGGGGGCTTGCGCGGGGTAATCGGAGCGGGTTCTAACAGGATGAACGTATATACGGTGCGCCGCGCAACGCAGGGCTTTGCCGATTATATTAACGCTCTGTTTCCGGCTTCACCCTCTGTAGCGATAGCTTATGACAGCAGAATCAAATCGGATGTTTTTGCTAAAGAAGCCGCTTGTGTCTTTGCCGCTAACGGCATAACTGTCCATATATACAGCGAGCTTATGCCTACGCCTATGCTTTCTTACGCCGTAAGGGCTTTGAAGTGCAGCGGGGGCGTTGTCGTTACCGCGAGCCATAACCCGTCTAAATATAACGGCTATAAGGCTTACGGGTCGGACGGCTGTCAGCTTTCGCTTACCGCCAGTGAGATTGTAATAAAAAATGTATCCAAAGTATCTATGTTTGACGGAGCTAAGGTGATACCCTTTGACGAGGGCGTGAGGGACGGCAGGATTAAATATATCGGTCAAGAGGTGGTTGACTCCTACCTTGACGAGGTTGCCAAGCAAGGCTTACATTCCGATTTAGTGCCGGCAAGCGGGGTCAAGGTTGTTTACACGCCGCTTAACGGCGCGGGGAACAAGCCTGTCCGTTCAATTCTGGCGAAGATAGGCGTAACCGAGGTTACGGTAGTGCCCGAGCAGGAATATCCCAACGGGCATTTTACAACCTGTCCTTTCCCTAACCCGGAAATCAAGGAAGCTTTGGATTTAGGATTAAAGCTTTGCGAAACGGTAAAGCCGGACCTGCTTTTAGCAACGGACCCGGACGCGGACAGGGTGGGAATCGCCGCTCCGTCTAAAGATGGCAGTTATGTGCTCTTTTCGGGCAACGAGGTTGGGGCTATGCTTTTGGAGTATATCTGCTCCGAGCGGACAAAGGCGGGCAGTATGCCGGAAGAGCCCGTAACGGTTAAAACGATAGTAACCACCGGTATTATCGATGCTATTGCCAAGGAGTACGGCGTTAAGGTTGTCGATGTTCTGACGGGCTTTAAGTTTATAGGGGAGCAAATCGGCTTTTTGGAGGGCGAAGGTCAGCAAGACAGATATATTTTCGGCTTTGAAGAGAGCTACGGTTATCTGGCGGGTACTTATGTCCGCGATAAAGACGCAGTTGTCGGCTCTATGTTAATTTGCGAAATGGCGGCTTATTATAAAACAAAGGGCATATCTCTTTGCCAAGCAAGAGAGAATATGTATGAAAAATACGGCGTTTACTATCATACCCAAAAATCCTTTACCTGCGAGGGTAAGGAGGGTATGCAGAAGATGAACGAGCTTATGACCATGCTGAGGGAAGAGCCGCCTAAGTCAATCGGCGGGCTTCAAACGAACAGCCTTGACGATTATCTGGAGAGCGTTACCATTGACATGGCTTCCGGCGAAAAGACAATGCTCACACTTCCCAAATCGGACGTATTGAAGTTTACCCTTACCGACAATGCTTCGGTGGTGCTCCGCCCTTCGGGTACAGAGCCTAAAATCAAAGCCTACTACAGTACAACGGGTAAAACAAGAGATGAAGCCGCCGCTTTGGAGGAAAAAATATCGGCTGATTTTCAGAAAATTTTGGGTTTCTGATAAAAATGAACAATGAACATGAACAATGAATAATTACAATTAGCCAATTAACAATTTAATTGCTGATTGTCAATTGTTCATTATTCATTTAAAGAGGGGTTTCATATGAAAAAAATTCGTCTTTACACTTATACTTTGGGGGAGGAAATAGGCAATTCCGTCAGCCATGGGGTTATGGCTCTTGCTGTATTATGCGGAATCGCGCCTACGGCAATTCATGCTTATTTGAGGAACGGCTCGCTTGCCGCTTTTTGCACGTCTGTTTTCATGTGCTCGCTCTTTCTTATGTTTTTATCCTCATCACTTTATCACAGCATGACTGCCGATACGCGCCAAAAGCAGGTAATGCAAATTCTTGACCATATATTCATCTATGTCGCTATTGCGGGCACGTATACGCCTGTTGCGCTGGTTGTAATCGGCGGCTCGGTTGGGATTGCTATTGCCTCGCTTCAATGGGCTATGGTTATTTTCGGAGTTTTGTATAAATCGCTTGCGAAGAAAAAAATCCCGAAAATATCGCTTACCATTTACCTTGTAATGGGCTGGTCGGCAGTGCTTGTTGCCCCTTTGATTATCCGCAATGCAAATATAGGGTTGCAGCTGTTAATCCTCGGCGGCGGCTTGTTCTACTCTGCCGGAACATATTTTTACGCTAAAAAGGAACGGAAGTTTTACCATATGGTCTGGCATTTCTTTGTGAATCTCGGCGCGATTTGTCACTTTTTGGGAGTGTTATTATTTTTATAGGAATGGGTGTGTAAGTATGAAAGTTGTATTGCAGAGGGTTTCGTCGTCGTCGGTTCGTGTTGACGGGGTGGTGTGCGGGGAGATTGGTCACGGGTATTTGGTATTACTGGGGATTAACGAGGGCGACGACCGGGCTAAGATTGAGAAGATGGTTGAGAAAATTCAAAGATTACGGATTTTTTCCGATGAGAACGGGAAAACCAACCTCTCTATAGGCGATGTCGGCGGCGGGATTTTGGTTGTTTCGCAGTTTACGCTATGTGCCGATTGCAGAAAAGGAAACCGCCCCAGTTTCATAAACGCCGCCGCCCCCGCTTTGGCAGAAGAGTTATACGAATATTTTGTCGAATATGCAAGGGATAAATTTGTTAAAGTCGAACATGGAGTTTTTGGTGCGTCTATGAAAGTCGAACTCGTAAATGAGGGACCGTTTACTGTTGTTTTGGAGGATTGAAATTTTTGGAAGGAGCATGAAACATGGAATTTGTAAGGCAGGTAATAAACAGCGACTTATTAAGTCAAATTGTTATCCCGCATAATCTCAAAAATACAAAGGTCGAGGTAATAATATTGCCGGTTATTGAGGAAGCGGCAAACACAATTAAAAGCGGGAAATTGCCGCGCTCAACAGCCAGAGGGCTTTTAACAGGTAAAGTTTGGATGTCTGATGATTTTAATGAACCGCTTGAGGAATTAAAGGAGTATATGGAATGAAATATTTGATTGACACGCACGCCGTTATTTGGTATTATGAAAATTCACCTGAACTCCCGGACAAGATAGTGAAACTAATTGATAACCCCGCAAACAGCATATATATTTGTGCAATTTCTTTATGGGAGATTGCTTTGAAAATGAATTTAGGCAAATTAAATCTAAAGCTTCCTCTTGACGAATTGTTGGACAACATTAATGACAGAGATTTTACCATATTGCAAATTAAAGATAAATATTTAAGCAATTTAGGCAATTTACCCTTTATACACAAAGACCCCTTTGACCGCCTGATTGTTGCGACCGCTCTTGTTGAGGGGTTGACGATTATTACAATAGATGAAAATATCCAAAAATATGAGGTGGATTGGATTTGGTGAGTTACGTTTCTAACTTTTTTGATATATTCGGCAGTTTACTCAATTCGCCCATTTTATTATCCACTTGGTTTTCAGTAGTTGGGTAAGCTACATTTAATACAAACAAAAAATATGATAGGAGTATTTTAAAATGAAAGAAAAACCAATTTCATATCTTGGGATGGGAATCCTTGCATTTTTGTTTTTGGGGATGGATGTTGTAGTTTTATTAGTTACATTCTTATTTTACGGCACTATGGATTTTTCGGCGAGGATTGAAGCCCATGGATTTTCAGTTATGCTGTTACAGTGGGGGCTTACCAGCGTTATGTGGGCGGCGGGCGTATTCTCTTTGTATTCTCTTGCGAAAAAGAAAGGCTATAATGTCTTGGAGAATAATTCTGCGCGCGCTCCGCTTAAAAATTGGATTATTGTTTTTGCGTTGCTTATAGCCGCTGTTATTGGTCAGCTTTTAATGTATAATATGCAGTTTAAACCGTTGGTGGAATTTTTGCGTATGAGAGAGTTGTTTAGCAGTTATGCTATATTGGCGTTTATCATTCAGTATATTTACTATGCTTTTGAAGTTTCTTTGTTTTTATCCGTTATTGTTTACGGGCAGAAATTCGGCGAAATTGTCTTTAGAAAAGAAAATATCCCTTGGGGCGGAATACTTTGCGGATTATTATGGGGGTTATTACATATATTTACAAAGGATTTACTTACGGGGATTTATCTTGCGGCATTTTCGTTAGTTTACGGATTTGTATACTTGCTGCTTCAAAAGAATGTAAAGTATACATATATTGTGCTTGCGTTGATGTTTATTTTGTGATAATATAAAGGGGTACGTTGGCATGACCTTGATGATGATACAAAAAAGTCATTGAAAGAGTTTTATAATAAGCATAAAGGGAAATATACTCCTTAAAGTGTTAAGAATATTTCTCTCTGCATGGTTCGGCGGTTTTAGCGTGATAAATTTATATTTTTGGGGGGATATAGTGTTAAAGATTGATTATAGAGAATACGCCGATGAGGAAACAGAAAAAATGATAGGTGTTGAATTCACTAAATTTGCTGATAAAAACAACATTGAATGTAATTATGTTCCGTTTTGTTTTATTGCAAAAAAGGATGAGGAATTCGCGGGGATAATAACGGGTCATTCATACTATAAAGAAGTGAAAATAATCGACCTTATCATACTTGAACAATACAGAGGTAAACATATCGGAAGCAGGCTTATCCAAGCGGTTGAGGATTACTTTAAAGGCAAAGGCTTTGAAAATATAAATTTAAGCACTTATGAATTTCAAGCTCCCGATTTTTATAAAAAGTGCGGCTTTCAAGTTGAGTTTATTCGGAAAAACATAAATGCACCTAAGCTTACTAAATATTTTTTTATTAAGTTTTTCGATTAGCGGCAAAATAAGAATAATCGGCAATAATAACGCCGCAAAATATTTGAAAGGCTCGGGTTTATGTGAAAAAAATATTTATTCTCCCCCTCATTTGCATATTTTTGGCGGCTTGCGGCGATACACATCGTATGCCGAAAATTGACGAAAAGTCAGAGGCGAAATATGCGGCGGAAACGCAGGCTTTGATGGAAGCGTATTTGTTGGACAAATATAACGAAGAATTTACCTGCGAGGTTGAATTTTACTTTGAGGAATTTGCCCGCCCTCACCGAATTCGGGCATATCCGAAAGCCAACCCCGAAATGGTGTTTAACATATGGTATAATAAGGGCAACGGAATGATTCAAGACTATTACAATAACGTCCGCTATGCAGATGAGGTTAATGATTATTTTTATGATTTACTTGAGCGTTATCTTGCAGATGAAACTGTATCCGTGCGGTTCAGCGTGCCTTTGCCGACAGGGGAGATAAGCCCGAAGAGCTTCAAAGAGCCGCCGCAGATTGATATTACCGTTTATGATTTAGATAGGGCGGCGGAATTGGAGCAGAAAAAGGCGTAACTGTCGGACGTTCTTATCTGTTTATCAACAGAAGCGAAACAAACGATGAGACAACTGACAGGTGGTTCATGGACGTTGATACGGGGGAGATATTTGAGAATAATCGATAGTATAATAGGGGAGATTTATTATGCCGAAATTTTTTATGTTTTTTTACGCGCTTGCAGCTGAATTTTTGGGTCATCCGGCTTTAAGGATCTTCACTTCAGCTTTTTTAATTGTCGGAGGCGTTATTTTAATTGCAGATTTTTTAAAATTATATAATGTTCGGCAGGAGGATGTCAGAAACATTGCTTTGGTTTTTCAAATCATCGGTGCTTTATTAATCATCGGAGGTATTATCTTTTTGATAGACTTTAATTTAATTAAAATCGGTGCAGAAAAAAACATCGGTGAAATCACTAAGATCTATCACAACAACAAAAACTACATTACTGACGGCAACATGAACGGAAGCTATAAGGTTAGCGTCCAAATTGATGGTGAAGAGCATACTCGTAACCTTTATTGGGGTTTGAAACCAAAGCAAGCTGTAGGCGACAGTATCACCGTATATAATATACCGGGTAAACCGTCAAGGCTTTATTCAAGCGATAATAATGAAGAGATTCGCTTAATTTTTTTCGGAATGTTATTTTTTGTGCCGGGGTTTATAGCAATGCGGAGTATGCGTTCAAGGCGAAAAAAAGAGGCAGGTTCTTTAGATACGCTGGTCGAACTTGCCAAAATAAACCCTGATTTAATTAGTAAAACCACACTTAATCAACATAGAGGGGCGTTGGGAACGTCAAAAGATACGAGCGATTTTAAAAAATCTTCGCAGGATTGGTGAGAATAAGAAAGCAGGTGTCACTCAATTATGGATATATTTTTAATTCAATTTTTATATGACGGACTCAAGAATTATTCCATATGGTATTCAGATTATTCAGATGATAAAGACGGTCTTTTTTGCAATGAAGATAAGAAAATATTATGTTTCGGGGCAAAGAACTCGGCTTTGCAATTCTTGGCTGAAAAAAATTTGCAGTTATATCAAAATGATGAATATGAGATTATGTTATATGATTTCGATTGGCTGAACGCTTGGATTAAAAGCGATGATGTAAATGTCATATGCAATGATATTTTAAATTTTTGGAATATTTTTACAGACATAGCATATTCAACGGGAGTTAATTTTAAAGGCGATAATAAAAACGCATCAATCAACATAATTTACGACAAACTGTTTTACGGAAACAATATATTAAAACCGAGTGACGAGGAAGATTATATACCAATATGGGACAAAAAGCAAATTAAACTGATAAAATCTATTATGAAAAACGGAATTGAAATGTTTATAAGTACTATAAAGCAAGACCGCTTTGATTATACCAAATGGCGGGAAAATCTTTTTGAGGATATGACTATTGAAGAAATTAATAAAAAAGCAACAGAATTTATGCGAAATCACCCCGAACTTATTCCGAAAAATGCGAAAATTATTTAAGAGACTGTTCAGGAATAAGCACTATAAGCACACTTAACAATAATACCGCCGCAAAATATTTGAAAGGTTCGGTTTCATATGAATAAGCTGAAAATTAACAAATATCTGCTCCATGATATTTTAGGAATGATTGCATATGGGTTGGTTTTATATTTGGGGTTTACATGGTTAGCCGGGTTTTCTGTTTTGTATGCTTATTTGTGGAATTTTGCCTTGATTATTTTAGCTGTATTATTTGACCAATATGCAGTTAAGCTTTTGCAATCGGACGAAATGATTATGAGGTTAAAGGAAAAGTACGGCGCGGAAAAAGCCCGTCTTATAATATCGGGCGGATTTGTTTCGTTTAAAACATTAATATATTTGCTTTATCTTTTTATTTTAATTGCCTCACAAATAATTGATATTAACCCTGAATTAATAGGTGATAATCTTGTTGATTTTGTTTTTTCAAATAACTACAGCATATTGTTTTTACTAGCATTTGACGCATTTATCGGGCAATTTTCAAAGGATAGGGAAAGAGCAGAGAGAATATTGGAAAAGCTCAAAGAATAAGGCTTTAAAAAGCATAAATCGCTTTAATCAATTTGTTGAACTTTGTTATGATGTGACAGGTTGATAAGCAACCGATTTTTGCAGGGGTGCGAATATTATTTATATAATGGGAGTTAAAGATATGAGGTTTTACAAAAGAATAAAAATTGGACAATGGGAATCGGTGGGCAAATTCGATGATGAAATATATGCCTTTGAAGCACTTGGCGGAAGGCTTAATCAAGCAATATTTTGGCAGATAACCAAAGAGGAGTTTGACTCTTACGGCACTTGGAATGACCATACAGAGGGTGAAGAATTATATAAAGTGCTGGTATATAAGTTATATTATGATTGTACTAAAACAATGGCAGATATTTTTCAAAGAGAAGAGTTAATTGTAAAGTATGATGAAAGTGGTAAGGCGTATTTAGATTAACACTACATTATAAGCATTAAATACATTAACTGATTTTTGCAGGGATGCGAACATTTTACATTAAGTGAGGAGAAAAATTATGTTGGAAAAAGTGAATCTTAAAGAAGCTGTTAATGCTGTAGAAAGGTTGTATGTTTACGATAAGGTCGGGAGTTTGAACGGTCATATATTAAGTGTTGTAAATGTTGAAAACCGCACATTGGATTTTCATATTCATGAGCAATCTGATGAACTTTTCTATGTTATTGAGGGGACTTTTCACCTCGAAACAGACGAGGGACTAATAAAAATTGATGAGGGAGAGTTTATAATTGTCCCCAAAGGTGTGAGGCACAGACCCGTTGTAAAAGAATTGGCAAAATTTTTAATGGTCGAACTTGACGGGACACTCAACAAGGAAAACAGCGGTGATTTGTATGAGGGTTAAATGCTGAAGATAAGCATAATAAATTTATATTAGGAGGTGCAAAATTGACAAAGGAAGTTGAAGAGAAATTGGCGGGGTCGCTTACTGCCGAAACTACTGAATTATTGCCGTTTTTGCCGTATCTGCTCCAAGACTTTTGGGAACTCGGAAGCAGTCCTAATGCTATAGTCGAGCTGATTAAAAGACATATTGAATTATCTGAGGGTGCAAGAATTTTAGACTTGGCTTGTGGCAAGGGGGCGGTATCGGTTGCGATTGCACGAGAGCTTGGGACGAGAGTTAGGGGCATAGATTTGCTTTCTGATTTTATTGATGTTGCCGTTCAAAAGGCGGCGGAGCATGGCGTTGGAGAGTTATGCGATTTTGCGGTCGGCGATATTAACGAGGCGGTTAAAATCGAAAGGGGTTATGACGTTGTTATTTTGGGGGCTGTCGGCAACGTGCTTGGCAACCCTTGCGAAACTGTCAATAAGCTGAAATCAACAGTTAAAAAAGGCGGTTTTATACTGATTGACGAATGTTACCTGCCCGACGACGGATGCAATCAGGAAATCAAGTATAACAACTATGATTATCTGACCGAAAAGCAATGGCAGAGCTTATTTGAGCAATCGGGCTTAAAATTAATTGCGGCTTCCGGCGATAATTCCGACAACCCCGACAGCGATTCCGGCATGGCGGCGATAACCGCAAGAGCCAATGAACTGATTGAAAAATTCCCCGGCAAAAAAGCATTATTTGAGGGATATATCCGCAGTCAGCAAAATGAATATGATGATATTGATAACAGTCTTATTGGTGTGACTTGGGTTTTGAGGGTTGAAAAACTCGCCCTGCCGAAGTGTTGACATTTAGCGAGATTTGGAGTATAATTAGAATAACGAAAGGCGGGAGATTGTGAATTATATTTTAATGCACAGAAAAACAGCTGTTGCTCAAATAGTTCTTAGGGGCAAAAACGCTAAAATATCAAATATCGGTGAAGTTTTTGATTTTAGCCGGTTGCCCGTCGGAATAACCGTGAAAGATGAACGCCCTGATTTGGATGACTTAGATGAATGGTGGAGCGGGCGTTCAATCCCCGCAAGCAGGCATAATTTCAGCGAGGCTATGGGTGCGTTAGGCATTTCTTCTTCTAAAGAATTAATAGCAAAATGCTTTGGGCTTTCGCTATCGGACCAATATTGGATAAACCCTATTGAAAGCCCGCTTGAATGGGAAAAAATAAACTTTTTTGACAACCCTTTTTCCGAAGATGTAGGCAACGCTTTATTCGGAAAAACAAAGCCCAACAAAAAGCTTAACTTAATCTCACCCGACAATACATCTGACGGTTTGCTGAAAAAGAAATGGAAAATTATTGACGGCAAGAGATGTTTAATAAAAGGCGGCAGTGACCCATTTCAACAAGAGCCGTTTAACGAAGCGGCGGCTTGTGCAATCATGAAACGCCTTAAAATTCCTCATGTTTCATATTCTGTAATATGGGAAGAAAACTTTCCGCATAGCGTATGTGAGGATTTTATAACCTCCGAAACGGAGTTAGTCAGTGCGTTTTCTATTCACAACATAAAAAAAATAGAAAATGCGGATTTACTTTATGAACATTATCTGGCTTGCTGTGAGGAATTAGGAATCCCCGATGCTCGGTTCAACCTTGATAAAATGCTTGTTTTGGATTATATTATTGCAAATAATGACAGGCATTTGAGCAATTTCGGGGCGGTGAGAAATGCCCAAACGCTTAAATGGATTAGCACCGCCCCAATTTTTGACAGCGGAACATCACTATGGCATAATCAACTCCCGATGAACATTAAAGCGGAAACCGCCGCAAGTAAACCATTTTGCAATACACATGAAGAGCAAATTAAACTTGTCAAAGACTTTTCGTGGCTTGAAGCCGCTGATTTAATGAATATTGATGAAGAATTAGATGAAATATTCCGTGGCTCTCCGTTTATTGACGTTCAAAGACGTGATGCTTTATGTTTTGGGCTGAAAAAACGTGTGGAGATGCTTTGTAAACATATGAGTTTAGGGAAATAAATTTATATTTGGGGGGTGGAATCCTATGGTTATGTTTTATTTTTCGGGTACGGGCAATTCAAAGTATATTGCTGAATTGTTTGCTAAGAAAATGAACGCTTTTTGTTATTCTATTGAAGATAAAGTTGATTTTGAGGAACTTATAAATTCTGCCGCAACTGTTGGTTTTTGTTATCCTGTTTATGGTTCAAGACCGCCGCGTAATATCCGTGAATTTGCAATTGAACATAAGAATTTGTTAAACGGAAAACGCTTGATTATATTTTGCACACAGGTTTTATGGTCGGGTGATGGGGCAAGAAGTTTAACGGATTCGCTGTCAAATATTAGTTATGACGTTATCTATGCGGAACACTTTTTTATGCCGACTAATGTAAACAATTTCCCCCTAATACCGATTACGGGCGAGGAACGCAATAAGAGATATTATATTAAATCAAAAGCGAAAATGGAAAAGGTTTGCAAGAATATAAAGAGCGGGAAAAGGGTTAAAAGGGGTTTTTGCACTATTTCAAAATGGCTCGGACTTTTGCAGGGAGTGTTTGTTCCTCTGATTGAGAGGAAATATGCCGATAGAGTTCGCATAAATCGGGAGGATTGCAATTTATGCGGTTTGTGTGTAAAATCCTGCCCTGTTAATAATTTGAGTGTAAGCGGGGATTTGATTAAGGCGAATGGGAATTGTATGCTTTGTTACCGCTGTACAAACAAATGCCCGAGGCATGCTGTTTCGGTGTTTTTAAAGGCGAAACCTAAGAAGCAATATTGGTTTAAGTGTTAGCTGTCTTTGCTATATGTCTTGCAATTCACAGGCGGGGCGTTTAACTTAATATTTTGGGGTGATAGAAGTGGCTGATTTTAAGCAAATGCAACAAGAAGAATTCAACATTATGAAGCCAAAAATTATGCCCTGCCTTTTACGCGGCTTTTTTATCGGATTAGCTTTAGGCGGCATAATAACAATAGCAAGGCAATATAGCAATCCGCTTGCTGTATTCCCTGTCATAGCTTTCGTTGCTTGGATTTTTACCTTTATTTTTACTATGAAGATGAGCATACAATATAACGACAAAGTAATCATAATACCAAGCTTGATGGTTAAATACAGCTGGGAGAATCTCATAAAAACAGAGTACATAAAGGATAGCGTAAAGCTTACCTTTGCAACGCCCTCTGCAGTGCTTCGCACAGTAAAAATTTCATCGATTAAATACTTTTGCACAGATGAATTTAAGATGTTTCTGAAGCAAACTACTGCGTTGCCGGAGGATAAACTGCCGGATATGACCTTGATATTTGAGACGATTCAATTACCCGGTATGATAAAGAACGGAAAAGTCCCCTCTATGACTGACCAGAATAATCGTATGTTGTTCAAGCGAAATTCAAGCACATTTGAAATGCACAAATATGTCTATGATATTTTGGAAAAGCATAGGCTTTTAGATGAAGTCACAGATTACTTTGCAAATGAAACCGACATAAATGAAATCTTGATTTCAGATGATGAAGGGATAAAATTTGTGGTTGGAATCGGGGGAAAATAAGCACGGGCAGTGAAAAATTGCGCTAAGAGGGGGATTTAAAATGTCTGATTTTGAACAGGGGAGTGGCGGTTTGCAAAATAACAGCAGATTTAGTTTAAGCTATATGAAACAAGATGAGGTTATGGCTGTTCTTTTTGTTGATTATAAAGAGGGCAAAGTTCAAGTTATAAATTATACCGATGATATAATCGGCAAGCCGTTTGGTGTGAATATTGCTCCCGACCTTACGGATTTTGAGGAGTTTTTGAAAGAGCGTTGCTTCCCCGAGGAGAGATATGATAAAAAGCTGATTTTGCGGGTTTTGGGGTTGGATTATTTTGAGCCTTTGCACATTGTCAGAATAACTCACGGGCGGATGGTTGATGATTGCTACTGGATTAAATTTGAAGGCGAGGATTTGCAATATGAGCGGGATATTAAATTTCGAGATTAACGGCGAAGAAGTAATAACACGTGCAATAAACGCTCTTCATAAAGGAGTTGAAGAATGGAATTGCAGTATAAATCAACTCTGAAATAAATATTTTAAAAAGGAATGAAAACCATGAAAAGAGAATTACCGAAGTTATACGACCCGAAAACGGTTGAGGAGAAAATCTACAAATACTGGCTTGACAACGATTGCTTTAAGGCGGTTGTTGACAGGAGCAAGAAGCCGTACACTATAGTCATCCCGCCGCCGAATATAACGGGGCAGCTTCATATGGGGCACGCGCTTAACAATACCTTGCAGGATATTCTTATACGATGGAAAAGAATGTCCGGCTTTGCAACACTTTGGTTGCCGGGGACGGACCACGCCTCTATTGCAACAGAGGCGCGGATTGTCGCGGCTATGCGCGCGGAGGGTATAACGAAGGACGACATAGGGCGCGAGGGCTTTTTGAAACGCGCTTGGGATTGGAAGGAGCAATGCGGTGGAACTATAGTTTCACAGCTTAAAAAGCTGGGCTCGTCCTGCGATTGGTCGCGGGAACGCTTCACGATGGATGAGGGCTGCAACAAAGCCGTTAGGGAAGTTTTTGTCAAATATTACGAAAAAGGGCTGATTTACAGGGCGGAGCGGATTATAAATTGGTGCCCTGTATGCCTAACCTCTATTTCGGATGCGGAGGTTAACCATGAAGAAAAGGCAGGGCATTTTTGGCATATCCGCTACCCGCTGACAGATGGGAGCGGCAGTTTAGAGCTTGCCACAACCCGCCCCGAAACGCTTTTGGGTGATACCGCCGTTGCAGTGAACCCTAAAGATGAACGCTACAAAAAATATATCGGCAAAACCGTAACCCTGCCGCTTGTAGGCAGAGAAATCCCCGTTGTTGCCGATGATTATGTTGATATGGAGTTTGGCACGGGCGTTGTAAAAATTACGCCCGCTCACGACCCTAATGATTTCGAGGTGGGATTGCGGCATAATCTGCCCATTGTCAACGCCATGACAGACGATGCTAAAATCACGGACGATTATCCGAAATATGTAGGGCTTGACCGCTATGATGCGCGGAAAGCAATCGTAAAAGACCTTGAAGACGGCGGATTTTTAATAAAAACCCAAGAGCATACGCATAATGTCGGGGCTTGCTACAGGTGCAGTGTGACAATTGAACCTCGCGTTTCAAAGCAATGGTTTGTTAAAATGGAGCAATTGGCAAAGCCCGCCGCCCAAGCGGTAAAATCCGGCAAGATGAAATTCGTGCCGGAACGGTTTGAAAAGCTCTATCATCATTGGCTTGACAATATCAGAGATTGGTGCATATCCCGCCAGCTTTGGTGGGGGCATAGGATTCCCGCGTTTTATTGTGATGATTGCGGCGAAATTGTTGTTACCGCCGAAGAAAGTGCAGTATGCGCTTGCGGGGCGGACATGCGGCAAGACCCCGACACGTTAGACACATGGTTTTCCTCCGCGCTCTGGCCCTTTTCAACACTTGGGTTTCCCGAAAAAACCGATGATTTAGACTTCTTTTATCCTACAAACACGCTTGTAACATCATATGATATTATCTTTTTCTGGGTAATAAGAATGATGTTTTCGGGTATTGAATTTATGGGCGAAGTTCCCTTTGATACGGTGTTGATTAACGGTTTGGTTCGCGACCCGCTGGGGCGCAAAATGTCAAAATCCCTAGATAACGGCATTGACCCGCTTGATGAGATTGACAAATACGGCGCGGATGCGCTGAGGTTTATGCTTGTATCCGGCAATGCCCCCGGCAATGATATGCGCTATATTGAGGATAAAACCAAAGCGGCAAGAGGGTTTGCCAATAAGCTTTGGAATGCTTCGCGCTTTATAATGATGAATCTCCCGGACGATTTTGAGTTTACGGGGCTTGCCGGCAAACAACTCCGCATTGAGGATAAGTGGCTATTAAGTAAATTCAACACGTTAGCCGATGAAGTCAATTATAATCTGGATAAATTTGAATTAGGTGTAGCCGCCGGAAAGGTATATGATTTTATCTGGGATATTTATTGCGATTGGTATATTGAAATAACCAAGCCCCGAATTGCGGCGGGAGGAGAGGATTGCAACACCGCCCAAAATATTCTGGTTTTGGTCATGAGCAATATGCTGAAGCTTCTGCACCCGTTTATGCCGTTTATTACCGAGGAAATTTATGAGAGTTTAGGAAGCCGTGTTAAGGGCGCAGGTATGGGGCTTCCGTTAATGCTTTCCGAGTATCCTAAATTTGATAAAGTAATTGAAGAATACAAAGCGGAGGAGGCGCAGTTTGAGAAGCTTATTGCGGCTATAAGGGCTGTGAGGGCACGCAGAGCCGAGATGAATGTGCCGCCGTCTGTCAAGGCGAAGCTTTTGATTGAAACGCCTTTTCAAGATGTATTCGGTGCGGGGGTCATGTTTTTGGAGCGGCTTGCATATGCGTCAAGTGTTGAAATTGCCGAAAAGTTTGAGGAGGGTGATGCTGTTACCATAGTTACCGACAGCGCGAGAATTTTCATTCCTTTAGACGAGTTGATTGACAAGGAAAAGGAAATTGCAAGGCTTAACAAGGAAAAAGAAGCCGCTCTTAAAGATGTTGCTTTTTCGGAGGGAAAGCTGAATAACCAAGGTTTCAGAGCCAAAGCCCCCGCAAGCCAAATTGAAGCGGAAACGGAAAAGCTTTCCAAGGCTAGGGAAAGGCTTGCTAAAATTGAGCAGTCGATTTTGGTTATTGGGAAGAATTAACTGCAGCAATGCAATTGAAAGGGAGATTAAGTTTGAAAAAAATAATTAATTATTTAATTTTGTGGTTGGTTTTGCTTTTGCCGTTTTTGCTTTTCGGAAAATACAGAGGAACAACTGTATATTATTTTTTAAGTCCTATTTTCAGATTCGCTTGCTTTTTTTCAGCCCCTGTCTTTTTTATGAAAAAAGAATTAATTTCAATTAATTATCCCAAAACCATATGCTTGTCTGTTGGCTTTGGAATTGCGGTAGCTTTGCTTAATGAGTTGTTAAGTAACCTAATGTTCATTGTTCCTTTCCAGTCAATGCTCATACTTACGGCTGATGTCTTTGTGATATTTTTGATGAATTTGACAATTTTCTATATTGGTAAAGCACTATATAGAAAAAATATTCATGTTAAATCAGACGGAAAGAAAGTATACAGCATAATTCTGTTTTGGTTGTCATTCATAATTGCCGCTTGTTTAGCTGTTTTTCAAAGTCTAAAGTGGATTAACTACGACATGGAGAATTTGATTATTCTTGACTTTTTCCCTACGCAGTTAGAACTGATTTTAAGAAATACAATAACCGCCTTGTCATTATGTACTCTATATATTTCGCTGGAGAAGTCGCTGGTTATAAAGCGCGATAAGTGAAAAATTTGCATTGCAGGGAGGTCTGTAAAATCTAAAGCTAAATCTAAGTCTAAGTCTAAGTCTAAATCTTAATTGATTAATTAAAAAGAGCGGAGATGGTAAAACTGAAAGTCAACACAGCTGAACAAAGCCAAAAGCATGATGAAGGGTACAAGGGCATATTGGCAAAGAAGTCCAATTTCCTTTATTTCCTCAAAAAGTACATAGCCGAACCATGGACGGCTCAAATTGACCCGACTCAAATGGAGAGGATTGACAAAAGCTTTATAACTCAAGAGTATCGCAAACGGGATTCGGATTTAATATATAAACTAAAACTAAACGGCGAGGACACATACTTTTACGTTTTAATGGAGCTCCAATCAAGCGTGGATTTCACAATGCCGTTTAGGTTGCTGCGCTATATGGTCGAGCTGCTAAACGATGTTTTCAAAAATACCAAAGAGGAGATTCGGGAGCGTAAAGGCTTCAAGCTTCCCGCCGTAGTTCCAATAATACTGTATAACGGAGAGGATAGTTGGACGGCGGCTGGGTCATACAGGGAGTACACAGATAATCATAGCATTTTCGGGGACAATATCATAAATTTCAGCTATCTTCTTTTCGATTTGAACGGGACTGACGATGCGACCATAGAATCGGAACAAAAACTTCTTGACATAATATTCGCGCTCAATAAAATCCGACCGAGCTCTGAAATCAGCAGTAAAGAAAAATATTACGAAACGATAAAGCTTTTGGCAAAATCAGCGGCTAATCTAAGTGCCGATGAAGCGGTTGAGCTACGCAATTGGACGGAATACGTTCACTTTAAGGGGAAAGCACCCGCCGGATTTGAAAATGAGTTTAAACAGATTATAAATAAAGGGGAGGCGAACACTGTGACACATTCACTTGAAATAATGGTAGATATGCTAAAGAACGAGGGCAGGCAAGAGGGCAGGCAAAAGAGCATAATTGAAACTGCCGTAAAAATGTTAAAAAAAGGCTTTGCATTTGACGATGTAAAGGAAATTACCGGGCTTACCGATGAGGAATTAAAGCGGATTCATACTCCTTAACGGGTTCACGATTATAACTTGTTTAGCATAAAACATGTAGGGAGGTCTGTTTAACTTGTCGCGAATATACCCTTTATTCTCATCAAGCAAAGGCAACTGCACATATATCGGCACGAAAGAAGCGGGCGTTTTAATTGATTGCGGGGTAACATTTACGCGCCTGCGTTACGCGCTTGACGTAAACGGGTTATCCGCCGATGCAATCAAAGCAGTGTTTATAACCCACGAGCATTGTGACCACATATCGGGTTTGCGAATTTTAACGAAATATACGGGCGCGGCTGTTTTCGCGCAGGCTTATACGCTTGAAAAGCTGAACGAAAACGGGCATATCTCACGGCGCAGTCACGCGGAGGAGCTAAGGTGCGGGGTTGAGGTGTGCGGAATGAGCGTTGAAGCTTTTGACACGCCGCACGATACCCGCGAATCCTGTGGCTATAAGCTGACCTTTAGTGAGGGCAAGGTTTGCGCGGTCTGCACTGATTTGGGGCATGTCAGCGAAACGGTAGAGAGATTCCTTTTAGGCGCGGATGTTGTTTTGCTCGAATCTAACTATGATGAAGCTTTGCTCATAGGCGGGCGTTATCCGTGGTTTTTGAAAAAAAGAATCCTTTCAAAAAACGGTCATCTTTCAAATGCGGACTGCTCCGATTTTGCGGCAAGGCTCATAAAAAGCGGCACAACGCGGCTTATTCTGGGGCATCTTTCTTTGGAGAACAACACCCCGCAAGCCGCCGCCGCCACGGCTGAAAAAAGTTTGCGTGAATACAAGCAAGGCAGAGATTACATATTAAGCATAGCTCCCGTCCAAACAACCGGCGGATTTATAGCGTTTTAAATTATAAAAATCAATGAAAAGGAGGGAAACAGTTAATAACTAAAAATGACAAATAAATTGTTAATGATATAATTATAATTGTTCATTGTTAATTATTAATTGTTCAATGTAAAAATGGGATTATTTAACAAAATAGCGGAGGGGTTTAAAAAAACGCGCTCATCAATGATGGGGAAGTTTGATTCACTTTTCAGCTCCTTTACCAAAATAGACGAGGATTTTTTTGACGAGCTTGAAGAAATTCTGATTACCTGCGACATCGGCGTGGAAACATCGCTTGATATATGCTCCGAATTGAGGGCAAAGGTAAAGGAAAAGCGGCTCACAAGCCCGCCGGATATAATGGAAAGCTTAAAGGAAATTATATCGGAGATGCTGGGGGAGGACACGCCGCTTAACCTGTCCGCTTCGCCATCGGTGATATTGGTGATTGGGGTTAACGGCTCGGGTAAGACAACGACAATCGGCAAGCTCGCGGCGAAGCTGACGGGCGAGGGGAAAAATGTTCTTGTAGCGGCGGCTGACACCTTCCGCGCCGCGGCAATCGACCAGCTTCAGGTTTGGACGGAGCGCGCCGGAGCGGCTCTTATAAAGCACAGCGAGGGCTCAGACCCCGCCGCCGTTGTCTTTGACGCGGTAACGGCGGCTAAGTCACGCGGTGTCGATGTTTTAATCTGCGATACCGCCGGGCGGCTTCATAACAAAAAAAATCTTATGGACGAGCTGAAAAAAATCAGCCGTATCATAAGAGAACGGGGCGGCGATTGCCCCCTTGAAACTCTGCTTGTGCTTGATTCAACCACGGGGCAGAATGCCGTTAACCAAGCGAGGCTTTTCAGCGAGGTCGCGGATATTACGGGAATCGTTTTAACCAAGCTGGACGGAACTGCTAAGGGCGGAATTATAATATCTATCCATAAAGAGCTTGGAATCCCGGTTAAGCTTGTGACGGTCGGGGAGAAAATTGAGGATTTGCAGGATTTTAACGCGCTTGATTTCGCGGAGGCGTTATTCACCCGCGAATAAAGGGTTCATAGGGGAGTCACTCTGATATATGCTCAAATCCTGTTTCAAATATGTCCTTTACGTGCTTATCCGCAAGCGAATAGTAGACAATTTTGCCTTGTTTATCGTTTTTTACAAGGTTCATAAGGCGCAAGGATTTAAGCTGGTGTGATATTGCCGACTTTGTCATGCCGAGCAAAACCGCCAAATCGCAAACGCACATACTTTCGCGCGATAAAGCCCACAAAAGCTTCAAGCGTGTATTATCCGCGAGCATCTTATAAAGATTGGCAAGCTTACGGAAATTTTTTACATCAGGCATAGTTGCAAGAACCCTAACGACTACCTCCTTGTGGATGGTTTCGCAGTCGCAGCGGTTTTGTTCCTTATTAATCATTTGCTCCTCCTAAAATTTAAAGGGTTATGGTGATTTTATGAAAATAGTATTGGCTACAAACAATAAAAATAAGCTTTCGGAGGTTCGGCAAATCCTTGAGCCATTGGGGATTACCGTGATTTCACAGGCAGAAGCGGGCGCGGACATAGAGGTTGAGGAAACGGGTAAGGATTTTGAGGAAAACGCTTATTTAAAGGCGAAAGCGGTTTACAATTTAACAAAGCTCCCCGTTATAGCGGACGACAGCGGCTTGGAGGTAGATTTTTTAAACGGCGCGCCGGGGGTATATTCTGCGCGCTATGCGCCCGAGGGTCAGCATTGCCGCAAGCTGATTGGGGAATTGAGCGGCGTGCCCGATGAGAAGCGGGGGGCGAGATTTGTCTGCGTTATTTGTTATATTGACGAAAACGGAGCATGGCACTTTATACGAGGAACGGTTAAAGGAAAAATCGGATATGAAGAGCTGGGAAACGGCGGTTTCGGTTACGACCCTGTTTTTATGTATAAAGGAAGAAGCTTTGCTGAGATTCCCTCCGCTGAGAAAAATGCCGTTAGTCATAGGGCGGAAGCCTTACGTAAGCTGGTGGGGATATTTGGAAATTCTAAATAGGCTCTAAACGGCTGTCAGTACGGCTTCTAAGCCGTCAAGGAGTATAACCGATGAGTATAAATACGAATTATGACCGCGAAATGCAGAACATTATAGCTGATATTTCAGAAAAGCGCGAAGCAGAACCTCTTCGGCTTTTGCTTCATAGCTGTTGCGCGCCGTGTTCAAGCTATGTTCTGGAAGAACTTTCCACTTGCTTTAACATTACGATTTTTTTTTACAACCCTAATATAGAGCCAAGGGATGAGTATGATAAGCGTTTGTACTGGCAAAATGAGCTTATTCACAGAGCATCTTATAAAAATAAGGTTGAGCTTATTGAGGCGGAATACCTGCCCGAGCAGTTTTACAATGCGGTGAAGGGCTTTGAACATCTGCCGGAGAACAGCGAGCGTTGCTTAAAATGTTATGAATTGCGCCTTTCGGAAACCGCAAGGCTTGCTAAAGAGCGTGATTATGACTATTTTACGACGACTCTCTCGGTAAGCCCGCACAAGGATGCCCGCGCTCTTAACGAGATATGCCGCAAGCTGTCAAATCATTACAGTATATCAAGCTTACCGGCGGATTTTAAAAAGCGCGGCGGTTATGCGCGCTCAATAGAGCTTTCAAAAAAATACGGGCTTTATCGCCAGAGCTACTGCGGTTGCGGTAAATTTTTGTAACCAAAGATAATTTTTTTCATAATATAAACTATGAAAAGCCGAAAAAAGCGGATAACGCCGCTTACATAGCGGCTAAGGCTTACTTAAAATAAAGGCTTTTTCAAATACATTTATAAGGAGATTTTTCTTATGTTGGGATTCTTTGGAAACAATAACTGCTGCTGGATTATTATTATCCTTCTTCTGTTGTTCTTCTGCTGCGGTAACAATGGTTTCGACAACTGCTGTGAAAAGCCCTGCAATCCTTGCTGTTAACTGACAAGGCAGCCGCCGTAAGGCGGCTGTTTAGTTTTATTCCAAAATATCCTTAACGACCTCTTCTGCGCGGGCATTATCGGCACATGCCAGAAAATATACGTATTTACCCTTATCGCCGATGACGGCGTTGTCAAGCTTATACATTTCGCTTGGCGTGTAATCCTTGAAAAGAGTGGTTTGACTGTCAAGGCGTTTTTGGATTGCTTCCTTTACTGTGTCCGAGTCGGATTCATTTTTGAGCTCAAATACCGCAAGCTCATCCGGGTACGCGCCCGAAGCACATATTACAAGCGACATAGCTTCGAACAAGCTTTCATCAACGTCATAGTAAAGACCAAGGGAGGAAATGGATTTTTCCACCGCCGATGGGATTTCGATTTCCGCCATGATTGCGGCGGTGATTTCTGTTGGCGTTTTTTCCGTTTTGTTTTCCAAAGCGCTTGCGGTTTCCGAATTTGTATTTGCGGCGGAGGAGACGTTTGCGCTTCCCATTTCCGCGTTTCCGTTATCACTTCCTGCGTTTGCACAGGCTGAAAATGCCAGAGCGAAAATTGAAATAGCTATAGCAATTAAACTTTTTTTCATGTTTTTTTACCTCTTTTCACAATTTTTCCACCTGTGCAATAGGTCAAAAGTTTTATTCTGTAGGGGACGGGCTTGCCCGTTCCGCACACAAAAAACGTATCATTTCGCTATTGGCGGGACAGGCAAGCCTGTCCCCTACATAACCCTACTGCAAAGGTGGCAATTTTTTGACTTTAATTAAGTGAGCTCTGATTGTATCTTGCTTAAAAGGGGAGGATATGCTCTGCTTTTGAAATGCAAACCGTCATTTTCGGCATAATTTAACGAGAAATAGCCTGTTTCATCGGTTAATATGCTGAAAGTGTCTATGTATTGACAATTTTTTTGACCTGCAAGCTCTTCGAGTTTTTCGTTATAATCAATAATGATGTCAAGCTTTTGGATATGCGCCGCTTCGTATTTGGCTGTAACGGGCGGAATTGATATTAAGGCAATTGAGGAGTAAGGAGAGACTTCTCGCAAAGCATCTATAAACAAGGACATTTGCTCCGTCAGATATACGTTATTATGATAGGCGATGCTGTTTGTTCCCAGCATGATAAATATATATTCGGGCTGCAGCTCATAAACTTTTTGGGGGGCAGTTTTTTCGGCTTTGTCGGGGTCACTCAAATCGGGTATGGGATGTGTCACGGCGGTTGAAGCACTCAACCCGACCTGTGCGAAAACATACTCGGGAGGAATCAATTCATAATGTGTAAGACCCGTAGCGATAGAATCACCTATAAATAAATTGCCTGTAAAAAATTCCACGTCATAGTCATATGGGTTTGGCGGCGTTTCCTCCGGCGGTAGCTCCGTTTCTTCGGGTAAAGCGGTTGTTTCGTCCGGGGAAATGCTTGTTTCTGTAACGGAAATCGTTGTTTCTGTGTTTGGCGACGGTATTACAGCGTATTCGGCTGTGGTAATCTCCTGCGGGGGTTCATCGGAAATATTGATTTCCCCGCTGTTTCGCAGGTGAAAATATAAGCAAAGCAGAACAAGCACGACTGCAAGGGCGAATATAACGACTGCATTAAGTATTGAAACGGCGGGAGACCTTGATTTGCCCTTCGGCATAGCGACCACTCCTTTCAGATTCTGCGCTTATCGTTGAACAGTATATATAATATTATACAATATAAGAGAAAATATATCAAGTATTTTTGAAAAAACAAATAATGTTTAATAAAAATCTCTTGACAAAGCGGCGTTATAGTGTTAAAATTAAGAAAATAAACGCTTTAGCGGGAGGATTTATTAAGATGGTAAATGAAAAAACAGGTTTGATAAAGGGTATAATATTCGGTCTTATTGTGGCGGGTTTGGGGATTTTCCTTTTAATCAAGCCTATGCTTCTTGTCATGCTTCTTTTTATTTCGGTAACAGTCAACGGCTTGTCGCTTATTATAGGCTATTTGATGGAGGATAAGAGTGAGCGAAGCTTGAAAGACATAGTAATGGGTGTTTTGTACATAGCCTTTGGCTTAATCATGATTTTGGGAGGCGATGAAGCAAGGGTGGCGGGCGTTAGGCTCATTGAGCTCATCATAGCGATTTGGCTTATATTTGCGGGTTGCTTTAACACTTTAACAGCCTTAAAGCTGAAAAAACTCGATGTGAAGCTTTGGGAGCTTATCCTGGGAAGCGGTATTATACAAGCTATTGTCGGGGTTGTCGTTGTTGCCTTTCCTTTGATGGGCGTTAGGGTTGTTACGGATGTTATCAGTGTCCTTTGCGGAGTTACATTAATAATTATCGGCTTGACTGCAATAACAATTTCAATTTTGGTTAAAAGCTGTAAAAAAAATATTGCGGTTAAAATATAGCATGTCGGCGTATATTTTAAAAAATCAAGAAATCAAAGCGCGCCGGGGGCGGTTTGAAACCGTTCATGGTGCTTTTGAAACGCCCTGCTTTATGAATGTAGGCACTTCAGCCGCAATAAAGGGCGGAATATCCTCTCTTGATTTGGTTGAGCTTAAATGTCAAGTAGAGCTTTGCAATACCTATCACCTGCATATACGCCCAACGGAGGATGTAATAAGGGAAATGGGCGGCTTGCACAGCTTTATGAATTGGCAGAAGCCGATTTTGACGGACAGCGGCGGATTTCAAGTGTTTTCACTCGCTAAACTGAGGCGGATTAAGGAAGAGGGCGTTTATTTCAGCTCCCACGTTGACGGGCGCAAGATATTCATGGGTCCCGAGGAAAGCATTAGAATACAGTCAAAGCTTGCCTCCGATATAGCTATGGCTTTTGACGAGTGTGTTGAAAACCCCGCGCCGTATGATTATGTCAAGGCTTCCTGCGAACGGACGACCCGTTGGCTTTATCGGTGCAAGGAGGAGCTTTCACGCCTTAACGCGCTGCACGATACTCTGAATAAAAAGCAGCTTCTTTTCGGCATTAACCAAGGCGGTGTTTACGAGGCTTTGAGGGTCGCGCATATGGATGAAATTGCGGGGCTTGATTTAGACGGGTACGCCATAGGCGGGCTTGCGGTTGGAGAGTCTACCGAGGAGATGTACCGCATTGTCGAGGCTGTAGAGCCGCATATGCCTAAGGAAAAAATCCGTTACCTTATGGGGGTCGGAACGCCTTCCAATATAATTGAAGCGGTTTACAGGGGTATTGACCTATTCGATTGCGTTATGCCCAGCAGAAACGCCCGACATGCAACGGTTTTTACATGGGGAGGGATAGCTCACCTGACAAACAAGCGATACGAAACCGCTCCCGGTCCGATTGACCCCGAGTGCGGTTGCCCTACCTGTAAAAGCTTTTCCTTGGCTTATATTCGCCATCTTTTCAAAGCGAACGAACAGCTTGCGGGCAGATTAGCCGTTATGCACAACCTTTATTTTTACAATACGCTTATGGAAAAAATACGCGAAGCCTTGGATGAGGGAAATTTCGGAGAATTCAGAAATAAATACTCAGAACGGCTCAGCCGAAAGGTTTCCGAAATTTAATCGGAACATAAATTTTAAACAGGATGCGGTTATATTCCTTAACCGCATCCTGTTTTCGTATGCCCCCTTATGGGCATAAAGGGTATTATATGCAAATATGCTTGCTCAGAGCTCCGAAAAGCCCTATTTCCTTTTCATTTGCTCTCTTAACCAGACCTTTAGCTCCTTAAAAGCGGACCTTGCCTCCATGCTGTCTAAGAGCTCAACAAAAGCTTTTGTGCCCTCATCGTCCATTTCGAGCCCCTTATTAAGGTTTGAAGCCTTAATATTTACAATATAACGAACGATTTCATCATCGCCGCGCTTATCGTTAATCAATTCGGTTACCTTTTTGCTTTTTGAAGCAAACTGAATAAGGTCTTTATTCATAAGCTGATATGAAAATTTGCCGTTCTTATCGGTATAAGCGGCTATAAAGTCATCATAGGTCTTTGAGCATACAACGGTAACGTCCGCTTTTTCGGTATCTTCTTGCGCGTCTGAGCTATTCTCTACGGTTTTAGCCTCCTTATTCTCAAAGCCTGTTAACTGTACAGAGCCCAGAAGCCTGTAGGGAAGCCCGTTAGTCAAGGCGACCGCTTCGTTAAAAATTTCATCGGTAAACACTTTTTCGTTAACCTTTCCGTAGTGCGCGAAAGAGCCGTCTCGTTTGTTTATGGTGGCTACGGCTTTGTCATTTGCTGTTATTACGGTTATACCCGAGCCTCCGGCTGTAAGTTTTTGGCGGTAGGCTACTCCCTCTATTGAATTCAATTGCACGGTCTGCGTCCTAATCATTGTGCATACCCCTTTCATTTCCGATTGTGTTTTATAGTATTATACACCATTTTTTACGGATTGTCAATTGAATATGTGAAAAGTTTTTAAACCTTTCCCTATTTCAGCAACTCATAAATGCTTTGCGGAAGCTTGGAGGCTTGTGCAAGCATAGATTGAGAAGATTGTATGAGAATTTGATTTTTTGTAAAATTCATCATCTCCTCGGCAATGTTCGTATCTCTTATGCGGGATTCTGCGGCGGTTAGATTTTCAGAAGTTATACTTAAATTACTTATTTTATGCTCCAAGCGATTTTGCACCGCGCCGAAGGAAGCCCTTATGAGTGAAACCTTGTTGATTGCGAAGCTTATCTGGTCGATGGTATAATTTGCATCGGTCTGCTTAGCGATTGAAATTATAATATCCCTTGAATGATTGGTAATGCCAAGACCAAATGAGGAGCAGTCCAGATTCATCGAAAGCTCTCCGATTCCGCCGAATGAATTCGGAGCAAGCGCGGCGGCGGCGGCTTGGTATCTCTCCTCGGGAGTCATTTCATATAACGAGGTTAGGAACGGCGAGGAGGATGAGCTTGCATCGCTAAAGTCCCAAACTAAGGTTATAGTGCGCCCGTTATGAATGACGGTATCTGAAATCGCGCTTATATCCTGCCCTGTCCCTGAGTTTGGGACAATGCCGGACCTTGGCGCGTCCGTATTATTAAGCGCGTCCTGCATAAAATCGCCTATTTGAATATTCAGCTTTGTGTTCAGCCAACTTTCAAAGGCGGCTGCTCCGCCTGCCGCTGCCGCTGCGGATTCAGCCTTGAATTCGTCCATTAGCGTTAGCTGACTTTTACCGAAAGCCGCCGTTACAGCCGCGTCAAATGAAGAAGCCGTGCGTAATGCCGCGGATAGGTTCTTGATTTGTCCCGGTCCGTTGCCGCTTGTTCCGTTATAGTTATCAAGCCAGCTGACAAATAAATATCCGGCGGAATACACCGTGCTGTCCGTCATGCCGGGGCTCATATTCTGAATATCATTATTAATATTTGTATGACTGACGCGAAGCCTGTCGTCTTCCGAACTTACAAAATTCCAAGTATAGCGGTTAAATCCTTGAACAGCCTCCGCAAGTCCTTCGGAATACCACATAGGGATTGAAGTAACTCCTGTATTCAGCCACATTAATGCGTGGGTAATTTCATGCGCCATAAGCCTGTCCATATAAAGTCCGGCGGTGCTCATAAGCTCTGCTCCGTCCGGGGTTGCGAAGGTACCGTCGGGCTCTATGTATCTGAGGTTAAATTCAAGCGTCGGGGAAAAGGCATATCTTGCTCCTCGGTATGACCACATCCGAGCTACCCAGCTTGAATCCTCGTATCCGAACCTTACATTCATGCTGAAGTCTTGCTCTACATTCAGCCCCGCGCGGTCTCTGAGTACATTCAGCGAATCGGTAAGCCAAGTGCCGTAAACATATCTGAAAACATTTGCGTTCTGCGATATGTTTATATTGGGGATTTTTCCGGCTATAATAAACTCGACTAAATCCTTTGTCCGCCCCCCTGTTTGCAATAACATAGTGTCTTTGAAGGTCAGTGCGGAATCCCGAACGGAACTGCCATCTGCCAGTCTGCCGCCGTTAAGCATTACGATACCGTTAAAATCCGTATCGGCAATCTGGTCAAGCTCTTTGGCTAAATTGCGAAACTCCAGCATTGAAGCCGCGCGGTCAATCTCATCATCGTATATTCCGTTTGCCGCTTGAACGGCAAGCTCCCTCATTCGCCCGAGAATAGCGTGAGATTCGGTAAGCGCGCCCTCAAAGGTTTGAACCATTGAAACCCCATCGCAGGAGTTTTTTACGGCTTGGTTAAGTCCGGCTATCTGCGTTCTCATTTTTTCGGACATAGCAAACCCTGCCGCATCATCTCCCGCGCGGTTGACCTTATAACCCGAAGACAGCTTTTCCAGTGATTTTACGATGTCATTATTGTTAATATTAAGATTCCGCAAGGCACTTATTCCGAGTAAATTATTTTGAACGACCATAAAAAAGCTCCTTTAGTATAAAACTTCCTGCTTCCAATAATTATAAATTGTACATTGACAAAATCACCATTCCCAACCCGACAGCATCTGATTCTCCCCATCGCCTTTGCGGCGTTTTATTTCGGAAGCCGTACCCAAGGCGACGAGGAGTATGCCGGTTAGCATAAAGTATCCCCACCAGATAAAGGCGGAACTGCGAACGCCCGTCATCAGAAGGGTCATGGAGAGGGTTGCGGCGGTTGAAAGCAGAAACCATTTTTTTCGCTTATATTTAAGGGAGAATAAAAGCATAACAAACACACTTATAAGTACAATCAAGGAATCAAAAATATATCTGCCGGTAACAGCTTCCGAGCATAATATCCAAAGATTTACAACGGCGGCGGCAAAAACGAGGGAGCTTGTCATTTTATTCATATTCGGCGCGCTTTTCCAGATAAAATTAAGCGTTAAGAAAAACAGCATTATCCCCAATGCGTTGATTTCGGAGGTAAATTGAACGGGGATATTGAAAAAAGGTTGCTCCGGCAATATTATAAAAGCGGATAGGGCGGCTATAGTCGGCGGTAATTTAAGCTTTCCTATTTTAGAAAATAAAGCGGCTAGGATAAAGGTTGCCGCAAATGCGGAAAGGTAGTCCAAGGGTAAATCGGGGATTCTCAAATATTCCGCCGCAGAAATGAACGAAAAAAGCGAAAGCGACATACAGCCGATATAGAACATTTGCTTATTAAAACGGAAGCTCTTATGAATAATGCTTATAAGGCAGTAGATTGCCGCCGGAAAGGACGGAAATATAATCAAGGTAAGAACCTTCTCCGCGTTTACGTATGTGAGCCGATTAACCATAAAGCCTTCGGCGGCAAGATAGACACAAACCATGCAAAAAATTAAGCCGGCTGAAAAATAATAACTTTTTCTCTTAATTTCAGCCTTGGAAAACGCCTTTAAAATGCAATAAACCGTAACAGTAAGCATAAAGGAAGCGGCAAGCAGCTTAGAGACAAAGGCGTAGTTTAAATCCGTGAAGTGCTTAAAATACCGCAAAAGAGGATAAAAAGTTATAAGCAGAACGAAGGGGGCGGCGAATCGGCTTATTAACGCTGTAATTCTATCGGTGAGCGGGTCAAACGAGTGGATGATAAGCAGGAAGAGAAGCAATAAGGACGCTGCTAATGCCATGATTGTCTTGTCCGATGATAACGAGCCCAAATCGGAAAATATAACGATTACCGATATGCTCATGCCGATTGTAAGCACGGCATCGGAAAATACCCCTCTGAAATGGTGCTCTCCGAGCAGCTTGAGGATTACGGCAATCAAGAAGATTCCGGCGCAGGTCATCAAGGCGCACAAAACCTTGTCTGAGCTTACAAGGCGGGAGGATATGTTCGCTAAAAGTATAAGCTGTAAGGCTAAAACGCCGCTTAACAGGCTTTTTCTTTCTTTACGGTGGATGATGAGTGCGGTGCTCGATGCTAAAAGAGCCGGAGGAATCAGCATAAGAGGAGTAGCCGCGCCTCCCGTAAGCGCGCCGAATTTGGGCGCAAGAAGAGGGAATAAGCAACCGACCGTATAAAACGCCATTCCCGTCACGGGCAGTTCAAGCTTGCGCTCCGAAACGGAGGACATGGCGAAAAATATTGCCGAGAACACCAGTAGAACCGCAACGCGAACCGCATCATTCACAAACCCCCATGAAGCGGAGGACAGCATCACCCCGGACAGAACCATAAAGACCGCGCCGACCGTAAGTACAACATTAATCGCGCCGCTTGTCTTTTTCGCGGGGGCGGGGTTTTGCGCTTTTTCGTGAAACCAAATGTACATCGGCGGATTTTCAACGCTTGCCGCGCTGTACATATTATGAGGCACATCGTATAGCCCGCCATCGGAGGTTGTTTCAGCATGATGGGCGGCTGACCGTGCTCTCGGGTTTCGCGCTACTCTGGCGGCTATAACCATATTTTCAAGCTCGGCTACTCTTTTTTTCAAATATTTGTTTTGAACGCCAAGCGTAATACACAACGCTATTAATATAGGAACTGTGAGCAGGTTGATGGCGGCACCTATGATAATCAAGATATAGTCCGACAAGTAAAATCCTCCAATTTTAACCATTAATTGGATTTTTAAAATGGTTTTTTACGTAATTTTGTATTAAGTACCATATAATCATACTATATTTCGTTAATTTTGTCAAGCTTTTTTTAGTTGACATATTAAAACTTTTCCTTTATAATATATATATGACATTTTAATGGTGCATATCGTGCTTTGCGGTTTGCCGCAGTTGTGCCGTAAAGGAGTATAAAATGATTTCATACGCCGATGCGGTATCAGAACTCTTTAAAAAAAAGGAATCTCCTCCTTTATGTCTTGTCAGGACTTTTGGCTGTCGCCAGAATGTCAGCGATGGGGAGAAGATTTCGGGGCTTTTGCTTAGTATGGGCTTCGGGTTTACCGAGGAGCTGTCTGTTGCGGATATTATTATATATAATACCTGCGCTGTTAGGGAAAGTGCCGAGTCGAGGGTTTTCGGTCTTTTGGGCGAATTGAAGCACCTTAAAGAAAAAAACAAGAGCCTTATCATAGGTTTTTGCGGTTGCATGGCGGACTTGGAGCATATTAAAGACAAGCTTAAAAGCCAATACAAGTTTGTAGACTTGTTCTTCGGGACAAATGCCATAGGCGAACTACCCAAACTTTTATATGAGCACATCGCAAAAGAAACTCCTGCTCTTGACGCTTTGGTATCCGACGTTGCAGAAATCCGCGAGGATATACCTGTCAAGCGGCTTAGCGGCATGAAAGCGGATGTACCCGTAATGTACGGTTGCGATAACTTTTGCAGTTACTGCATTGTGCCGTATGTCCGAGGTCGGGAACGAAGCAGAAGTGCGGACGATATTGCAGCCGAGGTAAAAGAGCTTGCAGACTGCGGTTTTAAGGAAATCATGCTTTTAGGGCAGAATGTAAATTCATACGGCAAGGGTTTAAGCGGGGAGATTGACTTTCCCAAGCTTTTGCACAGGCTGAACAAGTTGGACGGCGATTTTAAAATACGCTTCTTGTCTTCTCACCCAAAGGACGCGGGGCGCGAGCTTATTGACGCAATAGCAGAGTGCGAAAGGGTTTGCAAGCACCTGCACTTGCCGATTCAATCGGGGAGTAACCGCATTTTAAGCGAGATGAACAGGGGCTATACCGTTGAGCAATATCTGGAAACGGTGAACTACGCAAGAAAAATAATGCCGGGCTTTTCATTCAGCACGGATATTATCGTAGGCTTTCCGAACGAAACTTACGAGGATTTTTGCCAAACAATCAGGGTCTTGGAACAGGTTCGGTTTGATAACATATTTTCATTTATCTATTCCAAGCGCAAAGGCACAAAAGCCGCCTTGCTTAAAGACAAGACGGATAAAGCCGATAAATCGGCATGGTTTAGGCAATTGCTTGAAAAGCAACGAGAAATAGCCATTGAAAACAATAAGCGTTTTATAGGAAAAGTTTTAGAGCTTTTGGTTGACGGTGAGAGCGAGACAGACGGCTTCGTCAGCGGCAAAAGCGATGAATTTATAAATGTAACCATACCGGGCGGCGACAAAAGCCTTATCGGGCAGCGAATCAAAGTAAAAATTGTAAAAGCCGGAATTTCCGCATTAGAAGGAAAACTTGACAGTTAATGGTTGAGGTATTCTTTCTTATATAGTAAAAAATGAATTTTTTACTATATAAGAAAGTTTGATAATCCGTGTTTCATAGGCGATTCCGCCGCAGAACCGCCGCGAAAGGATTCTTACCGTATATTTACCCCTATCAGAGGATTCAATAAATGCTAACAGTTAATTGTTAACTGTTAATTGTAAAAGCGGCGGGGGTGTCGTTAAATGAAAATTTTAATTATTGAGGACGAGCGCGAGCATTGCGAGGAATACATCAAATGCCTTGAAATTATGCCTTTTGAAGCCGAGCTTATGGCAGCTGACGGCTATGCGAAGGGGCTTTCAATGCTTGAAACTTTCAAGCCGGATATTATTCTGCTTGATTTAGAATTCAGCCAGTCGGATGGTGACGGCATTTTATTCCTTGATAAAATAAAGAAATCAAATATAAAAAAATTGCCCTACATAATCGTAATTACAGCTAATATATCGAAAAAAGCACATAAAACAGCCCGCCAGTGCGGTGCTGATTATTTCTTCTTAAAAACCAAGCCGGATTACTCGCCCTATCTTGTGCTGGAATTCGCCAACACTTATTTTACCCACCAGCCCAAGGATGGGGATGAAGGCTCTGAAAACAGGCTGGAAAATATTATTTCGGATGAACTGGGAAAAATCGGCGTTACAAGAGGGATGGACGGTAAAAATTATATCGTTGATGCCGTGATGATTATTCTTGACCTTATGTCAAATAAAATGAAGCTTAACAATATTAACTTGGGCAAGCAGGTTTACCCTGTTATTGCCAGAAAATATAAAAAATCAGCTCAAACCGTTGAGCAGGGGATTCGCAACGCCATAAAAAGAGCGTGGCTTATAACCGATTTAGATACCTTGGCTGACAATTATACCGATTCCATAAGCATTGATACGGGTTATCCCGAAAACAAGAGCTTTATTTTTTATTATGTTGAAAAATTCTCACGGGTTGAGTGAAAATGCGGGAAATGTCGACTGTTCCCCGCATTTTGTACAATTTCACCTTATGTTTCTTTCTTTTGTCCTTTTATGTATGTCCCTTTATGTCTTAACCGCAGTATTTCCCTTGTCTGCGGCTTCTGTCGCTTGAATGACGGTTAAAATGTCACATTGAATGTCCTTGCCGGGTATTTTTTATCATTTTTTTCTATGTTGTGACAATTATAGCATTTATTCGGCAATAACTGCTTAGGGTTTGTTTTTAGTATAAATTACTAAGGGGAGAAGGGCATAATAACGATGACCGAACTTGAATACAAATTCACTTATGACCTACTGTTCAAAATGGTCTTTACAAAACACATTCGATTGCTGAAAAGCCTTGTCGCGACTTTGCTTAATCTTGCTCCCGACAGCATTGAACAATTTGAAATCCGCAATGCCGAAATCCCGCCGGAGACACTTGGCGATAAATTCTGCCGACTTGACATAAATATGGTAGTAAACGGTCAGCGCGTTGACCTTGAAGTCCAAGTCAATGACGATGACGACTTCCCCGAGAGAAGCCTGTATTACTGGGCGCGGGAGTATTCCACCGCTTTGCATATTGGCGAGACCTACTCGGATTTGCCGAAAACGATTGTTATCAGCATTGTAAATTTCACGATGTTTAAAGATTATGACGGTTTTCATTCGGAATTTCACGCCCTTGAAGTAAGTAGGCATACTCAATTGACGGATAAATTTTGCCTGCATTATTTTGAACTGCCGAAGTTGCCTGTTGAAAATTTGTCAAAAACTGACAGGCTCAGCCTATGGCTTGCGCTTTTCAAAGCGAAAACTGAAGAAGATTTAGAGCAAATTGAGGCGTTGGAGGTAGAGGAGATGCAAGAAGCGATTCAAGCATATAAAACAGTAACCGTCACGCCCGAATTCAAGGAAGTTGCAAGGTTAAGAGAACTAGCAAGGTATAACGAGGCTTCGGCTTTGGCTCATGCAAGGCGCGAGGGGA
>WRLG01000011.1:0-5235 GCA_009777725.1 Oscillospiraceae bacterium | reverse complement strand
CCGATTGCCGATATAGCAAGGGCTACAAATCTTCCAATCGAAAAACTTACCGAGGTATTGGCTTGATGAATGTTTTTTGAAATTTAGGTTTAATTACGAATGAACTATATTTGTGAACAAATTTTGAGACAATAAAATTAATAAACAAGGGGAGAAGGGCATAATAACGATGACCGAACTTGAATACAAATTCACTTATGACCTACTGTTCAAAATGGTCTTTACAAAACACATTCGATTGCTGAAAAGCCTTGTGGCGACATTGCTTAGCATTACTCTCGATAGCATTGAACAATTTGAAATCCGCAATGCCGAAATCCCGCCGGAGACACTTGGCGATAAATTCTGTCGGCTTGATATAAATATGATGGTAAACGGTCAGCGTGTTGACCTTGAAGTCCAAGTCAATGACGATGGCGACTTCCCCGAGAGAAGCCTGTATTACTGGGCGCGGGAGTATTCCACCGCTTTGCATATCGGCGAGACCTACTCGGATTTGCCGAAGACGATTGTTATCAGCATTGTAAATTTCACGATGTTTAAAGATTATGACGGTTTTCATTCGGAGTTTCACGCCCTTGAAGTAAGTAGGCATACTCAATTGACGGACAAATTTTGCCTGCATTATTTTGAACTGCCGAAGCTGCCTGTTGAAAATTTGTCAAAAACCGACAGGCTTAGCCTATGGCTTGCATTGTTCAAGGCAAAAACCGAAGAAGATTTAGAGCAAATTGAGGCGTTGGAGGTAGAAGAAATGCAAGAAGCGATTCAAGCATATAAAACAGTAACCGTCACGCCCGAATTCAAGGAAGTTGCAAGGTTAAGAGAACTAGCAAGGTATAACGAGGCTTCGGCTTTGGCTCATGCAAGGCGCGAGGGGATGCGTGAGGGGTTGCAAGAGGGGATGCGTACACTTGCCCAAAACTTACTCGCTGATGGGGATTCAATAGAGAAAGTTGTGCGTATGACAGGTTTAACTCGAAAAGAGATTGAGGAATTAAATGTTTTTTGAAGTTTAGGCTTAATATTACTAATCACCGTAGTAAATTGTGTTAATGCTTTGTAAAAAATAAAAAAAGCGGGACTTCCAAGCCCCGTTTTTTCTTACCCTAATGTAAATTTTAATTTGTATCTGTTTAGGCGACTTTCTGCCGTCTTTGCTCCCTCCGTCACCTGCGGGTGACACCTCCCTCAAAGAGGGAGGCAAGGGATTTTTTGCCTCCCTCCCTCTCCTCTTGCCTCCCTCTTTGAGGGAGGTGCCGCCCGCAGGCGGCGGAGGGAGTGACGGCGAAAGGTAAATAAACACAACTAAGTTGACCCAGCGCAATCTCTGAATATATCAATGATTCTATGCCACATTTCTAAAATCCCTCCCTTTTTTATTGCAAATTTTCAACTTTGTTTAGCCACCTACCCTAAGGCATTCTTTCATTATATTGACAATTCTATCGTACACTTTAAAATCCCTCCCTTTTATATTTATGCCAGATGATTGATATAATTCTCAATCAAGTTGACCTAAGGCAATCTTTAACTATATCGACAATTCTATCATACACTTTAAAGTCCCTCCCTTTATTTTATGTTTAAATGATAACATAGAATAAGGGCTTAAATAATTAACCTTAATTTTTTCAAAATTTTGTTGTTTTTTATTAGATAAACTCTTTTTAAGGCGAGGTCTTTATGGATTTATATGCTGTTATAGCTATAATGTTTAACATTTTATTCAGCTATATTTTTTTTATTAGACTATCGGGTTGGAAAGTAAGCAGACAAACAAAAATTATTACGGGTTTTATTTTTACCGTTATCTTTTCTGCAATATTGTTAATTATTACTGTTTTTATTTCAGGAGCTTACAGATATGTATTGATTGCTTTGTTTTCAAGTGTTTTCTTAAGTGCAGTGGTAAAAGAAAAGCTGGATAATACTTTAATTAATACGTATATTGCTTATGCGGTAAGTTACATACTATATATAATTACGCTCTTCTTGGCAGTAACTATAATGGTAGTGTTTTTTAATATTGAAAGCAAAAATTATGGAATTGCTCTATTAACAGGGGCTATTGAGGCTGTTGCTGTTTATTTTATACTTAAAAAAATTAAAATAGAATTTTCAATGGCACAGAAAAGAAGCTTCGGGGGTGTCGCTCTGGGGCTTTCCGGGTTGGTTATGATATTATACAGCTTGCTTGGTAAAGAGGATATACCTAACAGATTTTTTGTAGCTATGCTTACGGGCATTATTTTATGCGCCTTAGGGGTTTTTTATTTGGTTAAGAGGGAAACTAGTATTAATTTTAATAGTAAGGTTAGTGCTCGGAAGATTCAAAAGATTGAGGAGAAAAATCGCTTTTTGAGTGAGACTTCGAGCGAATTGGAAACAACGCTTCATCGGGAAAAAAAGCGGCTTCCGGCTTATCAGAAGGCTTTGGAGGAAATTATTGCCGATTGTGTTTGCGATGATTGCAAGAAAAAGGCTGCGAGGCTCTTGGATGAGATAAGGGGGGCGCAAAGCGAGGCTTGGCTTGAATTGCCTAAGGAGGTTCGCAGTGATAAGTACCTGCCGAAAACCTCAATTGAGCTTTTTGACGCGCTGATAACACATATGTTCGATATAGCCGCGGAAAAGGGGATTGATTTTGAATTTTTAACAAGCGGTGAAATCGAGGAAATCACCGATATTATAACGCAAACACAGTTGCAAACTATCGCCGCCGACCTCATGCAGAACGCGGTGCTTGCTTGCGGTTACAGCGAAAATAGCGAAAAAATGATGATTACGGAATTAAAAAAGGCGGGCGGGCTGTTTGAGCTAAGCGTTAAAGATAACGGAATCCCCTTTAAGCGAGAAACGCTTGAACTTCTGGGGACATGCCGCGCAACCACCCACAAAGAGGACGGCGGCACGGGGATTGGATTCATGGCAATTTTTGAGATATTGCGCGCTTTCTCGGCAAGCCTAATCATAGCGGAAAATATGGAAAATAAAAAAATAACCGTCAGATTTGACGGTAAGGGGGAATATATTTTATATACAAACGGGGTAGAAAAAATAAAAAGGTCGGTTTTATTATAATCCGTAGGGGCGACCGCCCTCGGTCGCCCGATATGCCACTTTCGGGCGACTTTCTGCCGTCTTAGCTCCCTCCGCCGCCTGCGGGCGGCACCTCCCTCAAAGAGGGAGGCAAAAAACTCCTTGCCTCCCTCTTTGAGGGAGGTGTCACCCGCAGGTGACGGAGGGAGCGGCGGCGGGAGTGTTCGCAGGTGACGGGAGGGAGTGGCGGCGGGTGCGGCGGCAGAGGGAGTGTTCGGGCGACCGAGGCGGTCGCCCCTACGAAAATTGAGAAAAAAAGGGGTGTTGTATTTTGTTATCTGATATAGAAATCGCAAAAAGCGCAAAAATATTGAGGATTACGGAAATCGCGAGGGAAATGGGTATTTCCGAGGATTCCTTAGAGCCTTACGGTCACTACAAAGCCAAGCTTTCCGAATCGCTTTTCGCGGAAACGGCGGGTAGGGAGGATGGCAAGCTTATTTTAGTCACCGCGATTAACCCTACCCCTGCGGGCGAGGGGAAAACCACCGTTTCCACGGGGTTGGCGCAGGCGATGGTTAAAATTGGGAAACGCGCGGTGCTTGCGCTGAGAGAGCCGTCACTCGGTCCTGTTTTCGGCGTTAAGGGGGGGGCTGCGGGGGGCGGTTATTCGCAGGTTGTCCCTATGGAGGATATAAATCTGCATTTTACGGGCGATATGCACGCGGTGACCTGTGCCAACAACCTGCTTTGCGCCCTTTTGGATAACCATATGCAGCAGGGGAATACCCTTAGAATCGACCAGCGGCGGATTATGCTCGACCGCTGTATGGACATGAACGACAGGGCTCTCCGCAATTGCGTGGTCGGGATGGGCAAAAAAACGGATGGTGTGCCGCGGCAGGATAGCTTTAGGATTACAGTTGCCTCCGAGGTTATGGCGATACTCTGCCTAGCGGCGGATTTGGACGACTTGAAAAAACGCCTGGGGGATATACTGGTCGCGTATTCGTATGAGAATAAGCCTGTGTTTGCGCGCGATTTGGGCGCGCAGGGGGCGATGACCGCGCTGTTAAAGGACGCACTGAAGCCCAACCTTGTGCAGACACTGGAAAACACGCCCGCCATCTTGCACGGCGGACCTTTTGCCAATATTGCTCACGGCTGTAATTCCGTCCGCGCCACCAAGCTTGCTTTAAAGCTGGGTGATTACTGCGTTACCGAGGCGGGCTTCGGCTCGGATTTGGGCGCGGAGAAGTTTTTCGATATAAAGTGCCGATTTGCGGGGCTGAAGCTTTCCTGCGCCGTAATCGTGGCGACCATTCGCGCTTTGAAATATAACGGGGGCGTGCCTAAGAATGAATTGTCAGCCGAAAATATAGGCGCGCTTAAAAGAGGGACGGCGAATTTACAGGTGCATATTGAGAATATGCGTAAATTCGGGGTCCCTGCCGTGGTCGCGCTCAACCGCTTCCATAGCGATACAGACGGCGAGATTGCCGCGCTTCGGGATTTTTGCGCCTCTATGGGCGTTTCGGTGGCTCTGACGGAGGTTTTTGCCAAAGGAGGCGAGGGGGGCATCGAGCTTGCGGAAAAGGTTTGCATGGAAATAGAAAAAAATGACGGCGCGCTCAGCTTTAAGCCGCTGTATGACCATTCGCTCTCATTTAAGGAAAAGATGGGAATCATAGCGCGCGAAATTTACCGCGCAGACGGCGTAGTGTTCACCGCGCAAGCCGAAAAAGCCATAGCCGAAGCGGAGGCTCTCAATTCGGGCGACCTGCCCGTATGCGTGGCGAAAACGCAGTATTCACTTTCCGATAACCCCGCCCTGCGAGGCAAGCCGGAGGGCTTCACCGTCACCGTCCGCGACGTCAAGGTCTCAGCAGGCGCAGGCTTCATCGTAGCCCTAACCGGGGACATCATGACAATGCCCGGATTACCCCAAACCCCCGCCGCCCTAAACATCGACTGCGATAACAACGGAAATATTACAGGGCTGTTTTAGCAAAGGAGAGTTAAACATGTCTGATATAAACAGAGAGCACAAATCTTCATTATTTGCAAAATTATTTGAAGAACCCGAAAAGTTAATTCCTTTGTATAATGCGATTTCGGGCAACAATTACCCGTTTGATACTCCTGTTGAGATTACAACTTTATCCAATGCGCTTTACCTTGACAACAAAAATG
>WRLG01000010.1 GCA_009777725.1 Oscillospiraceae bacterium | reverse complement strand
GAGGGTAACTGTTCCTCTGGTTGTGTTGCTGACGGTTGTTTTAGCTTCCGCGCTGTCGGCGATTACTTTTACTTCTCTGCCGCCGCCGCCGCTTTCGGTGTTATTCGTGCCGCCGCCACCGCCGCCGATTCCGCCGCCGGAGATGATTTGGTCACGGACAGCTTCACTTTGGCTACCGCCGCCACCGCCGCCGCCGGAAGAGCCGTTGTCATCGCTCGGAGGAGGAGGGGGAGTATCGGAAGGTGTATTTCTAAAAGAAATCGTGATATTTTGATGTGTTGTGCCGTAAGCAGTTGTTATTTTTAAGGGGGCGTCAGACCATTCGTTGTTAACGTAGGGGTCTCCGCCGCCTGTTACAAAGGCAACATCGCTTGCACCTGTGTTGTTAATCCTTACTTGCCTGTCATCACCGGGAGTAACTGTGATTTCTTCATTTTGTAAAAAGATTGCGGAAAAGGTTGCTGTAGCTTTTCTGCCATTTCTGGTAGCTGATGTTGAAGCTGTTACTTCGATTTCGTCTTGTTCTGAGGGGTCACCTGTACTTTTAAAGCCATTTACAGTAAAGTTAATGGAAGCAACTTGACCTGCGAACTGTACGCCGTCCGTTGCGTTGTGCACATCCGTATTCGCTTCTTCACATCCTGTAGAACCAGTGCATGTATGAGCTAATGCCTTTGTAGCCGAAGCTCCGAGGTAGTAATAGCAATAATAAGTTGAAGCACCCGAGCCGTATACTCCCAAAACATGGTCTTCCGTACCCATGCTGAACCAGTCAGCAGTAGTGCCGTCTTTCTTATTGGTTGCTGTTGTAGCTGAACCACCAATGGTAAATATACAATTAGATGAATCAGCTGAGGTTGAATAAATAACATCATCCTCGTTTATGTCGTCCGCGCTTGAAAACAGCGGCGCAATAAGGGTTGCCGAAAGAGCCAAAGCCGAAGCCGCGGCAATTGCCGTTGCTCTTTTGAATAAACTTTTGTTCATAAAAAAACCTCCAATAATTATAAAATTTACGTTCCCTAATCAATCGAAAAGTTTTTTACACTGTACACATGGGTTTGCAATTCAAACTCGGTGCAATTTTCAATTGATTTAAACCGTATCCTTATATTACACTATTTGGGTTTGTTTGTAAAGGGGTTTTTGTGCGATTTGGAGGAAATGTGTATTTTTTTTTTTTTTTTGCAAAATTACTAAAAATATGGGAATTTTTTGTAGAGGACGGGCTTGCCCGTTCCGTGTCAAGGCTTGCCCGTCCCGCAGGTGAATCACATACTGCGTTTTCACGGGACAGGCGAGCCTGTCCCCTACAGGGTGAAATTTTAACCTATTGCACAATTTCGTAGGGGCGACCGCCTCGGTCGCCCGAATACCTCCGCTATTTATCCTTTCGTCTATCCTTTCGGGCGACCGGGGCGGTCGCCCCTACGGCATTAATCTGTAGGGGGCGGGCTTGCCCGTCTCGCACACAATGCCCGTTTCGCACCAAGATTTACCCGTCCCGCAAAAAAAAAAAAAAAAAAACACAGCGGTTGTGATGCTGTGTTTTATTACATTCTGAGCAATTTATCAGAGCCATAATAATACCTTCACTTGGTTTTATACCAACAACAATTTTTCCTCAACTACCATATTGCAATGGTTGTTTTCGCTGTTAAAAGCGGAAAATACACTTTCCAACTTCTTAAAATCACAGCAAGTATAATTGAAAGGGTGGGATTTGTTGCATCCTATTTTATATACAGATAATGCCTTTGAAAGGATGTTGTTTTCGATGACACAGGTGCGTAATAATTATATCTACCGACTGACAAAACAATCCCACATAAAAACTTATTGTTTCCCGTATAAGATATATTTGGAATTTGCTTATCATACGATTGCAAGAACTTCACATATGATTCATCAATGTCGTAGAATTTTAACATTATATCAACCTCTGAAATAGATGAGGGGCAAAGAAAAAACTTTGCCCCTCGCATTAAAGTTCTCGTTTACAGTGGAGAAACACTGAGCATTAATAAAATAAAATGACTAATTTTACCGCCATAATTATTATATGTTAACATACATACTTAATTACATATATATTTTAACATATTATGCCGCTTTTGTCAATGGACAAAACTAACAATAAGAGCTGAAGTGTTTCGTGAATATTTCACAAACCTTGCAATCATGCTGTAATATTTTTTCGCGGTAAAAGCATTGTCACTGTTTTCCAAAATTAAATTACCGTTTTCCCTTGACTTACGGGCGAAAATCAGATAAAATAGATATAGTATAAGAAAGCTTAAATTAATTAAAGTTAAAATTTAACAATTACAGAAGCGGGGGATTTTGCCCTTCGCTTTGAAATACAGCCCATATAGGCGCGGGACTTGTTAGGAGTCGCTTGAATGAAGAAAAAACGTCCTTTTAAAAAGACGTCCTTGATATTATCGGCAATATTTGCCGTGTGCATAGCGGCAAATATTGCGGCGCGGTTTTTTATGCCTTACGCAGATTTTCACAGAAGCCGCATATTCCCCGTTTTAATGAATATTTTCGCCCGCATAAGCGGTGTTTTTCCCTTTTCCGTTGGGGAAATTTTAATCCTGCTGGGGCTTACGGCAGTGCCGGGTGTAATCGCTTTATTTGTTTATTTAACGGCTGTAAAAAAGAAAAGCCGAGGGGAAATCGCGCGTGTATACATAAAAGGCATTTCTTGGGTTCTGGCGGTTATACTGTGCATGGAAACCTTTAATTTTCTGATTCTTTACCATTGCTCCACCTTCGCGAGCGTTTACGGCATATCGGAAAATGAGCATACCCCGGAGAGGCTTTTTGAGGTCGCCGTGATGATTGCCGAAAAGGCAAACGAGGCTTCTGCCGATATAAGCCGAAATGAGGCAGGGCGATTTGTGATGCGGACCGACTTTCACACCGATGCTGTAGCCTCCATGAAAAAGCTGGGCGAAGCCTATCCCTCCTTCAGCGGATACTACCCGCCCCCTAAGCCTCTAGCCTTTTCAAAAACGGCAACGCGGCTCAGATTGCTGGGGATTTATTTCCCTTTCAGCTTCGAGGCAAATTACAACAAATTAATCGCGGACATTGATAAGCCCTCCACCGTATGCCATGAGCTGGCGCACCTAAAGGGCTGGATATTGGAGGACGAGGCTAACTTTATAGCTTTTTTAGCCTGCGTATATTCTGATAATCCCGAATTTGTCTACAGCGGCTACGCCGATGCGCTGGGATATATCTGGACTAAGGTGCAAAACGAATGTCCGCCCGATAAATACGAGGAATTTTTAAAGATAATCGATACGGACGTGTGGAACGATATTTATCACAGCCATGATATTTTCCGCAAGGCTAAGGAGGAAACAATCGGCAATATAAGAGTAGGCGAAATTATAAGCGAGGTTTCCGAAACGGCAATTGACGCAAACTTGATATTTAACGGCGTTCCCGATGGTTCAAAATCTTACGGGAGGTTTGTGGATTTGCTTTTGAATTATTATTCCGAGGACTAAGCAGGAGCGGTGAGGTGTAGCCTTATGAATAAACCGATTATAAGCCCTAATTTTACAATTGATGATATTCATAAAATACGTGAATGGAATTATGAACGCCGAAAAGCTATGAATAAACAGGAGCGTATTGCTGACATTGAAAAGGGTGCATCTAAAGCGAGGACGGAAATTGAACGCATACGCCGGGAAAAGTATTCTAACTGATTAGCTATTAAAACTATAATATGAAAGGTTGGTTGTTTATGAAACGTAAAATTTCTGTTTTGCTGGCGGCTTTTATGGTTTTGGCTGTTTTTTCGGGTTCAAGCGCGGCGCAAAAGGCGGAGGAGGTTTCGCTTGTGCTTACGGTTCCCAACAGTTGGGAAACGGGCGGGAGCAAATACATTCAGCTGGACGGCGCGGTAAAAAACAACGGCAAGCAAACCGTTTCAGGCTGGACGGCGGAAATCCAAGTCAGCGTGAATACAAAAATTGAGCAAAAATGGAATTGCGAAATCAGTATCAGCGGCGGCGTTATGAAAGTTACGCCGGTTGAGCATAACCGCAATGTCGAATCGGGCAGAGAGGGTACTTTCGGCATGATTTTGATGAACGCGGGAAGCATTGACGCGTCTAAAGCAAAGCTGACTTTCAGCGGCGGCGCGGCTTCCGGCGTAAGCGGCGGCAACGGCGCGGGCAATTCAAGCGGCAATTCGGGCGGGACGGTAGGTACGAGCAATCCGGCTATAGTCCGCGCAAAGGATGTTCCCCCGCCTACCTCTAACGATTGGCTGTATGCCAAGGGGAATAAAATCGTAACGGCGTCAGGGCAGGAAGTGTGGATTACCGGCATTAACTGGTTTGGCTATAATACAGGTACAAATACGTTTGACGGGCTTTGGACTGCAGACCTTAACACCGCAATCGCCTCAATCGCCGACCGGGGCTTTAATATGCTGCGAATCCCTATTTCAACGGAGCTTATTAAAGAATGGTCAAACGGCAGGTATCCGACCGCTAACTTTAACCAAGCGACCAACTCGTATTTAGTCGGCATGAACAGCCTTGAAATTTTCGATTACGTGATAGGGCAATGCCGCGCTAACGGCTTGAAAATCATGATTGATATTCACAGCGCGAAAAGCGACCCTATGGGGCATATGAAAAATATGTGGTTTGACGGCGATATAACCGAAAAGGATTTCATCAACTCGCTTGCATGGCTTGCAAGGCGTTACAGAAACGACGATACAATCTTAGCCTACGACCTCAAAAACGAGCCGCACGGCAAACCGGGCGACCCTCAGCGCGCGAAATGGGATAACTCCAAAGACCCGGATAACTGGAAATACATCGCCGAAAAAGCAGGGCTTGCGGTTCTTAACCAAAACCCTAACGCGCTGATATTAGTTGAGGGGATTGAAATATACCCCAAAAATATAAAAGCAAACCCTAATTTTACCTCTAAGAATGACGGTGATTATGATTTCAACTGGTGGGGCGGCAACCTGCGCGGCGTTCGCGACAATCCGATTGATTTAGGCAAGCACCAAAACAAGCTTGTCTATTCCCCGCACGATTACGGTCCGACGGTTCATCGCCAGCCATGGTTTGGTGACGGCTATAATTTCAACAGCCTTATGAGAGATACATGGCATGACAACTGGTTTTTCATCCACAAAGAGGGCATAGCCCCCATCCTAATCGGCGAATGGGGCGGCTTTATGACAGAGCCTAACCTTACATGGATGACGCACCTGCGCCGCCTTATAAAAGAAAACAGGCTTCACCACACCTTTTGGTGCTTCAACGCCAACTCGGGCGACACGGGCGGGCTTGTAGAGCATGATTTCACAACATGGGACGAGGGAAAATACAGATTCGTAAGAGAAGTATTATGGCGGCAGGACGGCAAATTCGTAGGTCTTGACCACGATATACCGCTCGGGCGCAATGGGGTTACGGTTGCGGAGGCGGGTGGTAATCGTTAGCAGTTAATTACCTATTGCACAGGTGGAAATGATTCAACTGAATATAAAACGTAATGCCCCGCAGAATAGTTTGACGGGGCATTACGTCATATTGCTTAAACAACGCATGAAGCGGCGAATAAAAGCTAATTAGTGAGCATCATACTTAGCAACGCTCTCCGGCAGCTCATCAAGAGGCGCGGAGATAGTGAAAACGATGCTTACGCTCTCGCCTGTTAAATGCTCTACCTTTGCCAGCATAGCTCCTAAGCCCTCGTAATCCGCGCCGCAGACTTTCAAAATTCCGTCTACAAAAACATCCGTTATATCGTAATTTCCCGCAAGCATACCCGCTATCAGTCCGTAAAAAGCTTCAAATGAGAAGATTTTCCAAGTTTCGGTATCGACAAGCCTTACACTCGGTTTAATATCATACCTAAGGTGCAGTCCCTTATCTACGCATACAACGTATCCGTCCGTCGCCTTAACGGCTTCGTTTATAAGGTCAACCAAAATCTTCGTCTTGCCCGAGCCCTTTGCTCCCGTGATAATCCTAACCATATTCAACACTCCCTAAATTCAGTCAGCGGTTAACTATTAAAGGTTAACGCTAGCTGTTATTGATTTTTGCTTCAAGTTCCTCTTTCATTGATTCAAAGCCGGGCTTGCCTAAAAGCGCGAACATATTCTTTTTATAGTCCTCAACGCCCTCTTGGTCAAAAGGATTTACGCCGAGCATATACGCGCTTACAGCACATGCCTTTTCAAAGAAATATACCATGTATCCGAAGCTGTAATCGGAAATTTCATCAAGCTCGAGAACGATATTCGGAGCTCCGCCCTCGCTGTGCGCCAATATTGTAGCCGTTAAAGCCTTTTGGTTTACGACCGACATGTATTGGTTTGTAAGAAAATTAAGTCCGTCAAGGTTGTCCTTTTCATTTTCAAGAAAAATATCCGACTTCGGCTTTTTCACATGAACAACCGTTTCAAACATTATGCGTGAGCCGTCCTGTATAAACTGACCCAATGAATGTAAATCCGTTGAAAACATAACCTCGGAGGGGAAAATTCCCTTCTGATTCTTGCCCTCGCTCTCGCCGAAAAGCTGAACGAACCAATCTGCCATAAGCGCGAAGTCCGGCTCGTAGGATGCTAAAAGCTCCAGCGTTTTGCCTTTATTATACAGTATGTTCCTTATGGCGGCGTATTGGTAGCAGTCATTGTCGTCAAATGCCGAAAGCGAATCAAGCCTTGCTTTCTGCGCGCCGTCCATAATCGCGTCAATATCGCACCCCGCCACGGCGATTGGTAACAATCCGACCGCAGTCAGCACGGAGTACCGTCCGCCGACATCATCGGGGACAACGAAGGTTTCATACCCCTCCTTATCGGCAAGCTCTTTAAGGGTTCCGGCTTTTTTATCGGTCGTGCAGAAGATTCTTTTGCGCGCCTCCTCCTTGCCGTATTTATCCTCAATCAGCTTTCTGAACAGCCTGAAAGCAAGCGCGGGCTCGGTCGTCGTCCCCGACTTGGAGATGACGTTTATTGAAAAATCCTTGCCCTCGCAGATAGAAATCACGTTATTCAGATAGGCGGGGCTTATGTTATTTCCCGCAAAGTAAATACACGGCGTAGCTTTCTTCATTTCGTTATAAAATGAAGATTTCAAAAGCTCTATAGCCGCGCGCGCGCCTAAATAAGAGCCGCCTATGCCGATGACGACAAGAACCTCCGAGCTTTGCTTAATTCTTTCAGCCGCATCTTTAATGCGGGAGAATTCTTCCTTGTCGTAATTTTCCGGCAGGTCGCGCCAGCCTAAAAACTCGCTGCCCGCGCCCGTACCCTCCATAAGGGTTTTGGCGGCGGCTTCGGCTTTGGGCTTAATTGCTTCCATCTCTGCCGGAGTGATAAAATCGCTTAAATATTTAGCGTTAAGCTTAAAAGACATTGCGAACTTCCTTTCGCGAATAGTAGTTGGAGATAAGCGGCTAAAGAAATTGCCGTTCAATCATCGTAAGACCGCCATCCTCCGCTTCTTCTTTCGATTCCTATAACTATATTACTATAAAATAAAGTTTTTTGCAATATCTTTCTAAAAACAATAGCTAAACAATAGCAATTTTGGTTAAATTATACTAAAATGAAAAAATAAATTTGAGTATTATGCCAAACGCAATCAGCGGATTAACCCTCTTTGTATCCTCCGCCGCTGTAATGTTAACGCTAAACAGCATATTTCCGTCTTGATAATAGCGAACCTCGCCGATAACGCCGCCCCTTTTCACAGGGGCGTAGATATATTCCGGCAGGATGACCATGCTCTCTACCGAGCCCAGCGTGCCGTTGCGTATGACTATATCGCCCGCAACGCCGACCCGAAGCGGCATTTCGCTCATAACCCCGCCCTTAACCCGGATTGCCGACGGCAAATCGGCGGGCAAATCCGGCTTTACAAGCTGATAGCCCGTAAAACCGCTGTTCAAAAGGCGTTTTGCCTCTGAAAAAGCCAAATCCTTATCATCGCATAAGACAAACGCCGTATACGTTTCACCGTCCCGCCGCGCTCCCGCCGCGACAAAGTAGCCCTCATTTTCGCCCGCATTTTCGATAGAACCTGCTTTAAACCCGATAATCCCCTCATAGCTTGGGAGCAGTATATTCGAGCTGACAAGCTGTGTCGCGCCGTCCCTTAAATAATCCATTCGGCAGGTGAAATAATCGCGCAACTGCTCATGCCGGGAAAGCTCTGCAAGAAGCACCGCCATTTCCTCGGCGGTGGAGAGTTGACGAACGCTGTCATCATAACCGTTGGCATTGGTAAAGGAGGTATTGACCATGCCAAGCTCTCTTGCTTTAGCGTTCATCAGCGCGGTAAACTCCCCCCCGTTTGCAACGCCTGCGTCAGCCTCCGCTGCGGCTTCCGCCAACGACACCGTCGCATCGTTTGCATTGCCTATCATAACGGCTTTCAGCAAATCCGAAATACGCATCTCTTCGCCTATATCAAGCCAAATCTGAGCACCCTGCATTGAGTTCGCCCGCGCCGATGTTTTCTTAACATCGTCAAGCTGAAGCGTTCCCTCTTCAATCGCTTCAGCCGCCAGCAAAACGGTCATAAGCTTCGCCATAGTCCCGACCGATACGACCGCGCCCCCGTTAACCGAGGTTAGAACCGTTTTAGTATTAGCCTCAACCAACGCCGCGTACATAGTCGGCTGATTCTCTTTATTCTCTCCCTCCCCGTTTGCGGTAGCCGCAGTTTTGGCGCAATTTACGGGGTATAAGCAAAGCATTGCCGCCGTTAAAACAGCCGTCAGCTTTTTATACATTCGCACAAATCCTTCCCAAGCATACTTAGAAGCCGTTTTCATACTTAATTTAAGGCATAAAAAATATTAATATTATTTTATGCGGACAGGCGGCTGGGTATACTTGCGTTTTTAGGATGTAACACAGTTTGATAATTTATATTGCTAACCTTTAATCAAAAATACAAAACTAACCGCCAAGCCGGCGGTTAGTTTTGTTGTGGGCAGGTGTTTTTATCATCGACATATTGCGAGATAATCGATTTTATATGCTGAGCGATAATATGCGGTCTTGTTTCGTACCTAAATTGCGCTTCTATAATGTAGCTCGCTAAATCACTCTTTATCATTGCCCTCAATTGCTCCTCGTCTAATCCGCAGGGGTAGAAGTTCATTTTTCCTTCGGCATCAATATATTCCATGATAATAACCTCCGAAATTGTTAATTGTTAACTGTTATTGTGTCCGCGTTAATAAACATTTCCTCGGTCTGAGACTGCACAGCTTTTAATTTTATAAGCTCCGATTCGAGAACTTTGATAGAATCGGTGATTTGATTGAAAAGCTTTAGGTACATAGCTTGGTATTCTGACATTGTTTTTACCTCCTTTGTTCTAATATAGAACTATTATAACATATTTTTATTCTATAATCAAGATGTAATATTGTTATATTTTTTTGAACAAAGGGGATAAAGCAAATGGGACAAGAACTAGAGCAAGATAAATTAATGGGTAAAAACATTAAAACAGCAAGAGAAGCCCTCGGACTGACACAGGAGCAATTAGCAGCTAAGCTTCAAGTTTCCGGCTGCGATATTTCAAGAGCAACATTGGCAAAATCAGAGGTCGGAATAAGGCATATAAGAGTTTCTGAAATTAAGGCTATTTCAGAAATTCTAAAGGTGGATTATGATTTTCTTTTTAAGGGGCTATAATAAAAAAAGCGACCGCCAACGCTTTGAGAAATCAAGGCGTTATTTTTTTGTCGGCTTCGCCGAAAAGACATTGACAATCCTGCCAAAATCTGCTATAATAAAAATCACACCAATAAAACCAAGGAGCATTAAAAATGTTAACTAAAACCTTCCTCATATCAGTAAAAAACGACATCGGATTTAGGCTTTTCTTCGCTGATGAACGGAACATTGAGTTTTTACAAGGACTGTTAAAGTCAATTCTAAAACTGGACGAGGGCGAATACGAGGTCATCGAAATCCTCGACCCGCACTTGCTCCGCGAATTTCACGGGGACAAACTAGGCATTGTCGATGTAAAAGTAAAAACCAAAACAGGGAAAATTATCCATATAGAAATACAACTCAAAGTCCGCCCCGGTATGGAGGAGCGCATTATCTATTACGATGCTAAACTAATCACAGAGCAAATCGGAAGCAGTGATAAATATAAAGACTTAAAACGCGTAATCAGCATTATAATCACCGATGAAACCTTAATAAAAGCAAGCCCGCTATATCATCACAGATTCACCTTTTTCGACCCGAACGCAAACATTGAACTATCCGACCTCATCGAAATCCACACTCTGGAACTGAACAAACTGCCGGATAATTTTGACGGCACGGAATTATGCGACTGGGCGAAGTTTATCGCCGCAGGGAGCGAGGAGGAGTTAAATATGGTAGCAAGCAGGAATACGCAAATTGGTAAGGCTGTAGTTAAGCTCCGTGAATTATCGGCGGACGAAAAAGCAAGGGATATGTATGAACGCCAAGAAAAGGCAAGGCGAGATTTTGAGTGGGCTGTGGATTATGAGGTGGAAAAGGGACGGCTGCAGTGGTTGCAGGAGGGGCGGCAGGAGGGTCGGCAGGAGGGTCGGCAGGAGGGTCGACAGGAAGGTCGGCAGGAAGGGCGACAGGAGGGGCGGCAAGAGGGTATCAAGGAGCTTATTGAAAGCATGAAGTTATCCGGCATGTCGGAAGCTGAAATTGATAGAATCCTTAGCTTTAAACGCGGAAGCTAAGTTAATTATCAATTGAATATTAATAATGATATACAATTTTATTAAAATTATTTGTACAATCAAACAAACTTGCTTATTACATATTTACAAATGCGAGAAAAAGAGCTAAAATTATAAGTATAGCACTTTGCGGCATAAAGGGGGAGTTTTAGCTTGAAGGTAAAAATAAAGCTTATAAGCGTTATGCTTGTTTTAACGCTTATTCCGTTTTTTTCATTATTGGTTGTGACCAACAGGCAAACATACGACTTGGCACTTAGCTCAAAGCAGGATTACATAAATTCATTCATGGTTCAAAAAGCCGGCGATGTTGATAATGTTTTTAAAGATATTATTACAAGCAGCAGGCAGATTATCAATGATGAAGCGGTTCGGAGCTTTGCGGAGGCGTCGAACGGCTCTGCTTCCTTATCGCCCCAGTTTCAGCACAATATAAACCAAACGCTGAGGCATTTAACTCAATTTAAGCAAGGCGCGCTTAAATCCATGATTATAAACGAATCGGGAATCGTTGTCGCTTCATCGTCCGAAAATGACATCGGAGAATTAATACCCGATTATGAAGAGCTTGCCGCGCGGTCGCTTATACACAGCGGCTTTTCACCCTTTATTCAAACACGCAGTGAGGAAAGCTCAAATACCGCCGTTTCTTTTTATGTAGCTAAATCCATTTATAATAACAGTAACGAAAGGCAGGGCATACTTTATCAATACTTCAGCATTTCCGGCATACAGCCGTATATCGATAACATGAGAATAGACCGCCATTCCATTGTCGCCCTTATGGATTACGAGGGAAATATTCTGGAATATCCTTTCAGAACCTTCAGAAGCTATGAGGATAACGTCAACTTCAGCGATGCCCTTGAACAAATCGGCTCAATTATAAATCACGATATTGCGGCACCTATAGACGACATGGTTGAGAGCGACTCCAGATTTCCTAAGATTTTTTGCAATCAAACGATATACAGCAATAATTGGTATATCATCTCCATTACCCATAAAGAAAACGCAATCAGAGATATGCTGGGCAGAAGCTCGCTCGGGATAATGATTACCATCGGCGTGATTTGCACGCTGCTGATTTTCATATGCTCCTCCGCCTTTACCCGCCCGATTGAGCATATTGTAAGAGTAATTGATAAAAAGAAAAAGGGCGATATTGGCGCGCCGTTTAAAGGAAAGGGTAACGATGAATTCCGCTTAATATGCGATTCTTTAAACGGTATACTGTACTGCTTGATTGAAAATGAACAGCGTTTCCGCTCCATTGTCGAGATGTCGGACAATATAACCTTTGAAATTAATCTTAAAAAGAATCATGTATTAATATCCGGCAACTTTAACGAAAAATTCGCTTTCCGCCCTAAAAACGACACCTATGAGGAAAGCTTCTTCAAAAATCTGCGCCTGCATAAGGACGATAAATTCCGTTATGACAGGGATTTCGCGAAAATTATGGACGTTGAAAAGGTCTTAAAGGGCGAATACAGGATTAAAAATATCTACGGCGATTTCGGCTGGTTTATGATTAAGGGTATGAAATTCTATGACAGGAGCAAGAAGCCCGAAAAAATCGTAGGCGTTATCGTCGATATTGACCGCGAGAAGAAGAGCGAAATGACCCTGCTCCAAAGAGCGAATTACGACGCGCTTACCAAAATCTATAATCGTGAAAACTTCCTTAGAAGTCTGGCTTCCGCGATTGAAGATTCGCATATGAACAAAACGCTTGATGCCGTTATGTTTATTGACTTAGACGATTTCAAAGGCTTCAACGACAACTACAGCCACGCCTGCGGCGATGAGGTGCTTAAGTTCGTAGCCGATACGTTAAAGGAAATCAGCTTTGAGCGCGGGTTTGCCGGACGCTTCGGCGGGGACGAGTTTGTTATCTGCCTGACAAATCTTTCAATATTCGGAGATGCCGGAAAGGTCGCGCATGATATTATCAAGATTTTGGGAGACGGCTTTGACTTCGACCACGAAGGGACTATGACGCATCACGCGGTGCGCTGTTCAATCGGTATTGCGTTCCTGCGCGAAAGCGGCAGAACGGTCGATGATGTTATGGCTGCCGCCGATATGGCGATGTATGACATTAAAAAGAAAGGCAAGTCCAATTTCGCTTATGCCAAAACCGTTGACGGCTTGGATATTTGCAACGCGCACATCAATACCTCGACAAGCACCATTGAAAGCGAGAACCGAGAAGAACCAAGCGAACAAGCGGAGGAAGAATAAATTGATGAAACGCCGGAGTAATTTCCGGCGTTTTCTGGTTGTATGCTCATTAGGGTACGGTGATTTAATTGCCGAGAAGTTTGTTCACAAGTTTCACAGTTAATGGATTTTCACGAAATTAAAAATAATGATTTTCAAATTTTCAATATGCGTTTTATGTCATCATCAGATATTCCGCTATTTTTGAGGTTGTCAATAACTTCTTTCAACGTCTCTTGCCTGCCCTCTTGCCTGCCCTTTTGAAGCCCTGTTTGAATCCCCTCTTGCCTGCCCTTTTGAAGCCCTGTTTGAATCCCCTCACGTATGCCCTCACTCTTCCCCTCACGTTTTGCATGAGCCAAAGCCGAAGCTTCATTAAGTCTTGCCAGCTCCCTTAACCTTGTAGCTTCCTTAAATTCGGACGTAACTGTTACTGTTTTGTATGCACTAATTGCTTCTTGCATTTCTTCTACCTCCATTTCCTCAATTTTTTTCAAATCTTCTTCGGTTTTCGCCTTAAATAGTGCTAGCCACAGGCTAAGTCTGTCGGTTTTTGACAAGTTTTCAACAGGCAACTTGGGCAGTTCAAAATAGTGCAGACAGAATTTGTCCGTCAATTGAGTATGGCGGGTTACTTCCAGTGCATGAAATTCAGAATGAAAGCCGTCATAATCTTTAAACATCGTGAAGCTTACAATGCTTATTACAATTGCTTTGGGTAAATCTGAGTAACTATCGCCTACTTGCAAAGCGGTGGAATATTCTCGTGCCCAGTAATACAGGCTTCTTTCGGGGAAATCGCCATCATTGTCAACTTGGACTTCAAGGTCAACGCGCTGACCGTTCACCGCCATATTTATGTCTAGGCGACAAAACTTATCACCAAGCGTCTCCGGCGGGATTTCGGCATTGCGGATTTCAAATTGCTCAATGCTTTCGAGAGGAATACTAAGCAATGTCGCAACAAGACTTTTCAGCAATTTAACATGTTTGGTAAAAATCATTTTAAACAGCAGGTCATAAGTGAATTTGTATTCAAGTTCAGTCATAAATACAGCCTCCTTTATTAATTTTATTATAACAGATTTTCAGAGAGATGTCAAGAATAAGCTGATTCGTCATGTTCATTTAATTGTTGCAAAATTTGTTCGTAATTAAATTACCGTATCATTAAGGAGCATATATTTGACAAAATAAAGCTTGTGTGTTATAATATTCTGTAAACAGGAAGGAGTATATGTTATGCTTGATATTAAATTGGTAAGAGAAAAGCCGGAGCTTGTAAGGGAGAATATTAAAAAGAAATTTCAAGAAAAAAAACTGCCGCTGGTGGACGAGGTTTTAGCACTCGATATTGAGCTTAGGGCGGCTAAAACCGAGGCTGATGCTTTAAGGGCAGAAAAAAACCGCGTTTCTAAAGAAATCGGCGGACTTATGGCTAAGGCTCAAAGGGAAGAGGCTGAAGCGGCAAAGGCAAAGGTCGCCGAATTCGCGGAGCGGCTTGCGAAGCTTGAACTGAAAGAGAGCGAGCTTTCGGACACGCTTAAGGACAGAATGCTCATTATACCGAACATCATAGACGAAAGCGTACCCGTAGGGCGCGATGACAGCGAAAACCCCGAGGTTGAAAAATTCGGCAAAAATAAAGAAAAGAGCTTTGATGTTCCTTATCATGCGGAAATCATGGAAAAGCTACGGGGGCTTGATTTAGACAGTGCGCGCTCCGTTGCGGGGAACGGCTTTTACTACTTGATGGGGGATATTGCAAGGCTTCATTCGGCAATCATTTCGTATGCGCGCGATTTTATGATTGACAAGGGCTTCACCTACTGCATACCGCCCTTTATGATTCGCGGCAATGTCGTAGCCGGCGTAATGAGCTTTGCCGAGATGGAGGCTATGATGTATAAAATCGAGGGCGAGGATTTATATCTTATCGGTACTTCGGAACATTCCATGATAGGAAAATATATTGACGAGATTATCCCCGAGGCTTCGTTGCCGCACACGCTGACCGGGTATTCGCCTTGCTTCCGCAAGGAAAAGGGGGCGCACGGAATGGAGGAGCGCGGGGTATACCGCATCCATCAATTTGAAAAACAGGAGATGGTCGTAGTTTGCAAGCCGGAGGACAGCATGGAGTGGTTTCATAAACTTTGGCAATATACGGTTGACTTTTTCCGCTCGCTTGAAATCCCCGTGCGGACAATAGAGTGTTGCTCGGGAGATTTGGCGGACTTGAAGGTAAAATCCTACGATGTTGAGGCTTGGTCGCCTAGGCAGAAGAAATATTTTGAAGTGGGAAGCTGCTCAAATTTAGGTGATGCACAGGCGCGGCGGCTGAAAATCCGCGTTTCGGGGAAAGACGGCAAGTATCACCCGCATACCTTGAACAATACCGTTGTCGCCCCCCCGCGTATGCTGATTGCTTTTTTGGAGAACCATCTGCAAGAGGATGGCTCTGTTCACATACCTGAGGCTCTCAGAGCTTACATGGGAGGCTTGAAGCAATTGACAATTGATAATTGAGAATTGACAATTGACAATTGACAATTATTTTATTTTTCGAGAAGTATAAATTAAGGGCGTTCTGGCAATCCTCTGTATAATAGGTAAGTTTTATACGGGAGGATTTTATGATGAATAAGCTTGAAATATCGCTTCTTGCAGGTTTTATTGCGTCTGTTTTGTTTGCGGGGGTATGTTCCTTTGCGGATTCCTACGGCAATATTACGGGGAATGTTTTTCGTTTGCACATACTTGCCAACTCTGACTCGAATGAGGACCAAGAGCTGAAGCTGAAGCTCCGCGATGAGATACTAAAGGAAACCGCTTGGATTTTTAAGGATAGCGGCTCATCTGCCGCCGCCGCCGTTAAGGCTAAGGAGAATCTGGCTGAGATTGAAAATATAGCAAGGGAGGCTTTGGCGGAAAGCGGCTATAACTATGATGTCAGCTGTGAGGTTAAGGACGTTTACTTCCCCGCCCGCGTTTACGGCGACATTACGCTTCCTGCCGGGGTGTATTCCGCGCTGAGCGTGAATATCGGCGAGGCTAAGGGGCAGAATTGGTGGTGCGTTATGTTTCCGCCGCTTTGTATCCCCGCGGTGACCGAAAAAGAAATCATGATTGAGGATAAGGATATTCTTTGCGGCACATTTAACACGCAGGAGATGCAGCTGCTTGAAAACCCCGAGAAATACGAGGTTAAATTTTACTTTGCCGAAATGTACCATAAATTAAGCGGAAAGGATAAAATTTCTTAAATTTTAAAAATCCTATTGCATATTGCTTGATAATGTTGTATAATTTAAGTAACATCGTTGATTGGAAAGGGTTTTCTTAATATGGACAAACGATTTATTTACGCAGATAACGCCGCGACCACCGCCGTGTCAAAACGGGTTTTTAATGCTATGCTTCCGTTTTTTGAGGAGCGTTACGGGAATCCCTCCAGCATTTACGGAATCGGGCAGGATGCTTTGCGAGCCGTAGAGGAAGCGCGGAGCAAAGCCGCCGCCGCTTTGGGCTGTAAAGCAAACGAGGTCTACTTTACCGGCTCGGGAACGGAATCGGATAATTGGGCTATACGCTCCGCCGCCCTAAAGATGTCTAAGGAGGGTAAAAAGCATATTATCACAACCGCCGTAGAACATCACGCAGTTTTGCATACCTGCGAATATCTTGCTAAAAGCGGCTTTGAGGTCACGCAACTGCCCGTTGATGAAAACGGTTTTATAACGCCCGGACAAGTTGCCGATGCCATCCGCGCAGATACCGCTCTTGTAACGGTTATGTACGCCAACAACGAAATAGGGACGATTATGCCCATCCCCGAAATAGCGGCGGTCTGCCGTGAAAGGGGCGTTCTTTTTCATACGGACGCGGTTCAAGCCGTTGGGAATGTAGAGATTAATGTCGCAGAGCAACAGATAGACATGCTCTCTGTTTCGGGGCATAAGCTCCGCGCTCCGAAGGGCGTGGGCGCTTTATATATCCGCAACGGCGTTTCATTGCCCGCCTTTATCTTGGGCGGCGCGCAGGAAAGAAGTAAACGCGCCGGAACGGAGAACGTCCCCTCTATAGCGGGACTGGGAGAAGCAATTGCCGCCGCTTGTGAAGATATTCAAGGGAAGGTAAAAAAAGTAACTCCGCTGAGGGATAAGCTGATTGACGGGATTCTTAAAATTGAAAGTGTCCGCTTAAACGGCGGCAGAGCGAATCGCCTGCCGGGGAATGTCAATGCTTCTTTCTTAGGCGTTGAGGGCGAAGCTCTTTTACTTAATCTTGATTTACGCGGTATATGTGCTTCAAGCGGCTCTGCCTGCACAACGGGCTCACTTGACCCTTCTCATGTTCTTCTCGCTCTCGGGCTTCCCGCAGAGGTCGCGCACGGCTCTTTGAGGCTGTCCCTATCCGAGGATACAACGGAGGAGGACGTTGATTATATTTTAACCGCTTTGGGAGAGGTAATCCCCAAAATAAGAAAAATGTCCCCGCTCTGGGAGGACATTGTCAAGAATCCGAAAGAGTATGGCAGTATTTTAGAATTAACAATGAACAATTAACAGTTAACAATGAATGTGTCGGCTTCGCCGACGGATTGTAATAGTTTAGCTAGACATGTAGTTTAATCGTTAACATAAACTGCTTAAAATGTTACGCCACGGGCGTAACTCCGAAATTGTTAATTGTTAACTGTTAATTGTTAATTGTAAAAAAAGGGGAGATTTTATGCTTTATAGTGACAAGGTTATGGAACATTTTGCTAATCCGCGCAATGTGGGAGAGTTGGCGGATGCGGATGGAATCGGCGAGGTCGGCAATGCTAAATGCGGGGATATTATGAAGATGTACATTAAGGTTGATAACGGCATCATTACCGATTGCAAGTTTAAAACTTTCGGATGCGGGGCGGCTATTGCCACTTCCTCCGTATCAACCGAGCTTATTATAGGGAAAACCATTGATGAAGCACTCAAAATATCCAATAAAGAAGTAATTGCTACCTTGGATGGCTTGCCGGCGCAGAAGCTTCATTGCTCCGTGTTGGCGGAGCAGGCAGTGAAGTCTGCTGTTTCCGATTATTATAAGAGGCAGGGTGTAGACCCTTACCCTATAGTCGGGGATATTCAAAAATGTACCGGAGATGCAGGCTGCGGTTGAGGAAAATAAAAAAGCTGTCTTTTTTCAAGGACAGCTTTTTGTATATGATTACCTTTTCAATTTAAACTTAGAGATTAATTCCTCCAAAAGCCTTGATTGACTGCTGATTTCCTCCGAAGCCGCCGCACTCTCTTCGGCGGACGCGCTGTTTTGATGTATAACCTGCGCGACTTGGTCGATTCCGCGGTTGATTTGCCCTATGCCGAAAGATTGCTCCTTAGAGGATTTCGCTATTTCACTCACAAGCTGGTCGCTCTCGTTAATACCCGTCACAATTTCGGCAAGGCTTGCGGCGGTTTCATTGGCTATGCGCGAGCCCAGTCCTGCTTTTTCCATCGAATTCTGAATCATTTCCCCGGTCTCCCGCGCCGCTTCCGCGCTCTTGGAAGCAAGGTTGCGAACCTCCTCCGCAACCACGGCGAAGCCCTTGCCGTGCTGTCCGGCTCGTGCGGCTTCAACTGCCGCGTTCAGCGCGAGAATATTGGTCTGAAACGCGATGTCGTCTATAACCTTTATAACTTTGCTTATGTTCTGGCTTGATTGGTTAATCTCTTTCACGGCTTCCATCATGGCATCCATGTGGCGGTTGCCGCCTTCCGCGCTTTTCTTAATCTCTCCCGCAAGCGCGGCGGCGCGGCTTGCCATGTCGGCATTATCCTTTGTTTTAAGGGCTATATCGGAAACGGAGGAGGAAAGCTGCTCAATTGAAGCCGCCTGCTCTGTTGAGCCCTGCGCCAATTCCTGCGAGCCGTCGGCAATTTGCTTTGAGCCGCTATGGACTTGACCGGCGACTGTATTTATATCGACAAACATGGAATTTAGGTTTTCTTTCATTTTAATCAGCGTATGTATGAAAAGGTCGTATTCCGAGCGGGGCTTTATATCAAAATCAAGGTTGCCGTCCGCTACCTTATTGAGGTCGGCGCAGATTTTATTCAAGCCGTCTATCTGAAGCTTATATGCCCTGTACAAGCCGCCGACCTCATCACCGCGCGCCCCGTGAATGTCAAAAACGACAAGCTCATCCGGCTTAAACACAATATCGCCGTTCGCCGTCAAGTTATACCATTCCTCCAAGACAGCCAAGGGCTTGGAGATGGGAGCGGCTATCCAAATCGGCATCAAAATCCCGACCAGAAGCACAAATGCCAGCATAACCGCAAGAACGGCGGAGCTCAAAGATGACACAATCGCGATTACGCCGAAAATAAGGGTAAGCACCGCAACTATTCCAAAGCCGACCGCTAATTTTTGTGCAATTTTTAGATTTTTCAACACAAATTCCCCCATTATTTAGAATTTAATCCATTTATATTAATGTATTAATTTAAGTATACCCTTTAAGTATTTTTTTGTCAATAGCAATTTGGTAATTATAAAAAAAACAATTTGACTTACCTTAAAAAATATGGTAAAATCTAAATAAGTGCAGAAATGCTTTGTGTTATGGTCGTTCAACTTTAAAATGGGTTATTAAGGGGTCTTTTAAATGAACACGGTGCAGGACTTGAAAAAATATTTCGGTCATTCCGGCTTCCGCGAGGGTCAGTCGGAGATAACCGAGCAAATTTTATCGGGGAGGGACGCGGTGGGGGTGATGCCTACGGGGGCGGGAAAATCGGTCTGCTACCAGCTTCCCGCTTTGATTTTCGCGCAGGAAGCCAAGGGGCTGACTATCGTGGTATCGCCGCTTATTTCGCTTATGAAAGACCAAGTAACGGCGTTAATACAGCTTGGAATATCAGCGGAATTTATCAACAGCTCGCGAAGTAATTCCGAAAACAGCATCGCCTTAGAGCAAGCGGCGGCGGGATTGGTTCAAATCCTTTACGTCACCCCCGAGCGGCTGGAGGCGGAGGACTTTTTAAGCCTCTCCAAAGCCTTGAAAATTGCTATGCTCACGGTTGACGAGGCGCACTGCATATCGCAATGGGGGCAGGATTTCCGCCCCTCATACCTTAAAATATCGGATTACATAGAGGCACTGCCCGCCCGCCCCGTTATAAGCGCGTTTACCGCAACGGCGACCGCATTGGTGAGAGAGGATATAATCTCAAAGCTGAGGCTTAAAAGCCCTTATGTCATCACAACAGGCTTTGACAGGAAAAATCTTTATTTCGGCGTGCTTCGACCCAAAAACAAATTCAGCGCGCTTCTTGCGATTTTAGAAAAGCATAAGGCTCAAAATTGCATTATCTATTGCCTGTCGCGCAATACCGCCGAGGAGGTTGCGGGTCATTTAACTGCGCTGGGCTTCAAGGCGGCTTGCTATCATGCCGGCATGAGCGATTCGGAACGCCGCCGCAACCAAGAGGATTTCATATATGACAGGATTAACATCATGACGGCGACAAATGCTTTCGGAATGGGCATAGATAAATCGGATGTTTCGCTTGTCCTGCACTACAACATGCCCAGAAATATCGAAGCCTACTATCAAGAGGCGGGGCGCGCCGGAAGAGACGGAAGCCCTGCCGAGTGTTTGCTTTTTTACAGCCCTGCAGATGTTCGCACGCATAAATTCATGCTCGAAAAAAGCCGCGCCGAAAACACCGCCCTGCCAAACGCTCTGCTTGACGAAATTTTTGAAAAGGATTTGGAACGCCTTAAAATGATGACGTTTTATTCCACTTTGAACAGTTGCCTGAGGGAATACATTCTTAAATATTTCGGCGAAAAGCCGCCCAATTACTGCGGCAGCTGTTCCTCCTGCCTAACCTCCTTTGAAAACGCCGATATAACGCTTGAAGCCCAAAAAATAATCTGCTGTGTAATAAGAGCAGGGCAAGCGGGCAGAAGCTTCGGGCAAGCTATGGTCGCCGATATACTGAGGGGAAGCGAGAACGAAAAAATAAAAAAATTCGGCATGGATAAGCTTTCAACCTACGGAATTATGTCCGATACCCCCGTCCGCAGGATTCGGACTCTTATTGACGAGCTTATAAGAGAGGATTATCTGCGCGTTGACGAGGAACGGTATAATGTGCTTGTTTCAACGCCGCGTTCCGTAGAATTTTTGAAAAATAAAGCCACCCTTTATATGAAACTGCCGAAAGAGCTTGAAAAGGCGGATGCCCCTGGAGCAAAGGAATCGGCTCCCAAAAAATCGGCGGTGAATCACGCCCCCGCGGCTATAGATATGGAGCTTTTTGACGAGCTGAAAAAACTCCGATTAAAGCTGGCACTTGCCGCAAAAGTCCCCGCTTATGTAATTTTCGCCGATGCAAGCCTTCGGGATATGTGCGTAAAGCTGCCCCGAAGCCGCGATGACTTCACACTCGTTTCCGGCGTAGGCGAGATTAAAGCGGAACGCTACAGCGGGGAGTTTTTGAACTGCATTAATGGGTATTTGGAGGGGTAGGTTGAGATTAATCGGCGATTAGGCAGTGCGGGATTGTCGATTTTAGAATAGTAAACTCTTTTGCCGTAACTCAAATAAAAAAATTTCTATTGACATATTTGCCCTGCAGGGTTATAATTATAAATGTATTCTATCAGAATTGGGAGTTAATTTTCTTATGCCGAAAAAGGACGTTAAAAAGAAGTCCGCTACCGCCGCGCCTAAAGCGTATATTGAGGGCAGCGGGATTGTCGCTATGGAAACCATAACGGAAACGCTTGAAAAAAACTATATGCCTTACGCTATGAGCGTAATCGTTTCGCGCGCGCTGCCGGAGATAGACGGCTTCAAGCCCTCCCACAGGAAGCTTTTGTATACGATGTATAAAATGGGGCTTTTGAACGGAGCGCGGACGAAATCCGCAAATATAGTAGGGCAGACCATGAAATTAAACCCCCACGGGGATGCGGCTATTTACGAAACAATGGTGCGTTTAGCGCGGGGCAATGAATCGCTTCTGCACCCTTACGTTGACAGCAAGGGGAATTTCGGCAAGGCATATTCGCGCGATATGGCTTATGCCGCTTCTCGTTACACCGAAGCGAAGCTGACACCCCTTTGCGCCGAGCTTTTTAAAGATATTGACAAGGATACCGTTGACTTTATGCCTAACTATGATAATGAAACGGTTGAGCCTGTATTATTGCCTGCGGCGTTCCCCTCCGTTCTTGTAAACGCGAATGTCGGGATTGCGGTGTCTATGGCTAGCAGTGTCTGCCCTTTTAATTTAGAGGAGGTTTGCGAAACGGCTATTGCCTTAATCCGCAACCCCGAACATAACGCCTTGACTACCCTCAAAGCCCCCGATTTCCCCGGCGGCGGCTTTATCCTTTATAATGAAGATGAGCTTGCTCAAATCTATAAGACAGGCAAGGGCTCTGTTAAAGTAAGGTCGCGCTACAGCTATGATAAAGAAGCTAACTGCATAGAAGTAACCCAAATCCCGCCGACGACTACCGTTGAGGCTATCATAGATAAAATTGTTGCTCTGGTAAAAGAGGGGAAAATTCGGGAGGTATCCTACGTCCGCGATGAAACGGATTTGGGCGGCTTGAAGCTTGCCATTGATATAAAACGCGGGACAGACCCGGACGCGCTTATGAAAAAGCTGTTCCGTTTTACGACTTTGCAGGATAGTTGGTCTTGTAACTTTAATATTCTGATTGCGGGGAATCCGCGCGTTATGGGCGTTTATGAGATTTTGGAGGAATGGACGGCGTTTCGCAGGGAATGTATAAAACGCCGCGTTTATCATGAGCTTTCAAAGAAAAAAGATAAGCTTCATCTTTTAAAGGCTTTGCAGAAAATACTGCTGGATATTGATAAGGCGATTAAAATTGTCCGTGAAACGGATGAGGATTCCGAGGTTGTCCCCAACCTTATGGTCGGCTTCGGTATTGACGAGGTTCAAGCGGAATATGTCGCCGAAATCAGACTTCGGCATCTTAATAAAGAATATATTTTAAACCGCATATCCGAAATTGAGCAGCTTAAAAAGGATATTGCCGAGATGGAAGGCATTTTAAAGGACGATAAAAAGGTTAAAAATATCATCGTCGCGGAGCTTCGCGAGGTTATAAAAAAACATGCCCAGCCGCGCAAGACGATGTTTTTATATGATGTCGATTCTACGCAAGATGCTTTAGAGGAAGAAACGCCGGATTACCCCGTGCATTTGTTTTTATCAAGGAGCGGCTATTTCAAGAAAATTACGCCGCAATCCCTGCGTATGTCCGGCGAGAATAAGCTTAAAGACGGGGACGTTATGGAAACGGCAATTGAAGCCTCAAACAGAGCAGATTTGCTTTTCTTTACCGATAGGTGTCAAGTTTATAAGGCGAAAGCCTCTGCCTTTGAGGATTCCAAGGCTTCCCTGTTGGGCGATTTTATACCCGCTAAATTAAGCTTTGACGAGGGCGAGAGCGTTTTGGCTATGGTTGTAACATCTGATTACGGCGGGCATCTTGTTATGGTCTTTGAAAACGGCAAAGTCGCTAAAGTTCCGCTGAAAGCATATGAAACAAAGACGGAGCGCAAAAAGCTTATGAACGCTTACAGCTCCGGGTCAAAGCTTGTCAAGATTATAGCCGTTGATGAACATGAAGAAATTTTACTCCGCACTACGGGGAGCAGGGCTTTGACATTCAATACGGGTATGCTCCTGCCCAAAGCTACACGCGATACGCAGGGCGTTCAAGTATTTACCCTAAAGCCGCGAACCGCCGTTGTAAGTGCTTATATTGTAACATCGGAATTGAGCGAGGCTGTTAAGAAATATTCCGTCAAAAATATCCCGGCGGCGGGATTTTTAGCTAAGACTTTGCCGGATTTGGAGCAGATGTTGTTGTGATGGGAGGTTTTAGCGATGAAACACGTATATCCCGCAATATTTCGCCCGGAGGAAGGGTATGGATTTTGTATAATATTCCCAGACATTAAAAAGGGCGCAACACAGGGCGATGATATATCCGATGGAATGGCTATGGCAGAGGATTTTCTTGCTTCTGCGCTATGTAAAATGGAAGACATCGGCGAAGAAATCCCAAACCCGAGCGATATAAATTCTTTGGTCCTGCAAGAGAGAGACATTGCAACTTTTGTATCGGTAGACTTAGCCGAATACCGCAGACGTACCGAGAATAAATTTATCAAAAAAACCTTAACTATCCCATCATGGCTTAATGCTTTAGCCGAAGATTCAAGGATTAATTTATCTCAAACACTCCAACAAGCATTAAAGGAAAAATTAAATTTAGCTTAAATAACGTATCTTATATACAAGAAACAGGAGCATATATATGTGTTTAATCGGAATGGTATCCTTGGGCTGCTCAAAAAATCAAGTTGACGCGGAGCGTATGTTATTTAAAATAAAAGAAGCGGGCTTCAAAATTGCGGAAGACCCCGCCTTATCGGATATTGTCATCGTGAATACCTGCGGCTTTATTGAGAGCGCGAAAACGGAAGCTATTGAAACAATCTTTGAATTTGCTTTGCTGAAAAAAGAGGGCAGGATTAAAAAGCTTGTCGTTACGGGCTGTTTGTCGGAGCGTTATAAAAAAGAAGCGGCGGAATTACTGCCGGAGGCGGATGCGGTTTTGGGGATTGGCTGTAATGATGAAATCGTGTCGGTTTTAAAAAGGGTTTGGGAAGAAGAGAGGGTTTGCCTTTTCCCCGAAAATACAAAGCTTTCTCTGGAGGGCGGGCGGGTTCAGACAACTTTGTCTTTTTACTCCTACCTCAAAATAGCAGACGGTTGCTCTAACTGCTGTTCTTATTGCTCTATACCGTTAATCCGCGGGGAATACAGGAGCGTGCCCATAGAGGCATTGCTGAAAGAAGCCGAAACGCTTGCCGAAAACGGCGTAAAAGAGCTGAACATAATCGCGCAGGACAGCACGCGTTACGGAATTGATTTATACGGCACATACAAGTTGCCTGAACTTTTACATAAACTATGCGGCATTTCCGGCTTAAAATGGATTCGCCTGCTTTATTGTTATCCCGAATTAATCACGGACGAGCTTTTAGATGTTATAGCCCGTGAGGAAAAAATAGTAAAATATATCGAGCTCCCGCTCCAGCATTGTGATGGGGAAATACTTAAAAATATGAACCGCCCCGGCGATGCTGACAGCTTGCGCGGAATAATATCAAAAATAAGGCAAGCTATACCCGATGTAACCCTGCGGACAACCTTTATAACAGGCTTCCCCGGTGAAACAGAAGAACAATTTGAGCGGCTTTGCAATTTTACGGATGAGATTAAATTTGAGCGGCTGGGCTGCTTCGCCTATTCCGCCGAGGAGGGGACAAAAGCCGCAGACTTGGACGGACAGCTTGATGAAGATGAAAAGCAACGCCGCGCCGACATTATAATGGAGCGGCAAGCAATTATTATGAACAAATATAACCAACGCTTTATTGGCAGTAACATAGAGGTTATTACCGAGGGTTTTGACAGATACGGCGAATGTTATTTCGGCAGAAGCAAAGCAGATGCGCCGGATATTGACGGGAAGGTGTTTTTTACAAGTAAAAAAAAGCTTTACCCCGGCGAATTTGTACCCGTTAATATTACCGAGGTTTTGGATTATGATTTGATAGGAGCTGTTTTAGTATGAATCTTGCAAATAAGCTTACTATGTCAAGGATTATTTTGCTCCCCTTTTTTGTGTTTTTTTTGCTGACGGATTTTGTGCCGTTTTCACCTGTAATCGCGCTTATTTTGTTCGCCGTTGCTTCCCTAACGGACGCGCTTGACGGCTATGTTGCGCGAAGCCGAAACATGGTCACGGTATTCGGCAATTTTCTCGATACCCTTGCGGATAAAGCTTTGGTTACAACGGCTTTAGTCTGCTTTTGTGAGCTTGGCATTGTAGGGGCTGTTCCTGTACTGATTATTGTAATCCGCGAATTTATGGTGATGGGGCTTAGGTTGGTTACGGCGGAAAAAGCAGTTATTATATCGGCAGGTATGCCGGGCAAACTGAAAGCCGCCTTTACTATGGCGGCTATAATCGTTATATTATTTGTAAGATGCCTTAACCTCACGGGAGAAGCCGCAGTTATTGCCGGAATTGCGGAGCAGAGCTTAATTTGGGTTGCCGCTGTTCTTACGATTATTTCGGGGGGGCTATATTTAAAGGCTTATTGGGGGTATATTGATTATAAGGGGTGATGACTATTTAATCACTCATCTTCCGTTGCAACCACATCTCCCGATTAATAAGCACCTGCCGGGGTTTCGCGCCCTCGTGCGGACCGACTACGCCCATCTCCTCCAACTCGTCCATAATGCGCGCCGCTCTGGCGTAGCCTAACTTTAACCGCCGCTGTAAAAACGATACAGAAGCTTGCCCGCCGCTCACTAAAATGTCAACAGCTTGGTCGATAATATCGCCGTCCCCCGTAGGCTCTGAAGATTCCCCGCCCGATGATGATTCGCTTTTGGGCGCGGGAAGATTTTTTTCAATTTCCTCTATGATTTCATTATCGTAAGAGGCTACCCCATCGCCCTTTATGTATTCGACTACTTTTTCAACCTCTTTAGTAGAGCAAAAACAGCCTTGAATCCGAATCGGCTTCGGGATGCCGCTTGGGTAATAAAGCATATCGCCTTGACCTAAAAGTTTTTCAGCCCCTGCTGTATCTATAATCGTGCGGCTGTCAATCTGTGATGAAACCGTAAGCGCGATTCGTGAGGGTATGTTCGCTTTAATCAGCCCTGTAATAACATCTACCGTAGGTCTTTGCGTAGCTATAATTAAGTGCATACCCGCCGCTCTAGCCATTTGAGCAAGGCGGCAGATGGATTCTTCAACTTCCTTAGCGGCAGCCATCATAAGGTCTGCCAACTCGTCTATGGCGATTACAATTCGCGGCAATAACTCCATATCGCCCTTTTGCGCCGCCATTTCATTATAGCCTTGCAAATCGCGTACATTGCAGTCAGAGAATAATTTGTATCGCTTTAACATCTCTTGAACAGCCCAAGCAAGCGCGCCCGCCGCCTTGCGCGGGTCGATTACTACGGGAATCAGCAGGTGCGGGATTCCGTCATAGGTCTTAAATTCAACCATTTTGGGGTCAATCAAAACAAGCCTTACATCATCGGGTGAGGAATTGTAAAGGATACTCATAATGATACTGTTCGTGCAGACGGATTTACCCGAGCCGGTAGTCCCCGCGATAATTACATGCGGCATTTTCCCAATATCGCCGATAATCACATCGCCGTCAATATTCCTGCCGACTACAAAGGAGAGCTTGCTTTTATTCTCCGCAAATTCCGCGCTTTCAAGCAGTTCGCGTATGGATACCATATCTTTAACTTTATTGGGGATTTCAACGCCGACAGCCGCTTTCCCCGGAATAGGGGCTTCAATGCGGACACCCGCCGCCGCTAAATTCAAAGCTATGTCATTTTCAAGCCCCGTTATTTTTGAGACTTTAACGCCCGCGCTGGGCTGGATTTCATAGCGGGTAACGGTAGGACCTCTGTGTATATCGACAATGCGGGTTTGAACGCCGAAGCTTTTCAGCGTATCCACCAATGTATCGGCATTTTGCTTCATTTCAGCCTCCGCATCGGCGGCAAAGCTTGAATTATCGGCGGGGTTAAGAAGAGAAATAGGCGGATAATTATAAACAACCGCTTGATTTTTAAGCCCTGCAATTTCTATTTGAATATCGGCGGCGGTAGGCGCGTCCGGCAGGTCAAAATCCTGCTCGGTTTTTATTTTGTTTGAAGCCAAGGTTGAGTGCAGAGCCTTGCTTGTTTCCGGGTGGTTGGAAGCCGCCGCTTTTGTAATTTTTTTAGGGGCGTTTGCCGCTTTTTTTATGAGGCTGTTAAGCTCCTCTGTAGCTGTTTTTTCTTCTGAGGGGCTGGCGGGCGATTTGGCGGCAGGCGGGGGCAGCTTTGAATCCGAAAAAAAGTCGGGCTCAAAGGGCGGGGTGCTGTTAACATGCTCTGCGGGCATTTTTTCGGGTTTTAAGGCGGCTGTATTTTTCGCGGCGGGCTCTTTCGGTTTTTCGAGAGAGGTTTTTTTGGCAATTTTCGGGGGCGGAGCGGCTTTGACCTTGGGCTTTTCGGGTTCTTCCGCTTCATCGCCGTCATAGCCGTCATCATCATATTCGCGGCTCTTAATGCGATTTTTAATAAAATGGAAAAGGTCAATTATCGTTTTGTTGCTTAAAACCATTGCCAAAACAAATACAAGCAGGGTAATTATAATAGAAGCCCCTGTTTTTTTAAAGAGCATAAGCAGAGGATACGCCAGAATTACACTGAAAACCCCGCCGCCGCTCAGTTCCTTTCCGTTATTATAAAGCGCGGGGATAATCTCGGCAAAAAGCCGTTCCCCCTCAAATTCACCTATAAATACAATCTGAATAAACCCCGAAAACAACAGCACCAAAGCAAAGCCTTGGATAATCTTGCTCTCAATAGCCTTGCCCGATTTATCAAGCGCAATCAGCACCGAAACATAAATCAGTATGACGGGAACGGCGAAAACCGCCCCGCCGAACATTCCCCGAAGCACGCTGTGTATAAAGTTCCAAGCCGATTCGCCCTTTACCAGCGCGAACGCAAACGTAAGCACCCCCACCGCGAACAGCGAAGCCGACCACAACGCCCTGTCGCGCGGCTTTCGCGCAGGCGGCTTTGCTTTTGCCCTGCTGCTTGTACTTTTGCTTTTATTTTGTATAGCCATGTTTATCAGTCCTCGTAATCACGTAATATCATAATTATACCATAATTTTAAAAAACATGCAAGTAAATTAGGGAATTGTTTCTAAATTACAGCATAAAAACTTTCCCCGCCATCATAGGAAATAAATACCAGCCCATCATTAGAATAAAAAATTCCGTGCTGTTGTTTAAGCCCGGAAGGTGTTTGAATATTCACTTGCCGCCATATTCTGCCGGATTTGTCGGGTAACTTTTTACTGCTGTTATTATATATTGCCCCGCCGATTTTACCGCCTGTTTTTAATCGAAAATCAACACCGCCAAGCCCCTGCATTGTTGCCGTTCCCGCCCTTATTCCGTCCAGTTGTACTATTTTGCATTTGCAGTTAGGGTGTAGCGGCGGCAGGGTTTTCCACTCGTCAATGCGCGCTCTGATTTCGCCGTCTCTTGAAGAGCAGGCACTGCAAGCACCGCTTTTAGAAACATCGCCCCGCCAAATAAAAAATCCGCCCCCGCTTTTTTTAACATCGGGGCGAATATGTGTTAGCATCATAAGCTCGATTAGTTGCAGGTCGGGTTCGGGTTCTTCGTGGGGTAACATATAGTTAGGTAGGATAGGTCCAATAAATTCGGGGTCGTTTTCGTGGGGAGCACCTTCGCCGCCCTCTAAAAAGTTCAAATAGTCCAAATAATTTTGGTAATTAGGGTGGTTTTTGTCTATAATCGGTTTCCCGTCCGCCCCGCGAACCAAATTGCCGCTTTCATCTCTAAGTCCGTAGACATAGTAATTTACACCTGCCGTAATTGCGATTGCTATGCTGTTCCAGTTGTTTTCCATCCATTTGATGTCAAATTTGTTTTGGTGAAATGCTATTTCAATGTAAGCTATAACAGCGTTTGGCTCTCTTAGCTCCGCGAAATTATATTGTTGTTTTCCTTCTGCGTTTAGCTGTTTACTGTTTTTGAGGTCTCTTACTTTTGTGGTTGCATTACCGCTTGAAACATATTCATCATAGAGAGTAGCCAAAATTAATTCTGACAACTGTTTGCTCTTGGAGGATAAAACATGTTCAGAATAAATTAATTCGGGTCCGGGGCGGTCCGTATTGCTGGCATTTGAATGTAACGCAATGTGAAAATCAACTCCAAGCGCATTTGACTCGTTTATCCTTTTTGTCGGGGAGGTTAGCGGGTTTTTATTATTGTCGTAAGTGACATATTCATAATAATCAGGCAAATAAACCTCAAACCCCGCCCTCTCAAAGTATTCTTTTAATGTCAAAGCAAATTCTCGCATTTGCTCCGATTCATTAGTGTTAAGCTGTGCTATTTGCTCCTCATCTGCACCCCACACATTTCTGTTTTGGTCAGACGGGGACAAATAAATTTTAATTTTTGCCATTTTAAATCATCCTTTCATATTTTTATTTTAACCTTGAAGATAAATTTCTTCAATTTTCCACGTGTTTTCAGATTTAATCAGTTCCATATCCAAATAAATAACAGGCATTTCATTTTCTTCCTCAAAAGCAAGCACATACCCGATACGAGCGGCTTCGTCAGATGAATTGATATACACCAGTGACATATATCCCATTAAAACGAAATTATTTCCGCTAATACCCCAATAATCAACTTCATTCGGGTTGAGCAGAAGCTTTGCCAGTTCATCTCCGGCACTGTCGCCATTCAAAAATGCTTTTGCCGCTTTATAGGAAGCTGTTTTTATGTCCATATCTTCCCAATAATTATAAACCGCCTCAATACCATTATAGTAAAACCACCGCTCATCAATAACAATCGGAGCAGGCGATGTTACGGATTCAACTGAAATTGCACTCACTTTCCACTCCCAAATAATTCCCGAATTAATCAGCGTTATGTTCATATACAAAAGCTCATCGGTAAAATCTTCTGCTATAACATACCCGATTTGCATCTCACTTTCAGATATAACCTTGCCTGTAGCCAGCGACATATAAGCTAAGGTATCGTCAAAAATATTGCATTCATTGAAATCAACCGAAACATCGGAATCAAGTAAGTATGTCGCCAATTCTTCTCTGTCATTCCTCAAATAAGCCCTTGCCGCTTTATAGGAAGCAATTTTAATTCCCATTCCAAACCAATTATTGAAAACCAGCTCCATGCCGTCATAATAATATTTTTGACCGTCAATAATAATTGGCTCGGCTGTTATTTCTTTTTCCGTTTCAGCCTCCGTCATAGTTGTTTCAATACTTCCGCGCGCCGATTCAAAAATAGAAACATTAGGCAAATCAGCCTCACCCCCGTCACCCCCACACCCCGCCAAGCAAAACAACCACGCTAAACAAAGCCCCATAATTCGCATGATTTTCGCCATTTTAAATCATCCCTTCATAATTTTTATTTAACCTTGAAGACCAATTTCTTCTACTTTCCATTCGTCTTCAATTTTAACCAAGTAAACTTCCAAATATGTAAGCGTATCGTTACTCTCAGAAGCTAACACATATCCAATATGCACGTATGTTTCAGAAAATATTGTAGCGTATGCAACTGACATATAAGTCAAAGTATCAAAAATATTCGGTCTCGAATCAAAAATGTATAAGTCATTTACACTATCCGGCTCAAGCAGATAGCCAGCTAACTCATCTCTGTCAGAACGCAAATATGCCCTTGCCGCTTTATATGAAGCGGTCTTCATAGTCAACCCTTTCCAATTATTATAAAGCAGTTCCATTCCGTCATAATATGTCTGCCCGTCAACTATTATTGTTGTAGCCGTTGTTTCTTTTTCCGTTTCAGCTTCCGACATAGTTGTTTCAATACTTCCGCGCGCCGATTCAAAAATAGAAACATTAGGCAAATCAGCCTCAACCCCGCCGCCCCCACACCCCGTCAAGCAAAACAACCCCACCAAACAAAGCACTATAATTCGCATGATTTTCATAAACCCCAACCCCTTAACTCAAATTCCCATACCATAAAAAAACAGTAACATACAATAACATCTTCCAAGAAACGCCTCCGTCTGTTCTGACGCGTGGGAGAATTTAATCTCCCCTTTAATTATTTTTAATTACTTTCAAATATTCGTCATAAATCTCATAAAGTAAAATATAATCGTCAGATTTTTTTTGCTCATCAATAAAGAGCGGGTTTTTTATGTCCCGCCAAGGATAACTGATTGGTTCACAGACAGAATTTGCCAAAACAAGGTCTTTTAAATATTCCTCTAGTTCACCATTAGATTCACCTCCCCAAGTATGATTGTTAAAATTATAATCTTCACCTCTCCAACTAATAGCTTTTATTTCATTTATGTGAAAAAGTTCGTCCATTGCTACTATTTCAGAGAAAACGGCATTTCGCCATTGATGAGCATGACCTCGGTCGTCATAGATAATTAGCCTCTTTTCGCTGTTATCCTCTTTTGTCATGTATTTTATTACTTCCAAGTCCTCGGAATATGTCTTGTATTCAAGTAAATTATTGCAAAAATCAGATTCTTTTAAGGAATAAAACCTATACATAAAATTCCCAAAATCATCAAAATTACTCATTATACAAAATAGTTCCGGCATCCCGTCAAAATCAATGTCAACAAGCCCGAAAGTATAGCTTGCCATTCCAAAATAAAATTCTTCTCTTTCAGACAATTGCCGCTTCGCCGCAAAAACCAAATTCAGCAAATCATCAGCAGAACCAAGCGGCTCATCGGGGTCAACAAATTCTTTTTGTATATTAATTTCCCTGTGAGCAGTTGTTTCTTCTGCCGTTTCAGTTTCAGATAAAGATATATCAGATACATAATCATAAACGTCCAAACGCTCAACCCCGCCGCCGTCGCCGCCGTTACACCCCGCCAACCCCAAAACCAAACTAAGCCCCAAAACAGCAAGCATTTTACATCTCATCTAACCCAACCCCTTAACCCAAATTCCCAATTATAATAATACCATAAAAAACAGTAACATACAATAACATCTTTCAAAAAACCCCCTGCCGCTTCATCACAGCAGGGGGTTTAAATTTCCTAAACAAGCTCTGACAACCCGAAATCTCCTTTAATTTGCTAACTGTCCACCGAATTCAAAACCCCCATAAACAGCGGCAAATTCGTCTCATTATCAATAATCATATAAATAAAAGGTCTGTTGAGAATAACATAGATGTAATTCGGCACTGAAGTCGCTACCAATTCAAAACCTGTAGCCGCCGCCGCTTTTGTGCCTCTTTCATCTACCTCTATAAAGGTTTTGTGAATAGCCTTAGATATAAAGATATTCCCGGCAGGGCTATTGCCAATGCCTTTAAAATCGGCATTGTGTTCATCAAAAGCATTCGTTATCCCCATATCTTCAAGAGGGGGTATGAGCCCTATTTCGTACTTATAGCTGAATTTCGGAAGCTCTGCACGAACCTCTGCCCATCTTTGCCCACCCAAAAGCTCCATAAGGCTCTTGCCTGTCATTGAGGATATGTATTCATCTACGCTAACATCTTCGTTAGGCAGAATCGCGGCAAAACTGTAGCTTGAATCGTAGGGCTTTATGAAGCCTATTGCTTTATCGTCTTGCAAATACACAGATTCATTTGAATACATCATGCTTGCTTCTTGCACTTCACCATTTATATTGGTGAAATCAAGCTCACGAACTTGGTGCTCCTCATACGGTTCTTTCCATTGCGCGTCAAACGCTACTGCATTAATCAGATACATAACAGTACCATCGGGAATATTTTCTATCATCTCATCAATCATACCGTCCGTATTTTCCTCAACCCACGCATTGATTTCCTCCACTGTGCTTTGGTCAAACGGCGCGGATTTTACCAGCGCATCGTAATAATCTTCATTGACTTGCAAAAACTCATCATGCACATTAAATATGTCTATGTACCATATTGAGTTTGCTATACTAAGCTTTGCATTTTCCTCGCTGGGAAGCCAAAGCCTGTAATTCCGCAAATGCTCGTTAAGCTCTGCGATGGGAATCCCGCCGCTCAGAGCATTTTCTATTTGGGTCAGAGTTTCGCCGTTCGCACCGTTCGCCGTCATCGACATAGCAAACAAAACAGAAGCGGGCGAAACAAGTGAGTTTTCCTCCTTGTCGTAAGAACGCTTGAACAACTCGACCGCAAAATCAGCCGTATTGACAATGAATTGGTCGGCAACAGGGGAGGGGGGCGGGGCTTGTGCTTCTGTCTCCGCTTCCGTAATTAATACCTCCGGCTCAACAGCAGTGCTATTACTGCAAGCTGATGAAAATGACAATATAAATCCCAAAGCAAGAATCAAAGATAAGCTTTTTCCGAATTTCATAAATTGACAATCCTTTCTTTTATTTGAGTTATATTTATTTACCTGTTAATTTCGGGGTTTTCCGTTACGCCTAAGAGATAATCAACCGAAACATCAAAATAATTTGAAAGTTTAATTAAATTTTCAGCCGTTGGCGTTCGTTCGCCTTTTTTCCAATACCCTATAACGCTGTCTGATATACCGGTATCTTTGCTGATTTTGTACGCTGTTATATTACGTACTTCCAACAATTCCGAAAAAATTTGTGAGAATTTCACAAAATCACCGCCAAAAATTTATTACACAAAATTATACCAAGGTATTGACTAATCCACAAGTTAGAGTTATAATATAAGTATACAATATAAAAAAGGGGAATACTTATGAACACCAACACTCTAAATATCACAGACAAGCTTATTTCAGTCCTTTATGAAAGCTCGTTAAACGAGTATCACGAAACAGATGAATATAAGTTACTGCTTGAAAAGAATGAACAAATACACCGAGAATGTGAAAGTGTATTTAAGAACGATGAGTGCGAATTTGCTTATGAGTATTTTAGGGATTTAAAGGATATATACGAAAAGGAAACAAAGTACCTATACAAAAAAGCGTTTTTTGACAGTATGCTTTTAATTAGGAGCCTTGGTATTTTATAGCATATCATTAATTTCATAAACTAAAATCCCCTTTAACTGTTAACTTTGTCATAAACCCCTAAACAAATTGTTAAAACACCAAGAGCGAGAGTATAGTAAGCGAAAATTCTGAACCTGTCGGTAGCTACGAGGTACTTTACCAGTTTAATAGAAAGATACCCAACGACAGCGGCGGTTATAAAGCCGATTAAAAGGGCGACTATGTTTAAATCCGCCGCACTTTCGCCTAGCCCCTTCAGTTCAACAACCGCGCCCGCTAAAATTACGGGGATTCCTAAAATGAAGCTGTATTCAACCGCTTCCTTGCGTTTAAGCCCGCTTAACAAGCCCGCCGAAATGGTCGAGCCGGAGCGGGAAATGCCCGGAATCAGCGCGATTCCTTGAAAAACCCCGATAAACAAAGCCGCCTTTACCGTTGTTTCGCCTGCAAGGCGATTCCCCTCCTTTGCCTTTGTGCTTAGGAAAAGCAGGGCGGAGGTATATAAAAATGCAACGCCTACTATAATCATGTTGCCCCCCGAGGCAAGCCCGATAAAAAAATCCTTGAATATGTAAAACCCGAAAAGCGGCAGGATTGATATAATGACCATCATGAGCATTCGGCGTTCAAGGTTCATCTCTTTCCATTTAAATTGCCCCGTAAACAGAGCCTTGACCATTGCAAAGGCTTCAATTATGAGAGCCTTTATCTTCTCCCGAAAAGCCGCGAAAACCGCGACCAGCGTCCCCAAGTGAAGTACGAGCATTAAAATGACCGTTTCTTCCCCCGATGTGCCGAAAAAGTAAGATGCCAAAGCTAAATGCCCCGAGCTTGAAACGGGCAGAAATTCCGTCAGCCCCTGTACAATCCCTTGAATAATTGCTTCAAATACCGTCATGAACAGACCTCCCGTTATCAATCGTCAGCTGCTTCTTTTTTAATATACTCAAACGCGCCGTCAAGCAGGGCTATTGTGTCATTCCACCTTATGTCCGAAGCCGCCCCGCCGAACACCATACAGATAACCTCATGCCCGAACCGCTCCGCCGTAGCTACAACGCAATAGCCCGCTTGGTCGGTCATGCCTGTTTTCAGCCCTGTGGCGTACATATAGTAAATATCATTGCTTGAGTTAATCAGCCTGTTTGAATTTTGCCAATAAACCGTTTCGCCTGTAAGATACTCGGCGTATCTGTCCGTCTTTTTCGCCGATTCTTTAATCAAGGGCTTATCTTTAGAATAAAGCGTTACTTTCAGCATGTCGGCAAGGGTGGTGTAGTGGTCATCGTCATGGAAGCCATCGGGGTTGGTGAATACGGTGTCGTCCGCGCCTATTTTTTTCAAGGTATCATTCATGGCGTATACGAAAGCATCGGTCGCTTGGCGCGCGCTCAGGCTCGGGTCGCCCGTTATAAACCGCCCGACATTAGCCGCCGCCGTATAGGAAGCATCATTACCCGAAGCCAGCATTAAAGCATCAATAACCATTTCCGTATTTAAAACATTACCCCTGCTCAAATATGCAAGGCTTGAACCGGGGTTTACAAAATCAAGCTCATCTCCCGCCGTAAATTCAAAGCTCTCGTCAACATTGTCGAGGATAACGGCGGCTGTAAGTATTTTTGTCGTGCTGGCGGGGTAGCACCGCACGTTCGCGTTTTTGGCGTATAATATTTCGTTGGCGGTAACATCGTAAACTAAAATGTACTGCGACTCCGTTTCAACCTCCAGAGGATAATTTTCTTCAAAAAGCTGAGGGAGGAAAGCCGCTACTGCGTTATCCTCGCTGTCCGAATCATCGTGCTCCTCGGCTGAGTATAACGCTCCCTCAAAAAATGACATTCTTGCATAATTCACCGAGTCAACAGTTAAATCGGGGCGTTCAACAGAACTTGACAATTTATAAATACCGAAGCCCGCACCGCCTAACAAAAGCATAATAAAAACAGCGCGGATACGCTTTAACACCTTTTTCCCATTAACCTTCGGCTTAACACCTCGGTTAACCTTTTTTCCCATATTTTAAACAAACCTTTCTCAATTATCAATTGCTTTAATCATACCATATTCAAGCCCCTTTGTCAAGAAAAATGTAATTTTTCAAGTTCAGACAGCATGATTTTCTCTATTTTGATTACATTAGGTTGAGTAGGGGTAAATTTAACGCCCCTATGTATTTTGTTAATTATATTTTTCGCATTTTTATTGAGTTCAAGTATTAATTTTTGGCTTTCAACGGAAACAATTTGGTTTCCCTTTATATAAGGTTCTTGAATAAATTTTTCCAATATAGGGAACATATCTTGAAAAAGCAACGCTCTTTTATCGTTAAATATGCGGATAATTTTTATTCCGTCTGTTGGCTTGTTCAACTTTTTCTTGTTATTTATTATTCGCTCATATTTCTCAACCTTTGAGCTAATCGGAATTAACCAGTATAAATTAGTGTTTTCGTCCCTTAAAGCCATATAATGAGGGCGTTTTGTTGTTTCGTGTTCCGCCTTTAAGTTAGGGTCGGCGATTTTTTCAAAAAAGATGTCTTTAATAAAATAAAAACTCCCCTGTTTAATTTCCAAACTAATTACCACCTTTTGAATGAAACCCCCGCAAAAAGCAGAGGTTTCATCTTAAACTTGTTCACGGCTCATTTATTAGTCGCATTGCCGGAAGCGACACACGTTTTCACGATTCATTTATTAGTCGCATTATCGGAAGCGACAAACTTTTCAGACGATTAAACGCCTTACACTCATATTATACCCCAAATCCCCCAATCTGTCAATAGTTTTTTAATTCTTTGTCCCTATTTCCAAAAAAAATCAAGCAAACCGCAGCTGTAAAAGCCCCCCACGCAAAACCCGCCGAAACATCGGTGACGCTGTGCACTCCCAGATAAATTCTGCTGAGCCCCACCGATAAAGCAAAGCTGACTGCGGCGGCTGAAGCGGCATTTTTAAACAGCCTCCCCCTTGAAGAAAGCGCGCCGAAAAAAACAGAGTAGATGATAACAGCCGCAAAAGCCGCCGCCGCCGAGGAGTGACCGCTGGGAAACCCGTAGCCGGAGGCTTCGACCAGATGATAGGCTTCATCAGGGCGGGGAATCTTGAAAATTTGCTTCAAAACATGGTTGCTCAAAGAAACCGCCGTCATCACCATCGCCATGGGAACGCCCGAATTGCCGATTGCACGCGTTGCTTTAGTTAATTTGGGCAATATTAAAAGAACGGCGCAAAACGGCAGATAAAAGTAAAAATACCCGATATTGGATATGATTTTGCATAGCTCCGTCAAGGCGGGCTTGTCCATTGAAAACGAATACACTGCAAGTGAAAGCCTCGCGTTTATCGCCTCCGCGCCGCCGCTTACGGTGTAAAACGCAATTGCGGCAAAAAGCAAAAACGATATGGTCATCACCGCAGACAGCGCGGCGGCGCACTTAGTCTTTATAACACACACATCTATACTCCTTAACGAATAAATTTTTTCTCTTGCATTTATGCCCGAAAAATTGTATAATAAATTGTACTATAAAATTGAAAAGGAACTAAAATTATGAAATTAGGAATGGTAGGACTTCCCAACGTAGGCAAAAGCACGCTTTTTAACGCGCTTACCGATGCGGGTGCGGAGTCGGCGAATTATCCGTTTTGCACCATCGAGCCGAATGTCGGCATTGTTTCAGTGCCGGATGAACGCCTTATATGGCTGAAAGGTTTGTACAGCCCCAAAAAATTCACTCCGGCAACCCTTGAATTTGTTGATATAGCGGGGCTTGTAAAGGGTGCTTCTAAGGGGGAGGGGCTTGGAAATAAGTTTCTCTCCAATATACGCGAAGTAGATGCCGTGGTTCATGTTGTCCGCTGTTTTGAGGACGGTAATATCATACACGTAAGCGAAAGCATTAACCCAGCGCGGGATATAGAGGTGATTGACCTTGAACTGGTTTTTGCCGATATAGAGCTTGTCGAGCGGAGACTGGAGCGCGCTTCAAAACTTTTGAAAGGTGATAAAAAGCATCAAGCTGAAATTGACCTTTTGAAGGAGTTGAAAGCGCATCTGGAAGCCGGAAAAGCCGCCCGCGCGTTCGGCTTCACGGAAGAGCAAGCGGAACTGCTGAAAGCAATGCCTCTGCTGTCGGCAAAGCCGGTCATATACGCCGCGAACCTGTCGGAGGCGGATTTCAAGGGAGGCATAGAAGCCTCGGCGCATTATCGGGCGGTAGCCGGCATAGCCAATGAGCAGGGCGCGGCGGTGCTCCCTGTCTGCGCGCAGTTGGAAGCTGAAATTTCCGGCATGAATGATGAGGATAAGGAGATGTTTTTGTCCGAACTGGGGCTTACCGTATCGGGTCTTGACCGCGTTATCAAGGAAGGCTACTCCATTTTAGGTTTAATATCATTCCTCACGGCAGGCGAGGAGGAGGTTCGCGCTTGGACCATAACGAACGGTTCTAAAGCACCCAAAGCGGCGGGGAAAATACACACAGATTTTGAGCGCGGCTTTATCCGCGCCGAAATCGTAGGCTTCGAGGATTTAAAGGCTTGCGGCAATATGGCGGCGGCAAAGGAAAAGGGGCTTGTCCGCTCGGAGGGCAAGGAGTATTGCGTCAAGGACGGGGACGTGGTTTTGTTTCGCTTTAATGTCTGATTCTAACGAAAGAACCTGTTCCTCCGCGAGAACAGGTTCTCATACCTTAAACGCTAGTCGCAGCACGGATTCCTTTCGCCCATTCCTTGAAACTCCAGCAGGGCATCTGCGGCGGCGGCTCCTAATATGTTCGGCTCGGCATCGCAGTTAGGGAAGAATCTGTCCGCCGGAAATTCAATCTTTTCAAAAATATCACACGGAGATACTCCCGTCCCGCACTCGTTCGTGGTGCATTTCTTAGAGGGAAGAACATAGTCGTAAGCGGGCACTATAATTGATACGGGGCGCGAAAGCTGAACGATGGAGAATAATCCCAGCGAAACAACAAGCCCCTTTTTGCACTCTTTCTTCGCGCAAGGGTCGCAATGGCAGGGAACGCCCGTTTCACAGCAATCCTCAGCTTTCTTTTGACCGCAGCGGCAAGGGTCACAACTGCATACACATTCGCACTTGCAAACAATGCGGCAGTTCCGTTGCGGCAGGCATACAAGCTTCGCATCAAGCGCAATCGGCTCAATCACCTTAACGGTTGCTTTCGGCAGAGTGCCGTCCGGGCATTTACAGCTTTGCTTAGAGCAGTGCTCCGGCTTAGACGGCTTTAGCTCCATCTCGCTCGTAAAGGTCTTCGTATTGGAGCACCCTCCGTAAAGGATTACTTTTTTATTCCAAACCGCACAGCCGCATACGGTAACGCCGTGCTTGCATGGGTCGCTGGTAAAGACCTCGGCGATGATGTTGAAGCGATAAGTAATGTCCACGGCGTAATAGCCGGATTTAAACATCACGGGGTCTACGTTTATGCAGGTTATTTCAACCTCCGCACAACGAACCTTTGCAATATCCATATCGTCCGTGATTTTAGGCGAGTCATTGTTTAATCTTACAGGCAAATCAAAAATGCCGTCGCGCTCTGAGCAGCTATCGAATATGCGCTGTACTTCAACACAAACCGCTTCTTTAAAACAAGAGTTTTTTTCAGTCATAAGAATCCTCCTATTAATATAGTAATGGGCTAGGTTTGAGGATTTAGTCATGAGGAGGAAGAAAACCGCGTGTCTTATTCCTCTTCCCCAAACCTCGCCCCAAATCTGCCTTAAAGTATTAAACTTCAATATATACTATTCAATAAAAAGGAAAATAGTGACAAAACTTTTCAAATCATGTATTTTTATTCGTTTCGCGCATGTTTTTAAGATTGCCGATTTTAGCGGTCCGCTCCCGAAGCTCCGCTTCAACCTCCGAAAAATCAAGCCCTCTTTCGGCGCAGAGGACCATGATATGATAGAGCAGGTCGGATATTTCATTTTTAAGCTCAGCATTGTCGCCGTTTTTAGCGGCTATAACCATCTCGGTACATTCCTCGCCGCACTTTTTTAATATTTTGTCCAGACCCTTTGAGAATAGATAGCAGGTGTATGAACCCTCCTCAAATTCCGTTCTCCTGTCCAGTACAATACCATGCAGTTCATTGAAAACGCTCATTCTTACAACCCCTCCACTCTGTTATAAAAGCAGGAATGTTCCCCCGTATGGCAAGCCGCGCCCGTCTGCTCAACGATAATCAGCAGCGTATCATCATCGCAATCACTGCGGATTTCAATGACCCGCTGAACATGCCCCGAGGTCGCGCCCTTGTTCCAAAGCTCCCCTCTCGAACGACTCCAAAACCACGTATAGCCCGTATCTATTGTCTTTTGAAGGCTCTCTAAGCTCATATAGGCAAGCATGAGCACGTCCTTGGTTTCAGCCTCTTGAACAATCGCGGGGATTAAATTGCTTTTTTTAAAATATGCCTCTAAATTCATAGATATTAACTCCTAACCGATATTCCGCGCTTTTTAAGCTCTTCCTTAACCTCGCAAACGGTAAGCTCGTTAAAGTGAAAAACCGAAGCCGCCAAAGCCGCCGAAACGCAGGTTTTTTCAAAAACCTCAACAAAATGTGACAGCTTTCCGCACCCGCCGCTTGCAATAACAGGGATTTTTACGGCATCGCACACGACACCCAGCGGCTCTATATCGTAGCCGTTTTTTACCCCGTCCGCATCCATTGAGGTTAGCAGGATTTCACCCGCTCCCAATTCCTCGCATTGCTTTGCCCATTCTATAACATCTAAGCCGGAATTGACCCGCCCGCCGCTGACAACGACCGAATACCCCCCCACAGGCGTTTTTTTCGTATCAATTGCAATGACTATGCGCTTACAGCCGAATTTCAGCGCGGCTTCCCTGATAAGTTCGGGGTTTTTAACTGCCGCCGAATTGATGGAAACCTTATCCGCGCCCGCCAGCAATACATCGTGAATATCTTCAAGCGTGCGGATGCCTCCGCCTACCGTGATGGGGATTGACAGATTGTCCGCCGTCTTACTCACCGCTTCAAGCATAATCCCCCTGTTGTCCGCCGTTGCGTTTATATCAAGCAAAACAAGCTCGTCCGCCCCCTGCTTGACATACAAAGCCGCCAACTCGGCAGGGTCGCCCACCTCCCGTATCCCGACAAAGTTTACACCCTTTACCACCTTGCCCTCCGCCATATCAAGGCAAGGAATGATTCTTTTAAATGACATATGGTTCATCTCCCTTTGAGTTAAATAATGGTAATTTTTCCAGATAGATAATATCTTCGCGCAGGCTTGCCTTGCCTTCGGCAAGAACAGCCATCCGCGCGGCTGTAACGCCGCCGGCTTGCTCCGCCAGCGTTTCCAACGCCAGCAGGCTTTCCCCCGTTGAAATCACATCGTCAACGATGAGTATGCGCTTTCCGCGCATGGCTTCGGCATCTTTCCTGTCAAGCAGCAGGGTTTGCCGGGCGGCTGTGGAGATTGATTTTACCGCGGCGGAAAATGCCTCGCCCATATACAGCTTTTTTGACTTCCGCGCTACAAGATAAGGCTTGCCGCTCTGCCGCGCCATCTCATAGACCAACGGGATTCCTTTTGCTTCCGCTGTCAGCAGAAAATCATATTCGGGGGCTTTTTCAAGCAATTTTTCGGCACAGGCGCAGGTTAGCTCCACATCGCCGAAGAGAATAAAAGCCGCTATGCCTATTTCCTCGGTAATCGGATATATCGTCAGCGAACGGGTCAAGCCGGCAATTTTCAGTTGATAATCCAAATAAACGCCTCCCATTTCCCGCGTCGTTTACCCAAACGCGGGGCAATCTCAGCCCTAGTCTATTGTTATTATATCAGCGTGTTCTTCATTTGTCAATAAAAAACGGAAAACTATATAAAAGTTTTGCATAAACATCTTGACAAATCGGATAAAAAAATGTACAATATAATCATCATTGAAATTCTGCGAAAGGACGGTATAAGCTATGAGGAAAATAGGAGTACTTACAAGCGGCGGGGATGCACCCGGTATGAACGCCGCCGTAAGAGCGGTAACAAGAGCGGGGATAAGCAAGGGATATGAGGTTATCGGAATCAAGCGGGGTTTTAACGGTCTTATTAATGTTGAGGGTAAGGAAAGCCGTGAAACGATGGACGCTAAAATCAAGGAGCTCGGCGTTCGCGATGTTTCTAACATCATACATACCGGCGGGACAATCCTTTATACGGCGCGCTGCCTTGAATTTAAAGAGCAGCATTATATCTCTCAGGCAAAAATACGCTGTGACGAGTTGGGGCTGGTAGGCGTTGTCGTCATAGGGGGGGACGGCTCGTTTAGGGGCGCGCGCGACCTTTCTCTGGAGGGTGTGCCCTGCGTCGGTATACCGGGGACTATCGATAACGATATTTACTGCACAGAGTACACCATCGGGTACGATACGGCGATGAACACTGCCATGCAGATGGTGGATAAACTGCGCGATACCGCTCAATCCCACGACAGGTGCAGTGTCGTTGAGGTTATGGGCAGGAGAGCGGGCTGGATTGCTTTAAATGTCGGCTTGGCGGTAGGAGCTATGGCGGCGATTACAACCGAAATGCCCTATGATATAAATGAGGTCGCCGATAAAATCATGAAATCCAAAGAAAACGGCAAACAGCATTTTATCATCATTGTCTCCGAGGGGGTTGGAGATGCCGATGGCATTGCCAAAAAAATAGAAGAGCTGACGGGGATTGAATCAAGAGCGACAATTTTAGGTCATGTCCAGCGCGGCGGAAGCCCTACCGTGCGCGATAGGGTGAACGCAAGCAAGCTGGGCTATAACGCCGTTGAACTGCTTGACGAGGGAAAGGGTAACCGCGTTGTTGCCATGAAGGGCGGCAAGGTCGTTGACTTTGATATTTTAGAAGCATTAAGCAAAAAAAGAAAGCAATTTGACAAAAGGCTTTACGACATATCAAGAGTAATATCTATGTAGGCGAGAGCTTAGGGCTTAGGGCTTAGGTTTTAGCCTTTAGGAAATTCGGCGGGAGAGATTTTTTTCAATGTCTTTAACAAACAATAAAATTAAAAAGGAAAGCGGCTTAGCGGAGATGTTCAGATGCTCCGCTAAAAGCCTTTCCGAATTACGCACCCTCCTCACATCGGGGTTGCTTGTTGCTATGGCTATAGCCTTGCGCTCCGCGGCGTTTCAGATTACGCCGGATGTGAGGGTCTCGCTTCAGTTTCTGCCGATTTGCGTAATCGCTATGCTGTACGGTCCCGTTGTCTGCATGGTCGCCTCGTTTGCAACGGACCTTATCGGCTTTTTATTTGACGCCTCGGGGCGTTTTTACAGTCCTCAATTAGCGTCGGTCGTCATTCTTTCGGGGCTCATCTACGGGGTTTTTCTTTACAGAAAAAAAAATGACGGCAAGCTTTTTTTCAGCGCGTTAACATCAAGAACCATCGTGGTTATTTTATGTAACATTTGCTTGAATTCATATTTTATATATACTTTATTTGTAAACAAGAATTTCAGCCTGCTTGATTTTTCGGGCTATAAAGCGTTCTTGATTTGGGTGACCCCCAGAATTGTTGTAAATATAGGTAAACTGCCGTTCGATTTTGCTTTGCTCTGCCTTATATTGCCCTTAGCAAACGCGGCTTATGAAAGAATCCGAAAGGAATTCGCTATTGTTCGCAAGTAGTAATGAAAGGAAAATGAAAAATGAAAATAAGCTTTTCTACTTTAGGATGCCCTGATTTTGACTGGGCGGACATATACTCAATGGCTAAAGACTTAGGGTTTGACGGGATAGAAATCAGGGGTTTGGGCGGCGATATTTTTGCTGTAAAGGCAAAACCTTTTACAGCAAATCAACTGCCTAAAACCATTCAAAAACTTAAAAGCTTAAATATTGAAATCCCCTGCCTTTCGTCCGGCTGTTGCTTCAAGGATGAAAGCCGCCTTGAACAGAATCTGGAGGAGGTTAAGCAGTATATAGAGTTGGCGCAAAAGCTAAACACGCCGTATATACGTATTCTTGCCGATTTAAACCCCGCTCCCGAGGGCGAGGTTCATGATGAAATTATAATAAACGGGCTTAAAAGAGTTGCCGAAATCGCCGAAAATACAAATGTTACAGCTTTGGTTGAAACCAACGGCATTTATGCCGACACAAAACGCCTGCGCGCGGTTTTAGACGCGGTAAACAGCAAAAGCGTTCAAGCGTTATGGGATATTAACCACCCTTTCCGCTTTATGAACGAGAGTGCGACGCAAACCGTTGAAAACCTCGGCTCTTATATCAAATATGTCCATGTAAAGGATAGCATAGCAACCGAAAGCGGCAAAATCGAATATCGCCTTATGGGGGAGGGCGACCTGCCTTTGGGCGAAATGTTCGGCGCGCTTCGCTCTATAGGCTATGACGGTTATCTTTCCCTTGAATGGGTTAAACGCTGGGCTGACGAGCTACAGGAGGCGGGGGTTGTTTTCCCGCACTTTGCGGAATATATGGCGCGGCATAAAATTTCTCTTCAAAGTGAGCTCCCGTATAATACGGCAAAAACAGGTAGGTATCTTTGGGCTAAAGAAAAGCTGATTGAGGATACTTTCCCCGATGTCTTGGACAAAGCCTGCGAAGCATTCCCCGACCAATTGGCGTTTCGTTACACCGAGCTTGACTATACGCGGACATATCCCGAATTCCGCCGTGATGTAGATAATTTTGCGCGCTCACTGATTGCAATGGGCGTTAACAGGGGCGACCATGTGGCAATCTGGGCGACTAACGTACCTGCTTGGTTTATTACCTTTTGGGCTACGGTTAAAATAGGCGCGGTGCTTGTCACCGTTAATACCTCTTATAAAATCCACGAGGCGGAATATCTTTTGCGCCAATCGGATACGCATACTTTAGTTATGACGGATTCGCTGAAAGACTCGGATTATGTGAAAATAATAAAAGAAATCTGCCCCGAGCTTGCAAGCTGTGAGCCGGGCAACCTAAGCTCAAAAAGATTGCCGAGGCTTAAAAACATCATTACCGTTGAAAGCAAACAAAGCGGCTGCTTTACTTGGGAGGAGGCACTTGAAAAAGGCAGCTGCGTTCCCGCCGCAGAGGTTGACAGGCGGCGCGCGGAAATAGCAAAGGGCGATGTCTGCAACATGCAGTACACCTCCGGCACAACCGGCTTCCCCAAGGGAGTTATGCTCACGCATTATAACATCGTAAACAACGGCAAGGCGATTGGCGACTGCATGGATTTATCCACCGCCGACAAGCTTTTAATCCATGTCCCAATGTTTCATTGCTTCGGCATGGTGCTTGCAATGACCGCTTCCATGACGCACGGCACGACTATGTGCCCTATAACTGTTTTTTCGCCTAAAAAGTCCCTGCATTGCATTAACCAAGAAAAAATCACCGCTATGCACGGTGTTCCCACTATGTTTATTGCCGTTTTGGAGCATGAGGATTTCGCAAAGACTGATTTTTCGAGCATGAGAACGGGAATCATGGCGGGAAGCCCCTGCCCCGTTAAGGTAATGCGTGACGTTTTGGAAAAGATGAATATGCGGGATATTTGCATCACCTACGGGCAGACGGAAGCCTCGCCCGGGTGCACCATGAGTAAGACCTCCGATTCTATAGAGGTTAGGGTAAACACGGTAGGCGGAGCAATTTTCGGCGTTGAATGTAAAATAGTTAACCCCGAAACAGGCGAAGAATTAGGCGATGATATTGACGGCGAATTTTGCGCCCGCGGATATAACATCATGAAGGGCTATTATAAAATGGAGGAAGCTACCAAAAATGCGATTGATTCGGACGGCTGGCTTCATACAGGCGACTTAGCGCGCCGCACCCCCGACGGCAACTACAAAATAACGGGGCGAATCAACGATATGATTATACGCGGCGGCGAAAACATCTACCCCAAAGAGATTGAGGATTTTATCTATACCCACGAAAAGGTATCAGATGTGCAGGTAATCGGCGTGCCGGACGAGCAGTACGGCGAGGCGGTTATGGCTTGCGTAATCCTTAAAGAGGGTGCGAGTGCTTCCGAAGAAGAAATACAAAGCTTCGTCCGCGACCATATGGCGAAGCAAAAAACTCCCAAATACGTTGATTTCGTAACCGAATTCCCCATGAATGCCGCAGGGAAAATCCTTAAATATAAAATGCGCGAAAGCGCGGTTTTAAAGCTGAAGCTTCAAGCGGCGGATAGTATTGAGACGGCGTAGGTTTTTCAATTAACAATTGAAAATTAACAATTAACAATTAATGTGTCGGCTTCGCCGACGGATTTATAATAGTTAAGCTAAATGGATTAAAATGTTACGCCAAGGGCGTAACTCCTTAATTGTTCATTGTTAATTGCAAAGCAGGGGGTTTTTATGAAGGATTATTTCGGCAGGTATATCGCTTATGTATTAGAAAAGCTTGAAGCCGAGGATACGGACTTCGCGCTTCTTGAAAAGGAAATCCTTACAAAGATTTCCTTTATGCAGCATGAGCGGTTAATTCATTTTTTAGTGGTGTTTCTTGTAGCCATAGCTATGTTTATAAGCTTCGGTATATTTTTCGCAACGGAAAACATAGGCTTTTTAGCGGCGGCTGTTTTAACCTTGGGGTTGCTTATACCCTATTTCCCGCATTATTACTTTCTTGAAAACGGAGTTCAAAGACTTTATGGTTTATATGATTTGGCGCACGGGAAAGCGGTTGGGGGGAATCATTAGCTACCGCTTGGCTATGCTTCTGCATTGCCGTTATACAATCACTCAATCAAAGCTGAATTCCTTTGCTAACTAATCGCCAAAATAGCCAAATCGCCGTTATTATCCTGCCCTGCGCTTTTAACGGCTTCTACCAGCTTTATTATAAGGTTACCGCCCGATTTCCGCAAAGCGTTATCGAATTCGGCAATGGCGTTTGCAAAATCCTCACTTGCTTTGCCCGGCATGTAGCAGGTTATAAGCACTTTCAAGGCGTTGTATAAAGAGCAGAAAAATATATAATTATCCCAGACGGACAGCCTGCCGGGGCAAGCGAACGGTATAGAATAAGTCCATACATAATTTACCATTATATTTTCGATATAGTGCGCTTTTTTATGCAGATACTCCTCCGTAAAGCAATCCCTAAGCTTCAGGTAATTTTGAAAATTAATTTTATTAAGCGTATCGGGCGTTATTTCAAGGTTTTTATATATTGCCTCCATAATAGCCCCGTAATTGCGTCCCGCATTTTTGGATAGTGATTTAAGCAAGGAAATCCCATCCGCCAGTGAAAATTTTGCGGCGGAACGAACTCTGCTGAAATAGGTAAGGGTTTCGGAATAGTCCTTAATCCGCGTGAATTCATTAACAAAATCGGGAATAAGCTCCGGCTGGTCTTTGCTTACCATGCCGTTTATTTTTTTCAGCGCGTAATTAAGCAAAAGCATCCGCTTTTCAAATGAAAAATTCCTGTTTTGCAGAGTATTCATCATAAGCACCCTAATCTGCCAGTAATACTCGGTTACAGGATTTTCGTTTATAATTTTATGGCTGACGGGCAGCACGGTTTTTTCATGCTCTTCGCTTAGATAAGCCATCTTAAATTCAAGCGGCGCGGAGGATTCCATCAGCTTTTTTACTACCTTAACCTCACTTAGATACATAACATATTCAAGCGCGGCGGCTGATATGTAAACATCGCAATAATCAGCATTTTCGGGGTTGATTTTTTCATCCTCGACCAGCTCATTGTAAAACGCCGGAGATATAACAGGAAAAGGCATATAAGGAACGCTCCTTTCGCAATAACATCAATCTACTTTAAAATAATCCTCTACAGCTTTGAGAAACTGCCCCGCGTTCTCAATTTGTTCTAAAACCTCTTGTTTTGAAATAATATAAAAATCTTCATAATCACTATCGTTTCTAATTCTGAAAGCATCGCCGATTATTTTTGAAAACTTTGCACTAAACTTGCCCGTTTTTATATAATTTTGTCGAAAGTATGAAATAACTCCCGAATGTTTCTTAGAATCAAACTCATCAATCGCAAGAACTGCCCTCATGGCATGAAAAACACAATAATACGAGCGATTTACAGCATTTAAATAAGAATCGGCTTTCATCTCTCTTTCGGCACAATCTAAACACTCATGTGCCTGCACAATTCTATGCTTCATCAAATCAAATTTAGTAATCACCAAGCAATACCCCGTCTTTCTTCACATTTTTGTAAAACGGCAAAAATGCAACGCATTGTTCAAAAAGCGATTTAGCTGTAACACCATATGAAACAAGCAAATCATATTCCAAATCAATATCCCCAAGCCGCTCACTTACCGAGTTGCGTTGCCGACACGCTTCCTCTTGCGGAACATCAGCCAAAATCAAAAAATCAATATCCGATTCACTATCATAATCCCCGCGCGCATATGAACCGTAAAGATAAACTTGAACCAGCTTATCCCCCAAAACATCTTTTGCCGCCCTTAGAACCCGCTCCGAAATCGCCAGAACTTTTGGGTCGGTAATTTCTTTTTTTAACATAAATTCAGACCACCAATCAGCGGCAATATAATACCATCAAATTCCGTTGCTAACTTCCCGAAGAAATTCTGACACGCTAATATTAATTCCTAACTATCCTCCGTCAGCCCTCTGGTTCTCAGCATGTTTTGATAGGCTTCGTTATCAAACCACTCGTCAAGCTTATCTACCGAAACGGAGTAGCCCGTGTCCGTTTTGACATATTCGCTTATCTGCCCGCTCTCAATTAATTCAAGCATTTTCGCATCGGATATGTTAAGATACGCCGCCGCTTCCCTTTCATTAAAATACTTCTTATCCCCCACGGCAAAAGTGGAGGGCACTCTGAAAACATTAGAGGGTGAAAAATCAGCCTCTCCAACGGTTTTATTAAGCTTGCTTATGCTCGCTCCGATATTGAGACCGGAAATCAATATGCAGATTCCCAAGAAAATGCAGCCGATAAGGACGGGATTCCCCACGCGTTTAGCACCCTGTGAAGTGCTCTTGCCCTGCGCTACGCTCCTGCTGATTTCAGACATGAAAAAACCTCCTGACTACAGGTATTCCGCTCGATTGGAATTGATTTTCCCAGCTCGAAGGAATAAATGTATGTTTCTTTTATTCTAATTCCGTAAATATGCTCAATTGCCGCTCCGTAAAGTTTAAGCTGCCGCTCGTAGCGCGCCGTTAAGATTTGGGCGTTTGCGCGGTCGGTTTTATAGTCGATTAGCACAAAGCCATCCGATTCCTTAAAAAAGCAATCTGCAATCCCTTGAAGCATACCATTATTATACAATAAATCTGGCTTCTCGTCAAGGGATATTTCTGATAAATCGACAAGAAATTTTTCCTCCCTGTATATTTTTTCGGAATTCTTGATTCGGGTATAAATATTTGAGTTGAAAAACTCTTTGATTTTGCCGTAATTTAAGGCTTCCGTCTCTGCTTGGGTTAAAATTCCGTTATCGGCAAGCCGCTCCGCTTCGGCTTGAGCGTTAAGCTCGGCTTTAGTGAAATCGGCGTACTGCATAAAGGTATGCGTTGCCGCTCCGATTTCGGTCGGCTTAAGTCCTTTGATGCCCGATGCGAAAAACGGACGTTCAAGGGGGCGGCTTAAATCGCTTTCCAGTTTGGCAATTTCGGTAATCGTCAGCTTCGCGGCTGTGTTTGCCAGCGTTTTATCATATTCGCAGTCAAACCTTTTAAGCAAAGCTTCAACCTGCCCTGGGTCAAAGCGGGCGGCGCGCTCCTCTTTTTCGGCAAGTTCTTCAACAGAGCAATCAAGCCTTACCTCGCGCGCCGGAGCTCCCTGCGACAATACCGCAAGAATCCATTCAAGCATAGATTTTGCGTTAGCCGTAACCTCTTCCGTAACGCCGCCGAATACCTCTATAGCAGACATAACCGAATCTGACAGTTCCCGCGTTTTCTCATCCTCGTTAATACTTATAAAAAGCCTCTCCTTAGCCCTCGTCATCGCAACATACAAAAGCCGCAACTCCTCGCTGATAAGCTCGGCGCGGTTAATCCGCCTTATCATCGCCCTGTGAAACGAATCATAGGCTTGAAGCGTTTTGCCGTTTTGAATGATAAAACCCGCGCCGTAATCAAGGCTAAAGCATATTGACAGCTTGGTATCCGTCAGGTTAAACCGCTTGGAGGTGCCGCACAGAAATACAAAGGGATATTCAAGCCCCTTGGATTTATGTATGGTTTTAACGGCTACCGCGTTTTGAGCCTCGGAGCTTGAAGCAAGTGCCAAGTCGCCGCCTTTAGCCGACATGCTTGACAGATAACGCAAGAACCCCGATAAACCCCCTGCGGAGCTTTCCTCATAGCTCTTGGCATATTCCAAAAGTAAGCGAAGGTTGGCTTTTTTGCGCTCCCCATCCTTTTGAACCGAAACCGCCGACAGGAAGTCGGTGCTGTCGTAAATTGTCCTGATAAGTCTGTCAAGACTTTGAGAAGCGGCGCGAACCTTTAACAAGCTGAGCGTTTTAACAAAAGACGAAAGCTTTGTAAAAAGCGTGTCGTTTCCTCCGTCCGAGCACGCGGCAACAACAGCCAAATAAAGCGGCTCAGTCCTCTCTGCAGACATCATGCGAAGCCGCGCCAAATCATTATCGCTGAGCAAAAACATAGGCGAGCGCAGCACGGTTACAAGCGGCAAATCCAAAAGCGGATTGTCGATTACCGCAAGCAGGCTTAAAAGAATATTTATTTCCCTCGCTTTAAGATAACCCTCCGGCTCAGCCCCCGTTGATTTGATTCCGTAAAGCGAAAGCGCGTCGGTGTAAGCTTTATGAGCGGCATTTCCTCTGGTTAATATGCAAAAATCACGCGGCGCGCATCTTCTCAAAGCTTCGCCGTCCGACACCATCTCGCGACCCAGCATAGAGCTTATTTTTTTTGCAACCCCCAATGCTTCGGCAATATCGGATTGGGTGATTGCTTCCTCTTGATTTTCATCTATGTCTTCATTGTCACCACTGCCGCCCTCTTGCTCTCCCTCACCCTTGGCTTGACAAGGGCGGATACGCAAAATTTCAACAGCGCGGTCAGCCTCCGGGTATTTTTTGCCTTGAACCAAAGCTTCCCCCGCTCCGTAATCAACCTCGCCTACTGCGCGGCTCATAAGCAAGCCAAAGGTGAAATTTACAAAGTCAATTGCTTCTTTACTGCTTCTGAAATTCTCGTTCAGCGTGATTTTAGTATAATCGGGATTATCAAGCGCGCGCAGAAACAGCCTTGGGTTCGCAAGTCTGAAACGATAAATAGACTGCTTTACATCTCCTACGGCGAAAAAATTACCGTCCGAAAGCAATCTGAAAATCATCTCCTGCGCGTTGTTTGAGTCTTGAAACTCATCTACCATAACTACCTTATAGTATTCGGAAAGCTCCTTAGCAAGCGGCGTTCTCACAAGCTCCCCGTCTGCGTTTTTATACGCCAACAGCCGCGCCGTAAGCTGCTCCGCATCTGAAAAGCTTAATGCGTTGAGCCTTGCTTTAGTATCTGCCAGTTCTTCGTCAAGCATACTGATTATACGGGTCATGCCGCTTAAAATTTCATTTACCTTTTTCGTATCGTCCTCAATATCGGCGGGGCTGAAAGAGGTGCTTTGAAGCGTTGTATAAATAGCCTTATAGGTCTTACGAAGGCTTGTGATTTTTTCCCAAAGCTCTGCATGGTCTTTATCCTTATTGGGAAATCTCTCAAATATCAGTGTCTCGCTCATGCCGCTTGATTCCTTTGCGTTCCAAAAGAAAGCCGCCTCGTTTTGAAGTATATCATAAGCTTTAACATTTTTATTTATATCGGGTGAATATATTTCCTCGCAGAGCCTGCGGGCAGATTCGGCATAGTGAAAGCACCTGCCCAAGCCCTCGGCTTCGGCTTTTAAATATTCCCGCGCCAGAAGCTCTTTATTTTGATTTGATAAGCACCATTCAAGCCAATCCTCGTAAAACGGCACGGACTGTAAAAATTCATATAAGCATAAAACATTTTTACGCAATAAATCATCATCCCCGGCAGGGTTGATAAAAAAGCCGCAAAGCGTTTCCATAAGCATCGGCTCTTCGGTATAAAGCCGCTCGAAAACGCAATCTAAAGCCTCGCTTATTAAAACATCGTTTTCGGCTTCGGCAAGTATGCGAAAGCCGTCCGACACATAAAGCTCCTCAATATTCTCGCGGAGCAGGTCAAAGCAAAAGGAATGTATTGTTGAAATTTTAGCCGCCGGCAACAAAGCCTGCTGGCGGCAAATCCAATCGTCGGACTTCTTCTCCAAGCTCTCTGATAATGCAGCGGCGAGCCTTTGCTTCATCTGCGCGGCGGCATCGTTTGTAAATGTGACCACTATAATTCTGTCGGCGGGTGTTTTATTTTCGGTATCGGATATAATTCTAAGCAAGCGTTCTACCAGAACAGATGTTTTTCCGCTCCCCGCCGCCGCCGAAACAATGATAGGCGTTTGCCGCGACTGTATTGCCTCAAGCTGTTCTTCCGTCCATTGCCTTTCAGCCGGGCTTGGCTGCCGTTCGTTCGCAATATTCACATTCAAGGAAACCACCCCTGTCAACAAAGCTTTTAGGCAGGTAGCACTCTTTTTGGGTAATGCAATTTTCATTAGGGCAATTCACGCCATCGTAAGTCTTGCCCGCAAGAAGCACCGCAGGGTGGCGGTTCTCCAAAATACGGATAATCAGTGCCATTCTGGCATACATGCCGTATGTCGCCTGTTTGAAGTACTTCGCTCTGGGGTCGTTGTCAACCTCGTATGTAATCTCGTCCACCCGTGGGAGCGGGTGAAGCACGCACAAATCACTCTTAGCCTTTTTCATCTTCTCGGCATCCAAAATAAATACGTCTATTTGACTTTCATATTCCTTAGCGGAGGGAAAACGCTCCTTTTGTATCCGTGTCATATAAAGCATATCAAGCTCCCCGATAACAGCCTCTATGCTGTCTGCCTCCTTATAGGGGCAACCCTTTTCATTTATAATACTCTTAATATAAGCGGGGATGCTCAATTCCGGCGTTGATATAAAAACAAAGCGCGTACCCTCGAAGCAGGCAAGGGCTTTGCAAAGGGAATGGACTGTTCTGCCGTATTTAAGGTCGCCGCAAATCCCTATTACAAGGTTTTTAATCCGCCCCTTTTCTTTGCGGAGCGTCAGCAAATCGGTCAGCGTTTGAGTGGGGTGAAGATGCCCCCCGTCACCTGCGTTTATTATGGGGCAATCGGCGGAAAGGGCGGCGGCTTTAGCCGAGCCGTCCATATTATGCCGCATAACCATAATGTCGGAATATCCCGAAACAACCTTTGCGGTATCCTTTAAAACCTCGCCCTTGGCTACCGATGAGGTTTCCGGGTTGTCAAATCCGATTACCGCCCCCCCTAAGCGTTTCATAGCCGCTTGAAAAGAAAGCTGTGTTCTGGTGGAAGGCTCGTAGAATAAAGCCGCCATAATCCTGCCCTCGCAAGCGCGGGCGTACTGCTCGGGGTTATCGGCGATTTTAACGCCGAGGTCAATAACGTCCTTCCACCACTCAACGGGCAGGGCGTTTAAGTCAATCAGATTAGTAAAGCGCGAAAGGGTGTTAAAGCTCATTCTTAATCTACTCCTTAATGTCAATGTCATCGGCTTAAAGCCTGGGAAGCTGTTACAAAACAGGCTCTAACAGCCAGCCTTTAAGCAAAGCTAACTCTGATTTATCAATCTCAATATTCAAGTGCAATACTCCCTATTATACCCTGTTTTCCCCAAAAGTCAATACCTGCGGGTTGCACAGGACTGCAACCCATACTATAAGTTTGTGCAGTATTTTAGCGGCTAAATCTATACTGCGTAGCCAAAAACCCTTCCGGGGTTTGAATGACCGTGAAATCTCCGCCGTCTACAAACTCGCTGAAGCCGCCGCTTTCGTCAAGCTTTTCCTGTCTGGTATAATACGTAATGCCATCCTCTTCTTGAACCCAGCCCGTAATGGTCAGTCTTCCTAACAGGGGGTTTAATTTTCTGGATTCGTACAGGGTATAAAGCGCGCCGTTAATGTCCCTGTATCTTTGCGGCGCGGTTAAAAACATAGTTTCTACAATATTTTCTGAAAAATAACTGCGGGCATAATTTCTGAGAGCCTCTACGTTGGGAAAGCGCGGGTCGTCTACCCTGTAAAAAAAACTGCTTTGCTCCGCATCGGGGAAGGGGATTTCAACATAGTCATCCCAATCGCTTATTGTCAGGTTGCTTTGGGCGAAATAACGGTAAGCCTCGTTAGCGGCGGAATGGCAGGCGTATCCGTAATACAGCGGGTTTTCAGCCGATGAATCAACCGGCTCTTTCACCATGGTCAGAGATGAGGGGTTAAACCTGTAGACCTCAACCTCGGCGCGGATTCTTTCGCCCTCCTCTTCAAAAATCCTCGGCTCCGGCATTAATACGTTAAGTTCCGTGTGGCGCAGGGTTTCCTCCGGCGCATACGGCAGAGCCCGAGCCGTGCCGTCCGTTTTATCTATAAGCTTGATTTCCTGCATCTGACCATTGCGAACGGCGTAAAATTTTTTAACCAAGGGACTTTGGGAATCATCACTGTAATCATTGAGCCCAAACTCGAGCCCAAACTCAAACTGCAATATTTCGGTAAAAGGAGTGTCGTCAATCGTGTTTTGGATTACCTCGCAAATCTCGTAAGCCAGAGCAGATGAGGCAGGTATATTAAGAGCATACCCGACGGGTGCGGTAATAAAAAAATCCGATAGGTTAAAGCTGTTGTCCTCTATATTCATCATAAGGCTTTTGCCGTCATCGCTTTGCGTTATTGTAACAATGTACTTATCCTCGCCGTCGTTATATTTGAATGTAAAGGAGGTAAACGGCTCGTGACCGTTGGGAGATTCCGTAGGCAGCGCAGTGCGGGAGGGGCTTTGCACAATATTTTCTTGGCTTTGGGTTTGGCTGAAAGCCGCATGACCCTCATCGCCGTAATCCGAATCCGCTTGACACCCCGCAAAAGTCAAAAGAATCAAACAAATAATCGGTAAAACCTTTTTTTTCAAAACCGAACGCCTCATTTCGTATTCGTTGATTCTATCATTATACCAGTTGCGGAGAAAAAGTTCAATTACATTTCTATTACAATTATCAATCGTTAATGGGTTTAACCACAGTCCCCTGCCTTGTTTCCTCAATTATATACCCTAAAGCCGTGATTTTGCCGCGTATTTCATCGGCAAGGGCGAAATTTTTGTCCTTTCTGGCTTGCGCCCTGAGTGCCGCCAGTTCAAGCACCTCGCGCGGGATTTCTTTTTCTTCAAAACGCTTATATAGTATGCCTAAAATGCCCGCCATCTCGTCAAAAGTTTCAGCACCCTTTGAGAGTTCATTTTTTGTCGCGGCGGGGTCGAGCATAAGGGTGTTTAAATCCCGTGTCAATTCAAATAACGCGGCTATCGCATCGGCTGTGTTAAGGTCGTCGTTTAAGGCTTCGATAAATTGAGCCTTTCTGCTTTCAAAGTTTAGCTCAGGCACGCGAGAATTGCTGTCAATAGCCGCCGCTTTTTCAATCGCCCTGTCAAGACTGTTGCGGCAGTTATAAAGCCGCTCCAGGGAAGCCTTGCAGGAGTCTATAAGCTCCAAGCTGTAGTTTATGGGGCTTCTGTAATGAGCTTGAAGCATGAGAAAACGGATTGGCTCGTAGCCGTATTTATCCGCAATATCCCGCACCGTAAAAAAATTACCTTCGGATTTTGACATTTTTTTGTTATCAACATTGATATAGCCGTTGTGCATCCAATAATTGGCGAGCGGCTTGCCCGTTGCGGCTTCCGACTGGGCAATTTCATTTTCATGATGCGGAAAAATCAAGTCTTGACCGCCGCAGTGAATATCAATCGTATCCCCTATATATTCCCCCGCCATAGCCGAACATTCAATATGCCAGCCCGGTCTGCCCTTGCCCCAGGGAGAGACCCAAGAGGGTTCGCCCTCCTTTGCGGATTTCCACAAAGCGAAATCAACGGCTTCCTCCTTGCCGGAGTTGGGCTCTATGCGCGCGCCTGCCCGCAAATCTTCAAGCGGCATATTGGAAAGCTTGCCGTAGCCCTCAAATTTTCCGGCGCGGAAGTAAACATCCCCCCCCGTTTCATAGGCGAAGCCTTTATCAATCAGCGTTTTGACAATATTAATAACCGCATTGATATTATCCGTAACCTTGGGGTGCAGGTCGGCTTTTCTGACATTCAAGCCCTCCGAATCGGTGATATATTCTTTTATATAATTTTCGGAAATTTCGCGGGCGGGGAGCTTTTCCTCCAAAGCTCGCTTTATAATTTTATCGTCCACATCGGTAAAATTCTGCACATAGGTTACCTGATAGCCCGAATACGCCAAAAACCTCCTTAAAACGTCAAAAACGCAGATGGGGCGGGCATTTCCTATATGGATATAGTTATAAACCGTAGGTCCGCAGGCGTAAATCGCGGCTTTTCCCTCTTTAAGCGGTGAAAAATCCTCTTTTTTTCTTGTCATCGTATTGTATATTTTCATGTCTGAACTCCTTTCCTTATTTTTATTATATCATGATTCGCTCAAAATGTCAAATATTATATGTGGTGCTTTTAATGCAGGGCGGACATCTCCGTTTCCTTAAAATTAAGCATTGACTTTTTGGGTAAGATAGGGTATACTACATTTAAGTGAGGCTTTAGGGTTTAGGTTTGAGGAGAACCGATGAATGGAAGTAATAGCTCTGATTTTAAGGGAGGAATATCATGCAAAATTTAAATTATAATAACACCGTTCGGATTAAGAACATTGATACGGATTCGCCGATTGCTCTTACTTTGTCTGAGCAGAGTAGGCGTAAACAAGCGGAGCGAGAGGAAGCTATAAAGTGGTTTCTTGAAGATATTGCGGAGGCAAGGCGTATTGCCGATGAGCAAGGGTGGCTTACACAAGAGGACGTTGAAAGGAAGTTAGGTTATGGGGTTGAGGATTAATGTCACGCCTCCCGCTTCGTGTTCTTGTAAGCGGAAATTATCTCATTATGTATGAGGTAAAAGAGGAAATTAATCTTATTGAGATTGATAAAATTTATCACAGCAAACAAAATTACATAAAAAGAATGTTCCCCGATTTTCAATATAACCTTGACGAAGAAGATTTAGAGCAGGATTTCGATTATGAATAATACTTTCCTCTCTAAAACTGGACGAGGGCGAATACGAGGTCATCGAAATCCTCGACCCCCATTTGCTCCGCGAATTTCACGGGGATAAACTGGGCATTGTCGATGTAAAGGTAAAAACCAAAACAGGTAAAATTATCCACATCGAAATCCAACTCAAAGTCCGCCCCAGCATGGAGGAGCGCATTATTTATTATGACGCTAAACTAATCACAGATTCACATTTTTCGACCCGAATGCAAACATCGAGCTATCTGACCTCATCGAAATTCATACTCTCGAATTAAATAAACTGCCGGATAATTTTGACGGCACGGAATTATGCGACTGGGCAAAATTTATCGCCGCAGGAAGCGAGGAGGAGTTAAATATGGTAGCAAACAGGAATACGCAAATTAGTAAGGCTGTAGTCAAACTCCGCGAATTATCGGCGGACGAAAAAGCGCGGGATATGTATGAACGCCAAGAGAAAGCAAGGCGGGATTATGAGTGGGCTGTGGATTATGCTGTGGAAAAGGGACGACAGCAGTGGTTGCAGGAAGGTCGGCAGGAGGGGTTGCAGGCGGGGCGGCAGAAGGAGAGACAAGAGCTTATCAAAAGAATGAAACTATCCGGCATGTCGGAAGCTGAAATTGAGAAAATTCTTAAATTGTAAATTGTTCATTGACACCCCCGCCCAAACATGCTATAATAAATACAGAAAACCCAAAAAATTAACAAGAAAGGTCTTGATTTTAATGCTCAAATGTGCTACAATTTTAGCAAGCAAGCAAGCAAGCAAGCAAGCAAGCAAGCAAGCAAGCAAGCAAGCAAGCAAGCAAGCAAGCAAGCAAGCTTATCTCTGCCCTAACTGCCTTGGCAATCTTCATCTCAATCTTCACCGCGCTGAATGTTTCAGCTGAAACTTTTTACGGTAATGGCTGGTCTTTCAATTCCGAAACAGGCACGCTCACAGTTGAATCGAACCAAGGCACAATTATTTGGAAAAATGAAAGAATGAATAGATTTGAGGTTAGCGATGTAACAACCGTTATAATCGAAAACAGCGTTACGGAAATAAGTATGCAGGCGTTTAGTTGGACAAGCATAGCCACCATAACCATACCGGCGAGCGTTACCAACATAGGTGATTTAGCATTCTCTAATTGCACAAACTTAACCTCAATAACCGTTGCACCCGCTAACAACAATTTTTCAGATATTGGCGGCGTATTGTTCAACAAAGACGCAACCGAGCTAATCAAATACCCGGGTGGGAAAGCAAGAACAAGATACACAATCCCACGCAGTGTTACAAGCATAGGGCGTGATTCGTTTGCATATGTAAACCTAACCTCTGTTATAATACCGAAAAGTGTTGCGAGCATAGGAAATTCTGCGTTTGCGAATACAACAAACCTGCTTACGATAACATTCAATTCACAAACCCCGCCGACATTCGACATTTATGTGTTTTATCAAAGCAACAGCGAAATCACAATATATGTCCCCATAGGAGCAATGGAAGAATATGAGAAAGTTGGGCAATTGAGCAACTTCACTATACATGAACTTCCCGCCCCTGCTATACACGATGATGACGATGATGATAACAATAACAACCGCGGCGGCAACTCCGTAAGAGATACAATCATCAGCGGCGGCGGAATCGGCGGCGCGGCAGGGAGCGTAAACAGTAGCGGCAAAACCGAAATCAGCGGTCATTTTGAAAATGACCCCTACATAAAACATTCCCAAATCCCGCTGGTTTACATAGCAGACAAAAATTTCGCAGACTTCAGAGAAGTCCGCATAAACGGTCGCCGCTTAACCAAAGGAACACATTACACCGCCCAAAGCGGCTCAACAATTATCACGCTCCTACCCGAATATCTGGATACACTTGATGAGGGAGAGCATGAGTTGAGCGTTCATTTCAGCGGGCTTGCAGTGGTTAAAGCTTCGTTTACCGTTGAAGATGCCGAATATGCTGAGTATGACGATGTTTCAACTTTGGCAGGGATTGAGGAGGAAATTGATTTGATTGACGATACACAATTGAAAATCGAATTACTCTAAAAACCCACCCCATAGGCAATCTGCCCCGTGTGCCCCGCAAACAACCTCCGACACCTCCGCCCAAAAACCCCTCCCCCTCAACATACCGCAACACGCCCCGGCAATGTCAACATCAGTAAAAATACCGAAAACGGCAGAGCCGCTGCCGCTCATCTGAGCGTGAAGCGCGCCGCCGTTTTTCATTATGTTTTTTATTTCAAATACGTCCGGCAGTTCTGTTACCATTTCAAATATATTAAAGCAAGCCGCCGCCGCTTCATCAATATTCCCCGAAAAAGCGTTCATGCAAAGCTCAGCCGAAGCGGGGGCGCGGCACTCTTGCCCCATTCTGTCAATTGCCTCGTAAGCCTCCTTGGTTGAAATGCCGTCTTTACCCTTGGCAACAACGATGAAGCAATGAGCAAGCGGCGGCAAAATACTGAGCTTTTCTCCGCTCCCCTCGCAGAGGCATGTGCCGCCCGTTATGCAAAACGGAACGTCCGCGCCGACCGTTGCGCCGATTTCGCAAAGCTTCGTCAATGAAAATATGTCATTGTGCATAGCGTTAAGCCCGTTCAGCACTGCCGCCCCGTCCGCGCTCCCGCCGCCCAATCCGGCTTGCGCGGGGATTTTTTTTTCGATATGGATATGCAGTCCGCCGAGAGCCCCAAGCCTACTAAGACTACCCGCGCCGACATGTGCCTCGGGCGGCAACGCGGAAAAAAAAGCCCTTGCGGCTTTGTGGGCTATGTTGCTCTCGTCTGAAGCAATCAACTGAGCGGAGCAGCTTAGCGTAACTGCTCCGCTGTTGTTCTGCGTGAGCGTGACAATATCGTGCAGGGCTATTGTCTGCATAACGCTTTTTATGGTATGGTAGCCATCGGGTCGCTTCCCCGTCACGTCCAGATACAAATTGATTTTAGCCCGTGCAAGAAGCCGAAGCTCGTTTAGCTCACCAAGCTCGCAAGGTGCTTTATTTAAGTCCATCAATAAACTCCTTTATTCTTGCTAGGGCTTCTTTAAGATGTTTTAGGGAATAGGCGTAGGATACCCGTATGTAGCCCTCGCCGCAATCGCCGAACGCATCGCCCGGTACAACGGCGATTTTATACTTATACAAAAGCTGTTCGCAAAAATCAACGCTTGAAAGCCCGGTTGACTTTATGCAGGGGAAAACATAGAATGCCCCCATAGGCTCAAAGCAGGTTAAACCCATCTCGTTAAAGGCGTTCGTGACCCAACGCCTGCGGATATTATATTCCCTCACCATGTCCGCTACCTCGGCATCGCATTTTAACGCCTCTACCGCCGCATATTGCGATACGGTAGGCGAACACATGACGGCGTATTGGTGTATTTTCAGCATCTGCGCCGTTACGGGGGCGGGAGCGGCAGAGAAGCCCATCCGCCAGCCCGTCATGGCAAAAGCTTTAGAGAAGCCGTTTACCACAATCGTCCGCTCTCTCATGCCGTCGATTTCGGCGATTGAAACATGACGGCTGCCGGTATAGGTCAATTCGGAGTATATTTCGTCCGACAGCACCATGATGTCAGTGCCCCTCAAAAGCTCCGCCACAGCTTCAAGGTCGCGCCTTTCCATGACAGCACCCGTAGGGTTATTCGGAAACGGCAGGATTAAAAGCTTGGTTCGGTCGGTGATTTTTTCCCTTAATTCCTCCGCGGTCAGCCGAAAATGATTTTCCTCACGGGTCTCAATCGTAACGGGAACGCCGCCCGTAAGTGCTACGATAGGATTATAGCAGACAAAGCAGGGCTCGGGAATCAAAACCTCATCGCCGGGGTTGACCAGTGCGCGTATGGTTAAATCAATCGCTTCCGAGCCGCCTACGGTAACGATGACCTCGTCTGCGGCGTTATATTCAACATTAATTTTCCTTTTCAGCCAAGAGGTTATGGCAGTCCTCAGCTCCAAAAGCCCCGAATTTGCGGTGTAAACGGTTTTTCCCCTTTCGAGAGCGGTTATAGCCGTCCGGCGGATTGCCCACGGCGTTTGAAAATCCGGCTCGCCCACGCCCAAGGAAATAACCCCCTCGACCGAGGTGGCGATTTCAAAAAATTTCCTTATGCCGGAGGGCTTCAGCCCCTTGCATTTTTCCGAGATTAATTTATCGTAATCAATCATGTAAACACCTCTTCTAAGGAGCTATAAAGCTTCTTTCATCAACCCTTTCGCCGGCTATGAAAAGCCCCTTTTCCTTATACCTTTTCAGGTAAAAATGGGTTGCGGTCGATAAAACCCCCTCAATTGTGGAAAGCCTTTGCGCCACGAAAAGCGCGATTTCCTTATAGCTTTTGCCGCAGACCGTTACGGCAAGGTCGTAAGCCCCCGATATAAGGGTAACGCCCTCAACCTCTTCATACGCTGTAATCGTTTCGGCAATATCATCAAAGCCGCGGTCCGCTTTGGGGGTTACCTTTACCTCTATAAGAGCCGTAACCATATCCTTATCCGCCAAATCGCAGTTAATGATAGCGGAATACCCCGCAATAACGCCGTTTTTCTCATATTCCTTGATTTTCTTACCGACTTCAAGCTCCGTCATACCCGCCATAACGGCAAGCTCCTTGTCGCTAAGACGGGCGTTTTGCGTTAATAAACCCAGTAACGTATCCATAAGCGCGCCTCCTATGTATTGATGATGGTTTCGCACACCTCGTTAAAGTCACCTTTAAGCTTTTCGATAAACGGGGTTAAGTCGATTTTTTCTTTTCCGCGTATAACGGTGGCAATATCCTTGCATTGCTCGGATATGCGGTTAATCCCCAGATTCATTGATGTCCCTTTCATTTTATGCAGGGTTTTAAGCAGGGCTTCCTCGTCCTTATTTTCAAAGGCTTCCATAATCGGCGGCAAAAGCCCGTCATCGGGGTAACGCCTCAAAAATTTTTCATAAAGCTCCTCGTTTTCAACGAAGCGCGACAGCGTACCGTCAATATCAACGTCCAGCGGGCGCAGAGCCCCGAACAGCGGGTTTTCTTTTTTCTTCATAATTATCACGAGTCCTTTCTTCATGCTTAGTATAACATATTATTCATATTTTTGTCAAGAGGATTATAAATATGTAAATATTTTGTTATTATTAAGACGGTTGTTGTTCATGTTATACAAAAAAATTCCTTAAAAATGTATCTATAGCTCCTTGCAAAATGAAGTAATATAAGTTATAATTAATATTAAGCGGCTATGTTTTTTTATCAAGTTTGAAAGGTGATGTGTTTTATGGCTGTAAAAGAGCTTAAGGTGCTCATATGTGACGACTCCATGCTTATAAGGAAGCAAATGAAGGAAAGCCTTGAAAAGCTCGGCGTTTTAAAAGTTTTTGAAGCCGGAGACGGTGATAAAGCCGTAAGCAAATATGCCGAAACCAACCCCGATGTCGTTTTTATGGATATTGTCATGCCGGGTAAAACCGGAGTTGACGCTTTAAAGGATATAAAATCAATTGACCCGGCGGCTAAGGTCGTCATTGTGTCGTCAGCCGGCACGAAGGGTAATTTAAAGGAAGCGATTACCGCAGGGGCGTTTGATTTTGTCCAAAAGCCCATTGAAGAGGATGTGCTTCTCAAAATGCTTGAAAAAGCTATAAAAAAAGCATGAACCTCCACGGGGCAAAAATTTATTTTAGCGTATCTCCTTTAGGAAAGGGTTGGATTTTATGTATATGCAGTTTTTCGGCAATTACCTGTTAAACCAAGGGTTAGTTTCTGCGGCGGCTTTGATGGACGCTTTAGACAAGCAGGCGGAGGTAACCGTGTCCTTTGAGGCTTTGGCTGTTAACGATGCCTTGGTGGATGCCGCTCAAGCGGAAGCGGCGCGCGCGGAAGCTGAGAAAAGCGGTAAATTTATAGGCGATGTTATGGTTGAAAAGGGATTTCTTACGCAGGAGCAGGTCGGAGCTCTTTTACATGCTCCGCCGCCCGGTCATCTGCTGTTAGGGCAGGCACTTGTGGAAGGCGGTCATATGAGCGCGGAGCAATTTGAGGCTGCGCTTTCGAGCTATAAAAACCAAAACAGTATTCCCGATGCGGATTTCCATAATGTTAAGGATGGCGTGATTAAGCTTCTTATCGGGAAATTCTGCGAAATCATAGAATCCTCCGAGGCTTCAAAATACATAACCTCGTATCTTACGCTGCTCTTCAAAAACCTCATTCGTTTTGTAGGGGACGATTTCGCTCCCTTGGAAATAAAATACCTGCGCGGCATGGTTTGTACGCGGTGCGTGGCTCAAAAAATCAACGGGAAATTTTCCGCCGTTTCGGTGATTGACGCGGAGGGCGATGCACTCGTTGGCTTTGCCTCACGTTTTTCAAAGGAGACCATTAAAGCACCCGATGAATACGCCCTTGCCTGTTTGAGCGAGTTTTTAAACCTGCACAATGGTTTATACGCCGTGAATTTCTCCAATGAAGAGGGCGATGAATTAGAGCTTGAACCGCAGACGGCGTATGAAGAATACGACCTTGAATATATGGAAAATATATACATAGTGCCCGTATGCTTTACATTCGGCACGATTAATTTCATCATAAGCTTTTAACGGCAATTGACAATCAAGCAAGAAAGGAAGGCTGCTCTTATGGCTGCACATAACATTCCGACAGATTCCACGGTTCAGATTATGGTTGAGCAAAATCAACTTAAAGCCCACATTATGATTTCAGAGCCTAAGCACGGAGGAAAAGCTCCCACATACGAGGAGTTGCTAAAGGAAATCGCCGCGCTGAGGATTACGCAAGGCATTCATCACGAGCTCTTAAAGGAAATGCTTTCGGAGGGGCTTTACGATGCCAAGCGTTGCTTTGCCGAGGGCACTCCCGCTAATAACGGAACGGACGGCACGATTACTTATCATTACGATAAAGAGGTAAGCCTTACCCCCGTTGAGGACGATAGAGGGTTTGTGGATTATAAAGACTTGGGGCTGATAAGAAATATAAAGCCCGGCGATGTGATTGCCGATATTACCCTCCCGACAATGGGGGAAAACGGCTTTGATGTTCGGGGGAATACACTGCGCTGTATCCCCGGCAAGCCCGCGAAATATACCATCGGCGCAAACACCGCCCTTTCCGAGGACGGCTTGCAGATTCTTTCAAAAACCGAGGGGAACATTAACTATCGGAACGGCACTTTTGTCGTTGACAATATCGTCAGAGTAAACGGAGATGTGGATGCCGCGGTCGGTAATATTGATTTTTCGGGCGATGTCGAGGTGAAGGGAGAGGTTACTGCCGGATTTAAAATTATATCAAAATCCAATATCGTGGTTAACGGTAACGTAAACGGTGCGATTCTTGAAGCGGGAGGCAGTATACTGATTAAAAAGGGCTGTATTAATTCACAGCTTAAAGCAGAGGGCAATATATCCATAAACTTCTGCGAATATTCAAAAATCCATTGCGAGGGCGATTTATCGTCGGTGAATTTCGTAATATGCGATGTTTACTGCGGTGGGGCTCTTTCGACCAAGGGTAATAACGGCGGGCTGAAAGGCGGCAAATATGTTTGCTTAAACAGCGTGGACGTTTGCGATGTGGGAACGAAGAAATATACCAAAACAGAGCTTGCCATCGGAGGAAACGCGCTTCTCACAAAGGAAAAAAATGACATAATCGCAACCATTGCGGATATAGAGCGCAAAGTAAACGATGTAAACCTTGTGATTAATTATCTGAGGGAAAAAAGCAAAACCGAGAGCCTTTCGGAGGAAAAGGAAAAAACGCTGGGCGATAACGTAAGGCATAAGGTTTTACTGGGCGTTGAAGCCTCAAAACTTAAAAAGCGGGTTGCCGAAATAGATGACGCGCTCAAAAAAAGGCAGTTTCTTTCGGTCGGTTGCAGAGGGGTGCTCTATCCGGGCGTTAAAATCATCATAAACGATGAGGCGGAAAAAATTGAGCATGAAAACCGCAGATGTAAGGTTTTCCTCAGCGAGGACGGAACAATTACCATAGGTACATATTGATTCAACGAGGATTGAGGATTGAGGGTCCGGGAATAAGGGCGTAAAAGCTCCCTGTCTCCTAAACCCTAAAGCAAAAGCCTTGATTGATTTGAAAGGTTGGTTTTAATGGGCGACGGGAGGAAACATATTTTAGCGGTTGACGATGTGCCCTCAAATTTAAAATTCGCAGAGCAGCTGTTAGGGGATAGGTATAAGCTTACGCTGGCAATTTCGGGCTCGCAGGCTTTAAAGTTTTTGAATAAGGTTTATCCGGACCTTATCCTGCTTGACCTTAATATGCCGGATATGGACGGCTTTGAAACCCTGCAAAGAATCAAGGAAGACCCCAGTCTTTCAGGGATTCCCGTTATTTTCCTCACATCGGAGCAGGAATCCGCTATGGAGGTAAGGTGCCTTCAATTAGGCGCGGTTGACTTCATACGCAAGCCTTTTGTGACGGATATTATGATAAGGAGGATTGAAACCCAGCTTGAATTAAGCTCCTACAGAATTTCGCTGGAGATTCAAGTTGCGGAGAAAACCTTTCTGATAGAACGCCTGCATGACGTGATGTCTACCTGCTTTGCGGAGATGGTGGAATCGAGGGACGGCACAACGGGCGGGCATATTAAGAACACCACCAGCTACTTTAAAATTTTTATCCACGCGCTGGCGGAACATCCGAGCTACGCCCACCTTTTTGATGAGGGTTATGTGCGGAATCTGGTTCGCGCCGCGCCGCTTCACGATATAGGGAAAATCGGCATAAACGATGCGATTTTGCGTAAAGAATCCGCTTTGAATAAAGAAGAGTTTGAAACAATGAAAACGCACTCAAAAATCGGCGGAAACACTTTTGAGAAGATTTTCGAGGCAATAGAGGGCGTGCATAATATCCAGCATACCCAGATGGGCGCGAATGCGTTTCAGAAAATTTTTGATACGCTCAAAATCGATGAGGGTGACGACACGCAATTTCTGCATATAGCCAAGGATATGGCTTTATACCACCACGAACGCTGGAACGGGACGGGCTACCCCGCAGGGCTTGCAGGCGAGGATATTCCGCTTTGCGCCAGAATCCTTTCTCTTGTAGACGTTTACGATGCCTTAACCTCCGCCCGCCCTTATAAAGAACCTTTCAGCCACGAAAAATCCCTTGACATTATAAAAGGAGACAGAGGAGTTTTCTTTGACCCCGAGCTGACCGATATATTCTTAGGGCTCAGCGAGGCTATCAAAGAGCGTTTAAACGAAAAGATTACCTTTGAATCATTGTTTAAGTAGCAACAAAACAAGACGGGCTTTGCAATGGTCTCCGTCTTGTTTTTGTTGAATCCGCATACTCTTATACTTTCGTCGGAGAGGAATGAGCATTGCCTAATGTTTTATCTTATTTTGCAAATGATTACAATCCTTGCATCGTTCGCGCTGATAATCATCAGTGTCTACCTAATCAGAACGACCGATAAGGAATTCCTCGTTCTGATGCTCGGAGCTTCGCTTGTTAATTCGGTCGGAACGCTTCTGATTATGATGTCTGACGATATAGGTGAAGCCATTATGGCGTTTAAAATACAAAGCATGGGCGCTTGCTTTGTGGGGCTGTTAGTCGCCATGTTTCTAAACAGGTTTTTCAAGACGAGGCTCTCGGGCTGGGCGGGTGCTTTAATATTCTGCATGAGCTTAACCATATATATATTAGTTTTAATGGTTGAGCAAACCGATTGGCTGATTAGGGATTTCAGCTTAATTAACGCAAACGGCTACACAGTTATCCAAACCGATACAGGGCTGTTTTACCCGATTGTACCCGTAACCATGGCAAGCTCGCTTATCCTTATTTACGGCATAGTCGTGAAAGCCCTGCGAGAAAAAGTGCTTAAAGGGCTTGGTTCGATGATTACGGCTTGTGTAGCGGCTACCTTCCCCATAATCGTTAAGACGATGTTTATTTTTGATTTATTTGAAGCTTACGACCCTACCTCTTTATCGGTTTTAATCTGCTGTATTGTTTTAATTTATATCGTGCATAAATATAATCTGTTCGACGTGGTTTCAATCGCCCGTAACAGTGTTATTGAGACAATGGGGGATTCGCTGATTGTAGTTGACCGAAATATGAAGCTACTGGACGCGAACACCTCGGCGAGAAAGCGGTTTTCCAAAATGATAGCTCCCGCGGACGAGAAAGAGGACGAGGCTTCGGTTCGGTTTTTTGCGGAACTGTTCAGAAATATGGAAAATTCAGAGTTTAGCAGGGACGGGCGTTGCTACGAAAAGCGCAGCTCTGAAATTTACGATAAGAAACGCCGGGTAATCGGCTTTTCCGCGCTTATTTTTGACGTTACCACGCAGAAAGAGCAGATTGAGGAATTGACTAAAATGCGCCTCAGAGCGGAAAGGGCAAGTTCTGCCAAGAGCGATTTTCTCGCCAATATGTCGCATGAAATACGCACGCCCATGAACGCGATTGCAGGTTTTGCAGAGCTTTGTATGCAGGAAAAGGATTATAAATACGCCCAAGGGATTAAAACTGCCTCATCAAACATGCTCAATATTATAAATGATATTTTGGATATATCTAAAATAGAAGCGGGCAAGCTGGAGCTTCTGCCGTCTAATTATGATACCATGGGTATGATAAACGAGGTTATCAGCATTGTTAAGGTCGCGCTTTCCAAAAAGCACACGGTGCAGTTCATCTCCGAAATCGACCCCAATCTGCCCCGCAAGCTTCACGGTGATGAGGTTCGCATCAGGCAGGTTCTGATTAACCTGCTGAACAATGCCGTTAAATTTACAAAAGAGGGATATATTAATTTTTCCGTAAGCGATGTCGGCAGGAATGGAAATCTGATTTCCATTAAATTCAAAATTAAGGACACAGGCATCGGGATTACAAAGGAGGATATAGGTAAGCTCTTTGTTAACTTCCAGCAGGTTGATACGAAGAAGAACAGGGAAATTGAGGGCACCGGGCTGGGGCTTTCCATAACGAAATCCTTGGTTGAGCTTATGAAGGGAAATATTACGGTCGAGAGCGTTTACGGAGAGGGCTCTTGCTTTACCGTAATGATAGAGCAAAAAATCGCGGACAGCAAGAGGATTAGCAGTGTTGCAAGCACGAGTGCCGACATGGGCGTGAGGATGACAATCTTCGCGCCGGATGCACAGGTTCTGATTGTAGACGACAACAAAGTAAATCTAAAGGTTACGCAACAGCTTTTACAGATGTACGGCATTAAAGCGGATATAGCGGACAGCGGGCGGCTGGCGGTTCGTATGGTCAATTCGGGATATTATGACCTTGTTTTCATGGACCATATGATGCCGGAGATGGACGGGGTAGAGACGACAAAGCTTATCCGTTCGCAAGGCGATGCCTATTGCAGGCAGTTGCCCATTATCGCGCTTACAGCAAACGCGGTAGGCGGTGCTAAGGATATGTTTTTAGAGCACGGCTTAAATGACTTTCTCTCCAAGCCCATTGAAATACGGTTACTGGAAGCAATCCTTGAAAAATGGCTGCCCTCTCAGCTTTATACCTATAAGGAGCAGGACGAGAACACGGCTTCGGGCGAGATGGACCGTCTTAACGTGCAGAAATTGTTTGATTTGGTTCAGCCCGAGGAGGAGGAGGTTAAGGCATCACTTCACCCGAGCGGGGTCAATATCGATGGGATAGATGTTGCGGCGGGGCTTCAATATTACGGCGGCAAGGTCGAAGCTTACTTGGAGGTTCTTAAAATTTTCTATGAAACAGGGGAAGAAATCAAGCGGAGCATAGAGAAAAATTCAAGCAACAGAAAGAATCTGAAAAATTATACAACCGAGGTTCACGGGTTGAAGAGTGCGGCTTTAACCGTTGGTGCAACCGCGCTTTCCGAGCAGGCAAAGGCTTTGGAATTCGCAGGAAAAGCGGAGGACTATAAAACAATCCAAGATAATACTCCCTTGCTTTTAGCAAGCTACGGCGAGCTGTTAGCCGGTATAGGGGAATTTTTCAATGCCGGTAAGTCACCCGACGTTGAAATTACCGAAGCGCAAATCAAGACCGCCATTGCAAAAGAGGAGCTAAAGGAAAAAATAATTGTTGCTCTGGAATTATTTGACTCTCTTGAATTTAAAACCGCAGGCGATGTGCTGAGATATGTGCAGGACTACAGCTATTACGATGAAACCGTTTTAACGACAATCGGCAACTGCATCTCCGATATTGACAATTTTGACTACGACAAAGCCGAAGCAAGGCTAAAAGCCGCTTTTAAGAGGATTGAGAGTAATGACTGAAGAGATTTAGGGTAGGCTATAGTGAAAGGGGAAGCGGAATCTATGACACATACATTTGAAATCATGCGCGATATGCACGACCAAAAAAGGCTTTGTCTTTGACGATGTGAAAGAAATTACGGGACTTCCCGATGAGGAATTAAAGCGGCTTTACCCGTTTTGATGTCAGTAAATTTTAAGGAGAACATATTATGAAAACTTTTTATATCACAACGCCTATATATTACCCTTCGGGGAATCCTCATATAGGGCATTGCTACACGACTGTAGCATGTGACAGCATAGCGCGCTACAAAAGAATGCAGGGCTATGACGTCATGTTCCTCACGGGGACGGACGAGCATGGTCAGAAAATTGAGCAAAAAGCAAAGGAAGAAGGCTTACAGCCGAAAGAATATGTTGACGGAATCGTTGCGAATTTTAAAAGGCTCTGGGAATATATGGGCATCAAATATGACCGATATATCAGGACGACCGACAGCTACCATATCGAATCCGTGCAAAAAATCTTCAAAAGGCTTTACGACAAGGGTTATATATACAAGGGCGAATACAGCGGAAAATACTGCACGCCCGATGAAAGCTTCTGGACAGAATCCCAGCTGGTAAACGGCAAATGCCCCGAATGTGGGCGCGAAGTTATTGATGCTAAAGAAGAAGCTTACTTTTTCAAGATGTCCCTTTTCGCGGAAAGATTGGAAAAGCTTTTAACCGAAACGGATTTTTTACAGCCTAAAACACGCGCTTCAGAACTCGTAAACAACTTTATCCGCCCCGGGCTGGAGGATTTGTGCGTATCAAGAACCACTTTCAGTTGGGGCGTTCCTGTTGATTTTGACCCCGGGCATGTTGTATATGTATGGATTGACGCGCTTTCCAACTATATCACAGCACTTGGCTTTGAAAACTCGGCTTATGATGATTTTCATAAATATTGGGCTTGCGATGTTCATATGGTTGCCAAAGACATCATGCGCTTCCACGCGCTGATTTGGCCCGCTGTGCTGATGGCGTTGGAACTGCCGTTGCCTAAGCATCTTGCCGTTCACGGCTGGATAGTATTTGACGGCGTTAAAATGTCAAAATCCTTAGGGAATGTAGTTGACCCGTTTATATTAGGCGGCAGATACGGCGCGGACGCGCTTCGTTATCACATACTGCGCGAGATGGCGTTAGGCGCGGATTATTCTTTTTCAAACGAGGGTATGCTCCGCCGTATTAACGCCGATTTAGCAAACGACTTGGGCAACCTAACCTCGCGGACCGTTGCGATGGCTGATAAATATTTCAAAGGAGCTTTGATTTCCGAACGCAAGGAAGAAGCCATAGACGATGAGCTTGTCGGCATGATTAATGCCTTGCGCGGTAAAGTTGACGAGTTTATAGATGAAACGCGGTTAAATAACGCATTGGAGGAAATCTTCAAGGTTATATCGCGCGCTAACAAATATATTGACGAAACCGAGCCTTGGGTATTGGCTAAAAACCCCGATAACAATGCGCGGCTTGCCTCAGTTATATATAATCTGCTTGAAGTATTAAGGGTTGCTTCTACGCTTTTGTATCCCTTTATGCCGTCGGTTATGCCGCTTATATGGGAGCAAATCGGGCTGAGCCTTGATGACGCGACCTATGAAAACGCGGGTAAATTCGGTGTTTTGCCCGAAAATGTTCAGGTTAAAAAGGGAGCGGTGCTGTTCCCCAGAATTGATGTTGATAAGGAGCTTCTGGAACTGAACAATTTACTGAAAGATGATGTTCAATCGCTCTGAGCGAGCAGGCTCTAAAGAAAGGTGAATTATATGTCAGAATTTACGCGCAGACTGCCTGTATATCTTTTACTTGACGTTTCCGGCTCAATGCAGGGCGACCCCATTGAAGCCGTGCGCCACGGGGTTCGCGCCCTGCTCTCCGAGCTTCGCGGCGACCCTCAAGCGTTGGAAACGGCGTACTTATCGGTAATAACTTTCAATTCATCAGCGCGGCAGATTGCTCCGCTGACCGAGCTTATGCTTTTTAACGAGCCCTCACTGCAAGCCGGAGGCGCGACTGCTTTGGGTGCGGCGTTGCGGCTTTTGTCGGATTGCATAAAAAACGAGGTGCGTAGGTCAACCGATACGCAAAAAGGCGACTGGAAGCCGCTTGTTTTCATACTTACCGATGGCGCGCCGACCGATGAGTGGCGTTCCGCCGCCGCCGAGCTGAAAAGTGCGAAGCCCGCTAACATTATAGCCTGCGCCGCAGGAGCGCGCGCCGATGCCTCCGCGCTTAAAGAAATAACAGAGTGCGTTGTTATGATGAACACCCTTTCGTCGGGTGATTTAGCCAGATTTTTCGCTTGGGTTTCAAGCTCGGTAAAGCTCTCGTCTAAGAGCCTCGATTCAAAGCCGGGCGCGAATATAGAGCTTCCGCCACCTCCGCAGGGCTTTGTGATTGTCCCGTAAAGGAGTGCTGATATGACGCGTAAAAAAGAAGAAAAGCCCCTCTCAAACGATGAGGTTACGGCTCATACCGCCTCTATGTGGAAATACCTGCTGCCCCCCGATTTCCCCGAGCCGTACCCCGAATATATGAAAGGCGGCGGAAAAAATAAAACCGCCGAGGTTACGGCGGCAAGGGTGCGCGGTAAAAAGCATAAGCATGAGGGGACTAACTGCGATGATTGGGTTGAATACCGCTTTGCAGGCGATATTGTAATAGCCGCCGTTTCAGACGGGGCGGGCTCTAAGCCGCTTTCACGAATCGGCGCAAAGACTTCATGCGCGGCTGTTGCCGATTCGCTCCAGAGCGAATTCAACCGGCTTCCGCTTGGTTTGCTGTCCGAGCTGTCAAAGCCGCTTGACTCTTCCGATTTCGCCGCTGCCTGCAGCGCGCTTGCTTCTATTATGCAAAATAGCTTTAAAAAGGCTTTTAATAAGGTTAATAAGGCTTTTTCGGATTTCCGCGATTCGGAAAAAATGTTTGAGCATCTAGGCAGAGTTCCCGAAATAAACGACTTCGCGGCAACACTCCTTGCCGCGGCGGTTATCCCCGTTAATAAAGAGTTTTTAGTAATTTCCGTTCAGGTCGGCGATGGGGCAATCGCAACCGTCAACCCCAAGGCGGGGTTTGACGAGGCATTATGCCTGCTCGGCGCGCCCGACAGCGGAAGCTTTGCCGGAGAAACGGAGTTTTTAATTTCACCTCAAATCAGAGAGCCGAACAGCCTTATGAGGCGCACAATGATAAAAAGGGGCAAAATGAGCACCGTCCTGCTTATGTCGGACGGCGTAGCCGATGATTATTACCCCGCCAAGAACGAGCTTTTACGGCTTTATCTTGATTTGGAGCTTAACGGCATTTTGCAAAACGGCAATGAACCTAAAGAAATCCCCCCTGCTCTGGCAAAGGCTATACCCGCCCCTATAGCCTATCCTTGGGTTAACGACAGCGATATTTCATACTCATTGCAATATACAAGTCATGTCATGGAAAAAACAGGGCTTTCCCTCGCCGCGCTATGGGAGAATCACGGCGCAAGGCAAGCCGCCGCTTTAAAGAGCTTCGGTATTACGCACGGCGTTGACAAGGCGGAGGCTTTATCCGTCTGGCTTGATAATTATTCGCAGAGAGGTTCGTTTGACGACAGGGCTTTGGTTGTTATTGAGTTGGGGGTTTAAGGCTTTAGGAGGTTCATTATTAAGATTGCGCCGCATTTTATGCCCATTTCCATATATACATCTTCGCATACGCTTACGTAATCATTGACTTCGCTTTCGGCTTCTATGAATTCCTTTTCATTGTGTATTATCTCTTTAAGGCGTTTGTTAATTTGCTCTTGTGCCTTACTGATGCGTTGCTCGTAGCTTTTGGGGCTTGCCTTTTCAAGCTCCCCGCATTGCAAAAATCCTCGTATTTGCTGTATATCCAATCTTTCAAAAACTTTAGAATCCATATAAAACTTCCTTTCGTATAATCCTATATAAGATTATATCATATCTTATATAGGAAGTCAACATGTAATGTTGCACAATATTTTACAAAATTTTTAATTTAGAGGTGATATTATGGCAGGAAAAACGGAATACAAAAATCAGTGGAAATCCCAAAATCGCGACCAGATTATTATTATTGTCAAAAAAGGCGAAAAGGAAAAGATTAAGGCTCATGCTGAAAAGATGGGTAAAAGTCTTAATGCTTATATGAATGATTTGATTAAAGAGGATATGAAAGAGGGCGAATAAAAATGCAAACGCTTCTTTGTAGCCGAAGTTTTGATATTTAGTGATTTTGCTAATTTACAAAATCGTGTTGAGGATGATTATATGGGAAAAACGTCTGCTGCCGTAAAAAATCGATATGCCGCCAAAGCATACGACCGCATTACCACCCTTGTCAAAAAGGGTGAAAAAGAGAAAATTAAAGCTCATGCTGAAAAATTGGGGAAAAGCCTTAATGCGTATGTTAACGATTTGATTAAGGAAGATATTGAGCGAAGCTGAATAAAACGCAAAAGGGAATATTTATATTATACAATACTTTATAAACCATGTCAATGCGCGAAATATATAAACTTTACAGAGTTTTGTTGTATACTTTATAAAGTATAATTGAGGGTTGATAAATATGAGCAAAACATCAAGCGCAGTAAAAAATCGTTATAATGCTAAAGCATACGACCGCATTACTACTCTTGTTAAAAAAGGCGAAAAAGAGAAAATTAAGGCTCATGCTGAAAAATTAGGTAAAAGTCTTAATGCTTATATGAATGATTTGATTAAGGAAGATATGAGCGAAAGTGAGTGACACGCAAATGCGATGCGAATTTTGTAGGGGCGACCGCCCCGGTCGCCCGAAATAATGCGTTATTGCCACTTTTAGACGACCGAGGGCGGTCGCCCCTACGAAATGTTGTGCGTTATTCGCAAAAAAAAATGACTGGTGAATAGATACAAAAAATATATTAAAACATATTGAGGTGGTTTTTATGGCAGGCAAAACAGCTTATAAAAATGAGTGGTTAAAAGAGCATTGTGAAAGAATTATGGTTGTTGTCAAAAAAGGCGAAAAAGAGAAGATTAAATCTCATGCTGAAAAGATGGGTAAAAGTCTTAACGCTTATATTAATGGTTTGATTAAGGAAGATATGGGAGAAAGTGAGTGACACGCAAATGCGATGCGAATTTTGTAGGGGCGACCGCCCCGGTCGCCCGAAATAAATGCGTTATTGCCACTTTTAGGCGACCGAGGGCGGTCGCCCCTACGAAATATTGTGCGTTATTCGCAAAAAAGTGACTGATGAATAGATACAAAAAATATATTAAAACATATTGAGGTGGTTTTTATGGAGATTAGGCAACAGCTACACAGAGATATTGAAATGCTTCCCGAAAAGTCTTTAAGGGCAGTTAGTGTTTTTTTGCATAATATCGTTATGGTAGAGTTTGAACCTAGGGTGAGCACCCCAACGCCCGAAGAAATTGTTGAAAGGCGAAAGGCTTTGTTTGGTTGCATGAAAGGTAAAACGTGGACAGCGGATGATTTTAACGCTCCCCTTGACGAAATGAGGGAATATATGGAATGAAATGCTTACTTGATACGCAAATAATCCTTTGGCTTTTTGAAAACAATGTTAAGCTGTCAGAAAAAGCAAAAATAAATGTTTTCAATCCTGCTAACCAATGCTTTGTCAGTGTTATTTCGTTATGGGAGGTTGCGCTGAAAATGAATATCGGTAAATATAAATTTCCCGGCGGGTTCTCGGCTTTGCGCCAACTTGTATACGACAATTATTTTGAAGTCCTGCCCATAAAGGACGAACACATCGAAAAGCTTTTTACCCTGCCGTTTCATCACCGTGACCCATTCGACAGGCTTATCATTGGGGCGGCTCTTGCTGAAAATATGACACTTATAACCTCAGATGAGGAGATTCAAAAATATGAGGTGGAATGGGTGTTTTAGCTGAATCTCATTTGTTGTTGATGTTTGCGACCCTGTTACGTGAAAATCCAGCGTTTAAGGAGTATACTATGAACAGAATAGCCAACGCCGTGTTGGCAAGCGGGAAAACACTGCCCTATGTTATAACCGACAACCCTCCTCGCGGCGGCATGAAATATACATATTTTGCACCTGATAAATCGTATGTTGTCCAGTTTTATAATGAGCCTCACAAAGCGGACGGCAACACCCGCTCGCGGATAGAATCTATTATAGGACGCTACAACCCCACCGTTTCGGAAAATCAAGGCGGTGCGCTGGGCAATGATGAAAAGGTTGCGGCTTATTTCAGGGAACGCTTCTGCTGGCCCGTAGACATTGTCGTGTCGCCCCAATTCGGGCTTGTTTCCCCCTCCTACCCTAAGGATTTTTTCTTCGGCGGCGCATCCTCCCAATTGCTGAAGCTTGAAGGAAAGGATAAAAAGAGCAACTGGTTCACCTCAAATAACAGGCGTTTTTTAAACCGCGCCGAGCTTGGCGATTTCCGCACCATGCTGCAAACCTCGCTTCTGTTGGCACGCTCCGTCCGCCGCCTGCATCAAGCGGGGCTTGCCCATTCGGACTTATCCAACAACAATGTATTAATCGACCCCAGAAAAGGCAATTGCGTTATTATTGATATTGATTCCCTTGTAGTCCCCGGCGTTTACCCGCCCGAGGTCGCGGGGACAAGGGGGTATATCGCCCCCGAGGTGCTTTCAACCATGAACCTTGACAGGCGTGACCCCAACCGAAAAATCCCCTGCTCCGTTACCGACCTGCACGCGCTTGCCGTTTTGATTTATGAATACCTTTTCAACCGCCACCCCCTTATGGGACCGAAAATTTTTTCAGCCGAATCCGCCGAGGAGGATGATTTTTTAGGGCTTGGTGAAAAAGCATTATTCACGGAGCACCCCGAGGATAAATCAAACCGCCCGTCCTCTTACACCTACGGAATAAAGGCTTTGGGACCTGCTCTTGAAGCCTTGTTTTTGCGCGCCTTTGTTGACGGGCTTCACAACCCGCGGCTTCGCCCGTCCGCTATGGAATGGGAAACGGGGCTTGCGCGCACTTGGGATTTACTCCGAAAATGCGCCAACCCCGAATGTGAAAAGAGATGGTTTGTTTTTTATGAGCCGAAAAACCCCGTCTGTCCGTTTTGCAATGCAAGGCTTCAAGAGGAAAGCATTGTCCGCTTTTCGCTCAACTATGAAATTCGCGGTCACGCCGGGCTGTGGCGCAAATACTCCGAAATGGATATTGTAAACAACACCCCGCTTTTTAAATGGCACACAAGAGCCGATGTTTTCCCCGATGAAAAAGCAGACACGGCAATGCAAGCCTATGTCTGCAATCACGGCGGCGAATGGTTTCTGATTAATTCCTGCGCCGAGGGGCTTTTATCCCCGCTCGGCAACCCCGTCCCCTGCGGTCAAGGCATAAGGCTGTATGACGGCGCGATTTTCCGCGCTTCCCGCGAGGATAGGGGGGTTTTGATTAATGTTTCAATCGCTTAAATTATAACGGCATTTTTCGGAATAAGTTCCGGGTGCTCTCTCATATACGTTGCCGCACTATCCAAAAGTTCGTCAAGGCTCATGTCCTCATAAAGACTTTCCCGCCATTCGGTGTAATCGAAACGGTCTTGGCTTCTGCCCGGATAATCAACCTCTACCCTGCACTCAGACACTTCCGCCTTATCTTTGAATCCTAATCGTATACTCCATAAACCAACGGAATTTGGAGTTTCTTCGTCAACAAGCACAGCAAAAAATCGTAACGAATAAGAAGCCTCATCTGTTTTAAGTTCGCGTATATTTGGACTTATAGTTAGGTAAATATATCTTCCATTTTTCCTATGACTTGAACCGCTGCCACTGCTAAAAGATTCGTTTGACACAAGCCTTCCCCTGTAAAAACCCATTATTTCGTCAATCTGCTCATCAATATCCGGCGATTGTGCAAGTGCATTAGGAGCAAAAAGATTTTTAAGGTGTTCTGCGTCCTTGTTATCCAACGCATAAATAATCTCATCAAACATAATCTGTGGGGCGGTTATTATACTAACCGAAGGAGTTTTCTCTTTATTAAACAAACCAAGTCCCTCGCTGATTTTATCAACACAACTGCTAAGCATGGAAGTTATTAGTGCCACGGGAAGAATATACTTAAACCTCATCAAAATTACCCCCATTAAAATAAGCGTTTTCTTATAGGGAAAACCGCCCCGCTGAACATAGCGATACACACCTGCTATTAATTATAACTAACCCCTACCCGACACACAGTATCTTTTCTGCTTTGAGTACGCAACTGCCAGACATCGCCTCTATCCTTTAGCTCTAATTTAATATTCCACAAACCCACATCTTCAGGGTAGGCATCGCAGACAACGACTGAGCTGAACTGCATTGAGTAGAAAGCCCTGTTTGTTCGTAAATCGCTTATATGAGGGCTTATATACAAATAAATATACCTCCCTTGATGCGTATGACTTGAAGCACTACCGCTACCTACTGTATCATTGAACGCCAGCTTCCCTTTATATAAATCCATCAAGTCCTCTATTTGCTCATCAATGTCGGGCGTTTGGGCAAGCGCGCGGGGAGCAAAAAGGCTTTTGAGATGTTCGCTGTCTTCATTATCCAATGCGTAAATAATCTCATCAAACATCATTTGAGGGGCGGTTAATATACTGACTGACGGTGAATGTACTTTCTTATATTCAAATATGCACAGCATAATCATTATGATTAACACTATCGGAATCAGAGCGGTTATTCTTTCTTTTTTCATTTAGCCTAACTCCAAACTAATTTAATCAAGCCTCTTGGGAGAAATAACCTTTTCATTTCTGTCGATGATAAAAACATTTTCCTCCTTTATGCTGTCCACACGAGATGTTATTATCGCTACAGCGTTGTCCACTTCCTGCGGGCTCGGCTCTCGGTTTGTATCAAAAATGCCTGTAAGAGATGAACTGTCGGTACTAAGACTAATCAGCACTTCATCAATCCAATCCAATTCGATTAATAAATCAGATATTGCTTTTTCATCTTCTAACGCCGCAAAAATATCACCTTTCGGATTCGTATTGCTTTCAACAGGGCGGTAAACCCCATCTTCCCCCAGTACCTCCAAGGTCGTCTTGATAGTTGTTGCGTCATTTTTACGCATTGAGGATACTAACAGCGGAAATGCCGCTATTAAAGCAAACCCTATCATAATTCCGATTATGATTTTCTTTTTTTTCATATGTTTCACCAAGTACTTTCATATTTCATATTTAACGAGTTTTTTGTTGCGGGACGGGCGAGCCCGTCCCCTACAGAAAAAATTCTGACCTATTGCACAGGTGGAAATTATGTAAAAACCGCCCCTCAAATAACCTAACTCCAATACTTCCTATCCAAACTCCTAAACTGCACCGCCTGTGCGATTTGCGCCTTGTCTATAACCTCAACGCCGCTCATGTCGGCAATCGTCCTCGCTACCTTTACGATTCTGTCATAAGCTCTTGCGGATAACCCCATTCTGTCAAAAGCACTCTTCAAAATATGCTTAGCCGCCTCGGTCAAGGGGCAGACTTCGCTAAGCATGGCGGGCGTTATCCCGGCATTGCAGGTGATTCCCGTGCCCTTATAGCGGAGGCTTTGGATTTCCCGCGCCGCTTGCACCCGCTCGCGTATAGCGGAGGAGCTTTCCTCTTTTTTAGAGCCCTCCCCGGGCGATAATTCCTCAAATTCAACAGGCGCGACTTCAACATGCAGGTCGAAGCGGTCCAGCATAGGACCTGATATTTTGGAAAGATAATTCATAACTTGATTTTTAGAGCAGGTGCATTTTCTTACGGGGTGTCCGTAATACCCGCAGGGGCAGGGGTTCATAGCACCGACCAGCATAAAGGCGCACGGATATGTAACAGTGCCCGCCGCCCGCGCAATCGTTACCTTTTTATCTTCAAGCGGCTGACGCAATAATTCCAAAGTCGGGCGGTCAAACTCGGCAAGCTCGTCCAAGAAAAGCAAGCCGTTATGCGAAAGCGAAATTTCACCGGGGCGGGGGACTGTGCCGCCGCCTGCAAGCCCTGCGGTTGAAATCGTATGGTGAGGCGAACGGAACGGGCGGACGGTGATAAGCGGGGAATCCTTGTTAATCATGCCGCTTATTGAGTGAATATTGGTGGTTTCTATGGATTCCTCAAAGGTCATGGCGGGCAGAATGCCCGTCATTCTTTTGGCAAGCATGGATTTGCCCGAGCCGGGCGTGCCGACCATTAGCAGGTTATGCCCTCCTGCGGCGGCATATTCCAATGCTTTTTTCGCGGTTTGCTGACCCTTTACATCGGCGAAATCAAGCGCGTCGAAAAACATGGACGGCTTGACTTGATAAGGCGGAAAAGGTTCAAGCGGCTTATCACCGTAGAAATGACCGATAAGGCTTTGCGTGTTCTTAACCCCGTAAACCCTAATCCCCTCTACAACACTCGCTTCATAAGCATTATCGGAGGGGACAAAAATATTTTCATAGCCGTAACGCTTGGCAAGCAAGGTCATAGGAAGCACGCCGTTAACGGGTCGCACATCGCCGTTCAACGATACCTCCCCGATAAATGCCGATTTTGAGATTTCGCCTCCCTCCGCATCTTCAATCACGCCGTTGACGGCAAGCAGAGCGGTAAAGATTGCAAGGTCGTGAACACTGCCGGATTTTTTAGTGTCTGCGGGGGCAAGGTTCACCACCACCTTCGCAATCGGCACCATCATATCCGAAGCTCTCAGCGCAGAGCGAATCCGCTCCCTGCTCTCCTTTACCGCCGTATCGGCAAGCCCGATTATATCAAAAGCAGGCGTCCCCCTGCTTGTTTCAATTTCAACATCAACCGAAAAAGCGTTAAGCCCGAAAAGCCCCAGGCTGTTTACTTTTGCGTACATAATAATACTCCCTTTTTATAATAATCCGCTTAAATCCCTGCCGCCGTAAATAAGCCGCCGCACTTCCATCTAATATTGCCAAACACTTCCTCGTGCGTTAACCTTACATCGGATGACGCCGCCTCTTCGCTTGCTTCAATAAGCTTGCGCTCCGTATCGTTTGCGAGCAACGAATAATAACCTATGCTCATAGCAACCATAGAGCCATATCCGTTTTTGGTTAGAAACACCGGCTGACCATCGTTTACGATAGTCTCAATTTCTGTAAATTTATTTTGCAAATCGGTTACAGGTCTTATATTAATCATATTGCAAACTCCTTAAATAAAATCCTTCATCTCCACCATATTCTCCCAATACCTTTTAGCGCAGTGCGACATGCGGCACTTAGGGTTGTAGCGTTCTTGGATTGCTACAGTGTTATAAAAATGCTTCCAAAGTGCTTGGTAATGCTTCTCTGTTTCGTCCGCTTCATATTCTATGCCGTCAATTTGGGCGTAATGCTTTTGCCGCCCTTGATAAATAAAAGCGGTTTTATGGGTTTTATCATAAATCAAAAATTCCTCGTTGGGGAAGCGTTCAACGAAGTGGTCTGATATATAAGGCAGTACAAAATTTTTCGGCGTAATTTCCGCTATAAGCCTTCCGCCGTAATCGGTAAACCGAATAAACCCCTTTAGTAAATGCGCCTCATGATGCAGATGCCTTTGAGCCTTTAAAAGCGGCGCAACGCTGACGTGACCGAGCATGGTCATAGCCGCCGCGCCTTTTTCGTAGCCCAAAAGCAGAAATTTAAGAAGCGGTAATTCCTTTTCTTTCATACAGCTTAAAAAAACATCCTCGACCATGGTCAGCGCGCCGGGGGAGATTTTTTTCGGGATTGAAACTCTGACTTTAATTGCTTTTTCATTGTCGGTTTCTATATATTTTTGCTCCATCATACTAGGCTCGGATTCGTTTTCGGGGATTATTGACAAGGGGAGCTCGGAGCTGTAAACACAATGATACACCACCGAGTAAAGCCCCGCTAAGCTTCCGTCATAGAGGTAGATTACATCGCTTTCGCACATTTTCGGAATCAGCTTTAGTCCCCCCTAAAAAACAGGCTTCCGCAGTCAAATTTAAGCAACGCTTACTTGGGAGAGGGCTCTGAGCTCTTTTTCTTGTCCGAAGCATCGTTTTTGCTGTATATATCCCAAGCGGTATTGTAGTCGGTAGGGATGAGCTTGGTCATGATTTTTCTGCCGCGCTCATGGTTCTCCATTGAGCCTACAGAATTTTCCGTAGGAAACGTAAACTGCATCTGCGCGCCGGGTAACAGCTTTTCATGCTCCCAAGCCGCTGTTTTAAAGTTTTTCACATTTAAAGTATGCACCTCTTGATAAAGCAGTACCTGCTGAGTTGTACCGAGCTTGTTCTTAACTCTGATTTTAAGGTCTGTGCTATTAGCAAAGTTTTTTACATTTAAAGTATGCGCCTCTTGATAAAGCAGTACCTGCTGAGTTGTGCCGAGCTTGCTTTTAACTCTGATATTGAGGTCTGTGCTGTTAGCCATGTTCTTTTTCCTCTCCTTAACTTATTATACGGATATTATACCATGCTTTTCCTGTTTTGTCAAAGGGTTTTCCAAAATATAAAAAACAGAGAATATTTCAAAAATGCTTGACAAAACTATTTATATGTGATATGATAATCACAGGAAATAATGATATACTCCGCGAGTGTTCATAAAAAAACCGAGTGCCACCTCGGTTTTTTTTTTTTGTTCTGAAATAAAGTATAAAATACACCCCTCGCCTGTTATTTGGGCGGGGGGTGTATTTGTTTTTTTATCACTTGAATGAATGAATGAAGGTTAAGCGGAGGTTATTTTATGGGGTTTAAGCGGGGAGCTGCTAATCCTCAAACTTATCGAAGTTATAATCAATCGTGACCTCCCCGCTGCTTTCGTTCTCTTTAAGGATGATGGTAAGATACTGCTGTCCCTCGTATTCGATTTCAACCGGCTTTCTTGAAATCGTAGCCGCATCAAAGAACGGGTCGGTAATTTCAAGGTCGCTTAACGCTACGAAAAGCTTAGGGTGAATTGAGAAACTAACCTTAAAGCCGGGGCGCACACTGCAAGCGAACAACGGCTTTCCGTTTTTAGACACAACAGCGGAGTTCTTGTATTCATTTTTATTATGAATTTCAATTGTATCCTGCTCGGGTGCAGGCTCTGAGCTCTTCTTTATATCCAGAGCACCGTCATTGCTGTATATATCCCAAGCGGTATTGTATTCGGCAGGGATGAGCTTGGTCATGATTTTGCTGCCGCGCTCATAGGTCTCCATAGAGCCTACGGAAATTTCCGTAGGAAGCGTAGTCCGCATCTGCGCGCCCGGAGAAAGCTTCTTATGCTCCCATGCTGCTGTTTTAAAGTTTTTTACATTTAAAGTATTAGCCTCTTGATAAAGCAGTACCTGCTGGGCTGTGCCGAGCTTGCTTTTAACTCGGATTTTAACGTGTGTATTAGCCATTTTATTTTCCTCTTTCTCTGCGGCAATTTTAAGCTTTGCGCCGTCGTCCGCAGGAACGGCGATATATAATCATATCAAACAGCACCCCTTGAAATGAAGGTTCTTATTTTGCGCTTTGCGCTTTACCCCTGCTTATGTGCACCTAAGACAGCGCGGTATTGGTTAACCATTCATCTATTCGGATTTGCGGTTCAATCTATGTGTTTCAGTATACAGCCCTTTTTTGCTTTATGCACAGAACTGTCATAATCTGCAAAAAAAACGACCTATTTTTAACTGAAGCTTATTTAGTATTTAACAGTATCATCGTTAAATTTATCTTTAATTACATATTTCGACAAATTTTTACAATAATATAAGGGTGCTTACTATATACTATAACCGGCATGTGTTTACTGAAAGAACGGTTTTATGCCGTTTTTTTTATTTTACATGACAACAATATGTTTTTTAGTGTGCATGGAAGCTATACTGGGTATTGCTTAATACAAAGCGCAGGAGGTAAAAAAAACATTGGAAGTTATAATTTTTTCATCAAACCGTGAAAGGTCGGAGGAACTAAGCGGAATAACAGGTGACCTTATGGCAGAGGAAAAACTAAAGCGAATGTCATTAAATACCAACCTACCATCGACCATAGCAAGCCTAATTAGATGTTTTAACAGAAAATGCGGTTACTTAGTTATCCTGTTTACGCCCGGCTACTCCAAATGGCGGGAGCTCATAAGCGGAATTTCAAATGAACACAGGAGAGTGAAATTCTTAATTGTTTCCCAAAACCCAAGCGATGCCGCGGATTTGTTCAACTCGGAATCAAAGGAAAGCATATGCGGCTACATAAAATATGAAGAAGAAAGCTTCATAGAAATACTTAAAAAAGAGCTTAACCGCATATATATAAGCGTTACTACGCTTTGCGGCGGAATCATGACCCCTACGAAGGAAGTAGGCGGATTCAAGGTGATTCGCTACGATGACATCTATTGCATTGAAACCATAAAAAATACTCACCTGTGCAGGATTCACCACACAAACGGCTCTGACGAGCTTCGAGCCGACATAAGCAAGCTCATCAAAAAACTGCCGCCCAATTTTGAAGTCACCAAGGCTTCAACCATAGCAAACCTTTCAAGGGTAATTGAAGTCCAAAAACAAGACAACGGCACGGGTGAGCTTTCATTCGGCTTAGGTCTAAGCTGCTTCGCCTCGGCTAAACATTTCCCGAAGGTCAAAAAAATGATGGCGGAGCAAGCTCTTACTTAGGGGTTTGTCCTTGACATATATAAAGATAGTTGATATAATAATATCATGTTAAAATTATTCTGTCAATGCCCCTGTCAAGGATTACTCATATATTTTAAGAGGGCTTAAAGCCCTCAATTACAGGAGGAAAAGAAAATGGCTAACACAAACCTTAACATCAGTGTTAAGAGCAATCTGAAGGAAGCCCAGCAGGTACTGATTTATCAAGAGGCGTTAACGCTTAACGTCAAAAACTTTAAAACTGCGGCATGGGAGTATCAGCATATCGCCCCCGGCTCTAACATGCAGGTGCTGTTACCTATGGAGGTTTGCATAGGTGCTTTTAAAGGAATCGGACATAACGGCAGAATTTCCACAAAGCTTATCCAAGCAGAATACAACACCGCTTGGGAGATATTCAGCAACAATAAAGCAATTGACGTTCGCAAAAGCTCCGAGCCCGACCCGGAAGAAAACACGATTGAAATTCATAATAAAAACTCGGTTACAAGCGACGCGATTGTAACGAAGGACGGCAAGCCGTTATTCCTGTGCAGTGTTCGCCCCGACTTTAAGGTAAGTTTCGCTTTGAAGCCTAAAGTTTTCATAGCTTTATGCGACCTTGAAATTACCGACCCGTTCTTTGACGCGGCTACGCTTTCAAGAGCCCCCGTAGGAATTGATTATGAGGGACAGCAATATTTAACCGTAACGCTTAACGAGAACGAAAGCTCCGGTGCTGTAAGCATAAGCTACGACTTCAATAAATTCTAGAAACAAAGCAAGCAAAGAGGGCTTAGGAATTAGGAATGAGGTGTTATTACCCCACTGCCTAAATCCTATCCCTCATTTGGTCATGCGGAAAGGAACATATCATGCACAAGGACTTTCATTTATACGCAACCTACTTAGCGGCGCGGATGGCAAAATTCACCCCTACCAGAGCGCAGCAAATCGCTTTAGCGGCTCAAGCCGTGGATGATTACACCTACAGTGAGTACGCTTGCTGTCAAGAAATGCTGGATGTTGTTTTAACCGATATGGGCGTACTAAAGTCATATTGGAGCGCGTTTCATTTTCTGCCGGGGGGAGTATTTGAAAAAGGCTTTGATTCGGATGAGATAAATTTTGTAACCAAGCCCGACAGCGGAATGTGTCAATTACTCAAAGCCAACCTAAGAGAAGAAGCACAAAAAGAAGAAGCACGAAACAAGCCTGCTCGATGGATGGCTAAAGCAGGGGTTGCTATGCACGTTTTGGCGGACACGCACGCCCACGAGGGCTTCGCCGGAATCCCAACCTCACTGAACATTATAAAAAATGTTGAACTTCCAAGGGGCGGAAGCTTAGGAATTATATCCCGCTCGACCAGGCATATGCCCGTTATTCTTACAAACCTTCTTCTAAAGGCTTACGAGTATCTTGACTCACCCGGCAAGCCTGCCATAGGGCACTCAACCGCCTCGCACGCCCCCGATATTTCATGGCTGAAATATACCTATAACAATTACAAAGACGAAGCCTTTCAGCGCGATAATCCTTCGGTATTCGCAAAAGCGTTTGTCGATATGTATGAGACTTTGGGCGGCGACCCCAAACGCTCGGAGGAGGTTCTCGCAGAAATCGGCAGTAGGCTTTCACACTTCGGTCTTTCAAAACGCAAGGATTACTCGGAAAAGGGCGACTGCGCGTTTGCGTCAATGCTGGATAAAAATGCGCTAAAGATTGATTCTATAGCGGACGGGGAATCCGAAAGGGCAAACCTTGACGCTTTACATGCAAAATATCTTAACGAGCTCAATACCCTTTCAAGAAATTATAAGGAAGCGAGCAGCAGAGATGCCATTGCAACGTGTTTTAGAAAGCTTATGGACAATGATTTTTTCGTAGCTACTATCTGGCATAGGAACAATGTTACTCTTGCAATGATGGGGCTTGGCGAATAAAATACCCTTTAGCGTTATAATAAGAAACAGCAGAAGCAATCTCCCCCAAAGCTTCAATATCGCGCGGGAATTCGCCCTTGTCAACCCAATCGCCCAGCAAGCCGCAAAGAATCCGTCTGAAATATTCATGGCGTGAAAAGGATAAAAAGCTCCTCCCGTCCGTCAGCATACCGATAAACGCAGGCAGGTAGCCGATACTTGCTAAGGAGCGCAGCTGTGCTCTGATTCCGTCTGCATGGTCGTTGAACCACCAAGCACTGCCGTGCTGAACTTTTCCGACTATGCCGCCCTCTTGAAACGCCCCCGCCGCAGAGGCTAAAATCCTGTCATCGTTTGGGTTTAGGCTGTAGAGAATTGTTTTGGGCAGGCAGTTTTTTGCCGCTAAGTAATTCAGAAAATTAATAAGCGGCGTGACAGGCGTGGTATTATTCATACAGTCAAACCCCGTATTTGCGCCCAGCCTTTTTGCCGCCTGCCGATTGGCGTTGCGCCAACAGCCGTAATGAAGCTGCATGACCCAGCCGCGCTTTGAATATTCCGCCGCTAAAAAGCGCATGAGCACGCTTTTAAAATAATACCCCCCGAATCCTTCAAGCGGCAGATTGTTCATTATTTTATTAAAGCTTTGCGCCGCATTTTCTTCAGAAGCGATTTGGCTGTAGGAATATTCAATTCCATGGTCGCTTATTCTGCAGCCGCGCTCCTCGAAATAATCCATTCTGTTAATCAGCGCGGCTTTGAGCCCGTCTAAATCCTTAATATTAACACCGCTTACCGAGGACAGCCTCTCAATATAGCCCGCATAATCGCCCGCCTCAATATTCAATACCCTATCGGGTCGGAATGTCGGCGCGATACCCGCGCTGAAGCCGGAGGCGGCTGTTTTTTCATGCCACTCCAAGGAATCGGCGGGGTCGTCCGTGGTGCACAGGTACTCAACCTTGCTTTGCAAAATCAAGCCGCGCGCACTCATTTCGGGCTCGCCCAGCCGCTCATTGCAAAGCTTGTAAACCCTTTCGGCTGTGTCGGGATTCAAAAGCCCGTCATAGCCGAAATAGCGTTTAAGCTCCAAATGACTCCAGATATACAGCGGATTGCCGATAGCCTTTTGCAAAACCGCCGCCCATTTTTTAAATTTTTCATAAGGCGCGGCATCGCCCGTTATGTATTCCTCGTGAACACCCGCCCAGCGCATTAACCGCCACTTGTAATGGTCGCCCTCCAGCCATAGCTCCGTCATGTTATCATAGCGGCGGTCTTTTGCTATATCCTCGGGATTTAAATGGTTATGATAATCAATTACAGGCAATTTTTCGGCATATTCCTTATATATGCACCCGCCCGTTTCCCCGCCCAAATAAAAATCCTCGCTTAAAAAATGATTCATCTTGTCGGCTCCTCCTTAAAATTGTTATAATCTATTGTTTTATATATCACGGAAAAAGAGTAATAAGCAAATTGGGGTTATCCGGCAGACAGTCATTATTTGCGAAGTAATATATGCGGTTCGCGATAATGTCAGCAGACCTTACTATCGAACACGCCCGATTCGTCAGAATAAACAAAAATATTCATAAAAACCCCCTAAAAAAATATCCGCCCGAAGGCGGACCCTATGACCGGCGATATTACATATCGCTTAAACGCTAATTCGGTTGCATAGGTATACAGCGCATCACTGCCTGCACTTATATTATACACCAGTCGGTTCAAAAAGTATACAGGTAATTTTAACAAATTTTCTTATGTTATTTTGTTAATTTTCGTAGGATTACGGGAAAGGAGGTGTAAATAATACCACCCCCATTCCCCCAACATTTTTGGTAAAATTGCACAAAAAAAAAAAAAAAACATACACATTTCTTCCAAATCATACAAAAACCCCTTGACAGATAAAGCCAAAACGTGTATGATATATGTACGGTTTAAATCAATCGGGAATTGCACCGCGTTTGTACCGCAGACCATGTGTACAGTGCAAGAGATTTTTCGATTGATTAAGGAACGTAAATTTTAAATATTTGGAGGTTTTTTTATGAACAAAAGTTTATTCAAAAGAGCAACGGCGATTGCCGCGGCTTCGGCTTTGGCTCTTTCGGCAACCCTTATTGCGCCGCTGTTTTCAAGCGCGGACGACATAAACGAGGATGATGTTATTTATTCAACCTCAGCTGATTCATCTAATTGTATATTTACCATTGGTGGTTCAGCTACAACAGCAACCAATAAGAAAGACGGCACTACTGCTGACTGGTTCAGCATGGGTACGGAAGACCATGTTTTGGGAGTATACGGCTCGGGTGCTTCAACTTATTATTGCTATTACTACCTCGGAGCTTCGGCTACAAAGGCATTAGCTCATACATGCACTGGTTCTACAGGATGTGAAGAAGCGAATACGGATGTGCACAACGCAACGGACGGCGTACAGTTCGCAGGTCAAGTTGCTTCCATTAACTTTACTGTAAATGGCTTTAAAAGTACAGGTGACCCCTCAGAACAAGACGAAATCGAAGTAACAGCTTCAACATCAGCTACCAGAAATGGCAGAAAAGCTACAGCAACCTTTTCCGCAATCTTTTTACAAAATGAAGAAATCACAGTTACTCCCGGTGATGACAGGCAAGTAAGGATTAACAACACAGGTGCAAGCGATGTTGCCTTTGTAACAGGCGGCGGAGACCCCTACGTTAACAACGAATGGTCTGACGCCCCCTTAAAAATAACAACTGCTTACGGCACAACACATCAAAATATCACGATTTCTTTTAGAAATACACCTTCCGATACTCCCCCTCCTCCTCCGAGCGATGACAACGGCTCTTCCGGCGGCGGCGGTGGCGGCGGTAGCCAAAGTGAAGCTGTCCGTGACCAAATCATCTCCGGCGGCGGAATCGGCGGCGGTGGCGGCGGCACGAATAACACCGAAAGCGGCGGCGGCGGCAGAGAAGTAAAAGTAATCGCCGACAGCGCGGAAGCTAAAACAACCGTCAGCAACACAACCAGAGGAACAGTTACCCTC
>WRLG01000009.1 GCA_009777725.1 Oscillospiraceae bacterium | reverse complement strand
AAAACAAAATGCCTCTCAAAGAGGCTATGGAAAAAGCGGTTCGAGATTGTATTAACCGAAATGTTTTAGCTAATTTTTTGAGAAAAAACGCCTCGGAGGTGATTAATATGTTGTTTAATGAGTTTAACATGGAGGATTTCGGTAAAGTTATGAGGCAAGAGGGTAGGCAAGAGGGGGCTTTAGAAAGAGCGTTTATTATTGCTCGTAACTTGATTTCTAAAAATATTCCCCTTGATATTATCAAGGATACTACAGGTCTTTCAATCAAAGAAATTGAAAGCCTGCAAAAAGCGTAAGTGATTAACAAACCTCCTCGGAAACTCTGAGAAAGCATATTTTCGAGGAGGTGTATTAATTGTCAATTGTCAACTGTCAATTGTACATTGCACAAAAGGGTGGTGGGTTTTTGAGCAGGAATATCGGCAAATACGGCGAGAGGGTTGCGGCTTTGTATCTGGAAAAAAAGGGGTATCGTATACTGGAGCGCAATTACTGCGTAAAAGGCGGGGAGATTGACATTATTGCCGAAAGGGACAGCTTCATCGCCTTTATAGAGGTAAAAACGCGAACCCCCGATTTTTTGTCGGACGGCTTTGACGCTGTGAATAAAACCAAGCAAAAAAACATCATTAAAGCCTCCGCGCTGTATCTGTACAAAAACCCGCACAGGCTTCAGCCGCGCTTTGATGTAATCAGAATCATAGCAGACGGCGAAAAGGTCGTTGGTTTCAGCCACATAGAAAACGCCTTCGACAACAGTAAATAACCTAGCCGCTAATCGCTGGTCTCACTAACCGCATCTTTCTCCGCCATACGGTAGCCTACGCCGAATACAGTATGAATAAAGCTGGGCTTAGACGCATCAAGCTCAACCTTTTTGCGGACATTCGTCATGTTAACGCGCAGGATTTTATTATCCCCCGTGATATTCGCGCCCCAGACCTTATCGATTATTTCGCTATGGCTCATCGTTTTCCCTGCGTTTTTGCTGAGAAAATCTATGACCCTAAACTCATTCTGCGTCAAATGCACTTCTTCGCCGTTTTTAATAATCAGCCGCTTGTCAAAATCAATGATAATCCTACCATTGCAGTAGCTCTCGGTGCGGGGGCTTTTTTTGTCTTTGTTTAACATATATGTGATTCTCGCTAAGAACTCCTCCGTATCGGGCAGGCTTAAATCAAGCAGCACAAAGCGGGGAAGCTCTCTTGCGATTAAGGCGGAGGCATGTTCCAAGTTATCGGCGGAGATAATAAAGCGGTCGCTGCCGTCAAGGATTTCGCTTAAAGTTCTTTTTTCATCGCTCGTGGTCATTGTAAGAATTATATCTTTCATTTTTTAACTCCTTAATTTACTCTTACTTTAAATATAACATTTATTAATGATTAATTAAAGGTATATTTATATAAATTTTTATTAATTAAATAATAATTGTATATTTTTAACAAATACCTGCCTGATTGTTTATATATAATTTCTTATTACTTTAAGTATAGAAAGTTCATTAAAATTTAATCATTTGTATTTTTATCGTTAAAGTCATAAATTGCCGGATATGTTATCATAAATATTGTCAGATTAAACGGCTTTTTTTATCCTGTTTGGTACACAGATATTGTGTATGGACGTATTTTGTCAAAAATTGGTTTAATTTGTATTTCCCTATGGTTTTATGTCCCTTTTTGCGATAATTTTTTGTCAAAATATTTCCAAAAGGTATTGATTTCCATTTTTTTCTATGTTAAAATAAGATTGTACCAAAAAATGGCAAACATTGCTAAAATATCAAGGAGGTTAAATTAATGTCAATTAACACAAAAGTTCTTGTAGGAGAAAATCAAGGCGACGCAGGGGGGATTTTCGCCGGCGCGCTGAAGGATGCGGGCTACGCTGTCATTACCTGCCCGGGGGACGGTAATCAAATATTAGACCATATAAGCCGACATTCGCCCGATGTAATCATGTGCAACGCCGTCATGCAGGGGGCGGATGCCGCCGAGGTGATTCGCCGTGTATCGCTTACATCGGAAAAGCCGCCCTTTTTTATCGTAAGCTCCTCACATAACAATCCTGTGCTCGAAAACCGCATAATGTCCTTTCCGAATGCCTACTACCTTTTAAAGCCGTTTGACACCGAAGCGGTTTTAAGCATAATCCAGCATATTACGTCCGGCTATACCCCTGTCAGCAGTAACGATTCGCATATAGAAATGATAATCACCGATATTATTCATCAGATTGGGATACCTGCTCACATCAAGGGTTATCATTATCTGAGGGAAGCGATTCTGCTTTCAATCAGCGATGAGGAAATGCTGGAAAGTATTACCAAGCGGCTTTACCCCTCCGTTGCCAAACGCTTTGAAACCACGCCCTCGCGGGTTGAAAGGGCGATTCGCCACGCGATTGAAACCGCTTGGGACAGAGGGGACGTTGATGTTTTGAACAATATGTTCGGCTACACAATAAGCGTCGGCAAAGGCAAACCCACCAATTCGGAATTTATCGCCCTGATAACCGATAACCTGCGGCTTCGCTTCAAGGTTACAAACAAAATTCCCATAAGCGCAACGCCCGCAAATAAGCCGCTTGTTAAGAATCTTTAACGAATCTTAGGCTTAATACGCCCGCTTAAAACCGCTCACTGCTTAAAACAGGGGCGGTTTTTGGTTGTTGTTACTAAAGATATTGCAGGGCTGTTGATGAAATCTGTGTAAAAGGCGGGAATTTAAGAATTTTAAGGAATTTTGCTTGACAATATGATTTCTCGGGAGTATAATGAAAAAGTAATTTGGTTTTTTATTTGTTAATTTTTTTCTGTTAAATAAAGACAGAAAAATGAAAGGAATTTTTATCATGAAAATTAAAAAAATATTATCACTTATAATGCTGTGTGCTTTTATAATGCCGTTAGCCTCAAATTCAATAAAAGCTTTCGCCGCCGATTCCGGTGATATAACGATGCTTGCTGAGGTAACTGTGGAAAAAATTGAATTTTACAGCATATGGCAGCTGGAGAGTTATCTATCCGCTGCCAGAAACACGGGAAATACTGCCGGCGCGACAGGGAAATTTGCGGAATACCTAAAAACAGTGGATACAATTTACCACCCTGAAAGCTTTGATTTATATAATGCAGCCTCCGTAGCCTACGTTACTGTAAATTCCATTACTATAACTTCCGCAGAAGAGCCGCTTATAGGCGGAGATATAATGATTGATTTTACGGCTGAGGTTGACGGAAAAAGGTTCTTATTTAAATATTATTATGATGAATCATCTGCAAAGCAACGGCTTGCATTGGCAAAAAGCCATTTAGGGGCTTCAGCCGAAAGCAAAAACATGGGAGATTACACCGTTTATTCATATAGATTTATAGGCGGCAGAAATTATTGCTGGGAGCAGGGCGGAAAAGTTTTTGAGTTGGTTAGCTACGACATTGAAAAGCCCGTTGAGAGTGTCAATCAGCATGGCAATGTTTCTGTTTCCGCTGACGATTTAACCTATGATGAAGTCAATTTTGCAATATGCAAAGCAAAAGAATTTCGGCTGACCTTGATGGAAATTGTTGAAGGTGACGAACGCTATGTTGGCTGGGGACGCTATGTTGGTTGGATTAAGGATAGGGAAAGCGGAGAGATATATTACATTAGTGAAGACGAAGAAAACGGAAAGATATATTATTTCGACAGTAACGGTCACGCGTTGACTAAGCCGACAGTAATTAACGATTTTGTGTACAACTTCGGCTCGGACGGGGAGTATAAACGCGAGTATATAGGCTGGAGTAGAATCGGTAATGATTACTTTTACTCTATATACGGCATGAAGATTAAAGGAGGTTGGCTTTCCGTTGGCGGCTACAGATACTATCTGAGAGCCTCCGATGGTGCAAGAGTAACAGGCAGTCAAACAATAAACGGTCAAGCTTACAGCTTTGACGATAACGGGAGATTAATTTAAAATAATGGTTCACGAACAATACTGTTGTGCAGGAATTGGCTATGAATGAAATAGAAGGCTTCAAATGAAAAATTTTCTTACCGTAGTCTATGCTTGATTTTTGCGGGAATATTGGCAGTTGATGTTAAGCAATTAAAAACAGGAGGCTTTAATAATGTATAAAAAGCTTATAAAATCAATGTTTTTATTAATAATATTTGTTCCCCTCATGTCTGCCTGCGGAAACAATAAATATCTTGTATTCCCGGGAAATTTTGACACAGTAACTCCCCAAAGCCCTTTGACACTCCCATATATCGAAGATTTTGAGAGTGGTGTTTTTGAAAATGTGCAGGATTTTAACCCCGGCTTTAAATGGCAAATTGTAAACGAGGGTGAAAATAAGGTTCTGAAATGCGTAGCCGTTGATGAGGGTGAGTTTGTTTCGGGGAGAAATGTTTTCAACCTAATGGTGGGTGCTAAATCATGGGAGGGTTATATTTTTTCATTTGACTTCAAACTGGAAGGTGAAACATTTATAATATTTGCACCTTATGCTGATACCAATCACACTTACGATACGCCAGCTTCTTTAGGAAGAAATTCTTGGTCACTACGGCTAAATTCAGACGGAGAGCTTATACACAACACAGTATTTGCACATGGTTCTCATCACATCATAAAAAACCCCGATGTCACCGAAGGCTTTAAGCCGAACGAATGGAATCACATTGAGCTTATCCCCGTTGGCTTGGATTTGACTATGAAGATGAACGGCGTTGATATTGGAAGAGTTGCGGGACTTCAAGAGGGCAACACAGGTCGCGTTACCATAGGCGGCGGCGTGGGGTGTATGTTTGATAATCTTAAAATTGAAGCGGTGTCAACGCCCTCAGAGCCAATCTTACCACCTATTGAAAACACTCCTGTATTTTTAGACGCAGACACGGCAAGGAAGAATCTTGAACCTTTTATTTTTTTGGATTGCGGTTGGATGGTTTATCATTCGCCCAGTTCCCCTTACATTTACGCACATATTCCGCGCTCTGCTGATTTATATTTAATCAGATATAATATTCTTGAAAATACTGTTGACAGGTCGGTTAAACTTGACAAGCTACCCAAAGGCTATCAATACTGGATGCTAACATTTTCCCCCGGCGGAGAATTGGTTTTTGGGTTCAACGATGGACTTTCCATGATAGAACCGATTAATTTTTTCCTAATGGATTTTGAAAACAGCGAGGTCTCATTTTTAGCTGAGGAATTGGAATTCTTGAATTTAGAGCAAATACCTGAAAATGAGAATTTCTACTTAGAGGTTACCCCGTATTATTCATATTTGCGGTTTAATGATAACGGCGAACGGTTGCATGATTTCGACAGAAACGGCGACCCTATCGTCGATTATATAGGTTGGAATGTTGATACTCAAAATCTTAATTTACTTGATTTTGAAATTGAAAGAGAATATGACGGAATTTCAAGAGAATTTCTTTACTTTGCAGCCGACAAAACAGGAAAAAAGCATGAGCTTACATCTTTAAAAAGTAATATCTTTGATACAAATTACGTTGTTATAGACAGCAATACCATTGCAACCCTCCTGCCCGTGTACCAAGACAGGCATGTCGATTTAGGATATTACAAATTCGTACTAATTGATGTTGCAACGGATACTGTTATGCAGGAATTTGCTATAAATGAATAGAAGGCTTCAAATCAAAAAATTTTCTTACCGTAGTTTATGCGTGATTTTTGCGGGAGTGTTGGCGGTTGAATTGCCCGCATTGTGATGAAAAAACCGCTCTCCCGTAAAAAGGAGGGCGGTTTTAGGTAATCGGCTTTCGGTAGGGGTCGCAGTCCTCTGCGAACCGCTAAGACATCGTTTGCTGTTACATTCTTTTTCTCCTCACAGCTACTACGGCGGCTGTTACTGCAATTGCCGCCAAAATGAACGCGGGGAGGATTATTTGATTTGCTTTTGATATTGTTATAACTTCACCGTTCGCCTTTATGCTCCCCAAAGAGGAAACATCTTCAATTGCATCGGGATATTCGTACTCATCGTAAGCGGGGGAAGCCTCGGGGGCGGGTTCTGGTGTTACGGGGGGGGAGGCGGGGGCTATGTACATCGGGGGCGGATACGGAGCGCGCGGCGATGGCGATGGTGTCGGCGGGTCGGGTGTGTATTGAGGGGAAGCCGCTGAGCGGTAGTTGGCTGTAACCGTTACATTGCTCGCGGGCATCACAAGCACTGTATCCGCGCTTGGCAAAGAACCGCCGCCGCTTATTGTCCAGCGGAAGAAAACCATGCCGGGGGGAGGTAAGTTTGCCGCAATCGGTATGGTTTCGCCGAAATGGTAGCGACCGATTCCTAAGCCGTCAATGCCGTTTTCAACCGTAAGCGTAAAGTAATCCCATTCGTAATGAGCGGAGATTGCCGCATCGCTGTCGGGCATATAGAATGTGGTGCTTTCTAAAGAGGAATCGCCAAAATCCCCGCCGCCGCTGTCAATTGTCCATCCGCTGAATTTCATTCCAATCGGAGGGGGAGCGGCGGAAACATTCGTTGGGTCGCCTTGGGTGAGGTCGGAAATAAAAATATTATACGCGCCGTTTCCGTTAGAATCTATTTCAAGGTTATGCTTTTCAATAGTATTTAGCTTTTCCTTATAGTGCGCCGTGACGGTTACGCTTTGATTCGGCATGATAAAGACAGTTGACGGGCTTGCGGCGTTAAAGGATGCTCCGCCTTGCGCTCCGGGAGATATTTCCCAATAATCAAATTCAAAATTGTCAGGCGGAGGGTTTGCGACAATGTTCATATCTGTACCGCTGTAACATTCATGCGTATTGCCGCCGGTAGCGGTTATAAGACCATTCACTACCGTAAGGGTGTATTTATCTTCAACGACCGGCAACGGGTCAGGTATTATTGCCGCCACCCACGCGGCTTCGTTCGGCATGGTAAAGGTTGTTGTTGGAGTATCATTATTGGCAAGATTTCCCGAATGAGAAGAGCTCCAATCACTAAAAGTGTCCGTATCAAAGCAAGTGACCTCTATTTCAGTACCCTCCGAATAATACCACCAAGTGGGATTATCTGAGGGGTTGGTTGAAATATAACCTCCGTATACGTTAAATTGATAAAGCGGCTTGAAATTAGCCATAACGGTAACATGATTGTGGGGCATTTCAAAGCTGATGCTCTTTAAGGAAGTATCAACGGTTACGCCGTCGGTGAACCAGCTGTCAAACTCGTTTCCGCTGATTGGAGGGTAAAACCCCGGTTCAAAATTACTGCCGGGTGCTTCTTCATTTTTAGCCGTAAAGCTTAACTGCGTTCCCTCAGTAACCTCTCTTACAACATAATCCCCCTCCGTGCTGTTAATTACGGTTAGGGTAAACAGGTTCTGGACTACCTCTGCATTAAGCTGAAAAAAGCTTAAGGGGCTCGGTACTGCTATTCCATCGTAAAATTTTGCCGTGTCGGGGTTTTTTTCCCAATATATACTTGTTGAAGCTGCGGGCAGGAAAGTAAGGTCGGTGGTTGAGTTTTGCAGGTAAGGTCCGCCTGTCCCGTCTGCGGTATCCCATGCAACGACAGAGCCGTTTATGTGGCTAAGCTTAGCAATGGGCGAAACAACCCTGCCGCTCCCATTCCCCCATGCAAACACAAAGCCGCCGTTTACCGTTACGGAGCTACTCTGCGGTCGCCCCGAAGCGTCAACGGCTAAGCCGCTTTTTGCCGTAACAACAGCATCACCGGATATTTGGGCGGTGCTGTTCAAGCCCGTAATGCGGACAGCCGTACCCGAATAATCAGAACCCCTGCCCTTAGCCTCAACCGTGCCGCCGCTTATCATAATGCGGGCGTTGACAACATCGTCAAGGGTGGTGGTTGCGGTGCATAGGGCTACGCCCGTTTCGGTTGAAACCCTGCCGCCCGTAACCGTTGCGGTCGAGTACATGCCGACGAGATTAACGGCGCGCCCCGATAAGGCTTCAACCGAGCCGCCGCTTATAAGCACGTCCCTTGTTGTTTGTATAACATAGCTTGTATTAGATGTATTTGTCGTGCGGACTACACCGCCGCTTACTGTGACATTGACATTACTGCCGTAGCCGGAGTCGGGTATACCGTTCATATATATAGTAGCGTTCGTATTACTTGCGGCATTATTTCTGACCTCGCCGTCCCACACGAAAACCTCGGAATATTTTCCGGAGGAGCGTATGGCGCAGGCGTTGCCCGCTTCTACCAAGCCGTCAATTACACTTATTACGGTGTTATTCTCGTACAGTTCCCCGCTTACGCCGCCGCCGTCGTTAATGGCGTAGCCGCTGGGAACAGAGCGGATTTCGCCGCCGTCAACTTTAATCTCAACACCCGTGATGTTATTTGTTACGTTAACTGCGGAATTTGAGCCGGAATTAACGATAGAGCCGCCTGTGTTAACGGTTAAGGTAACATCGTTTGCGGCTATATTTAAGGAGATTCCGTTTGATGCTGTAGAGAGGGTTCCGTTTACGGTTATGTCCAACCCCGCGCCTGCGGCGTTAATCTGACCTCCCGTTCCCGAATTGTTTACCGCGCCGCCGTTAAATCTGAATGCTCCCCCGCCGGTAAGGTTTAAAAGATACCCCCGCGCCGATGTTGTCGAGCCGGAAAGGTAAGCGTTCCATTCTACGGTAACGCCGGATGAAATGTTCAGCTCCAGCGGAGCGGTAACGGTTCTTTCGCCGCCTACGTATACATTCTGCCCCGAAACCGAAGCGTTCAGCCCCCGCTGGGCGTTGATGAAATCGGCTAATTCCGCGGCGGACATAGCCAACGCGGGCACGGGAGAAAAAAACGCCCCGAAAAACACCAGCGATATAATCGCGGCATTCAACAGCGCGAAGGTTTTCTTTAAACGTCCGTTCATTACGGTACACCCTTTCGGCATTTTGCTTGGCATCCTTTTACTTGGCACCCCCAGCGTGAATCGAACACACAACTAGCCCTTAGGAGGGGCTCATTATATCCATTTAACTATGGGGGCTTAACATTCAATAGCAATTATATCATAAAATAATAAATTTTGCAAGCGTTTTTGAAAAAAATATTGCATTTTAGGAAAAAATATGGTATACTAAACAAATCTAGCAGAAAGGATGATAGCATTGTTTGAAATAAAAATAACCAAAACAGATGCCCCCAAGCCAAAGCCTGCCGATGAGTCTGCGCTGGGCTTTGGGAAGCTCTTTACCGACCATATGCTCTTAATTAACTACGATGAGGGCGAGGGCTGGCATGATGCGCGGATTGTGCCTTACGCGCCCATTTCTCTTGAACCTGCGGCAATGTGCCTGCATTACGGGCAGGAGGTTTTTGAGGGGATGAAAGCTTATAAAGCCGCTGACGGCGAGGTGCGCCTTTTCCGACCCGAAAAAAACATGGAAAGGCTTAATCTGTCGAACGACAGGCTGTGCATACCCAAAATTGATGAGAAATTTACGCTGGAAGCGATAAAACAGCTTATAAGGGTTGACGCGGACTGGATTCCTTCAGCCGAGGGGGCTTCGCTGTATATACGCCCGTTTATATTTGCGGTTGACCCTTTCATAGGTGTCCGACCCGCTAATCATTTAATTTTCTGCACAATCCTCTCACCTGTCGGTGCTTATTATTCGGACGGGATTAAGCCCGTTAAAATTTACGTTGAAAAAAATTATGTCCGCTCGGTAAGCGGCGGCACGGGATATACCAAAGCGGGAGCTAACTATGCCATATCTTTAAAGGCACAGGACGAAGCCGGAAAATTCGGCTATGTGCAGGTTCTTTGGCTGGACGGCGTGGAGCGCAGGTATATCGAGGAAGTGGGAGCTATGAATGTATTCTTTGTCTTTGAGGATAAGGCTTCCGGCAAAATTGAGGTTGCAACTCCGGCTTTGCGCGGCTCTATTTTGAGCGGAATCACGAGAATGTCCTGCATTGAGCTTCTTCGCTCCTTGGGCTATACCGTAAATGAGCGTCTTATAGCAATCGATGAGCTTATTGAGGCGGATAAAAACGGAACGCTTAAAGAAGCCTTCGGAACAGGCACTGCCGCTGTAATCTCGCCTATAGGGGAATTCAAATACGGGGATAGTATCATAAACGTAAATAACGGTCAAATCGGAGAGCTTTCGCAAAGGCTGTACGATACCTTGACAGGGATTCAATGGGGAAGAATTTCGGATGAATTCGGCTGGACTGTTCCGGCGTTTGGGTGTTGCTGTAAATAATATTTCCCCGGAAAGGACTAACCCCCATGAAAAAATGGTCTGTCGGAAAGCCCTCTCGTGAAGAAGCGGAGGCACTTGCCGTCAATGCCTCCCTGCCGCTTATATGCGCGGAGGTTTTGCTTTCGAGAGGTGCAAATACGCCTGCGAGGGTAAGGGAATACCTCAATCTTCAAGAGCCGCCGCTTTCATCTCCTTTTCTCATAAAAGACATGAGGGAAGCGGCAGGTGCTGTGCTGGAGGCAATAGACGATGGCAAACGGATTTGCGTATACGGCGACTACGACTGTGACGGAATTGCGTCAACGGTTATACTTTGCCGATATATCGAATGTTTGGGAGGCGATGTTTCATACTATATAAATCATCGCTCAGAGGGCTACGGTATGACCGAAACTGCGGTACGAAAGCTTGCCGAAGAAGGAACAGAGATGATTATAACCGTTGACAACGGGATTTCGGCATTGAGCGAAGCGGAGCTTGCCGCCGAGCTTGGCATGTCGCTTATTATAACCGACCATCATCAGCCGGGCGAGCGGCTGCCGGAGGCGGTTGCGGTCGTTAATCCTCATCGCTCTGACTGCACGTCATTGTATAAGGATTTATGCGGTTGCGGGGTTGTTTTAAAGCTCATAGCCGCTATGGAGGACGGCGATTACGATGCCGCCTTGGAGCAATTTTCCGACCTTGCCGCAATCGCTTCAATAGCGGACGTAGTACCTTTAACAGGCGAAAACCGCGAAATTGTCCGGCAGGGCTTACGATACATTGAAAACACCGAAAACATAGGACTGCGCGCACTAATTGACATTGCCGGGGTTAAAACCCGTATCAGCAGCGAGACGGCGGCTTTTATGCTTGCTCCGCGTATAAACGCGTCCGGGCGTTTCGGCTCTGCATCCGATGCGGTCGAGTTGCTTTTAGCTGAAGAGCCGGAAGAAGCGGAGAGCTTGGCGGCAAAGCTTGACGGAATGAACCGGAAAAGGAAAAGTGCCGAGCTTGAGATAATCGGAGAAATTGAAGCCGAGGTGCTTAAAAATCCGTCTGTTTTATACGAGCGTGTGCTTGTCTTTTACGGTAAAGGCTGGCATCACGGCGTTATAGGGATTATAGCATCAAGATTGGCAGAGCGTTTCGGAAAGCCCGTCTTTATTATGTCGGACGATGAAAACGGGGTTGAGGTGCGGGGCTCGGCACGCGCGGTGCGGGATTTCAGCATATATAAGGCTCTGGAGGAATGTTCGGACAGTTTAACAAAATTCGGCGGTCATATGGGTGCGGGCGGATTTTCGCTTAACAAATCGGATATAGCTCAATTCACAAAAAAATTACAGGGCTACGCAAGGTCTAATTATGAAATCATGCCGGCATATTCCCTTAACGCCGATAAAATAATGCTTCCGGAGGAGCTGACTCAGGAAAATATTGAGGCTCTCGCAATTCTTGAACCCTTCGGGGAGGGGAATAAACGTCCGCTTTTTGCGTTTAAGGCTGTTAAGGTTACAGAGGTGGTCGCGCTGTCAAACGGATTACATACCAAGCTGAAGCTGAAATACGGTAAAATGGATGTCTACGGCTTGCTTTTCGGAGTAAAGACCGCTGATTTTTCCTATAAAGCGGGGAATACTCTTGACATTTTGGCATATCCCGAGTTAAACAAATATAACGGCAGCTTCAGTATTAATTTGAAGATTGCCGACTACAGGAAGAGCGGGGCTTCGGCTGAAAGGTATCACGCCGCAAAGGAAGCCTACGAGCGTTATAAAAGGGGCGAGGGGGCGGATGAAAGGCTTCGTGCGCGCATTGCACCCGAGCGGAGCGATTTAGAGGAGGTTTATAAGGCATTGCCTAAAAATAAAACGGTTGATTGTGATGCGGTTTTCGCTCTTATTGATATGAGTAAGATGAACTACTGCAGGTTTCGTTTCGCGCTGGATATATTTGAGGAATTGGGGCTTTTGAAGCTGAACAGGTTTTATGATACGGTAACGCTGTCGGAAAATCAAGGTAGGGTTAAGCTTGAGGATTCAAGCATACTTACCGAAATGCGGAACTTAAACACTGCTTTAGCATAATATGAAAATATCGGTTATACTTTTTTGTATAGCCGATAATTTTTAAGAAGGAGCATAGATATGAATAATCATACCGATTTAAGCCGCCCGGGAGCAATAAGCCCGTTCCCGCCCGAAACCCCGATAGGTATGGCTTATGTGCCGTTTCAGCAATGGGAAGCTCCGCTCCCCGAAAATATCGCGCTTGAGAAGGGCACTGTTTTCCCAAGTCTTTTTCTGCCGTTTGAAAGGGGGCGCGGTTTAGCATGAATGCCGATAATCTTATAAAAGCAATCCAAATGTACGATTTTTACCTGCTCGACCTGCATCTTTACTTAGACACGCACCCGAACGACAGGGAAGCCTTGGAGCTTTTCAGACAATATAACGCTCTGCGAAGCGAGGCGGGAAGAGTGTATACGGAAAGATTCGGTCCGCTGACGGCGGCGGATGCGGCTTCAGGCGAGCGTTTTACTTGGGTTGACGCGCCGTGGCCTTGGGAAAGGAGTGCAGGTTAATGTGGGTTTATGAAAAAAAATTGCAGTACCCGGTAGATATAAAAAATCCTAATCCGCGGTTAGCGGGACTGATTATTACTCAGCTGGGCGGTCCCGACGGAGAATTAGGCGCGTCTCTCAGATATTTAAGCCAACGCTATACCGCGCCGTATCCCGAAATTAAGGGTATTTTGACGGATGTGGGTACTGAGGAGCTTGCTCATGTCGAAATGGTTTCAACAATCGTATATCAGCTCACGCGCAACCTAACCCCGGAGCAAATCTCAGAGGCGGGATTTGACAAATATTTTGTAGACCACACTACGGGCATTTACCCCATTGCCGCTTCGGGAGTTCCGTTTTCCGCATCCCCATTTCAGTCAAAGGGTGACGTTATTACTGATATGGTGGAGGATTTGGCGGCAGAGGGTGCAACCTCATATTAACGACTTTTAATAAGAAATGAGTGCTTTTTTAATGAAGAAAAAAATTGAGCTTAAGCCGCACCATGGGGTTGCTTTGTTTGCGTTTCAGATTTTGGTGTTTGTATTTGTTTGCGCGCCGCTTCAATATAACTTAGGAATGGCGGGCTTAGCGGCAACGCAGGTAATTCTTCTTTTATTGGCGGTTATCCCCGCTGTTTTGTCGGGCAACTCTTTGAGGGAGATTTTCCCTGTTAAGCGCGCAACGATGAGGAATATTTTCGGCGTGTTGCTTTTTTGGCTCGGGGGAGTTGTCCTCAATATGATTATCATGCTTGTAACGGCGTATTTATTTCCCGATGAATTGCTTCAAAGCAATAGGGGAGTATCCGATTTTTTTATGTCGGTTCACGTAATTGCGGGGTTTGCGATAGTAGCTGTTATGCCGGGGATATGTGAGGAGGCTTTGCATAGGGGGTTTATACAATATTCCATGCGCGGCTTGAATAAATGGACTCTTGTTTTTGTAATGGGTCTGATTTTCGGGATTTTCCACCTTGACCCCCTGCGCTTTCTGCCAACGGCTATGCTGGGCGCGATATTAAGCTACATGATGCTTGAAACGAAAAATATAATAATCCCCGCCGCATTTCATATGTTTAACAACGCCGTATCGTTTACGGTAACGGCACTGAGCAGTGAATTGTCCGGCGAGGCTGAAGCTACGGCGGTTTCCGGCGCGGAATTTTCAGCCGCTCTGGGCGCATATCTGATTTTGGGCGCGATTGTTCCGTGGCTGTTCCTTTGGGGCGGTAAGCTTTTGCACACGAAAGAATATAACCTTGAAAGGAAAGCCGAACAAAAAAAGGCGGCTGTTGTAGCCGCCGTGATAAGCCCGCTGATGCTTATTGCGGGGGGAGTTGCGGTTGTTTGGGGTGGGTTGGCTTTGGTGGAGCAGGGTGGGTTGAGGTTTTTAGGTTGATTTCGCAAGCCGCCCTGCATACAGCCAAATCTTCTGCCATTCCTATAAATATTTTAGTAACGCATATTGTTAACACTGTAACTAATATTCCGCTTATTACAATGTGCTGACGAAAACTCGCCAGCACATTGTAATAAGCGCAGATTTACTTGTAATACGTGATTTCCGCCCATGATGATGAACCAACAGAATTGTGTGCACGAACACGAAACCTCATTGAGCTGACATTCGATAAGCCTATTACCGTGAATGAAGTTGCCGTTCTTGGCGTAAGAGAATGTTCGTGGTCTACCCGCCATTCACCCCTGCTTGCACTATACCATTGAAGCTCATACCAAGTTGCACCTAATGCAGCGTTCCATGAAACTAAAGCATTGCTTCCGTTTGTGTTAGCTGATTTTACGGTTAGACCTGTCGGCGTGCTTGGTGTCGTCGGTTGAGTAGTGGTCGGCGGCGGATTTGTGGTTTGCGGAGGAGGGTTGTTGTAAGGGTTTGTGCTTAAAAGGTGATAGCCGGCTACCCAACCGCCGCCACTGACAACATAATATAGTACACCCTGCGAATTATTTCCGCTCCCGGTAATCGTTACCGAGTCACCCTTATTAACACGCCTATCAACGCTTGTGCCATCGTATGGTCTATTTCTAATAGGTGTACCATCATTATCTGCGTATAGCGTAGCCGTCATTGGCGTGATATTAATTTTAAATTCGGCTTTACAAGACGCATTTGTGCAAAAACCGTTGGAATCGTAAGAAGGGTGAGTGCAAGCAATCTCGTTAACTTGCCATACCGCATAAAGTGTTGTGTTTTTTGACAAGGTTATTCTGTCCCCAGGCTGGTACGTTGCCCATGCTGCTGATGCGGATTCAGACCAACCCAAGAATGTAAAACCGTTTCTTGTCGGTCGAGTATTGTTTATATTTATTGTCGTGCCTGTTTGACTGGACGGAACGCCAAAACCGCCATTGGCATTGTAAGAGAGAGTATGATTTACACTCATTGTTACTGTAACTTCAGCCCATGGTGATATACCTGCTGAGTTTACCGCCCAAACTCGATATGTGTATGACGGGTGAATGCTTAGTCCTGTTGAGATATAAGAAGTTCCCGACCTGTAACTAGAATCAGCAATCCATCTATTATTGTTTGGGCTCCAATATTCAACTTGGTATGAGGTTGCACCTGTGACGGCGTTCCATGAAATTCTTGCTGTGGTGTCGCTTGCTCTTGTAGCGGTTAAGCCGGTAGGAGTGCTAGGAATTTGCGTATTTGGTTGCCATACTGCATAAAGTGTAGTATTCCCCGATAATGTTATTCTTCCGCCGGGTTGGTGATTAGCACTCGTAGCACTTGAAGACGTAGACCACCCAACAAAAGTATGCCCATTTCGTGTTGGTCGAGTATTGCTTATTGTTAGGGTAGTACCTGTTTGACTTGATGGTGTCCCTGAACCACCGTTTGCGTTATATGATAGTGTGAAATTTTGGACAGGCGGGGTGCTACTATTGCTTAACTGAATAACCTTTCCCCCTAATCTGCAAGTGCTTTTTGTGTGCTGCGAGTTACTGCTCAGATTATATCTACCATAATTTAATGAGCGGTTTTTCGCATAATATCTGGCGATACCATCTTTATCATATCCCCCGAAAAGCAAGACATGAGGAGCGATATGACAGCCAAAGCACCATTGGATAACAACATCTCCTTTGGTCATAACCCCTCTGTTATCCGTTTCTCTGGCATGACCGTTTTTGTCTAAGGTTAATGTCGATAACGCTGACAAATTGTTGCGGTTATATTCAGCACGCGTTGCATATGTACCGAGGTCTACACCGATTGCTTGCCCAATTGCTCTGTACAACGGACCTGTGCCTGTATGTACAGAGATATTAATCCCGCCTGCCCTTACACATCTTGCCACAAAAGCCGCACATAAGTCACCATTATTCTTTCCAAGTTCCTCCGTAGCGCGAGCTATTGCTTTATTAGGGTCATAAGTGAATGAAGTCGCTTCAACTGAATTAATGACAAGTCCGCTTTTAGGAACAGCCACAATAGAGACCGCCATGACAACCGCCATAAGGATAGAACCGATTTTTCTTAATTTTTTCATACTTTATACCTCCTAATATTTGTACATGTTTGTCAAAAGGTGTACCTTTTGACAAAGGTATGTTTCAACCAAAAAAATACAATTTTTTTGTCTATTTATACAAAATTTTAATAAATGGGTTGCAATTTTTGTCGTTTTGTGATAAAATTTTTTTATATTAAAAGCCCGTCAAAAGGTACACATTTTGACGGGCTTTTTTTATTTAATCCTCCCTGCCTTATTGAATCATCATTAAAAATACTAACTTTCCCATTATCCAAACCAAGTCCCCCCAAACCTATTGACAACCAACCCAAATGTATGTTATAATAGTTTTAACTTAAAAACTTAAATTTAACTTAAATGAATTCAATAACCGAAAGGACGGTAAGCATGGATAATAATAAAATCACCGTAACCCCCATGGCGATTGAAGAGGCTGAGAAGCTGGGGATTAAGGGCTGGGGCGAATGGAGCTGTGAGCCTTCGGTTTTTGACTGGCAGTACAGCGATAACGAAACCGCCTATGTATTCGAGGGCGATGTGATTGTCAAATACGGCGCGGGTGAAACGGCGCATATAACCCCCAACACCCTCTGCTTCTTCCCCAAGGGCTTAAAATGCGTCTGGGACGTAAAAAAAGCCATAAGAAAAGCATATAAATTCAATTAACAGTTAACAATGAACAATGAATGTATCGGCTTCGCCGATGGATTAAAAGGGGTGTGTAAAATTCATGACGGAGAAACAAAAAATGCTCGCAGGGAAGCCTTACCTTGCGTATACGGAGGACGATTTAACGCTGTTTAACGAGCGGCAAAATGCACGCAGGCTTACACGGCTTTATAACGCAACTACCGAGGAGGAATTCGACCGCCGCGCTGAAATTCTTCGTGAATTATTCGGCGCAATCGGCGATGAGTGCTATATTGAGCCGAGTTTTAAGTGCGATTACGGTTACAATATTAAGGTAGGGAATAATTTTTATGCTAATTTCGATTGCGTAATTCTTGATGTCTGCGAGGTCAATATTGGTAACAATGCTTTTCTCGCGCCCGGCGTGCATATTTATACCGCCGCTCACCCGCTTGAAGCGGAAGCCCGCAACACGCTTTCGGAATACGGCAAGCCTGTGACAATCGGAAACAGCGTGTGGCTCGGCGGCGGCGTGATTATCCTGCCCGGTGTTACAATCGGCGATAGAACGGTTATAGGCGCGGGAAGCGTTGTTACTAAGGATATACCGAGCGGCGTTGTCGCGGCAGGGAATCCATGCCGCGTGGTTAAGCCAATTGTAAATTAAAAAAATCGGGGGTTTAGTTATGGGGAAAAAGTTGGTCGGAATTGTGGTTGGCAGTTTGCGCCGCGATTCGTTTAGCAAAAAGGTCGCGCTTTATTTGTCGGGGTTACTGGAGGAGCGGTTCGAGGTTGCTTTTTTGGATATTGGCTCTTTGGCAATGTATAATCAAGATTTGGATAATGAAGATAACGCGCCGACTGAGTGGCGGCAATTTCGGCAAAGGGTTCGCGAGCTGGATGCGGTGCTGTTTGTCACGCCGGAGTATAACCGTTCCATGCCGCCCGTGCTTAAAAATGCTTTGGATATAGCTTCGCGCCCCATGTCGGAAAACGCTTGGAGCGGAAAGCCGGGCGCGGTGGTCAGCGTTGCGCCGGGTAAAATAGGCGGCTTTGGCGCAAACCAGCATTTAAGGCAGTCGGCATCCTGTTTGAATATTTTTATGTTGCAGCAGCCGGAAGCCTATATCGGCGGTATTGCCGATTCGGTGGACGAAAGCGGTATATCGGATAAGAGCACGCAGGACTTTTTAAGAAGCTTCTCCAATGCCTACACAGCTTGGGTTAACAGCTTTGAAACTTGAACAACGAAATAACGAAAGGGATTGTTATTATGGCAGACAATATGAACGGCTTAAAACGTACCCATTACTGCGGCGAGGTAGACGGGGAGCGGGAGGGCACTAAAATCGGTGATTGCGTTATAGTAGGCGGCTTTGTTCAAAAAGCGCGGCGGCTGGGCAACCTTATTTTTATTGACCTGCGCGACAGGACGGGGATTGTGCAACTGGCGTTCGATGATTCAACCGATAAGGAAATTTTTGAGAAAGCGGACTCCTGCCGCTCGGAATATGTTCTTATGGCGAAAGGGAGCGTGCGGGAGCGCGAAAGTAAAAATCCCGCTATTAAAACGGGGAATATTGAAATCTTCGCTGAGGATTTGCGCCTGCTTTCCAAAGCGCAAACACCGCCCTTTGAAATACTTGACGATTCAAACACAAATGAGGAATTACGCTTAAAATACCGCTATCTTGATTTGCGTCGCAAGCCCCTGCAGGATAATATTGTAATGCGAAGCAAAATAGCAAAAATAGCCAGAGATTATTATGATGAAAACGGCTTTATAGAAATTGAAACGCCGATGATGCTCAAATCCACGCCGGAGGGCGCGCGGGATTACCTTGTCCCCTCGCGGATTCATCAAGGTAAGTTTTACGCGCTTCCGCAATCCCCGCAGATTTATAAGCAACTTCTTATGGTATCGGGGTATGACAGATATATCCAGCTTGCGCGGTGTTTCCGCGATGAGGATTTGCGCGCCGACCGCCAGCCGGAATTTACCCAAATTGACCTTGAAATGTCATTTGTTACGGCGGACGAGGTAATGGATATGAACGAGGGCTTCATCAAGCGGCTGTTTAAGGAATTGCTTGATGTTGAGTTTGCAAGCCCGTTCCCTAAAATGAAATATAAAGAAGCCATCGAGCGTTACGGAACTGATAAGCCGGATACGCGCTTCGGCATGGAAATAATTGATTTATCTGAAATTATTTGGAACACTTTATTTGGTGTATTTAGGGCGGCTTTAGAAATCGGCGGCACTGTCCGCGCTATTAAAATTGAAAATGCCGCCGAGGCTATGTCCCGCAAAGAAATCGACAGGCTTATAGAATTTGTTAAGGGCTTCGGCTCAAAAGGGCTTTCTTATATCCGCTGGCTTGATGAGAGACCCTCAACCTCTTTCGGCAAATTTATGGCGGAAGATGAGATTAAAGCAATCACAGATAAAATGGAGGCGAAACAAGGAGATGTAATCCTTATAGCCGCTGACAAAAAAAGCATGGTTTCGTCCGTGCTGGGTGCGCTCCGCACTAAATTGGCTAAACAGTTTAATATCATCCCGGAAGGGTATAATTTTCTTTGGATTACTGACTTTCCTTTCTTTGAATATGACGAGGAAAACGGCAGGTGGAACGCCATGCACCACCCCTTTACCATGCCTATGGACGAAAGCCTGCAATATCTTGAAACCGAGCCCGGCAAAGTTTACGCCAAAGCTTACGACCTTGTGTTAAACGGCATTGAGCTTTCAAGCGGCTCAATCCGCATTACAGATGCGGAGCTTCAAGAGAGAATGTTTAAAGCGTTAGGGCTGACAGACGAGGAAATCGAAGCGAAGTTCGGATTCCTTGTAGAAGCATATAAATTCGGCTCACCCCCTCACGGAGGCATGGGTATGGGCTTAGACAGGCTGGCAATGATTATCTGCGGCGCGGAAAGCCTGCGGGACGTAACCGCATTCCCCAAAGTGCAAAACGCAAGCGAGCTAATGTCCTCCTGCCCCGCCCCGGTAGATAAATCAAGCTTGGATATTCTGGGACTGGGACTAATTAACAATTAACAATGAACAATTATAATGGGTTAATTAACAATTATAGGGTTGAATTTCCAATCAGTCGGCGAAGCCGACACATTCATTGTTCATTGAAAAAAGGGGGGTTCGTTTTGAAGCATAGTTTTACAATTTTAATTGAGCAGGGTGAAGATGGTGCGTATATTTCGACTGTTCCTGCTCTAAAAAGCTGTTACACACAAGCTGACACAATACCGGAGCTTTTAGAAAAAACAAGGGAAGTAATTGAACTCTGCCTTGAAGTTGAGAAAGATATTCCGCCGATAACTCGTTTTATAGGGGTACAACAAATGGAAATTGCAGGAAGTTTTTATGGTGTCTAAAGGTGGTACATTGTTAATTGAAAAGGGGGTGTTGTAATTTGTTGGAGCAGGTTGACCGGGTCGCGCTTTCGCCTATGATGAAGCAGTATTTTGACATAAAAAAGCAACACAGTGAGCATATTGTTTTTTTTAGGCTGGGGGATTTTTATGAGATGTTTTTTGACGATGCCATTACTGTATCTCGGGAATTGGAGCTAACGCTGACGGGCAGGGACTGCGGGCTCGCCGAGCGCGCTCCGATGTGCGGCGTCCCTTATCACAGTGCGGAGAATTACATAAAGCGGCTGATTGATTTAGGATACAGGGTAGCAGTCTGCGAGCAGATTACCGACCCTAAGGACTCTAAGGGCATTGTTGAGCGTGAAGTGGTAAAAATTGTTACGCCGGGCACTTTGATTGAGAGCAATATGCTTGACGAGGCTAAAAATAATTTTCTGGCGGCAATATCGGTACTGGGCGATAGCTGTTCAATTTGCTTTGCCGATATTTCAACGGGAGAGGTTCATTTATTCTCAAAATCGGGCAAGGAGGTTCAAACGGAGGTTATTAACGAGTTAGCGCGCTTTTTACCCGTTGAAATCCTTTTTAATGCAGAATTTTTGAACTATAAAGAGGCGGCGGAGTTTATAAAAAACAAGCTGAACGCCTCTGTTCAGCTTTTGGATGACGAGTGCTTTGACTCAAAATTAAAGGGGGATTCGGTTTTACAGCAATTCTCAGCCGGAGATTTTTCGGAAATCGGTTTAAAAGAGGGGAGTGTCGGGTTATCGTGCGTATGCGGTCTGTTTGAATATATCCGCGAAACGCAAAAGGCGTTAATCGGGCGGTTTACCGAAATAAAGCATTATACGGATAATATCTTCATGGGGCTTGATTTAACGGCGCGGCGGAATTTAGAGCTTACCGAAACTATGCGTAATAAAGAAAAAAAGGGCAGTTTGCTATGGGTTTTAGACTACACTAAAACTTCAATGGGCAAGCGGCTTTTGAAAACTTATATAGAACAGCCGCTTTTGAAGCCCGCTATGATTATAAACCGCCTTGAAGCCGTTGAGCAGCTGTGTGCGCGCTCAATCGTAAGGGAGGAGCTTCGCGGTTTGCTTTCGGGCGTATACGACTTAGAGCGGCTTATGACTAAGGTGATGTATAAATCCGCTACCCCGCGGGATTTAAAGGCGTTGTCATTAACGGCGAGGACTTTGCCCGAAATAAAAAGAATGCTTGAAGTTTTTACATCAAAGCTGTTGCGCGAAATCAACGGCGGGATTAACACTTTAGAAAATGTCGCCGCGCTTATTGAAGCCGCTGTTTTAGACGATGCTCCCGCAACAGTCAAGGACGGGGGCGTTATAAAGGACGGTTTTAACGAGGAGCTTGACAGACTTAGGAGCATTGTAAGCGGGGGAGAAGAAATCCTGCGGGAAATCGAAGCAAAGGAGCGCGAAAAGACCGGAATTAAAAATTTAAAGCTTGGATATAACAGGGTTTTCGGGTATTATATAGAGGTGACTAAATCATACTACAATTTAGTCCCCGTGCATTATACCCGTAGGCAAACGCTGGCAAGCTGTGAGCGTTTTATAACCGAGGATTTAAAAAAGGCAGAATATGAAATTTTGGGAGCTAACAATAAAATCATAGCTTTAGAGCAGAGCATTTTCAACGAGGTGCGGGAGCGCATTGCGGAGGAACTTGTTCGGGTTCAGGAAACAGCGGCGGCTGTTGCGAAGCTTGATGTTTTCTGCTCGTTTGCTCATGCTTCAATGAAAAATGAATACTCACGCCCCGATATTACGGCGGACGGGGCTTTGGAAATCCGCGCGGGGCGGCATCCCGTTGTTGAGCTTATGCTGACGGAGAATGTTTTCGTGCCCAATGATGTATATCTTAATCAAAAGGATTACAGAATGTTGGTTGTGACGGGACCTAATATGTCGGGTAAATCCACTTATATGAGGCAGACGGCTTTGATTGTACTGATGGCGCAGATTGGCTGTTTTGTCCCTGCTAAATATGCTAAGCTTTCAGTTATTGATAAAATTTTTACAAGAGTGGGCGCGTCGGACGATTTGACGGCGGGGCAGTCAACCTTTATGGTAGAGATGAGCGAGGTTGCCGATATACTCAAAAACGCAACGCCCGACAGCCTTTGCATATTAGACGAGGTCGGGCGAGGAACTTCAACTTTTGACGGGATTAGCATAGCAAAAGCAGTCGCGGAATATATTGCTTCGCACCGCTCCCTTAGCTGTAAAACATTATTTGCAACGCATTACCATGAGCTGATTCAGCTTGAAAATGAGCTGGAGGGGGTTAAAAATTTCAGCGTTGCCGTTAAAAAGAGGGGCGAAAATATACGGTTTCTACATAAAATAGTACCGGGCGGGGTTGACGACAGCTACGGCATAGAGGTTGCTAAATTGGCGGGTATTCCCCCTAAGGTCATCAGCCGCGCAAAACAGCTTTTAGAAGAAATGGAGCGCGGCAGACAAACGCCTCCGCTTTTGAGCGGCAATGCGGAAGCTCAAATCTCATTCGGCGCGCTTAACTCGGACAGGGTCGCGGACAGGCTGAGAAAAACAAACATAGACGAACTTACCGATGAGGATGCTAAATATATGTTGAGGGAATTGGTTGAAATGTTATAAGGGGAGTATTATGAAAACTATTGAGCTTAACGATGGACATGGTTCGTATGTTTGTTCATACGGTCATACCCATGACTACAGCAAGTTTGACTTTGACGAGGTTGAGCAAGAAATTGCCGCTCCAAGCACAAAAAAATATGGTAGCTTAAAAGAAATGTGGAATGACATATATTTGGAGGAAACTGATTTGCTATGCCTAAAGTAAAGCTTCTGACAAAAGAAACCGCCGAGCTGATTGCCGCAGGCGAGGTGATTGAGCGACCGGCATCTATTGTAAAGGAATTAATTGAAAACGCCGTAGACAGCGGAGCTGACAGTATTTCGGTTGAAATCAAGCAGGGCGGCGTTTCTTATATTCGTATTACCGATAACGGTTGCGGGATTCCTCACAGCGATGTTCCTACGGCATTTTTGCGCCACGCAACCAGTAAAATATCTGATAAACACGACCTTGACAGGATTCAGACATTGGGCTTCAGGGGCGAGGCTTTGGCATCGGTTTGCGCCGTTGCGCGGGTTGAGCTTCTTACTAAAACCTCAGACGAGGAGCTTGGAACGCATTATATAATTGAGGGCAGTGAAGAGGTTTTATACGAGCGGTGTGGCTGCCCGGATGGGACTACTATTATAGTCCGCGCGCTTTTCTACAATGTCCCCGCGCGGCTTAAATTTTTAAAAAAAGACGTTTCGGAGGGGAACGCAATAGCCGATATTACAGGCAAAATCGCCGTTTCTCACCCCGAAATATCATTCCGCTTCACGCGGGATAACAAGCGGGATTTTTTCACGGCAGGGGATAGTGAATTATATTCAGCCGTTTATGCCGTTTTCGGCAAGCAGTTAGCCGCTTCAATGCTCCCCGTTGATTATGAGCTTAACGGTGTTAAAATTGAGGGTTTTACGATAAAACCTATGTTCGGCAGGCATAACAGGGCGCACCAGATTTTCTTTTTAAACGGCAGATACGTTAAAGCCTATGCTTTTACGGGGGCTTTGGAGGAAGCTTATAAAAATTACATTGCAAGCGGCAAATTCCCCGCCTGCGTTTTGCGGATTACAATGCCGCCGCACCTTTTCGATGTGAATGTTCACCCCGCTAAGGTTGAGGTTCGGTTTGCCGATGAATACGTAATACGCGACTCGTTGTTTTTCGCTGTTAAAAACGCCCTGCTGTTAGATTCCGCCCCCGCTGAAATCAAGCTCCCCGAAACAGAAAGATTTGTACCCGATTATAAAATCCCCACATCATTTGAACCCGCCCCCGAATATAATCAAATAAAAATAAATACAATAAATGATAACCCCTACCAAGCCCCAAGCGCGCAAAAAAATATCAACAACGAAACAAACGCCCCTCCGCCCCAACCCTCAGCTCCTCATTCCCAACTCTCCGCTCTCAGCCCTCAACCCCCAACTTTCAACTCTCCGCTCTCCACTCTCCACTCTATCATAGGTGAGGCGTTTGGTAACTATATAATAGCGCAAGCAGATGACGGCATTATTATTGCGGATAAACATGCCGCGCACGAAAGAATTATATTTGAACGCCTAAAGTCAGGAGAACAGACGTTGGAGTGTCAGCTTTTGTTCAGCCCCGCTAAGGTTGAGCTTTCTGAGGAAGAGATAACGGTTTTAAATGAAAAATCCGCACTTTTGGAAAAATTAGGGTTTTCTTTTACAGTTTCGCAAGTGGAGGGCTCAAAAACAAATACAATTTTCATAAACGGCATCCCCTCAATATTGGACGGCTTTGATGCAGGAGCTTTATTTGAAGAAACAATCCGCAATGTATGCGAAAGCAGGCAAAACCCCATGCCGGCTATTTTAGACGGATTATACCATATGGTCTCGTGCAAATCGGCTGTAAAAGCAGGGGACAGCACCGGTCTGTTGGAGATGGAGCACATAATAAAAGCCCTGCTTGAAAACGAACATATACGATACTGCCCGCACGGCAGACCGATTATGTTTAAGCTGACGAAACGCGAGCTTGAAAAGCATTTTAAAAGGAGTTGAGAGTGGAAAGTTGAAGGTTGAGAGTGTAATTGCGGTGGTTGGTCCTACGGCTTCGGGGAAAACTGCTTTGGGGGTCGCTTTGGCGGAGAAATATAACGGCGAGGTGATTTCAGCCGATTCGGTTCAGATTTATAAGGGGCTTGATATTACCTCCGCCAAACCGACGGAGGAAGAAAAAAGGGGCGTGCCCCACCACCTAATCGGAATTACAGAAGCGGGCGGAAGATTCAGCGCGGCGGATTACGTCAAGCTTGCGCGGAAGAAGATTACCGAGATAACAGAGCGGGGCAAAATGCCGATTATAGTCGGCGGGACGGGGCTTTATATTAATTCCCTGCTTGACGGGATTAATTTTGAAAATGCTGTTACCGATGGCTCTGTAAGAGAGCGGTTGCTTGCTCAAAGTAAAATTTCCGGCGGCGCGGAGCTGTATTCCCGCCTGCTTTCAGCCGACCCCGAAGCCGCAGACTGTATTTCACCCTATAACCTGCCGCGCGTGATAAGAGCTTTGGAGGTTATGGAACTGAGCGGTATGAAATTCAGCGAATATAAAAGGGTGAATAAAGCAAAAGAGCCGCCGTATAACTCTTGCGTGATTGGGCTGGATTTTGCCGACAGGGCGGATTTATACGAGCGTATAAATTTAAGGGTAGACCAAATGCTGGAGGCGGGTATGTTAGACGAGTGTGAACAACTTTTTAACAAGGGATTGTGCAATATTACCGCAATAGGGTATAAAGAATTAATTCCATATTTTGAGGGGCGGGAGGAATTATCTTCCTGTATAAGCAAAATTAAGCAAAATACGCGCCGATATGCCAAAAGACAGCTGACTTGGTTTCGTCGAGATGCACAAATAAATTGGGTTTATTTGTGCAATAGTATTATTTTTGAAAAAATTATTGATAGTTGCGAAAAAATAGTAGCAAATTCAAAAATAATGTGTTATAATTAAGGAGATTGAGGATTTTAGAGGTGAATTTAATGAGCAAGGCTATAAATTTGCAGGACGTATTTTTGAATCAAGCAAGAAAAGAAAAAATTACCGTGACAATATTTTTAACGAATGGCTTTCAGTTCAAGGGCATTATAAAAGGCTTTGACGGCTATACGGTCATTCTCGACAGCGATGGCAAGCAGCAGCTTGTGTTCAAGCACGCGATTTCGACAATCGTTCCCTCAAAGCATATTTCAATACTGGAGAATGATGGGGTATGAACACCGTAACCGTAAGAATCTTGATTTTTGTGCTCTCGCTTTTTATCCTGTTAACGGTAGCGAATCAGCTTCTGAGGCTTTTCGGAGAGGATTACGATACCGAAACGGCGATTCTGCACTCATCTGCGGAAAAGATTACCTTTAACGGTGTTTATGTGCGTAATGAAACCGTAATATACGCCAATGCCGATGATTTGGGAGCAGGCAATTCGGGAGTGTTAAGCTATCCCAACTACGACGGAAGCAAGGTTGCTAAGGATTCCGTTGTGGCTTATGTTTACGAAAGCGCAGACGCGATAAGAGTGAACCGCCTTATAGCGGAGCTTGAAGCGGAAGCAGCGGTTTTGCTTCAAGCGCAAAATCCGGGCACTACAGACGTTGTGCAGGCTAAATTTATCTCCTCCTTAATCGAGGAGAAGTATCAGACTGTAACATCGCTTATCTCAAAGGGCGATTTGACCGCGCTTAGGGCGGAGCGGAAAAATTTTCAAGAGCTTTTGGGGATTTATCAGATTGTTATAGGTGAAGAGGTAGATTATAACGATGCCATACTCTCTCTTGAAGCGCGCATTGCCGACTTGAAAACGCGCAGGAGAGAGCCTAAGGCTGTTATAAGGACGGATATATCCGGCTATTTCGTCAGCCATGCGGATGGATATGAGGCACTGCTCTCGCCGGAATCCGTTTTTGATATTGACGCAGGCTTGATTAACAGGATTATAAATGAAAACAGCGGAGAATCAGCGGACCCAAGCCGAGCGGGCAGTAAAATAATCGGTAAGATAATAGACGGCTACGAGTGGTACTTTGCGGGAATCATTAACACCGCAGGGCATAGCCTTAAAACGGACAGCACGGTAAAGCTTAAATTTGCCTCTACCCCATATCTTGTGGACGCTAAAATCGTTGATATAAGGCAGCTTGAAAATTCAAATGAAAGCTTAATCATACTTTCCTGCGACAAGCTTAATTATAACTTCGTACAGCGCAGGAGCGAACGCGTTGAGCTTATACTGAATGATTTCGAGGGCGTCAGAATACCGCGCGAGGCGATACGCTTTGACCCGAATAACAATGATAAAGGCGTTTACATACTTTTAGGCGAAAGAACCGACTTTAAGAAGCTTGACATTATTTATGAAAGCGATGCGTACCTTTTATCGCGCGTAACCTCAGACAGGGCGTATGTAGGCGTTTATGATAATATAATAGTCAGAGGGGATATATCGGTTCAAAATTTCACCTCTCCGAGCGTCCGCGAGGAGGACGAAGAGGAGGAGGATGTCATACTTGATATACGAACCGAGCCGATTGAGCAGGCAGAAGAACCCGTTGAGGTTCTGAACACGCTTGAATAAGGGAGATATGATTCTTGGGAGTAATAACCGAAAACTTGAAACGGATTAATCATAATATCAATGAAGCTAAGGCGAAGTACCGAAGTGACGGTGATATGGTAAGGCTTATGGCGGTAACCAAAACCGTTTCTTACGAGATGGTGAACGAAGCGGTCGCGGCGGGGGTTGGGCTTCTCGGGGAAAGTAGGGTTCAGGAGTTTTTAAGAAAAAAGGCTCACTATGATAAATCCGCCGAGATTCATTTTATAGGGCACTTGCAGACTAACAAGGTTAAGCATATAATCGGAGAGGTAAGCGTGATTCAATCCTTGGGCAGCGTAAGGCTGGCGGAAGAGGTCAACGAGCGTTCCGTGCTTAAGGGGATTAAAACGGGCGTTTTAATTGAGGTAAATATCGGCATGGAGGATTCAAAATCCGGCGTTTCACCCGAGGGGCTTCATGAGCTGCTTGCAAGGCTCGGCGAATTTAAAAATCTTGAAATTAAAGGGCTTATGGCGATTCCGCCGCCCGGTAATTCTGATTATTATTTCGGCAAGGTTAACGAGCTTTTTTTAAAGGCTAAGGCTGAGCACACGGATATGTGCATACTTTCTATGGGCATGTCGGAGGACTATGCTTCGGCGATAAAGCACGGAGCGAATCTTGTAAGAATAGGCTCCGCTATATTCGGGACGAGATAGGGTATATTCTTGTTAAGAGCCTGTTTGAACTCTTAACCATACATAAAAGGCAATATCCGGTAAAAAAGAAAGGGAGATTAAAGATATGGGACTTCTTGATAATTTAAAGGAATTTTTAGGGATGGATGGTACGGACGAAGGCGATGAAAGCTTTTCCGGGGCAAGCTTTAACGAATCCATCGGCGGCGGCGATGATGATGTAAGCTTGCGGAATAACAGGATAGTAAATATCCACGCGACGGCTCAGCTTCAGGTAATTCTTGTAAAGCCGGAGGTTTTTCAAGATACCAAGCAGATTGCCGACCATTTAAACTCTAAGAAAACCGTTGTTTTAAATCTGGAGTCCACAACCCCCGATATAACCCGCAGGATTATAGATTTTCTGGGGGGCGTAGCTTACGCAAACGGCGGCAACATCAAGCCCGTCGCAAACAATACCTTTATTATCACGCCCTATAATGTTGGATTTGTAGGCGAGGATTTGGTAGGCGAGCTTGAAAATAACGGAGTATTTTTGTAATTAAACTGTTAAATTGAAAAGGGAGTTTTGAATTATGTTAACTGCTAAGGATATTAATAACAAGAGATTTGAGCAGGCAAGACCGGGGTATTGCCCGTCTGAGGTTGACGACTTTTTGCGGGAATTAGCGAATGAAGTGGGTAAATTTCAAAAAGACAAGGAAGAATTAGAGAAAAAAATCGAGGTTCTTGTTGACAGCGTTCGCGAGTATAAAAAGGATGAGGAAGCCTTGAAGGATGCTTTGGTAGGCGCGCAAAAGCAAGGCAGGGCGGTTATAACGGAGGCACAGCAAAAAGCCGATGGTATAATCGCTAACGCAACCGCTAAAGCCGGGGAAATTCTCGGCGGAGTTAAGATTCAGCATGGCAAGGAAAAGCAAAATCTGGCTAAGATGCAAAAGGAAGTTTCTGATTTTAAGAGAGAATTGCTTTCGATGTATAAGCTGCATTTAGAGCAGATAACCGCTATGCCCGATTATGACGATGAAGACGAGGAATTTGAAGCGGTGAGCGAGGAAGCGGCAGAGAATCCCGTAAGTGCCGTAACACCCGAAGAACAACCGCCCGAAGCAGACGAGCTTGAAAAGCTTTCGTCAGCCGCGGGAAAGGAACGTGCCGACAGGGCAAGGGAGGAGCTTTTCACAAATGAAAGGTCACCCTTTGACGAACTTAAAAACCCAAGCAGAGCGGCAAGCCGCTTCGGCGATTTAAAATTCGGCAACAACAGCTAGATTTCGGTTTAAAGTGGAGGTCTGATGGTTATATTTTTGCTGCTCATAGGAGCGTTATTCATAGTAATTGACCAAGCCTTAAAATATTGGGCGGTAACAGTTTTAATGCCGGTAGGCTCGATGGATTTTATAAAAATCGGCGGGCTTGATATTCTTGGATTTTATTACACCCAAAACGATGGCGCGGCGTTCAGCAGTTTCAGCGGTGCCAGGTATTTTTTGATTATAGTAAATATTATCCTTATGGCGGGTCTTATTATCTTTGCTTTTCGTTCCAAGGGTAAGCATAAATTTATTAATATCCCCGTAACGCTTATAGTTTCGGGCGGACTTGGCAATATCATTGACAGGATTCGGCTCGGCTATGTTATTGATTATCTCGAAGTAAGGCTTTTTAATTTTGCGATATTTAATTTTGCCGATATATGCGTTGTTGTTGGCGCGTTTTTATTGGCTTTTTATACTATTGTCAGCGATGTTAAGGCGAGGGGCGGGGATTTGGGAGATAAGGGGGATTAAGCATGTACCAGACTATGGAAGAAATTGAAAAGCAATATAACGGGAATTGGATTTGTATGATTAATTACAAAAAAGGCGAACTTCATAATATCATAGGCGGTGAGGTTATAGCTGTAAGCAAAAATAAGGACGAAATCTTCAAAACTTGGAGCGAAAACCTAGGTAGTTTTAAGCAGTATTGTGGCGATTTTGGTGAGTTTTTGGGTGCAACCGGGGGTTTGTTATTTTAATGGAACAAATTGAAGTAAAATTAAAGAACGATATAATGTACGCTGAAATTCCGTTTTGGAGCGTTATTGATGGCGGGTATCTTGATATGGTAGTGATGATTGATACGGGAGCGACTACAACTGCTTTTGCTTCAAATGCCCTAAAAAGAATCGGCTGTTACAGCGAAGCTAAAAAGGGAAAGGCAAGGACAGCGGGCGGCTTTGTTGATACATACGAGGTTCAAATTCCTAAAATAAAAATCGGTAATATGGAGCTGGCTGAAGTTGGAGTAAGCTCACATGAACAGCTTAATGACTTTCCGTTTGACGGAATACTTGGCATGAACGTACTTATGCAATTCAATTTTAATGTGGATTTTGATGAAAATATGATTACGTTAAAAAGAAGGTTAGGAAAGAGGAGCTCTCTAAATATTAATGGATGAAATTTTACTTGAAGTTACGGAAGATGTCGGCGAGCGTGTTGATAAGTGGATTATAAAGAGCAGAAGTGATTTATCGCGGACTTTACTGCAAAGGCTTATGTCGGACGGGTTGGTAACAGTAAACGGCAAGCCGACGGCAAAAAGCTTAAAGCTCAAAGAGGGCGATAGGGTTAAAATAATACTGCCCGAACCCAAGCTGCTTGAAACCTTGCCGGAGGAAATCCCTATTGAAATTGTTTATGAGGATGCTCATTTGCTTGTCATCAATAAGCCCAAGGGCATGGTGGTTCACCCTGCACCGGGGCATTACAGCGGCACTTTGGTAAACGCTTTGCTTTATCATTGTGAGGGCAGGTTGTCCTCAATAAACGGGGTTATAAGACCGGGGATTGTTCACCGAATAGATAAGGATACTAGTGGGCTGCTTGTTGCGGCAAAGACCGACAAGGCGCATACGGGGCTTGCAGAGCAGATTAAAGAACATACATTTACAAGGCAGTATTTCGCGATTGCTCACGGGATTTCTAAAGAAAAGAACGGCACAGTGGACGCGCCGCTCGGCAGGAGCATTAAGGACAGGAAAAAAATGTGCGTAACCGAGAAAAATTCAAAGCCCGCCAAGACGGAGTATGAGGTTATCGAGGATTACGGCAATTATTCGCTTTTGAAATTAACCCTGCATACGGGGCGAACGCACCAAATCAGGGTTCATATGTCCTATATAGGGCATTATATATTAGGTGACGAAGTGTACGGCAAGCCGTCTAAGTATTGCGCGGGGCAGTGCCTTCACGCTAAAAAGATAGGGTTTATTCACCCTGTTACGCAAGAGTTAATGGAATTTGACAGCGTTCTGCCGGATTATTTTTTGCAAGTGCTTGACATATTGAGGAGAGTGTAAATGAAGAAACTATTGTTTATTACGGATATGGACGGGACATTGCTACCGTCTGATAAAAACCCCAATCCTGTCGATTTAGCCGCAATCAAAACGATTAAAGAGCAGGGCGGATTGTTTACGCTCGCAACGGGGCGCGGGCTGCCGTCCGCTTCTAAATTTTACGACATTTTGAAGCCGAATTTCCCGGCGGTTCTTTTTAACGGCGGAATGATTTATGATTTTGAAAAAAAAGAAGAGGTCTTTGAGGTTTTTCTGCCCGAATCAGCATATAAGATTACCGGAACGATTTGCGAAAAATTCCCTTATATAGGGGTTGAAATTAACGCGAAGGGCATGTCCTACGCCGTGAGGGACAGCAGGGTGGAGGAGGAGCATATAAGGCTTTCATATGATACAAACGAATTTATAAAAGTCCCTTTTGTTCAAGCCGAGAAAAGCAATTGGTATAAGGTTTTGTTCGCCGCCGAGCCGGATGAAATAAACGAATTGATTGCATACATAAGGTCTACAGGCTATGATGATACGGACTTTGTGCGCTCCTGCGATGTTTATTACGAGATGCTCCCAAAGGGCGTTTCAAAAGGGAGCGCGCTTAAAAAGCTTGTTGATTTATATAACCTGCAGGATTATACCATAGCGGCGGCGGGGGATTATTATAACGATATTGAGCTTCTTGAAGCCGCCGACATAGCCTTGGCACCCCAAAACGCGCTCGACTGTGTTAAGGCTATTGCAGATTATACTGCAAAGGCTTCTTGCGATGATGGGTTTTTGGCGGAGGCGGTGGGGTATGTTTATTCTATGTGAAGCTGTAAGTAAAAGCAAGCAGACTAAAGCAACCTTTCTTTATTCGAGATTTAAAATTAATATAAAAAACAGAAAGGATGGTTCAGATGGATGCTCAAATTAAAAAGCGGCTTGAAGTAACCGCTTGCAAGGTTAGAATGGGGGTTGTTGAGGGGGTTTATAACGCCAAGTCCGGGCATCCGGGCGGCTCGTTGGGGCTTGCCGATGCTCTGACTTACCTCTATATGGCGCGGATGAATGTTTCGCCCGATAACCCCAATATGCCGGAGCGCGACCGCTTTGTATTGTCAAAGGGGCATAACGCGCCTGTTCTTTATTCGGTTTTGGCTCACAGGGGGTTCTTCCCCGTTGACGAGCTGAAAACACTTAGGAAAATCGGCTCACGGCTTCAAGGGCATCCCGTTATGGGCAAAGCTCCGGGGGTTGATATGAGCACGGGCTCTTTAGGGCAGGGCGTGTCGGCGGCTTGCGGCATGGCTTTGGCGGGTAAAATTGACAATGCGAGCTACCGCGTTTACACAGCATTGGGCGATGGGGAGCTTCAGGAAGGGCAAGTTTGGGAAGCGGCATTATTTGCGGCTCATTACGGCTTGGATAACCTCACGGCGGTTATCGACAACAACAATCTGCAAATTGACGGCAAAATAACAGACGTTATGTCGCCTTATCCTATTGACGAAAAATTTAAGGCTTTCGGCTGGCATGTCATCAATATAGACGGGCATGATTTTGAGCAAATCGAGGCGGCTTTCAATGAAGCCGAAAAAGTCAGCGGCAAGCCAACGGCTATTATTCAGAAAACAACTAAAGGCAAGGGTGTCTCTTTCATGGAGAATCAAGCCTCATGGCATGGGGCGGCTCCTAATGAAGAGCAGTATAATAAAGCAATGGCAGAGCTTCAGGCGAGGCTTGATGAATTAACGAAAGGCGGGGAATAAACAATGTCTGCACAAATTAAAAAAGCGACCAGAGATAGCTACGGTGAAGCTTTAGTTGAATTATATAAGGAAAACCCCGACATTGCAGTGCTGGATGCAGACCTTGCCGAGGCTACCAAAACAATTTTCTTTAAGAAAGCATATCCCGACAGGCATTTTGACTGCGGGATTCAAGAGGCTAATATGATGGGTGTCGCGGCGGGGATGGCATCGACCGGCAAAAAGGTTTTTGCCAGTACGTTCGCTATGTTTGCGGCGGGGCGGGCTTACGAAATTGTCCGCAACTCAATAGGGTATCCGCGCCTTAACGTCAAAATAGGCGCGACACACGCAGGCATATCGGTAGGGGAGGACGGCGCATCCCACCAATGCAACGAAGATATAGCACTTATGAGGGCAATCCCCGGTATGACAATATTTAATCCCGCCGATGATGTTGAAGCGAAAGCGGCGGTTAAAGCGGCTTTGGAGATTGACGGTCCTGTTTATATGCGCTTCGGGCGGCTTGCCGTTCCTGTTTTTAACGATGCGGCGACCTATAAATTTGAGCCCGGCAAGGGCGTTTTACTGCGCGGGGGCGGCGCGGACGACAACTTGACAATAATTGCTACGGGGCTTATGGTAAACGAAGCATTAAGCGCGGCAGAAATTCTCGGTTCGGACGGCATAAAGGCAAGAGTTATAAATATACACACAATAAAACCGCTCGACAAAGAAATTATTTGCGCGGCGGCTAAGGATACAGGCTTGATTGTAACAGCAGAGGAGCATAGCATTATCGGCGGGCTGGGCGCGGCTGTTGCCGAAGTTGTGACCGATTGCTGCCCTGTTCCCGTTGTAAAAATCGGGGTTAACGATGTTTTCGGACATTCAGGTCCTGCTTTGGAATTGCTCAAAGAGTTTGGCTTGACGTCGGAGAATATTGCCCTAAAGTCGAAGCTTGCATTGAAGCTAAAGTAAGGGGCTTAAAGTAAAGGCTTTACGTTGGTGTTGCGCTTGAAATGCCTTTTGATTGAGGTTGTTATGCAATTTGTGTAATATTTACAATCTGCGAATGTTTTTTGTACAATATTACTATTGACTTGTTCTTTAATAATGTGATATAATATAGGTGTAAATGTTACAAAGCCTATTTAAATCTTGTTAATAGGGGTTTACAGAGCCCATCAAAACCGGCTTGATAGAGGTTTACGATTCCTACCAAAATCGGATTATTAGAGGTTTACAGTACCTACCAAAACTGAATAGTAATAAGGTCGCTAAATAGAGCGACCTTATTACTATATACACATTAAAGGAGAAATATATGCGTTGGAAAATTCCAGACAATAAATATTTAGATTTTTTAAGAGAAAAATACGAGCCAAGAATACCTAAAACCCAATACGGTGAATCGACTTTTAAACCTTTCTTTGGAGATTTATTTAGCATTGGAGAAATCGTATATGTAACACAAATCTCTCATCCTCAACCACGGCATTATAAAATCAAGAATAACAAAGATTTTCACAAAATATACCATCCTCAAAGCAATAATTTGATGACTATTGTTAATCTTAATTATATGTTTCCGATTCACGAAAATTTGATAACAAACCTTGATTATCTAAAAATTGATTCACACATCAAGTTTAGCAGTGAAAACGAAAAGAGAAAGCGAATTAGTTTCCTTAATATCCAACTCAAAGAAATAAATAAACTGAATTTGGATATAAAAGCCGAAAATTTGTACAAACATAAGTATGAGTTTCCCGATGATGTTATTTCTAAGCGTTGCTTAGATTTTAAACATCTAGAGCTTGCGTGTTTGGAATATATGAATAGCCTTTCAAAAGAGGAGAATAAATTGCCCAAAGAGCCGTTATTAGTATAAGTTGAGAAAGGTATAAGTTTTAAAAACCATGTAACAACCTTCACGAAAAAAGGAACGCGTTATCATCTAAACCGCGTTCCTTTTTATATTTGATGTTATAATATGTTTACTTCCTTACGCGTCTTGCTGTCAAGTCGAATATTACGGCGAGAACCAAAATTGCACCTCTTATTATGTACTGGAAGGATTCGCCTGTTCCCATAAGTTTCATGCCGTTTATAAGAGAAGCCATGACCAACGCGCCTATGAGGGTGTTGGTTACTTTACCCACTCCGCCGTTTGCGGAAACACCGCCTACATAAGCCGCCGCAATCGCGTCAAGCTCAAAGCCTGCGCCCGCTGTGGTTGTTGCCGAGTGTAGCCGCGCCGCATATAAAACGCCCGAAAGAGCCGCAAGCGCGCTCATTGAAGCAAATACAAATATTGTCACCTTAGTTACGTTTACGCCGGAAAGAGCCGCCGCTTCCGTATTTCCGCCGATTCCGTATATGTGTCTGCCCAAAACAGTTTTATTTGTGATAAAATGATAAATAACCAATACCGCGCCGACAATCATAGTTGACCAAGGAATTCCGTTATATCCCGCAAGAACTACCGTAATAACCATGATAAATACCGAAACCGCCGCAATTTTAGCCGCAAAAATCGGAAGCTTGGACACTTCAAGGTTATAATTCAAGTTATTCTTACGTCCTTTAATCGAAGAGTATATGAAAAGTAATACGCAGACTATACCGACAGCCAAGGTAGTTATACGCAATGAACCTGCCGTAAGCCCGAAACTGGGTATATAACCATCGCCTAACGATATGAAGAACTCATTTCTGATTCCGATTGTACCTGTTCTTTCGGTAGCAAGCTGTAACGCTCCTCGGAAAATCAACATTCCCGCAAGGGTAACAACGAAAGCGGGAACGCCTACTTTCGCAACCAAAAGCCCGTTTCCGATTCCTATTACAATACCGATAAGCACAACCAGCAAAATTGCCAAAAGTGCCGGCATATCGGCTCTCATCATAAGGGCGGCAAGAGCTCCCAAAAATCCCGCTACGTATCCGACCGACAGGTCTATGTGTTTTATAATGATAACCAAGGTCATTCCTATAGCCATAACTGCAATGTAAGCGCATTGATTAAGCAGGTTGCTGATATTGCTCGAAGTGATAAAACTGCCATGGGTTGCTACGCTGAAAATGAGGACTATAATAACAAGTGCTATATACATTCCGTATTCCCGTATATTTTTCATGGTTCTTAACTCCTTCTAAATTATTATTTTAAGAACTTGCTCAAAAATAACTCCCGGCTTCTAAGCCGATGTAGCCATTGCTATTAGTTTTTGCTCAGTTGCTTCAGATGCTTTGATTTGACCTGCTACCTTGCCCTCGGCGAAAACATAAATTCTGTCACTCATTCCTATTACTTCCAAAAGCTCGGAGGATATAATAATGATGCTCATTCCCTGCTCGACCAATTTATTCATAAGCGTGTAAATTTCAAGCTTCGCGCCTACATCAATTCCCCTTGTCGGCTCATCGAGTATAAGAACATTGGGCGCGGCATAAAGCCATTTGGATAAAGATACCTTTTGCTGATTCCCTCCGCTTAAATTCCCCACGACCTGCTCAATGGAGGGTGCTTTTATGTTTGTTTCTTTTAAGTAGTAGTTCGCGACATTGACTTCCTCATTTTGGTTAATAACGCCTTTATTTGCCAAAGCCCTTAAATTTACCGCCGTAATATTTGTTTTTATATCAGACATAAGGTTAAGCCCGTTACCTTTCCTGTCCTCGGTAACATATGCAAGACCTTTTTGGATTGCGGCTCTCGGCGTTTTGAACCTCTCAACCTTTCCGTTAAGCTCAAATCCCCCTCTAATTTGGTATTTTTTTACATTTCCGAATACCGACATAGAAAGCTCCGTCCGACCCGCGCCCATCATGCCCGCGATGCCTACAATTTCGCCCCTTTTGACCTCTAAGTTAACGTCAAATAAAATCTTGCGCCCCTTAGACGGGTCAAAGGCATTCCAATCAAAAAGTTTAAAAACAACATCTTCGTTTTCAAAGTCCTTAGGCTCTCTTTTCGGGTAAATATCCCCGATTTCCCTGCCTACCATGTTGCTTATAATTTCAGATTCATCAATTTTCCGCTCGTGCATGTCCATTGAAGTAATTGTCTTTCCGTCCCTTATAACTGTAATTGAGTCCGCAATCGACAAAACCTCTTTGAGCTTATGAGAAATCATAATGCAGGAAACGCCCTGCTCTTTAAGCTCGCGGATTAAATCCAGCAGGTTTTCGCTGTCGGTTTCGCTTAAAGCCGCCGTTGGCTCGTCAAGGATTAAAAGCTTTACATCCTTGCTTAACGCTTTCGCTATTTCGATTAGCTGCTGAACGCCTACGCCGAAATCCTTAACCTGTGCGTCCGGCGATACGTCAAGGCGTACCTTTTTAAGCAATTCGCTTGATTTTGCAATCGTTTCATTCCAATTAATCTGTATACCTTTTTTTATTTCATGACCGAAGAATATATTTTCATAAACACTAAGCTCGGGAATCAAAGCAAGCTCTTGATATATAATCGCCACGCCGACCTTTTCACTGTCGGCTATGCTTTGATATTTTTGTACTTCGCCGTTATATACAATGTCGCCGCCGTAAGTACCGTATGGGTAAACGCCCGATAAAATCTTCATCAAGGTTGATTTGCCCGCGCCGTTTTCCCCTACAAGACAATGAACCTCGCCGCGTTTTACGTTAAAGCTGACTCCGTCGAGAGCCTTAACGCCCGGAAAGGTTTTGGTAATATTTTTCATCGACAGTATGTAATCGCTCATAATTCCACGCTCCCTTTTTAGTAGTTGGTGGTTAAAATAGGTTTGAGGACTTAGGCTTGAGGCTTGAAAAACTTCCTCAAACCTAAAACCTAAATCCTAAATCCTCATTTAATTAGTTAAGCCCTGTGAAAAGGTCTGCCGAAAAATAGCCCGAATCAATGAGTACACTGACTAAATTATTAATATCTACCGAGATAATAGGGGATTGTTTCGCGGGAACGTCCATCATTCCGTTATTGTAAGAAGCGGTAGCGTCTACAGCCTCACCTTTAAGAACGGAGACTGCCATGTTCATAGCATCACTTGCAAGTGAGCGCGTATCTTTAAACACAGTCATGGATTGCTTTCCGTCAATGATGTATTGTACAGATTCAATCTCCGAATCCTGCCCTGTAATGACATAGCTGTCTACGTTAACTGCAAATGTATCGGCAATCGCGCGCGCTGTACCGTCGTTGGGAGCCAGTGCAAAAACGTGACCCTTATCTTCTGCGGATACGGCAGTCATATTAGCCTCAGCTAAAGTTTTAGCAATTCCGAAATCCCAGTTGGTGGAAATTTGACCGATGATTTTAGACATTTCTTCACGGCTCAATTGCGCCTTATCCTGCAAGTTAACCGCTTCGGAAGAATTCTTGATTACAAAAGTTCCGTCTGCAATTTTAGGCTGAAGAACATTCCAAGAACCTTCGAAGAATAAAAACGCATTGTTGTCGGAAGCCGCTCCGGCATACAGATAAAGGGGATTACCTGTTCCCGTTGCTTGGTCTACAAGATATTGCGCCTGCGCTTCGCCTACGGATACGCTGTCAAAGGTTACATAATAGTCAAGCGCGTCTGTTTCCGGCACTAAACGGTCGTAAGCGATAACGGTAACGCCCGCTTTCTTAGCTACGTCAACAGCCGCCGCCGCCGCAGTTGCGTCATGGGGGCAGATAATCAGTACGTCAATTCCTTTTCCTACCAAAACCTCTACGTTTTGCTTTTCGGTATCGGACCTTCCGCCGCTGAACATAACTTCAGCCGTGTATTCCGTAGTTCCTATAACTTCCTTGAATTTAGCTTCGTCTTGAAGCCATCTGGGTTCTTCTTTAGTGGGGAGTACGATACCTACGTTTACGCTTCCCGAGCCTGTGCTTGTACCTGCGCCTGCGCCTTGGTTATTGTTTGCCGCCGGAGCACCTCCGCCTCCGCCGCCGCTTCCGCTTTCATCACAACCGGCAAAAATGAAAGCCGAGAAACCGAGCAAAAGAACACTTGCGATGGTTAATATTACCTTTCTCTTCACAACATTGCACCTCTTTAATTAATTTTTATTGAATCATGCTATTCTTAAATTTTATCATATTATACTTGCTTTTGCAATACTCTTTTACATTCTTTTTTATTTTTGTTAATACTGTACTAAATTTACATAAGGACTGCCCAAAATTTGTGCGTTTATTACAAAGGCAATGAAAAGCAAGCTTAAAGCATAAATAATAAGCCAAGCGTACAATTTGCACAAAAAAAACAAATAAAACTATTTATTTTTTCCTCCGAAATATCTTGACAAACTGCCTTGAATACTATATACTTGTAATACAGCACGTGTTAAACCACCATATGTTGTATTTGACGTTTGATAAATGAAAGGAAGTTCTTGCTGATGATTACGCAGATAAGCAAAAGGGACGGCAGGGTAGCACCGTTTAATGTAGAGAAAATAGCGCAGGCTATATTTAAGGCGGCTCAGTCCGTCGGCGGAAGCGATTACAGCGCGGCTTTGGAGCTTGCGACGGTTGTTTGCGAAAAAATAGAGGAAATTTACGGTAAAAGAGTGCCCGGCGTTGAGCAGGTTCAAGATATAGTAGAAAAAATTTTGGTCGAGGAGGGACATGCTAAAACGGCTAAGGCTTATATCCTTTACCGCGCGGGCAGAACCAGAGTGCGCGAGATGAATACGCGCCTTATGAAAATTTATGAGGACTTGACCTTCAAATCGGCTTTAGATTGCGATATAAAAAGAGAAAACGCCAATATAGACGGCGATACCGCCATGGGTACGATGCTTAAATACGGCTCCGAGGGCGCGAAGCAGTTTTACGAAATGTATGTTTTAGCACCCGAGCATTCAAAGGCTCATGCCGATGGGGACATTCACATACACGACCTTGACTTTTTTACCCTCACCACGACCTGCTGTCAGATTGACCTTATCAAGCTTTTCAAGGGAGGCTTTTCAACGGGGCACGGGTATCTGCGCGAGCCTAACAATATAGGAAGCTACTCGGCTTTAGCTTGTATCGCCATGCAATCAAACCAGAACGACCAGCACGGCGGGCAGTCAATCCCCAATTTTGATTACGCAATGGCGCAGGGGGTTTCCAAAAGCTACCGTCAGCTTTATGAAAAGAATATTTTAAGAGGGGTCGGGCTGTATACCGGCGACCTTGAACTGAACGAGCTGGAGGGCAAAATATCCGCGTATATGCAAAAAATCAAAGAGGAGCACGGGCTTGAAGCAATCCTTTCAAACCAAAACGGTTATCAAGAGCTTGAAATGCCTTATTTAACGGAGCTTATGAGCGGAGATGAAGAGCTGGCGGGTAAAATACAGAAATTTTCCGTTAAGCTTACCGAAAAGGAAACGAACCGCGCAACCTTTCAAGCAATGGAGGCTTTGGTGCATAATCTTAACACAATGAACAGCCGCGCCGGAGCGCAAACCCCGTTTTCCTCAATCAATTACGGGACGGACACATCGCCCGAGGGCAGAATGGTTATAAAAAACATCCTGCTTGCGAACGAAAAGGGCTTGGGCAACGGTGAAACGCCGATATTCCCCATCCACGTCTTTAAGGTTAAGGAGGGGGTAAGCTACAACCCCGAAGACCCGAATTACGACCTCTTTATGCTTGCTTGCAGAGTATCGGCTGAGCGTCTTTATCCTAATTTTTCATTTTTGGACGCGCCGTTTAACATAAAATACTACAGGGAAGGCGATTATAACTCCGAGGTTGCGTATATGGGCTGCCGAACCAGAGTGGTTGCCAACGCCCACGACCCGTCAAGGCAGATTGTTTCCGGCAGGGGCAACCTTAGCTTTACCTCGGTAAACCTGCCGCGCCTTGCCGTAAAAGCGAACGGGAACGTAGGTGCGTTTTTTGAAAGTCTTGATGATATTACGGAACTTGTTATAACGCAGCTGAATCACCGCTATAAGATTCAAAGCCAAAAGTGCGTCCGCAACTTTCCTTTTCTTATGGGACAAGGCATATGGCTTGATTCGGACAAGCTGAAGCCGGACGATGGGATAGGCGAGGTATTAAAGCACGGTACATTGGCTATGGGCTTTATAGGGCTTGCGGAAGCCTTGACCGCGCTTATCGGAAAGCATCACGGCGAGGATGCGGAAGCCGCCGCGTTAGGCGAGGAGATTGTCGCACATATGCGCGAACGCCTTGACGAGGAAACAAAGCGCACCGGCATGAATTACACTCTTTTGGCAACCCCAGCCGAGGGCTTATCAGGGCGTTTTGTGCGGATTGATAAAAAGCTTTTCGGCGAAATCAAGGGCGTTACCGACAAGGAATATTATACCAATTCATTCCATATCCCCGTTGCCTACAACATCAACGCATTTGATAAAATTAAGCTTGAAGCACCGTATCACGCCCTCACGAACGCGGGTCATATAAGCTACGTAGAGCTGGACGGCGACCCTGCTAATAATATCGGCGCGTTTGAAAAAATTCTGCGCTGTATGAAGGAAGCAGGCGTAGGCTACGGCTCAATCAACCACCCGATTGACCGCGACCCCGTTTGCGGCTATACAGGTGTAATAGGCATTACCTGCCCCAAATGCGGACGGGAAGAAAATTCAAACGGCATACCTTTCGACAGAATCCGCAGAATAACAGGCTACTTAGTAGGCACACTCGACCGCTTTAACAACGCAAAGCGAATCGAAGAAAGCGAAAGAGTCAAACATAATGTCAAAGACTTTTAAGGCAATTACTAAATACTCGGCAGTCCCATGTTTAGGGTATATTACATTAGCCCGAAAAACCGAACGGACGGTTACGCACAAAAGCTTTAAATTTTCACAAATGTAGTGGTAGGGCGGTTGTAATATACCCTAAATATGGGACGGTATAAAACAAACAAAAATTATCAATGGCAGTTAAAAAAAATATAACGGGTGATATACTATGTTAAGTGAAAAAATAAAATTAGCCGGGGTCGCCAACGACTCTATAGTCGATGGTCCCGGGCTAAGGTATACGCTGTTCACACAAGGCTGCCCCCACGGGTGCGAAGGTTGCCAAAACCCTCAAACTCACGATTTCTGCGGGGGGCGTGAATCAAATATAAATGAGGCATTAAATCAAATAACCTCCAATAAGCTACTGGACGGTGTGACGTTCAGCGGCGGAGAGCCGTTTTGTCAAGCGCGCGCTCTTTACCGTCTCGGGCTTCAGGTTAAAGGGCTGGGTCTCAGCTTGATTACCTATACAGGCTATACCTATGAAGAGCTTTGCGAAAATGCAGATAATAAAAATTGCTACCGTGAACTTTTAAGCGTAACCGACTATCTTGTGGACGGCAGGTTTGATATTGGCAAAAAGGATTACAGGCTAAGGTTTAAGGGTAGCTCAAATCAGCGGGTGATTGACGTAAGAAGAAGCATGGCTGCGGGAAGGGCGATTGAAGCGGCTTTGTAGGGATAGGAACTTCATCGGAGGTGGATTCAAATAAAAAAAATAACCGTTATTTTAATGCTCGTTATGGTTTTAACATTGTTATCCTCCTGCCGCAGCAGCAGCGGTGATGGCGGGGGGTATATATTCCGCGCTAATTTAGCGCAAAACCCTCAGAACCTTGACCCCCAGCTGGCAGAGGATGCGTCCTCCAAAGAAATCATCATGAACACATTCGCGGGGCTTGTGAGATTTTCGGATAACGGAAATATTGAAGCCTACGCCGCTCAAAGCTATTCCGTTTCGGAGGATGGCTTGACCTACTCGTTCAAGCTGAGGGAGAACATATTCTGGATGGGAATCGGCGAATATACCGCGCGGCTTACCGCACATGATTTCGTCTTTGCTTTTGAGAGGATTTTAAAGGAGGGGACTTTTTCGCCCCACGCGGAGCGGTATTCAAGCATAAAAAATGTATACGCCGAGGATGATTTTACCCTTATATTCGAGCTTAACGACCCTTATTATAAATTTATTGAGGAGTTGACCCACACATCGGCATCACCGTGTAATAAGGAATTTTTTGAAATGACGAGGGGGAGGTACGGTCTTGCGGCAGATGCGGTATTATCCTGCGGAGCTTTTTTTCTGAAGGACTGGAACTTTGACCCCTTTTGGCATGAAAACTTTATCATTTTGCAAAGGAACAGCTTAAATAATGAGCAGGAGCGCATCTACCCCGCCGGAGTAAGCTACACCATCACGGGCGATGAAACCATTGACGCGCAAAGCTTTAAGGATAACAGTATAGATTGCTTTGTTTTTGATGGCTACGACAAAAGGCTTATATCGAGTAATAGTCATACGGCGCATCAATCCAAAGCATACGGACTTCTTTTTAACCTTGAATCGGATTATTGGAGCGATTATGACTTACGCTACTCCTTGGCACTCATGATTAACCGCGAGGAGTTCACAGCACTCCCCGAAAATCTCTCGGCGGCTTACGGGCTGATTCCGGGAGCGGTTACGGTTTTGGGAAGGCGATACAGGGAATTGGTTTCCGATGCTTCCTTGTCGCTTTACGACCCGTCTAAGTCTAACATTTGGAGTGAGAGCCTGCGTAAACGTAATATTGCTTCGGTTGAAAACATAAGAATAACTGTTCCCGATGGCTTTAACGGTGATTTAAGCATAATTACACAGCAGTGGCAAAAGGCTTACGGCTTTTTTTGCGGTATTGAGCCTCTGCCTCAAAGAGAGTACGACCTTAGAATTAAAGATGGGAGCTTTGAAATCGCGCTTGTTGAATTAAAAGGAGCTTACAATGCTCCCGTTGCATTTTTCAACGGCGTTACAAATGAAAACAACCGCGTTAAAAGCATCGTGAACTCGCTTAACACTGCTGATAAATTAAGCGAAGCGGTTTCCTTATACAAGGAAGCCGAATCGCTTATCATATCTGACTGCGTATATATACCGCTTTTTTACGGTAACGAATACTTTATTTATAAAGACGGCATTTCATCTCTGGTATATTACCCGTTTACGAGGCAAGTTTATTTTGGGGATGGGAGGAAATATTGAACAATGTACAGTTTACAATGTTCAATTTCGGTGTCCGCTTCGCGGACAATATTAAAATCCATTGGCGAAGCCGACACATTAATTGTAAACTGCAAATTGCACATTGACTTAACCTTTGCGTTTAAAGCTAAGAATTTTCTCAATTTCAGATTCCGACATGCCGGATGATTTCATGCTTTCAATAAGCTCCTGCTCGCGTTTTTGCGTACCTTCCTTGACCCCCTCCTTTATACCCTCCTTTATACCCATCTCCCGAGCATAATCCATAGCCCACTCATAATCCCGCCTTGCTTTTTCTTGGCGTTCATACATATCACGTGCTTTTTCATCCGCTGACAATTCGCGGAGTTTGACTACAGCCTTACTGATTTGCGTATTCCTATTTGCTACCATTTCCAATTCCTCCTCGCTTCCTGCGGCGATAAATTTCGCCCAGTCGCATAATTCCGTGCCGTCAAAATTATCCGGCAGTTTGTTTAATTCGAGAGTATGAATTTCGATGAGGTCGGATAGTTCAATGTTTGCATTCGGGTCGAAAAAGGTGAAACGATGATGGTAAAGCGGGCTTGATTTTATTAGGGTTTCTTCGGTGATTATGATGCTGATTACCCGCTTTAAGTCTTTATATTTATCACTGCTTCCAATTTGCTCTGTGATTAGTTTAGCGTCATAATAAATAATGCGCTCCTCCATGCCGGGGCGGACTTTGAGTTGGATTTCGATGTGGATAATTTTCCCTGTTTTGGTTTTTACCTTTACATCGACAATGCCTAGTTTATCCCCGTGAAATTCGCGAAGTAAGTGCGGGTCGAGGATTTCAATCACCTCGTATTCGCCATCGTCCAGTTTCAGAATTGACTTTAACAGCCCTTGTAAAAACTCAATGTTCCGTTCGTCAGCGAAGAAAAGCCTAAATCCGATGTCGTTTTTAACTGATATTAGAAAGGTTTCAGCTACCATTTTTTTACTCTCCTTGATTTTGTTTGGGTACTTATTTATTATAGCAGATTTTGGCTAGGAAGTCAATTATAATTTGTAAATTATAAATCACCGCTCCTGCCCAAAGCAAAAGCGGTGATTCACCCGTAAGCTGTCAATTATCAATTATCAATTGTCAATTGTCAATTGAATCAAAATCCCCCAAAATCCCCGCCAAAGTCGAAACATCATCATGCTCAGCCTCTTCAACGGTGAAAGAAGCCCTAACCACCGCAAGCCCGCTGAAATGAACGCTCAACTCATGCTCTCCCTCATCAAGTGTGTCTAAATATTCGGGCAGGAGGGTGATGATTGTCGAGCCGCCTTTGACAGTGTAATGCGTTCCTTTGGTCAGTCGGCGACCATTTATGCGGACTTCTCTGAAGTCTGCGAAATTTTTGTCTGCCGTGTAAACTAGCGGGATTTCGGAGTGTTTTATGTAGGTGTCATTTTCAAAATGACCGCTGATTTCGGTTTTGCCGCTACTGTTTACGCTCCCTGCCGCGCCGCCGATTCCGCCGCCGCTGATGATTGCATCTCTTACGGAGCTTCCGCCGCGGTTGTTGTTGTCGCTGTTATCATCATCATCGTGTATAGCAGGGGCGGGAAGTTCATGTATAGTGAAGTAGCTCAATTGCCCAACCGCCTCATATTCTGCCTTTGCTCCTATGGGGACGTATATTGTGACATTGCTGTAGGGGGTTAGCCCAAATACACTGAAGCCGAATATCGGCGGGGTTTGTGAATTGAATGTTATCGAAATCGAATTCGCCTGCATAGCCACAAACGCGTCATTCCCTATACTCGTAACGCTTTTCGGAATGATAACGGAGGTTAGGCTTGAAAATACAAACGCCGCTTGCCCTATGCTCGTAACGCCGCTTGGGATTGTGTAGCTTGTTCTTGCGTTCCCAATCGGGTATTGGACTAATTCTGTTGCGTTTTCATTGAATAATACACCGCCAATGCTTGAATAATTGCTGTTGCCGGGTGCAACGGTTATTGAGGTTAAGTTTGTGCAATTAGCAAGTGCACTCTCGCCTATATTGATAACGCTCTCCGGTATGGTTATAGTGGTTATGCTTGTCTGAATAAACGCCGATGTACCTATTTCCGTAACGCTGTCTTCGATTATAACGGTTGTTACATCGCTGACCTGAAAGTTGCCTCCTCTTTCATTTCGCCACATATTTGTGGCTCTGTCCGATTCAACTGTGAGTATGCCTTCGTCGGAATCGAAAGACCAGTCAACGCCGGAAAAGATTTCAGCTGAAACATTCAGCGCGGTGAAGATTGAGATGAAAATTGCCAGGGCGGTTAGGGCTGAGATAATGCGGAATTTGCGGGTTGTTTTTCTTGATAACATGGTAGTTACCTCCTGTTTTTTTTATTGTATCTATTCGGGTGCTGAAATATTGCACAGATTTTCGTAGGGGCGAACGCCTCGTTCGCCCGAATAACTGCGTTATTTATTCTTTTGCCTGTCCTTTCGGGCGACCGAGGCGGTTGCCCCTACAAAAAAATTGCCACCTGTGTAATAGGTTAGAATTTTATTCTGTAGGGGACGGGCTTGCCCGTCCCGCACACAAAAAGGCAACCACCCTCCGCTTAAAGCAGAAAGTAGTTGCCCATTTATTTATATAAATTTTAAGACATGTCAAAAGAGCGGAATGAACCGCTTGCTTGCTTGCTTGCTAAAATTGTAGCACATTTGGACATTAAAATCAAGACCTTTCTTGTTAATTTTTTATATTTTTCCGGCTGTTCAATAGGGTTTTGTAGGGGACAGGCTTGCCTGTCCCGCCAATAGCGAAATGATGCGTTTTATCCAAGTATTTTAAGAGCCTCATCCCTTACCTTAGATAAATTTGTTTCGCGGATAAGCTTGCGGAGCGGTAGTATAAGGGAGGGGGGGACGGACAGGCTGTCAACGCCTATGGCAAGAAATAGGTCGGTAAGAGCGGTATTAGAGGCAAGCTCGCCGCATATTGAGACGTGTACTCCTTTTTTCTTTGCGTTGTCCGTTGTCATTTTTATCATTCTCATCAGAGCCGTGTTGTAGGGGTCGAAGTATTCGTCAAGCTCGGGGTTTTGCCTGTCCGCCGCCATTGCGTATTGAGCCAAGTCGTTGGTCCCTATATTGAAAAATTCAACCTCGGATGCCAGCAGGTCGCTGATAACCACTGCGGCGGGCGTTTCTATCATAATGCCGTATGTCACTTCTCCGACACTGCAGCCGTCCTTTATAACCTCGTCCCTTACCTTAGCGGAAAATGCCTTGACTTTTCTAAGCTCCTCAACGGAAGTAATCATAGGGAATAAAATCCCTACGCGACCGTATGCGCTTGCCCTGTGAATCGCCCGAAGCTGGGTTCGGAACACCTCGGGGTAGCGTAAGGATATGCGGATAGAGCGGACGCCCATGGCGGGGTTGTCCTCCTTGGGTAAGGGCAGGTAGGGGAGTTGCTTGTCCGCCCCTATGTCAAGCGTCCGAATGATACATTTCATATTCTTGCCTAAAATTTCGGCGATTGCCTTATATTGGTCAAACTGCATCTCTTCATCGGGGAAGTCCTCCTTTTCCAAGAAAAGAAACTCACTTCTGTACATGCCCACTCCGCCCGCATCGTTCCTTATAACGGTAACAACGTCCTTAGCGTGGCATATATTGGCGTTAAGCTCTACCTTAGCACCGTCAATCGTTACGTTGGGAAGCCCTCTAAGCACATTAAGCGATTCCCGCGCCTTTGCTTCGGTGCTGATAATATTTTGTATTTCAGTTATAAATTCCGTATTCGGGTCAATATAAACAAGCCCCTCCGAGCCGTTTACTACTGCGTTTTTATTATTAAATTCCGTGTTCAGCTCAATGTCGGCTTTTATGATAAGAGGAATATTCATCGTGCGTGCAAGGATTGCCGTATGCGAAAAGGCTGCTCCCTGCGCGGTGACGAAAGCCGCTATTTTACACCTTTCGCGGTCAAGCTGGACGGTTTCGCTGGGGGATAGGTCGTCCGCAAAGAGTATAATCGGCTCTTCTGAGTCAATGGTAAATTCCTCCTCGCCGCTTAAAATGTTAATAATGCGGGTTGAAACATCCCTTATATCTGCGGTGCGCGACCTTAAATAGGCATTGTCAATTGAAGAAAACATAATTACAATCTTTTCGGTTGTTTCTTCAATTGCATATTCCGCGTTATAATTTAATTCCTTGATTATCTTTTCAATGGAGCTTAAATATAACGAATCCTCTAAAAGCAAAAGATGAACCTTGAAAATTGCCGCGTTTGCCTTGCCGACCTCTTTCAAAACTTGGTCGTAAAGTTTTTTTAACTGAAAAGCCGCTTCAGCCTTAGCTTTGTTAAAACGCTCCATCTCCTTGTCGGGGTCTTTAACTGAAATACGTTTTACTTTCCTTTCGCCCTTATTAAATACCCTTATTTTGCCGATAGCCCAGCCGCCGAAAACGCACTTACCTTTACAAGTATACATAAACTCCACCTCTTTTCATTTAAATAAAGCCGTGTTCATATTGCCGCATTTAGGCTGTGAACACGGTTTCTCAGCTTTTGTGTCCCTCAATTACAATCAAAACCACCTCGGGGCGGTTGAAGATGCGCGGAAGCCGTGGGTGGGTTTTTGAAAGCCCGCGGCTCACTATATGCGTAAGTCCGCCGTGCTCGTAAAGTCCGCCCGCATATTTGGGAAACAAGCCCTCGCCGGGGGAATAAAGTCCGTTTAAAATAAAGGGGATTCTGACCTGCCCGCCGTGAGCGTGACCCGATAAAGCCAAGTCAAAAGGATACCCTATATAGCTTTCTATGTTTTCGGGGTAGTGCGTTAACAGGATTTGGTAGCTGTCATTCGTTTTCAAGTCCGCAAAAGCCGTTTTTACCGAGGGGGTGAAGCCCGTATCCTCCGTGCCTGCTATTATAAGGTTATTTCCGTTCACAACGGCTTGCCTGTAAGCATTTTCCAAGACGGGTATTCCTAATGAATTCAGCTCATTCCGTATATCGTCCGCGTATCCGCTCCAATGCTCATGATTGCCCATGACGGAGTAGACGGGGGCAATCTTTATGATTTGTTCCAAAAGACTGCGCGTTGCCGTACATTCGCCGTGGGAGGCGTTGCGGTACATATCTCCGCCCAGCAGTATCAAATCGGCATTCTGCGCCTTGATTATATGGATAAGCTTTTTTTGCTCTTTCCCGTATAAGGTATTGTGCAAATCTGTCAGCAAGATGATACGTATTTCACTGCCTGTGCTCAGCTTATCGGTCTTTAGGCGATATTCCTTTACTGTCAGCGCGTTACAGCAGGCAATTGAACCTAAAACCAAAAGTCCTGTAAAAAAATAGACCTGCTTACGCTTTTTTATTAATGTTAGCTTTATTTTACCTATCCGAGTTTTCATACTATTCATATCTCTATTCATATCATCATAATAACACAAATTTAGTCGAATGTCAAGAGAAATTTTGCATATTTTCAACAAATTTAAAAAATTTGCCAATAGGTATTGACAAATGATATTATACGGTATATAATATAATAAAGCAACAAGCGAGGAGGTTATGATATGTCATTTTCTGTCAGTGCGGCTCTATTGGATGCGTTGGTTCTTTCTATAGTCGCCAAGGAGGATACCTACGGATATAAAATAACGCAGGAAATCAGAGAAGCCATTGAGATGTCGGAATCCACTCTTTACCCCGTGTTAAGGAGGCTTCTGAAAAATGGACTTCTTGAATCATACGACAGGGAATATATGGGACGCAATCGGCGGTATTACAAGGTAACCCGGAGCGGGTGCGAGCGCAATATCGAATATAAGCAGGCTTGGGAAATATATAAGGGTAAGGTAGATAAGATTATATTGCTCAAAGCGGGCGAAGACGAGGCGGAAGCAGGGCTTCGCGATGATAACTTGGAAAGGAATGATGACGATGACAAGGCGGGAATACTTGACGGAGCTTGACCTGAACCTTATAACACTCCCGGACGAGGAAAGGGAGATGGCTGTTAATTTTTACAGAGAATATTTTGACGAAGCGGGGGGCGATAACGAAGCCGCCGTAATGGCGGAGCTTGGTAAGCCGTTTCAGCTTGCGAAAAGCATCATCAGCGAGCAGTCGGACTTTTCAAAGAGTGCGGGGTATATTAAATACCGCCAAAGCAAGCCTTTGAACCATTCTGCGGAAGCTTATGTTTCACTTAAAAAGGATTCGATTCCGTATAATCCTCAGTCGTTTCAAGGGGCGCAAGCTTTCAGAGGAGTAGCGGAGCAGGACGCATCACCCTACGGAAAGCACAAGGAAGAAAGCTATAATCAGCCCGACAATACCCCGGACATAATGCCGAGCGGACATTACGCACAGCAAACCTCCGAAGGGTACGAAAGGCACGAAAGTTACCAAGAGCCGTCGCCGAGGCAGTCAGAGCCTTACCGCAACCCTTATAACGCTCATGGAAATCCTTTTACTGCTCACGGAAATCCTTTTGCAAATAAAGAATACGGCAAAAAGCGCAAGGGCTTTATGAATGTAATTCTTTGGATTGTGTTTATTTTGTTTGTAGGCTTGCCGATTATCCTTCCGATTGCTATCGCACTTTTCGCGATGATTTTATCGCTCGGAATAGCGGCGGGGGCGATGGTGGTATCCGGTCCGGCGGCGTTTTTATTCGGAATCGTGCTGGCGTTTATCGGAGCGGCACAGATATTTACAAACAGTTTAGCGGACGGCGTGGCTATGGTCGGTTACGGCTTTATTACCTCGGGCGCGGGCGTGCTGATTTTTATACCGGGACTGCTGTTTTTTGCAAAGTTTGTCCCTTGGTGCGTTAAGAAGCATAAGAATCGAAATAAAGGAGGCGGCATATAATGATTAAGAAGTGTTTAAAGCTTGCGGGCTTCGGTATCATGCTGGTGATTATAGGGTTGGTTTTGATTGCATTATCCTTTGGATTCGGATACAGCGGAGACGGCTTGTTTGGATACAACCAAAATTACTCAAATTGGTATAATAGTGCAAACTGGACGGACTATGTTGAGATGACAACAGCGGGCAATGATGACTTTTCCTTTTATGACGCAGACTATGTCTTTCATGAAATTAATATTGACTGCTCAATGGGTAGCTTCCATATTATCGGAGGCGAGAATTTCTCAATCGAAACGAGGGGTATTTCGGGGGAATATTTTGACCATTCCTTTGAAGGCGGCATACTTAATGTCACATATAACCCAAGCCTTTTCAGCTCGCTTAATACCCTGAATCCGTTCAGCAGTTATTCCAATTACGGGGAAGTGCACATAACCGTTCCCAATGACGAAATCATTGAAAAAGCGAATATTAAAATAGGAGCGGGGGAGCTTAATGTTGTAGACTTAGACACGGCTCAGCTTTCGATTATTATGTCGGCGGGGCAGGCGGCTCTTTCGGATGTAAACGCAGAAGAATCTGCCGAAATCATCATGAGTGCGGGCACGCTGGCATACTATAACAGCACCTTGAACAATTTATACTGCCGCATTTCGGCAGGGCAGCTGGCTTTCAGCGAATGTGAGATTGACAACGGAAGTTTCAGAGCCTCCGCCGGAGAATTAACCGCTTATAATACGCCCATTACGGGAAGTAACAGCATCGATATGTCCGCCGGATATATATCAATGAGTTTTCCGGGAAACATTTTAGATTACGATTTCATCATTTCAAAGACGGCAGGTTCGGTTATAATTAACGGCGACGACAGTGTTGACAGAATCGTGCCTGTTTATGATAATAATCAATTCGGGATTACAATTAACGGCGATGACAGTGTTGACAGAATAGTCAGAAACCCCGAAGCGGCTCACAGCTTTAATATCAAAGCTACCGCCGGAGTTTGCGACATTAATATCTGGTAAGCTTAGGCTTAGGTTATTAGGAATGAGGCGGCAGGAGCTTTCCCAAGTCTCATCTCTCAATAAATTAATATTATATATGGAGGTAAATGTTATGAAAAAATTAGCAAAATCATCAAGGAACAAAGTGTTATGCGGGGTTTGCGGAGGGTTTGCGGATTATCTGAACATCGACCCTACGGTAGTCAGGATTTTGTGGGCTCTTTTAAGCTGCTTCTTCTTCATAGGTGTTGTCGCTTACATCGTCGCCGCCATTGTTATGCCTTTCGATAACGAATAGGATTAATTAACACATAATTCCTCTCGCTTTGGGAATAATAATCCCAAAGAGCGGGAGGAGTTTTTGTTTATGGCTCAAAAAATTAAATCGGCTTCAATCATTTCTGCGGCTTTTGCCGTGCTGCTTTCAATCCGTATAGGCTTTATAATCAATGACGGCAACATAACGAAAGCCGCTGCGGGCAGGGGGAGCTATACCGTCAGGAGCGCGTCAGCCGGAGGGATGATTTATGACCGCACTATGACGGGGCTGGTCAATCAAGGCGTTAAACTTGAAGCCGTGGTGAATCCGAATGACCAGAGCGCGTTGATTGTTTTCCCTTATGTGGCTGATTATGACAGGTTTTACAGCGGAGTAAGGGGAAATCTGCCGTTTTTATGCGAAATTACATCGGATGAGCCCGAGAGCTACGGCGTAACGGTTTTCAGAAATGCGGCGCGCTATTCCGAAAATCAGCCCGCTCAGCATATTATCGGCTATACCTCCGATAATGTCGGCGTCACGGGCATTGAAAGGGCGTTTGACGAGCTTTTGCGCGGGAGCGTTGCGGTCAGCACGGCGAGGTACAGCGTAAACGCGGTGGGGGGGGTTTTAAACGGTCTTGGGGCTGACATTGTCCGCGTACCCGAATCCCCGGCGGGGGTGGTTACAACGATAGATTCGCAAATCCAAGAGGTTGCCGAAACGGCATTGAGGAATTCGGGCTATTCTAAAGGCGCGGTTGTGATTATGGATGTTTTCAGCGGTGATATACTGGCGTGCGTAAGCAGTCCGGGCTTTAGCGCGGCAGATGTGGGAAGCTATCTTGACAGCCAAGACGCAAACTTTATAAACAGGGCTTTTTCGGCATACAGCGTAGGCTCGGTGTTTAAGCTTGTTACCGTAGCCGCCGCCCTTGAAATCGGCATAAGCCCCGAATACATTCATAATTGCGGCGGATATATCCATATAGGAGATGTAACCTTTAACTGCCATAAATGGGGGGGGCACGGCGAGCTTAATATGCAGGGAGCAATTGCGGAATCCTGCAATACGTATTTTATTGAAATCAGTGAGTTTATCGGCAGAGATGTCTTTGTTGAAACGGCTTCGGCTTTGGGGTTCGGGGAGAGCACTGAGCTTTGTTTCGGCATGAACACAGCCGCCGGGTATCTTCAAACGCCTTTGGACATCTCAATTCCGGCGGAGCGCGCCAATATGTCCTTCGGTCAAGGAAAGCTTACTGCCACGCCTTTGCAGGTATGCCGCATGACTGCCGCAATTGCAAACGGCGGCATATTGCCCGAACCCAAGCTGATTAAGGGGACGGTTGATGATAGCTGGCTATATACCGCCATGGACAGCGAGAGCGCGAAGAGGCGCGCTTTAAGCGTTGAAACGGCGGAAATATTAAAGGAATTTATGGTTAACACCGTTATGCGCGAGGCATCGCTTTCGCGCCCTTATTATACGAAAGCGGCTGGCAAAACCTCCACCGCGCAGACGGGGGTGATGAAGGAGGACGGCTCGGAGGTGATGAACTGCTGGTTTACGGGCTATTTCCCGACTGTTAACCCTCAATATGCCGTTACCGTTTTTATAGAGGATGGTTATTCCGGCAACATCTCGGCTTCCCCCGTTTTCCGCGAAATTGCAGATGGGGTGACAAATTTGAATTGATAATGCCCGTTAAAAAATATCCGCCTGTGCAACATTTATTCGTAGGGGACGGGCTTGCCCGTCCCGCACACAAAAAAATACATCGTTTCGCTATTGACGGGACAGGCAAGCCTGTCCCCTACAGGAAAAATATTAAATTTTTGTTAAATGCAGTTGTTTTTATTGACAAGGCTTGTAATTTATGTTATTATAATTTGGTAAACAGCAAGGACGCTGCGGACACTTGTTTGCGGCGTTTTTGTTTGTATAACATAGGAAAAACCGAAAGGGGGAGCGAAGCCATGCGGCAGCATGGTTGTAAAAATGAAAGAGAAGATAATATTGGCGTATTCCGGGGGGTTAGATACTACGGTAATCATACCTTGGTTAAGAGAGAATTATGAAAACTGCGAAATTATAGCCGCGTGTGTTGACTGCGGTCAGGTGGGCGACTATGGGGAGATGGAAGAAAAAGCGGTAAAATCCGGGGCAAGTAAGGTCTATGTTGTAGACGTGAAGGAAGAATTTGTAACCGATTATATCTACCCTATGCTCAAAGCAAACGCGGTTTACGAGGGGAAATATCTTTTGGGGACATCTGTTGCGCGCCCGTTAATCGCAAAGAAGCTGGTTGATATAGCTTTAAACGAAAAGGCAACGGCAATCTGCCACGGAGCAACAGGAAAGGGCAACGACCAAATCCGTTTTGAGCTGACAATAAAAGCTTTCGCTCCGACCATTAAAATAATAGCCCCGTGGCGGCTTTGGGACATAAAGTCACGCGAGGATGCTATGGACTTTCTGCGTAAGCGCAGGATGGAAGTGCCTATGAAAAAAGAGCAAAGCTACAGCCGCGATGAGAATATATGGCATCTGAGCCACGAGGGCTTAGAGCTTGAAAGCCCCGAAACAGAGCCGGATTACAGGCATATTCTTCAGCTTTCCGTGCCGCCGGAGGACGCGCCCGATACGCCGGAATATGTTGAAATCTATTTTGAAAAAGGGATTCCCTTAAAGCTGAACGGAAAGACTCTTCCGCCGGTTGAATTGCTGGCGGAGCTTAATAAAATCGGCGGAAGGAACGGCGTGGGAATCATCGATATAGTCGAAAACAGGGTTGTAGGGATGAAATCGCGCGGGATATACGAAACCCCGGGGGGGACAATTCTTTACGCCGCCCACAGAGAGTTGGAGCATCTTTGCTTAGACCGCAAAACGCTTGACTTTAAGGATGTAGCCGCGCAAAAGATGTCGGAGCTTATCTATATCGGGGAGTGGTTTACTCCGCTCAGGGAGGCGTTATCGGCATTTGCGGATGCAACGCAGGAAACCGTGACCGGCTCGGTCAAGCTGAAGCTGTATAAAGGCAATATAGTCCCTGCGGGCAGTAAATCGCCGTATTCTCTTTACAGCGAAAGCCTTGCAAGCTTTTCAACGGGCGACCTTTACGACCATAAGGATGCGGAGGGCTTTATCAATCTGCTTGCCCTGCCCTTAACAGTCCGCGCGCTTATGAAATTAAACAGCGGGGAGCAGGCTCTATGAAGCTTTGGGGAGGGCGTTTTTCGGAACAAACCGATGAGCTGGCGCACGAGTTTAATTCGTCAATATCGTTTGATAAGCGGCTTTACAGGCAGGATATTGAGGGAAGCACGGCACACGCCGAAATGCTGGGCAGGCAAGGTATAATACCGAAAAGCGATGCCGATGATATGATAAGGACCTTAAAGGAAATACTTTCCGATATAGAGAGCGGCGAGCTTAAAATTGATATGTCGGCTGAAGATATTCATTCCTTTGTCGAGTCGGAGCTTGTTTCGCGCATAGGCGGCAAGGGCGGTCGCCTGCATACGGGGAGAAGCCGCAACGACCAGGTCGCGCTTGATATGCGTATGTACGTAAGGAGCGAAATAAACGATATTAAAGCGTTGCTTAAAGGCTTGCTTGACGTGCTTTTGAACATTGCCCGAAATCATAAAAGCACCGTTATGCCCGGTTTTACGCATCTGCAGAAAGCACAGCCGATTACGCTCAGTCATCATATTTTAGCTTATTTTCAAATGTTTAAGCGGGATTATACCCGCCTTTGCGACTGCTTGGAGCGGCTGGACGAGATGCCCCTCGGCGCGGGTGCGCTGGCTGCGACCGTGTATCCGATTGACAGGGAGTTTATAAGGCTTCAACTGGGCTTTGCGGCGGTTACGCAAAACAGCCTTGACGCAGTTTCCGACAGGGATTTTTGCTTGGAATTTTTGTTTGACACTTCAATGATTATGACGCATTTAAGTCGATTCTGCGAGGAATTGATTTTATGGTCAACCGAGGAATACGGCTTTGTTTCCATATCGGACGGTTATTCTACGGGCTCGTCAATTATGCCGCAGAAAAAAAACCCCGATATGGCTGAACTGATTCGCGGTAAAACGGGGCGCGTTTACGGCGGGCTTATGGGGCTTCTTACCGTCATGAAGGGGCTTCCGCTTGCGTATAATAAGGATATGCAGGAGGATAAGGAAGCTGTGTTTGACGCGGCTGATACCGTAAAGGCTTGCTTGTCCGTATTTGCGGGTATGCTGAGCGAGGCTTCGTTTAACGAGGCTAATATGCGGAAAAGCGCGAAGGGCGGCTACACCAACGCGACCGATGCGGCGGATTGGCTTGTTAAGAAGGGCGTGACTTTCAGAGAAGCGCATGAAATTATCGGCAGGCTTGTTTTATATGCAATTGAAAGAGATTTGCCGCTTGAAAAGCTGTCTGTTGACGAATTTAGGAATATATCCGAGCTTTTTGATGAAACAATATACAAGGAGCTAACCGTTGACGCTTGCGTAAACGCCCGTAACGTGCCGGGAGGTCCTGCCGAAGCCGCCGTTTCGGAGGCGATTAAAAATGCGGAGATTTTTTTATGCGGATTATAGAAGCGGCTCTTATCACCGAGGCTGTAGCGAAGCTTTGCATTGAAGCGAACATAGTTATAAACGATTCTCTCCGCAATGCCTTAATTAACGCCGGAGAGAAAGAAACGCTGACGTTGCCTTGCCATGCGCTGGATACCATAATAAAAAATGCCGAAATTGCAAAAAAAGAAAGGCTTCCGATTTGCCAAGATACGGGTATGGCTGTAGTTTTTGTCCATATAGGCGTGGGCGCGCATGTAAACGGAGATATTTCCGAGGCAATTCACGAGGGGGTTCGCAAGGGCTACCGCGAGGGCTATTTACGCAACAGTGTTGTAGGTGACCCCGTCAACCGCGTGAATACGGGCGACAACACCCCTGCTGTCATTCATTATGACTTTACGGCGGGGGAGCAGATACATATCACGGTCGCGCCCAAGGGCTTCGGGAGCGAGAATATGAGCGGTATTAGGATGCTTAACCCTTCGGACGGTATTGAGGGGGCTGAGGATTTTATATTGGAAACCGTCAGCAAAGGCGGGGCAAACCCTTGTCCGCCCATTATCGTTGGTGTCGGCATAGGGGGGACAATGGAGAAAGCCGCGCTTATTGCTAAGCAGGCACTGTTGCGTGATTTAGGCAGTGTTAACCGCGACCCGTTTTGGGCTGAAGCGGAAATCAGATTACTGGGTAGAATAAACGAGTTGGGCATAGGAGCTTCCGGCTACGGCGGGAAGAGCACAGCGTTAGGGGTTCATATCAACACATATCCTACGCATATCGCCGGACTGCCCGTTGCGGTAAATATCGGCTGTCATGCTACAAGGCACAGTTCAATCCGTATTTGACCTGTCCCCCTAACGCCTAAATCCTAAATCCTAAGGAGCGCATATTATGCAGGCAATTCATATTACCGCGCCGCTTAACAGTGAAGCTATTCAAAATTTAAAAGCCGGAGAGCAGGTTTTGCTTTCGGGTGAGCTTTATACCGGCAGGGATGCGGCTCACAAGCGAATGTTTGAGCTTCTGGACGAAAATAAACCGCTCCCGTTTGAGGTGTCAGGGCAGGCGATATACTACGCCGGAGCTTGCCCCGCTCCTCCCGGCAGGGTTATAGGCTCGGCAGGTCCTACAACAAGTGCCAGAATGGACAAATATTCGCCGCGCTTAATTGCTTTGGGGCTTAAAGTCATGGTCGGAAAGGGCGAGCGCGGAGAAGCTGTTATTGAAGCAATCAAGGAGCATAAAGGGATATATTTATCTGCCGTAGGCGGGGCGGGCGCGTTGATTTCGCTTTGCGTTTTAAGGTCTGAGCTAATCGCGTTTCCCGATTTGGGAACGGAGGCTATATACAAGCTGACGGTTAAGGAACTGCCGCTTGTGGTTGCGGTTGATTGTAAAGGAGGAAGCATATGGACTACGCGGCTGAATCGTTAAAAAAGCATTATGAATGGCGCGGTAAAATTGAAATTGTAAGCAGAACGCCGCTTAAAACAAGCGAAGACCTTTCCTTGGCTTATACCCCCGGCGTTGCCGCACCCTGCCTTGCTATTCAAAAGGACATAGCCCAAAGCTATGAATTAACGAGGCGCGCGGATACCGTGGCAATCATAACCGATGGCACTGCCGTATTAGGTCTGGGAGATATAGGTCCCGAAGCCGCTATGCCCGTTATGGAGGGTAAAGCGGTGTTGTTTAAAGAGCTTGGAGATGTTGACGCGTTCCCTCTTTGCATACGCTCAAAGGATGTTGATGAAATCGTAAATACCGTCCGGCTTCTTTCGGGAAGCTTCGGCGGCATTAACTTGGAGGATATTTCAGCCCCGCGCTGCTTTGAGATTGAAAAAAGATTAAAAAAGGTATGCGGTATCCCCGTCTTTCACGATGACCAGCACGGCACGGCAATTGTTGTGCTGGCGGCGGTATTGAATTCCTTGCGGATAACGGGCAAAAAAATCAAGGACGTATCCGCCGTAATAAACGGAGCGGGTGCGGCGGGGATTGCAACAGCGCGGCTTTTGCTTGATTTAGGACTTGAAAATATCATAGTCTGCGATAAGCAGGGAGCGTTATACAAAGGGCAGACGGGGCTTAACAAGGCGCAAGAGGAACTTTCACAGGTAACAAATAAAGAGATGCGAAAGGGCAGGCTTGCGGAGGCTATGGCGGGGGCTGATATTTTTATAGGAGTTTCCGCGCCCGGATGCGTTACAAAAGAGATGGTAAGAAGAATGAATCAAGATGCCGCCGTATTTGCGATGGCTAACCCCGAGCCGGAAATAATGCCCGATGAAGCTAAAGCGGGCGGTGCTTTAATCGTCGGCACGGGTCGGAGTGATTTCCCCAACCAGATTAATAACGCGCTTGCGTTTCCGGGTGTTTTCAGAGGTGCTTTGAATGTCAGAGCTTCGGAAATAACCGAAAAAATGAAGATTGCGGCGGCTTACGCAATCGCTGAAGCGGTAAGCGATGACTTATTGTCGCCCGATTATATTATGCCGAGCCCGCTTCACAAATCCGTCGCGCGCCTTGTTGCCGAGGCTGTGGCTAAGGCGTGAAATCAGCTCCTTTATTTTTATGTTAAACAGCTTTGGTTAGCGATATATTCCTCTATTCTTATAAGTCTGTTGTATTTCGCGGTGCGCTCGCTTCGGCAGGGCGCGCCGGTTTTGATTTGCCCCGCGTTTACGGCAACGGCAAGGTCGGCGATGAAGGTATCCTCGGTTTCGCCGCTTCTGTGCGATATGATGGTTTTGTAGCCGTTTTCCTTGGCGGTATTGATTGCGCTCAGGGTTTCTGTCAGCGTGCCGATTTGGTTCAGCTTGACTAATATGGCATTGCCGCAGCCGTAGCTTATACCTTTTTTGAGCCGCTCGGGATTTGTGGCGAAAAGGTCATCTCCGACAAGCTGAACCGTGCTTCCCAGAGAAAATGTCAGCTTTTTCCAACCGTCCCAATCCTCCTCATCAAGCGGGTCTTCAAGAGATGTTATCGGGTATTGAGAGCATAGCAGTTTTAAATCGGCAATAATTTCGTCGGCTGATTTGTGCGTTTTTTTCTTGGGGCAAAAATACCCGCGCTCTTCCGACTTCCATTCGCTTGCGGCTATATCCAGAGCGATGGAAAAGTCAGTCCCTGCGTGGTATCCGGCGTGTTCGATGGCTTGTATAATCAAATCCAAGGCTTTGCGCTCGTCGGGCAAATCGGGCGCGAAGCCGCCTTCATCTCCTACGGCGGTTGACAAGCCCTTGTCCCTTAGGATTTTTGCCAAGCTATGATATACCTCCGCGCATTTTCGCAGACCCTCTCTGAAGCTTTCGGCTCCTCTGGGCAGGAGCATAAACTCTTGAATGTCGAGGTTATTATCGGCGTGCGCTCCGCCGTTCAATATATTAAGCATCGGAACGGGGAGCGTGCCGCAGTTTACGCCGCCCAAAAGCTTAAAAAGCGGCATATTGTAACGGTTTGCCGCGGCTCTTGCGGCGGCTATTGATACCGCAAGCATTGCGTTTGCGCCGATTTTTGATTTATCGTCCGTACCATCGGCGTTGAGCAGAGCTTTATCGACCTGCTCGGTGTTTGCGGGGTCAAGCCCTTTTAAAACCAAATTCAGCGTATTGTTTATGTTACTTACCGCTTTCAGCGTCCCTTTACCGTGATAACGCGCTTCATCCCCATCGCGCAGCTCAACGGCTTCAAATTTGCCCGTGCCGTCACCGCTCGGAGCGCACCCCCTGCCAACGCTGCCGTTTGAGAGCCAAACTTCCGCTTCAACGGTCGGATTTCCTCTGGAATCCAGAATCTCTCTGCCGATTACCTGCTCAATTAAGGCTTTTCCCATGAAATTATTCCGCATATAAAATTCTCCTTTTTTAGTATATATTGTCCATAAAGGTTTGGGTTATTCGGACTAATTGCATAATCTGTATTGACATCCACCAATTTATATGATATATTTATAAAGTAGGAAGGAGTTGTTTTGAATATGAACAGCGAAATCAGAGATATAGGGCTTTGGGAAAGCGGCAGGCGTAAGATTGAGTGGGTTAAGGGCAATATGCCCCTTCTGCGCGGAATTGAGGAGGAGTTTAGTAAGGAAAAGCCTTTTAAGGGGCTTAAAGTAGCACTTTCCGTGCACCTTGAAGCGAAGACGGCATACCTTTGCGAGGTTTTGGCGGCGGGCGGTGCCGAGATGTATATAACCGGCAGCAATCCCTTGTCAACGCAGGACGATGTGTCCGCCGCTTTGGTAAAGGCGGGGCTGAATGTTTATGCCTGGTATGACGCAACCGATGAGGAATACCACAAGCATATCACAAAGGTAATCGAAATCGCTCCGAATATCATAATTGATGACGGCGGCGACTTGGTAAGCCTTATCCATAACCAATATCCCGAATTGCTGAAGAACGTCATAGGAGGCTGTGAGGAGACGACAACGGGTATTATCCGGCTTATTGCTATGGACAAGCGGGGAGAGTTGAAATTCCCGATGGTTCTTGTCAATAATGCGAACTGCAAATATCTTTTTGACAACCGCTACGGGACGGGGCAGTCGGTTTGGGACGGTATTAACCGCACGACGAACCTCATCGTCGCGGGGAAAACGGTCGTGGTCGCGGGTTACGGCTGGTGCGGAAAGGGCGTGGCTATGCGTGCTAAGGGGTTGGGCGCGGAGGTCATTGTCACCGAGATTAACGCCATTAAGGCTATGGAGGCTGTTATGGACGGCTTTAAGGTGATGAAGATGGAGGAAGCGGCTGCATACGGCGATTTCTTTATAACCGTAACAGGTTGCCGCGATGTCATTACGGAAAAAAGCTTTTACAATATGAAAGATGGTGCTATTTGCTGTAACGCGGGGCATTTCGATATTGAGGTGGATGTGGCGGGGCTTAAAAAAATCGCCGTTGAATCGAGGGTTGCGCGGAATAATATTCAAGAATACAGGCTTAACAACGGCAGGCGGGTTTATGTCATTGCCGAGGGTCGCCTTGTTAACCTTGCCGCCGGGGATGGGCATCCCGCCGAAATTATGGATATGAGCTTTGCGATTCAAGCTCTTTCCGCTCTTCACCTTGTTAAGAATAAGGGTAAGCTTGACGGCATGATTATCGATGTGCCGGAGGAGCTTGACAATGAGGTGGCGAGAAGAAAATTAAGCTATTGGGGCATGGAAATCGATGCGCTTACGCCGGAGCAGGAAGCTTATTTGAATGAGTAGAGAAAAAAGCAATGCTTTGCTGTAAAATGCAAAGCATTGCTTTTTTTTTGTTTGTTAAGGAATATACTAACAGACTATTCCTTTACCCCGCCCAACTGAACGCCCGCTATTATGTATTTCGATAATGAGAAATATACTACAAATAACGGTATGACGGACATTGTAAGGGCTAAGTAGATTGAGCCAAGCTCAGTCCTGTAGATATTGCCTCTCAGCTGACTTACCATGACGGGCATTGTCCATTTGCTCGTGCTGGTTAACAGGATTAACGGCATGAACAGCTGATTCCAAGTTGTTACGAATATAAAGATTGCCTGCATCGCCATCGCGGGCTTCATCATAGGCAACACGATGCGGTTAAAGATGCGAAGCTCTCTTGCGCCGTCAATTCGGGCTGAATTGACAATATCAATGGAAAAGGTTGACAAGAGATACTGCCGCATAAAGAAAACAATTGTAGGGGATGCGATTGCGGGTACAATAAAGGGCAAAAGGCTGTTTACGAGATTAACCCTGTACATAAACTGGAAGAATCCGATTGCCGAAACCTGCGCCGGAATCATCATGACTACAAGGATAAAGGTGAAAAAGGGCTGGCGAAGTCTCCAATCATAGGCAGAGAGTGCGTAGGCGGTAAGGCTGGAGAAGTAAACCGCGCAAGCGGTCGCGCCGGTGGATACGATGATAGAATTCTTAAAGCCCACGAACGCGTCAAAGCTTCCTCTTTGCAATATTTGAAAGTTATCTTTAAAAGCATTTGAGGGTAAAAAAGCCAGCGCGCTCTGCTGAATCTCCGGTGTGCTTCTGGTTCCGTTGATAATCATGATAAAGAACGGGATAACGCTCAATATGGTAAGCAAAATACACACGACATAGACGAAAACCTTAAATACGGTCTTCATATTTTTGTAGCTTTTGACATTATGATGATACAATTAACCCACCCCCAACAATGATTTTTTAAGAGCATTATTATCTTGCCGTTTAAGCTTTCTCAGCTTTGCCGCTTCCTTATCTCTCATAAGGAAGAAAAGTATTGACGAGAGCACCGCAATAATCGCAAACACGATGAGGCTCGCCGCCGCCGCGGTATTATACAAATACCTGCCGAGGAATGCTTGGTTGTAGATAAATATGCTGGTGGTGGTGGTTGCATTGTCCGGTCCGCCGGAGGCGTAAAGGTGAGGTATGTCGAACATATTCAAGCCGCCGATGAGGCTTGTTACGAGGGTATAAAGCATAATTGTCCGCAGATTCGGGAGTGTGATGTACAAAAACTGCTGAAAGCTGTTTGCACCGTCAATATCAGCGGATTCAAACATCTCCGGGTTCATCCCCAATATTCCCGAGATAAAGATTAGCATGGTATAGCCGTACCACATCCAGAATTGGATAAATGCCACTACAATTTGAGAGGCTACCGGGCTTGCTTCGAAATTGATAGCTTGGTCGATTAAGCCCCAAGCGATGAGGGTATCGTTCACAACCCCTTTGGGGAACAAGAGCAATGCCCGGAATAATAACGCGATGGTCGCCGCCGTTATGATATTAGGCATATAAAAGAGCACTTTGAACAAGCCCTTCCCCTTAAAGCTGACACGGCGGCTCGTGAACCAAACAGCAAGAATCAGAGCCAGCAGTATCTGCGGGATAAAGTTCATACCCCAGATTTTAAAGGTGTTTTGCAGAGAGGTTCTGAAAGTTCGGTTATTGGCAATCGACCTGAAATTTCCGAACGGGTCTAAGTCGCCCTCCGCATCCCTTAAAATGCCGTACTCCGCGTCTTTCGTCGGGACGCCCGCCCTGTCGGTAAATCCGATTGATACGGTGTAAACCAGTGGATAAAGCGAAAACGTAAGGAATGCCAGAATAAATGGTATACTGAAAATATAACCGTATTTAGCGTAACTGAAGTTTTTATGCTTCATTGACATATTCACCCTTTCCGCTTAGTATAAGTTACTAAAAAAACGGGGCGGACCAAACAATCCGCCCCGTTTCATCAGGAGCGCGTTACAAACGCTATGCCTTGATTAGTCAATGTCAAAATTGAGGTTATCGGCTACTTGACGCTTGAAGTCCTCAATAGCCTGCTCTTTAGATTTGTTGCCGTTATAATACTGACGGGTCTGGTCGTTAAACCAGTTATTAATCGCCCTGTCAAACTCGGTCCAATGAGCGGAATGTGCGTTTGCAGCGGCAGGAATGAAGTAATCGAACATATTCTGCCCTCCGAGCATATCAAGAGAGCCGTCCGACCTTTCCATTACAACCTTGGAAGCAACGGTGTCTTTCGCGCCGGGCTCATCGAAAAGTGTGCCGTTAGCGAAATATTGCTGGAAGCCTGTTTCGGAAGTGTCAAGCGTAATCCACTCAATGAGCTCTCTTACGCCGTCTTTCTTCGCATCGGAAACATCCTTGTTACCCATAACCCAAGTGCCGCCCCAAGTGAACGGTACGGGGGAGGTGGTTACAGCCCAGTCACCGAAAGTATCGCCTACATTATTAATCATAACATAGTTAATCAGCCAAGCGGGACCTAAGAACCCGAATACGGGTCTGAGCCCTACGCCGCCCATGTCGGCATACCAAGGGTCGTTCCATGCCAATGAGCCGTTCATATAGCCGTTGTCATGAAGCTGTTTTGCCAAATCCATAAATGCCAAACGCTCGGGGTCAATCACCAATTTGTTATCAACTATCCAAGGCTGTGTAGCACCGTCTCTGGCAACCTGCCAAACATCCTCATCGCCCGAAACAATTGAATACCCTCCGGCTCTGAGCTCTGCGGCAGCTTCCATAAACCTATCCCAGCCGGGACCGATTTTTTCAGCGATTACGGCAGGGTCGTCCGTTCCCCAAATGTCGTTGGCGATTGAACGGCGATAGATATACGTGCCGCCTGTTTCTTGGAAGCGAAGCCCTACAACCTCTCCGTTTCTTGTTCCCGCGTCAATAGCGTATTGAGCGAGCTGAGCCGAGGAAATTCTTCCTTCAAGGTCTTCAATGCCGAGGTCTTTGTAAGTAGAGGCATACTGAGAAAATCCGCCTTGGGTGTATTTAAGTACGAACGCTTGCTCAGCCGTGTAGATGTCGGGAGCGGCAGAGCCTCCGCCCATAAGGGCATTCTCTAAAGCGGACTCGTATGCTCCGTCTTGGTCAGATACTACCGTTGCGTTAATTTCGTAAGGGAAATCGGGATTAAGCTCCTTGTACCTTGCAAACGCGTTAGGGATTTCATCGGTAAAGCTCCAGACGTTAATGGTTGTGCTTGAAGCCGCCGCTCCGCCGCCGCCTGTTGCTCCTCCTCCGCCTGCGGCACCGCCGCCTCCTGTGTCGCCACTGCCGCTGTCATTGGTACAGCCTGCCGCAAAAGCCGCTGTCATAGCCGCAGCTAAGCTTAAAGCAATAATTTTTTTGATTTTCATAAAATTAAACTACCTTTCTTATTTATTTTAATGAACGGTGCACGATTGTTACCGCCCATATTTATTATACATTATACGTTAAATTTTGTCAAGAAATTCAAAGAAGTTATTATTTACAAAAATAGCAACACTTTTTTAACATTTGTTATAATCGGCTTCCAAATTGTTCTAAAAGCTCGCTAAAAGTTACCGAATCCCCCCTAGCAGGTGAAAATTCTCTGCGTCAAGCTATGGCTCTCGCCGGGCAACACCTCGTGATACCCCGTCTGCTCCCGGGGCAGGGGGATATTCGGCGCGTTAATTATAGCCGAGAGGGGCTCGGGGCAGAAAAATCCGTTAAAGCCGCCTTGATTCCAAAGAATCCAAAATTTAAAATTCTCGTCAATTTCATAGCCGACCCTTTTGCCGCTCGCCGTATCGGTAAATACAGAGCCTCGGAAAGGCTTGCCGTCTAGGGTGGTTTCTGCGGCGCGGTAGTGGTTGTTGTTAATATCACGCAAAACGGGGCGCATTTTGCCGTTTTTATACAGGAGGTCATAATCATTGAGCGGCGCGAATTCCCCGGTGGGAAGCCAGCGTTTTTCATCGGCTACAACTCGTTCCGATACAGGGAGCTCGATAAGCATATCCTCCTGCCTTGCTCCGTCAACGAAAGGCGCGTTAATCGCAGTATGAGCCGCCGCTGATATGGGAAGCACTTTATCAGACAGGTTGAAAAAGGTCATCGTATAGGTCAAGCCGTTTTCGGAAAGCGAAGTTTTAATCTCTAAGCGGAATTTTACGGGCATACAATTATAAAAGTAATCATTTTCATCGTATGTATATTCCGTATCAACGAAAGCCACGCCATCGGAAGCACCCATATCCTTAACCGTAAAAACGCGGTTATGGATAAAGCCGTGGATATGATTGTTATTATTCGCTTCATTTAAAGGGAACTTATAGACCGCGTCCGAGGTTTTGATGATGCCGTCCTCAAAGCGGTTTTGGGGATAGAGCGGCTGAAGCCCCCAAAGATAGGGCGATTTTACGATTTCGGAGATGTCGGCTTCATCCTTATAGCGCAAAACTTCCATATTTTTTTCATTGTCCCTCAGCCTTAGCACATTATTGCCAATCGTCGGCGCGACAATGGCATAATACCTCCCCGACTCCAGCTCAACAGCTGTAATGCCCTTATGGTTTGTTTCTCTTGCGAATAATTCACCCATGAAAAATCATCCTTTCTAAAAAATAATATTAGACATGCTCTAAGATTAGCTCCTTTTTGACTTCTTCCAGAGGAAACATAGGGTATTGCTCGTTCCATTCTTGAATGGACAATACTTTTACGTCATTAATTAAATTATCCTTTATTTCGGGTAGCTTAAGTTCTTGCAGTCCAAATGGCAAATGTTTTTTTATTGAAGCAAGTATTCTCTTTCGCAGGTTATCATTATGTTTTAAAAATCGTGCTTCCAATATGACAATATAGGTCAATGGCTTGCATTTTTGACAAGAATATAAATAGTATGTACTTCCGTAAAACTTTTTCTTCAAACTGTCAAGAAAAATACGATAATTATCGCCTTTTAGTTTTGCTCTAAATCCCTCATCTTCAGCAATCCCTTGAACAGCTGAATTTTTATACTCAATCAAGAATATTTCCGTATCGGTTTCAGCAATCCAATCAACATCTGAAAGAAAATTACCGATTGTTTTATACTTTTCGTGTAAATCTCCCACTGCATATTTAGCGGCATTCAAATTAATTTGATAACGCCCGTGTTCATCGTAAAATATTTTACTCATTCTCAATCCCCTACATTATGAAAAATCACTTCGTCCATAAGCTCATCAAACGAGTCATTTATAGGATTGTTATTCAAATCCCTAAAATTAACATTACTTTCGCACTTAACGCCGTCATTGTTTTCCTCGTATAAAGAATGAAACATGACAAGGTCGCCGTTTTTGCGCCTAACCTCAAAATACTTAGAAAAAACGTAATCATGAGTAGCGGCAAAAATTTGAACTCCCTGTCTTGATAGTTCAAGCAGGATTTCTACAATAACAGGTATTAGTTTAGGGTTAATATTTGCCTCCGGCTCGTCCCAGAATAATATAGTGTCTTTTGTAATGCTTTCATTCATCAGAAGTCGCCATAGTAGCCCGATTTTTTTGATTCCCTCTGCTTCAGCGGAAAACTTAATCTTGTTGCCGCAATTTTTTTGCACATAAAAATCATTGTTTTCAACTATAACTTTACCGCCGATACTTCTCTCTAATATAGGTATAACATTTAAAGCAATACTCGGAATGTTATCAAGATTACTCTGCAAAGCTGTATCAATAATATCAAGTAACGTATCATCAAACGGCATTTCTCTTTTTCGCCTTCTAGCTATTGAAGGAAATCCGTTTGAATGTGTAACCATGTCTTTTGCCGGGATAAATACAGCATTATTTTCAAATTTAGTGTTATAAGGTACAACCAATAGTATGTAATCGCCTTTTGGCTCTGCATTTGGAGGCAACATAAATGCAGGCAGTATACCATAAGCACGGGTATCATCAAGACCACCAGCACCACCACCAGCACCACCAGCACCATAACCATTAGGGTCGCTCACAAACGACCAATCAAATCTAAAATGCCCTTCATTATAAAAAACTTTACATGAACTTAAACTGTCAATTTCATAATTATAATGAGTGGATGAGTCCGTTTTTACTTTTACTATTGAATTATAAATGTTTTCTGCTCTCATCAGCGAACGCGCTGTAGTGTTGAAAAGCTTGTTTGCATCAAAAATTTGTGTTCCATTAGTTTTATCGCGTTGAAGTAGTTCATAGTTATAGCTACACATAAGAGTACCATAAATAAACTTCATCAAATGTGTTTTCCCTGTCCCGTTTTCGCCGATGAGAACATTTACACCTTCGCAGAAATCAATAGCCGTATCCTCAAACACAGTAAGATTCTTAATTTCAACTCTGTTAACAGCCATATAAATTCCCCCAACCTTAAATTGTTAACTGTTAACCGTTAACTGAATAAGTGCTCCCGTAGGACATACCTCGGCGCATTTGCCGCAAGCCTCGCAGTTGCTCAAATCTCCCGCCGGCTTAACTATAGTATCAAATCCGCGCCCTACAAAGCCGAGAACGCCCATGTTTGCATCCTCTTCACAAATGCGTACACATAATCCGCATAATACGCATTTGTCGGGGGTGCGGCGTATTTTGGGAATATCGTCCTCAATTGGGCGGCTGTGAAGTTTGCCGCTGTATTTTTCGGGCTGAACGCCGTACTTATTGGCGTAATTGATTAGTTTACACTCAAAATAATCTAAGCACCCGCATTCCAAGCAGCGCGAAGCTTCTTTTTTCGCCTCGTCCTCCGTAAAGCAGGGGTTAATTTCAAGGAAATCGTTTCTGCGCTCCGCCGCCGCGCGTTCAGACACTTTAACTCGCGGCTTTTTCTCATAATCGGAAAAATCATCGGCTGTTTTTTCGGTTTTTACAAGATAAGGCGGGTTATATTCAAGCCGCTCGCCCTTTAAATGCCTGTCAACCATTTCAGCGGCGCGCTTAGCCTCTCCTATGGCGGAAACGGCAATGTCCGCGCCCTTGTTTGTCGCATCACCTATGGCGAAAACGTCGTCAATGTTAGTGCGAAAGGTGTTTTCATCGGCGGCAAGCGTGCCCCATTTAGTAGCGTCAAGCGTTTCAAAGCCTGCAGGGTTCAGCCTTTGACCGATAGCGGAGATTACAATGTCAACCTCTATATTTTCTTCCTTACCCGGCACAGGCACGGGGGCGCGCCTGCCCGAAGCATCGGGCGCGCCTAATTCCATAATTTGTAATTTTATTGACTTAACCCGTCCGCCCTCGCCTAAAATTTCCAGCGGGTTGGTTAAGTTTTTGAAGATTACGCCCTCTTCCTCGGCTTCAATAATCTCAATTTCCTCCGCGGGCATTTCATTTTTAGTGCGGCGGTAAATGTTGTATACCTCTAAAGCTCCCAGACGGACAGCCGTACGGCAAGCATCCATAGCGGAATTTCCGCCGCCCACAACGGCAACTTTTTTGCCTTTAAACGAATCGTCAACGCCGTTTAAAGCAACCTCTCTGAGAAAATCAATGCCGCCCAATACGCCGTCAAGCTCATCTCCCGGGCAACGAAGCCCCATGCCGGACCATGCGCCGACTGCAACAATAACAGAGTCAAAGCTCTCGCGCAAGCTCTCTAAAGTCAAGTTTTCACCAATTTTTGTGTTGTTAATAAAGTTTACGCCCATTTTTTCAATGTTATCAATCTCCTCTTGGAGAATCGCCTTAGGCAAGCGGTATTCGGGTATACCGTATCTGAGCATACCCCCCATATGCGGCATAGCCTCATATATGGTTACATCGTGACCGTATAGCTTTAAGAAGTAAGCCGCTGTCAGCCCGCCCGGTCCTCCGCCTATTACGGCGGCTTTTTTACCGCTCGGCGGTTTTGCTTCGGCGGCGGTATCACCATTTCCGCCAAGCTCTAAATCCCCCGCAAAGCGTTTTAACGCCGCTATGGAAATCGGCTCTTCCACAAGTTGGCGGCGGCAAGCTTCCTCGCAAGGATGCGGGCAAACCCGACCGATAGAGGAGGGGAGAGGTATTTTTTCTTTAATCAGCTTCAAGGCTTCTTTATATTTGCCGTTTGCAATCAGCTTTACATATCCTTGGCAATCGGTTTGGGCGGGGCAAGCAAGCGTGCAAGGCGGCAGGCAGTCGCCCGTATGGTCGCTTAACAAAAGCTCCAAAACCGTCTTGCGGTTTTTCAGAACCCGCTCAGTGTTAGTTTTAATAACCATGCCGTCTTTAGCCAAAGTCGCACAAGCGCGCAAAAGCTTAGGGATTCCCTCGGCTTCCACCGCGCAAATACCGCACGAACCGTAAATTTCAACCCTTTCGTCATGGCAGAGGGTTGGTATAGCAACCCCGTTTTCAGCGGCAACAGCTAAAATAGTCTGCCCCTGTGAGCCGTAAATGTCTCTTCCGTCTATATTTATTTTTATTTTGTTACTCATAATATATATCTCCTTAAAAGGCTTAGTTAATCTTTTCAAGAAATTTTATAGGGTTAACAGCCTTAATTTTACTGTTTTTAAAGTCGGCGGTGTTTCTTGTAATTATGTAGTCGGCATTGAAATTCATTGCACACTCGTCTTGCAAGCAGTCTTCAAAATCATTGAAATTATTGTTTTTCAGGGCGGAAATTAGTTTAGAAGCATCTATGCCGATTACTTTAAACTCATTACACAAGTCCAACAAAACAAGCCTTCTTTTTTCTACAGAAAACTCATTTCGTAAAATAAAAAACAAATTCGTAACCGTATGGGCGGCTATGCAACCTTTAATTTTATCTTCAGTGCACATTTTGATAATTACGGCAACCTGTTCAACGTGCGGTTGTCTGCCTAAAAACCAGTCCATAATAATGTTTGTGTCAAGTAGAACCCTCATATTTTTCAATCCTCGCTTTCGCCAATTCTGCTTTCTCATCAATGTCCGACTTGACAATTCCCCGTAGTTTTTTCATCGTTTCCCAACGCTCCTCATTAGTTGGAGCTTGCGTATACTCATCCAAAACTATAACAATTTTTTCCCTTACGGGAATCTCAATCACCCGACCTGCCGAATGAAAAGAGCCGTTCTCGAAATAACCCTCGTATGCTTGCATTTTACAGAACCCCCTTAAAACAATTAACAGTTAACAGTTAACAATTAACAATTGTTATGAAACCTTGATAGCGCGGAATCGGCAGGCATCCGCGCATTTGCCGCATTTGATGCACTTTGCGTTGTCTATTATATGAGGTTTTTTCAGTTCGCCCGAAATCGCATCTGCAGGGCATTTTTTCGCGCATAGTGTACAGCCGGTGCATTTTTCGTTGTCTACTTCATAGGTAAGCAAGGGTTTGCATTGACAGGCGGTACACTTTTTGTGTTCAATATGGTCTTCAAATTCATTGCTGAAATAGCGTATAGCGGTTAAAACGGGGTTGGGTGCGGTTTGCCCTAAGGCGCATAGAGAGCCGTCTTTAATTTGCGCGGCAAGCTCGCTTAAAAGTTGGGTATCTCCGCTCTGCCCCTCGCCGTTGCAAATCCGCTCTAAAATTTCTAACATTCTGACGTTACCGATTCGGCAATGGACGCACTTGCCGCAGCTTTCCTTACAAGTAAAATCAAGGAAGAAGCGCGCCATATCCACCATGCAGGTCGTTTCGTCCATGACGACCATACCGCCGGAGCCCATAATCGCGCCTGTTTCGGCAAGAGTGCGGTAATCAATCACGGTATCTATAAGCTCCGCCGGAATACAGCCGCCGGAGGGTCCGCCGACTTGAACAGCTTTGAACGCCTTGCCGTCTTTAATACCCCCGCCTACGCCGTATACAACATCGCGTATGGTTTTGCCCATAGGCACTTCAACCAATCCGCCTTTTGCGATTTTACCTGTTAAAGCAAAAACTTTAGTGCCCTTTGAGTTTTCAGTTCCGATTGCACAAAAAGCCGCGCCGCCGTTTCTAATAATCCACGGGACGTTTGCATAGGTTTCGACATTATTGATGTTACTCGGCTTACCCCAATATCCCTTTTGCGCGGGGAACGGCGGCTTTAAGCGCGGCATTCCGCGTTCACCCTCCAAAGAGGCGATTAACGCAGTTTCCTCGCCGCATACAAATGCGCCCGCGCCCGCTTTTATGCGTATATCAAAGCTGAAGCCACTGTCAAATATATTTTCACCGAGCAACCCTTTTTCGCGGGCTTGCTCCAATGCTTTTTCAAGCCGTACAATCGCCAGGGGATATTCGGCGCGGACATATACGATTCCTTCGCCTGCTCCTATAGCATAGGCGGCAATCATTATGCCCTCAATCAGCGCGTGCGGGTCGCCCTCAATTACGGCGCGGTCCATGAACGCTCCGGGGTCGCCCTCGTCGGCGTTGCAGATTACGTATTTTTGTTCTCCCTCGGAATCTCTTGCGGCTTGCCATTTAAACCATGTAGGAAAACCTGCTCCGCCCCGCCCGCTTAAACCCGATGTTTTAAGCTCGGCAATTACATCTTCCGGTGTCATCTCATTAATACATTTACGTGCGGCTTTATAGCCGTCTTTTTCTATATATTCGTCTATGCTTTCTGGGTTAATCATGCCGCAATTTTGCAGAGCTATTCTGGGCTGAGCCGATAAAAGCTCAATATCCTCGCGGGAAGCGGCATATTCATCGGCAGAGTTTTCTTCCCCTTTTATAAGCTTCAAAATTTCTTCCGCGCCCTTTTTGTCAACTTTAACAAAAACCTTTTCTTCCGCGCCGTTATAGATGTTAACGACAGGCTCTAAGTAACACATGCCGATACAGCCCGTAACTTTAACGCCGGCTTCGTTTTCTTCAAGTAATTTGTATATTTCGGAAGCTCCGGCGGCAATTCCGCAACTACCCATACCTACGGTAATTCTCATCGGGAACTCTCCTTTTCAATTTCTTTAAGTATTTTAACCGTGCTTTCCTTTGTTAAATTGCCGTAGGTCTTACCCCCGACCATCATAGCGGGCGACAAGCTGCAACAACCGAGACAGGCGACGTTATTATAAGTAAACAAGCCGTTTTCGGAGATTTCGCCTTCCTCAACCTCCAAATAGTCCCTAATTGCTTCTTCAATGTCAGACGAGCCGTTGACATGGCAAGCCGTCCCTTGGCAGAGCAGAATAAGATTTTTCCCTACGGGCTTGGTTCTAAACTGCGTATAAAAAGTAACAACGCCGATTACTTTAGCAAGCCCGACACCCATTCGCCCGGCGATGTACTCTAAAAGGTCAGATGGCAACCAGCCGTAGGTTTCCTGCGCTTTTTGGAGGACGGTGATTAAACCGCCTTTAATGTCGGCGTATTTTATAAGCTCCTGCTCAATTAAGCCGGCATCTACGGACAAATTCTCACTACGGGGCTCTTGGTGAGCGTTACAATTGCAGTTCATATAATAAAACCTCGCTTTCATTTGCTTATGTTATTATAACATTTATATGGATTTGTTGTCAAGCAAAATTTTGCTGTTGCCGCGTGATATTTGTTACGGTGCAAAAAAATAATATTTAACGGCAAAAAAATTTAATATATATATTGACTGCGGCGTTAAAATATGGTATACTGTAAATATGGAGTGGTCATGGTGCGAAAAACTTTCAGAATAAATGAAAAAACCCTTGCCGCAAAGCATAACCGCAGGCTTTTTTGGTTTAACCTGCCATCGTTATGCGTTATGGTGTCGGCTTTTGCGGTAGTGATTATATTTGTCGTACTGTTAAGTGCCGAGCCACCGGCAATGCTTTACCGCGCCATATTTTACTCCTCCTATGCGGCTATTGCTTACAGCTTTATCGTATGCTTAATAGGCTCATTAATATCCGGCGCAAGGATAACAGGGCATAAAGCAAACACGTATATTGAAATAAGCGATGCGGTAATGGTGATTTCACAGCATAATCAAACTCGCGTTCAGCAAGGGGAAGCGGTTTATTACAAAAAAATGTGGATTGTAAACCTCCGCGATATTGAAGAGGTAATCTACATGAGGGAGCGTATAATTATAATTTCCAAAGCCCGTTATTTTAATCAGAATTCCGATTGGCTGAGATATTCGTGCACGGAGGACGGTATAGATTTTGCACATTGGTGGTATGACGATAACGGCGGCGAGGATGTAACAAAAATTGAAATTAACGATTTTTATACTCGCGGGGAAAGGATAGCCAAAAGGATAGCTATATGCTCCGGAAAAATAAAGGAGAGGGAGAGCCGCCGAGAAGCATTTCGGCGCGAAATGCTTGAAACAGCAAGCAAAGCTGTGAAGAGAAACAGAATCAGCGATAAATATGTGCAAAAAAACACCAGAGTATTCAGACCGTGAGGATTTGGGGCATTGGCGCAGTTGGGAGCGCGTTTGACTGGCAGTCAAGAGGTCAGGGGTTCGAACCCCCTATGCTCCACCAATAAGATACCGATATTATTTTAGGAGTGTTGACAAAACAAGTATATCACATCATAATTGTTTTGTCAACACTCCTGAATTTTAAATAAGAGGGGACGTCTTTAGAATACTCGTGATAATATGGATAATGAAAATATCTTCATAACCCCCAAATCTCAATCCCCTCTTCACTAAACGCCGCCCGTATTTTTTCCACAAACAGCAAAGCTTGAACCCCGTCACCGTGAACACAAACGGAATCGGCTTTGAGCGGAATGTCAACGCCGTTAACCGATTTGACTAAACCCTCTTTGATTATGCGGACGACCCGTGATACAGCCTCGTTTTCATCATGAATAAATGCACCGTCCTTGTTGCGGGCGACTAAAGTGCCGTTTTCCTCATAGCCCCGGTCGGCAAAGACCTCTTGTGCCGCTTTAAGCCCGCAAGCATTTGCCGCCCGAATGGTTTCGCTTCCCGATAATCCCAAGATGATTAGACCGCTGTCAAAAGCCGCCGCCGCCTCGCATATAGCTTTTGATAAAGCGAAGTCAGCCGCCGCCATGTTGTAAAGCGCGCCGTGTGCTTTGACGTGACGAAGCTTGACACCTTGCGCTTTGCACATTCCAGCCAAAGCCGAAATTTGATACAATGTATACGCCTTAGCTTCTTCCAAACTAAGGCTTAAGTTTCGCCTGCCGAAGCCTTGTAAATCGGGGAAACCCGGGTGTGCTCCTATTTGTATTCCCGCCGCTTTTGCAAGTGCGATTGTTTTTGCCATGACCAGCGGGTCGGAGGCATGGAAGCCGCAGGCGACGTTTGCAGAGGAAATCAGCGGTATTATTTTTTCGTCCATTCCTATGGAATATGCACCGAAGCTTTCCCCCAAATCGCTGTTTAAATCTATTCTAAATCTCATATTAATTACTCACTTTCAATGGCTTTTGCTGTTTGGAACAGAAAATCTAAATTTGTGTCTACTCCCAAAATAACTGTTTCGTCCAACGTCGAACGCATTTTTGCGGCGGCACGTTTGCGTGTAGGGGCATGAACCAAGATTTGGGCAATCGGTTCGTTGCAATCGTGCGAAATTTCACAGCCCGTGTACAACGCCGTATCTACTCGAATTCCGTTACCCGACGGCAGGTGCATATTCGTTACCTTGCAGAATGTCCGCCCCAAGCCGCGAACCGTTGGTTCGGGATAAATCCTACATTCCATAGCGTGCCCCGTCATTTTTACATCGGAAAAAAGATTGAGGCTTTCCCCTGCGGCAACCCGAATCTGCTCAATTGCCAAATCCATGCCCATTACCATTTCGGTAATTCCATGCCCCGCTTGAATACAGGGTTTTATTTTTGAAAGCTCAAAATTTCCCTCATCATCTAAAACGAACTTTGCCGTTCCCGCATTTATGTACCCTGTTTCTCGAGCGGCGACTGCCGCCGCTTCTTCTAAGGCTTTCCTCATTGCGGGGCTTATGGCAGGAGATGGGGATTCCGACAAAAGTATTCGTTCTTTTTGCCGTATGGTATGGATGCGTTCGCATGAGGTTATGATGTTCCCATGGTTATCGGCGATTAGTTGTATTTCAATATGTTGTGAACCTTTGAGATTGTCAATGCTCGTTTTGCCGTTTAGGTTTTCAAGTACACCGGCAGGGGGACCGATAAATGTTATTTTGTTTTTAGCACAAAGGTATGCAAAATCGGGGCTTTCGGCAAGAAAGCCGCAACCGGGATGAATCGCATTTGCCTCAAAGACTAAAGCCGATGTTACAATTCGCTCTTTATTAAAGTAATGTGTGAAATCATCGCCGATGCAAGCTCGTTGGTCTGCCAACTGAACGTGCAGACTGTGTTCATCTTCTTTGGCGTAAATCGCCACACTGCGTATGCCCATTTCCCGCAAGGCTCTTATTACCCGAACGGCAATTTCGCCGCGGTTCGCTACTAATACTTTTTGAAACATGACCTAATCTCCCGCCCTTACAAACAACTTACTCAGCCTTTTAGCCGTCAACCTTGAAGTCAAAACCTCCGCACAAGGTTTGCGTATTTCATTTCTGAAGCTTTCAAATTCTCTTTCCTCGTCCAAAATAAGTTTTGCGGCTTCCTCTACGGTAACTGCGGTAAAGCGGACGGTGTTACCGGGCTTTTGCTGTGCTAATTTCGGAATATCAACAGACGCTATTGTTGCAATCTTGGCATAACCGCCTGTGGTCTGCCTGTCCGCCAACAGAATAATCGGCTTGCCGCTCGGCACTTGTATGCAACCGAAAGCAATTCCGTCCGAAATAATATCCGTGCCGCCTTTGGATTCAATCATCGGTCCTTCCAAACGGCAACCCATACGGTCGTAATCTTTCGAGACAGTATAGACACCGCTCAAAAAAGTCTCAATTCCTTTTTCGGTAAAGTAGTCGTTTTGAGGTCCTAAAACTACCCGCAATGTAATTTCTTCTTGATTTTGAAATTCGTTTATGTCAAGGCTTCGTGATAAAAATTGCGGCAGGTATCTTCGCTTTTGCCGAAAAATAATTAAATCACGCTCCCGCAATTTACGCCCTTGAAAACCGCCGATACCGCATTTGATATTGGTGGAGCGGCTCCCCATAACAAGCGGGACATTCAAAAAGCTTGAAAAAGCGATATACCCTCGGCAACCTGTTTTACAACCCGCAAATTCCAAAATATCGCCCTTGTTCATATAAATTGCCGTATACATTTTTATGGGTCTTTTATTAACCATAGGCTGAAAATTGCCGCCGGTGACAGCTATGATTGTTTCAGATGTAAACTCCAACGTCGGACCGATTAGGGTAAATTCAATAACCGCCTCGTCTTGCGGATTGTCAAGCAACAGATTGGCAATTGTAAAAGAACGCCTGTCCATCACGCCCGAAACACCAAACCCTTGGCTTTGATAGCCGTTACGCCCCAAATCCTGTATAGTCGTCAATAACCCCGGTTTAAGCACACGAACTCCCATATTTTCACCCTCTCTCAGAAGCTGTATTCATAAGAACCGTCATCTACTCGTGCCTTTATTTCCTCAAATTCCGATTTTTCAATAGGTACAAACCGTATGTAATCCCCCGCCTCAAAGAGTATGGGTTTTTCCCTTGTCGGGTCGTAGGTTTTGAGGGGAGTCATCCCCAAAAGTTGCCAGCCGCCGGGGGAATCTAAGGGGTAAATGCCCGTCTGTGTGCCGCCGATTCCCACGCTCCCTGCACGAATTTGTACACGAGGGACTTCAAGGCGAGGCGTATGAATACGCTCATCTAAGCCTCCCAAATACGGGAAACCCGGCATAAACCCTAACATATAAATCAAATAATCCCGCCCCGAATGGATTTTTATAACCTCTTGTACACTCAAACCTGCCCGCTCTGCAATATATTCTATATCGGGGGCATAATCCCCGCTGTAACAGACGGGGATTTGAAACACCTTTGCCGATTTCTCATCGGTTCGTGTATCAAGCCGAGCCAAATCCGACAGGCGGCGGCATATTTTTTCATAGGAAATTACACGAGGGTCGTAGTTAACAAGTAGGGAGCAAAAAGTCGGAATCGTATCAGCCGCACCCTCGATAGGCTGTTCCTTTATAAGTTGCACCAAGCTGATTACACGGGCGTTAATTTCAGGGGAAATTTCGCTCCCTAATTCTACAAGTACGGCACAATCGCCCACCGCTGAAATTTTTGCTGTTTGTTTCATATTTAATACCACCTATCTCAACCGCCCTTAAACAGCGTTATTATCCCCTCAAAAGACCGAATCCCTAAGTAAAGCGTTAAAGCAAGCACCGCAATTCCTGCAAGCGACAACCATAGGGGATGCTTATAATCCTTGCCCATAATCCGCTTATTTCTTGAAGCCACAAGGCAGACCCCGAGGGTAACAGGCAGAATCAAGCCGTTGAAAGCACCTGCGACGACCAATAAAGTCGCAGGTCTTCCGATAACCGCCATTACAATGGTTGAAAAGGCAATAAAAGCGGAGATAACCCATTTTTCGTTTTTGGCAATTGAGCTATGGAAAGTTTTCAGAAAAGACACCGAGGTATAAGCCGCCCCGACGACAGAGGTGATTGCGGCGGAAAAAAGCACTAAGCCGAAAAAGCGATAGCCCATTTCCCCCAAAGCAATTTTGAAAGCATCGGCGGCGGGATTAGAGGGGTCAAGTGCATAACCTGCCGCCACCACGCCGAATACCGCTAAAAACAAAAGCACACGCACCAAAGTTGCAATTCCGATACCCATTACGGCAGTTTGCTTCACCTGCGGCAGGTTTTCCTCTTTGGTTACTTTGGAGTCGATTAGCCTGTGTGCCCCTGCAAAAGTTATGTAGCCGCCGACCGTTCCCCCTAAAATAGTTATTATGGGGAAGAAAAGGTTCGCCGGCGGCACGGCGGGCAATACGCTCTCTTTGATTGCCGTCCCCATAGGCGGGCGGACAACAAAAATGACGACGAACATAAGCACCAGCATAACCCCCGCTAACACCTTAACCATTCTGTCCATAGCTTTTAAGGCATCTTTCATTAAAAACACGGCGATAGCTAACCCGCCCGTCAAAAAGAAGCCAATTGTTTCGGGTATACCGAGCATAGCATTGAAGCCGAGCGCGCCGCCGCCGACGTTGCCTATGTTAAAAACAATTCCACCGATTACAACAAGGAAACTTACAAAATATCCCAACCCGGGCAACAAACTGTTTGCAACGTCCTGCCCCCGCAGACCCGACACGCACAGCACCCGCCAAATATTCAGCTGAACGACCAAAGCCAACACCGCCGCCACTAAAATGACAAAACCGAAACTTCCCCCAAGCTCCCCCGTAAAATTTGCCGTTTGGGTTAAAAACCCCGGTCCTACGGCAGAAGTTGCCATAAGCAACGCCGCGCTGAACATTACTGCCGCACTCTTTTTATTCCCCAATGTAAACCCTCCGCCCACTGTATTTTAAAAACATATCAATATTATACCATAAAATTGCGGGTTTGTATATAGTTAATTTATTTTTTTACAAATTTTTAGGATTTCGGAGTTCGTAAAGTTCATCTTGAAAAAATCGAAATCAACAAAGCGAAACAGCGAGAGAAAAATCACAAGTATCGGGCTACAATGACAGTCGAGAAAAAGGCGGAGTATGTGGCAATTTTTTCTGTGTTCATTGCTACCCCCCACACACAGGGAAACTCCCTAATATTAGCAAATAAAAATACACAAGACGGTTCGCCGTCTTAAGTTTATTACGAAAGAAACTCACCACCATGAGAAAAACAAAAACCCAAAAACGCCTCAGCGTTAAGGAGCAAATCCGGCAACTCGAAAACAAGCGGAAACAGCTTATTCAAAAGGAAAAATCCGAGGAGCGTAAAGCGAGAACTAAGCGGCTCATTGAGCGTGGAGTAATCGCAGAAAGCTTGATTGCAAACGCCGATACTCTCACAAATGAGCAATTCAAAGCTGTACTTGTCGAAGCCTTGAATGTCGTTCTCGACAAGCCCGAACCCGCCGAAGCGGAAAGCGTTTCGGGTAGCCTTAATCCGTTGATGGAGTAAACGGCGCACTTATGTACCACAGGCAAGTCTTTGTGGTACTGTGCGGTCTGTCGATGGCATTTTGTGCCTGTCGGCGCAAAAGAGTGGAAGCTCAAAAGTCCGAAAAGCCTATGCTCGCGAATGTTATTCAAGATATTTTATCACAACAGTCGCAGTCGGGAAAATCGCAACATTATCAAGATATTGCTAATGTCAAGAACGCAGCAAATATGCTGATATTTTTGACTGAAAATAATATTTCTGATATAGCAGATTTAGACGAAAAAGTTATTGAGGGGGTTTTGCGGGAGGATAAAGGGGCGGAGTGAGCCTATGAAGGGGAAGCGGGTGGGGTATGGGTTGGAGTAAAATCCAGTCTGCATCCCACTATATGCCAATATCTTGAGATTTTAAAAAGCTTGAATAAGCATTTAATGCGGTAGAATAACGATTGTGAGAATCTATGTTCAAATCGTTATAATTATTCAACAGCTAAAAAATTATTGTTCGGAGTATCATTCTTAGCTATTTATTTTCGTTTAAGTGTAAAATAAATTTCATCTTGAAAACCATAAATTTCTGCTGCGATTTGAGTAAAAAACATAAGGTCTTGTGCCGAACGTCCTATTTCGGCATAATAACCCGGATATATTTCATTCGGCGATTTACTTCTATACTTGTAGTCGCTATTTGCAGGCTCTGCTAAATGCTGACCAATGAAAGTTTCATGCCTTAATGTTTTTTCAAATAACGACATAATTCTTTTAGGTAATCCTCTTCTGTGCCACTATATTCTTTCGCAAAATAAAGCTTAAACTTTTTGTAAACATCATTTTTATTTACTAAATTACTCATTTTCATAGAGAAATAGTCCCGCACAAAATCCGGAATCATAAGTGTCGTCAAGTGCTGTTATATTTTAACCCAGTAATCCTTATAGAGGTGTATTTGTTTTTCCTATGATTCGCAATTCATCAGCAGAAAATTTCTTATCAAATCCCCTTGTGTTAAAGAAAGTCCTGTTGAATTAATGCTCTCGAATATTATTTGCGGATTCTCTTTTCCTGTTTCCAGCTGAATATAGACAATTTCTAATTTTCCAATAGCCTCAAATATTTCTTGCAATGAATAATCGCTGTCCTGTATTTTCCCTTTGAATAATTCATAATTTTTCCAAAGATTAGATGATGTATTAGTCGGGGTTTGTCCGTCAATAACGCTATTCCACGTTGTGCAATCACTTTCTATGGGTATATTCAAAGAATGTGCCGACATTAAAACTGCCGATATGTTACCCGATTTGAAAGTGCCGAATGTGACATTTCATAATGTTGTCGTTCAGCCGACACAGCACCAAAAAGAGATGGTTGCGGATTTGTCGAAACGTGCCGTAAAAGTTCAGCGAAAAGAGGTTCCACCCGAACAGGACAATATGCTTTGCATCACAAATGGTGGGCTTAAAATCGGATCGGATTCAAGATTAATTAACCCGCTTTTGCTCGATGAACCGGGTACTAAAGTCAGCGTCTGCGTTGATAATGTCCACAAAACTCATCTTGACGCAACGCCGCAAAAATCCACACAATTAATTTTCTGCGATTTTTCAACACCGAAAAATAACGGTTTTTTCAATGTTTACGATGACATTCGTGATAAACTTGTAGCAAAAGGAGTTGCGAAAGAAGAGGTTGCATTTATTCACGAATTTGACAGCGAGGACAAGAAAAAAGAGCTTTTTTCAAAGGTTAGGCAGGGTAAAGTGCAGGTTTTGCTTGGCTCAACGGCGACGATGGGTTCGGGGACAAATATGCAAAATAAATTGATTGCTTTGCATGATTTGGATGCCCCGCCCCGTGGCGTCCCGCAGAAGTCGGACAAACTTCACGTTGCATTTATTTAATGTAAGGGAATTTCACGTGAAATTCCCGATAAACTTATAATAAATTGTGATTTTCTGTGTGACTTCGCCGTCAATCATTTCACGTTCGGAAATGGTAATTTTGTCGATTAAGCGATTAAGCAACGCCGCCGATAGCTCCGTGATTTCCGCACATTCTTTGATGTTTGTAATGAACAGTTCGGCATTATTCAAATCAACCTTGTTTTTTAACATTTCCTGCTCCAGTTCGCCGATTTTACGTTCCAACTCAATTTGTTCACGCTCGTAATTTGCGGATAACTTTTTATAGTTGTATTCGCTGATTTCTTCGGCTGCTCTGTCCTCGTAGAGTTTCGCAAAAAGCCTGTCAAGTTCAGCTAATCGTGTCTTTGATTTTGCAAGTTCTTTTTTAGCGGAGCTGCTTTCTTTTTGCCCCGTCAAATTCAGTTGTTTTGCGATTCTCTGTGCCATTTTTCGGTCGTTGTTGACTGCTAATTCAGCGTGTTTTTGAATATCGGCGAGTACGACATCGTGCAAATCCCGTGCTTCACAAGCGTGAATTGTGCAAGCGGAAGTACCGTAAGTGCGGTAGTTGTTGCACGAATATTGAACGCAGTCGATAATGTCGGGACGCTTGCGCCGATTGGCTTTTGCCGCCGTCATTGCGTAACCGCAAGTTTCACATTTCACAATCCCCGCAAAGATATTTTCATAGCCCGCACTACCCATTTTCCCGCGCGAACGGCTTGTAATCAAGTCTTGCACAAGCCTCCATTCATCGGGCGTAATAATCGGTTCGTGACAGTCCTCAACAACAAAATATTTGTCGCTCGGCATACGTTCCCGCTTCTCACTTTTCATTGAAACTTTCGGTCTTTTTTGCCCAGCGATATGTCCCGCATAAACAGGATTCCGCAGAATATCACGCACAGAATTATTACTCCAAAAGCAGCGGTTTTCTTCAGATTCAAGGTTGCAATTTGCCATATTGTGACCGTCGTCATTTGCACTTGCGGCGGGGCGGGGGATTTTTTCTTCCGTCAGAATTTTGCGGATTTTTGCAATACCCAAACCGTCTTTTGCAAGCGTAAAAATCTTGCGGACAACAGGTGCGAAACGCTCATCAATCACCAAATGATTTTTATCATTCGGGTCTTTTTTGTAGCCGTAGGGAGCTTTGTTTCCAATGAATTTTCCCTGCTTTTGCCGAGCGATTAACGCTGTTTTCACCTTTTTTGACGTGTCTTTTGACGACATATCGTTTATGAGATTTTTGAACGGCATAATATCCATTCCCGTGCCGATTTTGCTGTCCACATTGTCATTCACAGCGATATATTGAACGCCGTAATTCGCAAAAAATATCTCAATATACATTCCCGTTTCAAGATATTCACGCCCCAAGCGGGATAAATCTTTGGTTATAACTTGCATGATTTTCCCCGCCTCAATGTCGGATTTCATTCGTTGAAAAGCGGGTCTGCGAAAATTCATACCGCTCCAGCCATCGTCGATATACATATCAAAAACGCCGATTTTATGCTCTTTGCAATACCGCTCCAAAATCGCTTTTTGCGTTGCAATGCTGTCACTTTCAACTTTGTCACCGTCCTCTTTTGATAGCCGCAAATAAGCTTCTGTCAAGCAAAGACTAAAAAAATATTGTAAACTTTCTATGTCTTTGAGCAAAGCAAAGGCAAGAACTCTTATGCTTTTTAGATTTAAAGAAAGCGGCAATGAACCCAATCACCGCCGCCGCAATTTAAATAAACTCAAATATTCGTATCCCCAAAATCAAACCGAATCTCAATTCGTTCAGGGTCATAAACAATAATTTTGTCAATCGGCGAAATCATCTCTTTCGTCAAATCTTCGGAGTCCAAAATGCGTTTTAATAGCGGCTCATCATCATGCTTTACTGTATGTTCCTCAAAACCTTGCAGTTTAAAATCCAACTCAGTCAAACTGATTTTCGCATTATATAATTTCGCATTTAAATCCGATTTTGCTTTGATGTATTCGGTCTTATCAAGCTTTCCGTCTGCAAAACCCTCATAAAGAACAATGACTTGGAGTTCCAACTGTCCGATTCGTGATAGTAGTTGCTTATGTTCCGCTAAAATCTCTGCTTTTCCTGAATTGCTTTGTTTGTCTGCCGCTCTGATTTTCTGCCGATTGTCAAAAACTTTTTGGGCTTCAGCTTTTACCGCCGATAGAATAATTGATTTTAAATCATCAAGATATATTTTTCCGTCATAACAACCTTGCCCTCTTTTGAGTTTAGCGCTTTTGCAAATGCAGTATGACGGCTTCCGGCAATTTCAAATCTTTGTTACTGCCGGGCGAAACAGGTCTTGTTTTGAAACAAACCATTGTTCCCGTGTATCGCTCATCGCTTAATATCCGTGCAATCTGTGTCGCCGCCCAATATGAACGTCCCTTTTCATCAAGCTTAAAACCAAGAGTCGATTTGCCGTTTCGCCCCCTTAAAGTTAAGGCTGTATCAACATTATCCTCATTAAGGGCGGCGGCAATTTTTGCGGCGGATATACCCTCGCAAGCCATATCAAAAATACGTTTGATAGTAACAGCCGCCGTTTCGTCAACAACAAGCTTGTTTTTTTCTGTTTTAGAACGAGCGTAGCCGAAAAATTCCGTGCCGCAGATATATTCGCCTTTAAGTGCTTTTGCTAAATGACTTTGTTTCACTTTTTCAGATAATTCCCTGCAATAAATATCGTGCATAAGGGAACTGAAAGCAACGTCAAGCGGAGCGGTTTGCCCTTTATAATCCAAGCTGTCGTAATTATCATTAACGCTGATAAAACGAATGTTGAGAAAGGGGAAAATCCTGTCAAGATGCTCATTGACTTCCGAATAATTCCTACCCCAACGGCTTAAATCTTTGACAATTATAGTCTGAATCTTTCCCCGTTTCGCTAATTCAAGCAATTCCTGTACTTTCGGGCGTTCAAAATTCATACCCGACCAACCATCATCTGCAAATTCAAGAATCTCGCAACCTGAGAAAACGGAATCATTAGCGACATAGGAACTAAGCAAATTGCGTTGATTTGCAATACTACAACTCTCGTCCGTGTTGTTATCATCTTGTGAAATTCTGAGATATAACGCTATAGCCGACATCACGCAACCCCCTCTTCAAATTCTTGTGCCGCTATTGATTGAAGCAACTCAAATTCATCTTTGAATTTCCAAATAACCTCAATACGGTCATTGCCGAAAACTTCAATCCGTTCAACAATTGCTTCGAGCATTTCTCTTGTGAGTTTTTTCGGATTTTGAAAATCCCTCGCCGCTTTCAGCCACTTGTTATCCGATTCAGATATGTCAGATATAACCGCCGCACGTTGCGATAACTCGTCAATTCTCTGTTTAAGTGTTTCAGCCCGATTTGAATATTCAGCTTTAAAACCGACATATTCTTGCTCGGTCAGCAGTTTGTCAACGTAATTTTCATACAGTCCTGCAATACGCTGATTTATCACCTCTAATTCGCACGAAATGCGGGTTATTTCGGCGTTAAGAACGTCTTTCGGATTACTTTGCCGCTTCATTCTCTTAGCGATAATTTCGCCGAGATTTGCCGCAGATTTAAGTCTTTCAAAAACTAAAGGAAACACCGAATTCTCAACTGTATCGTAACGTATGGAGCGATAAGATTGTTCCGCAGGATGCTCTTTGTGTAAGGGGCAGAGATAATAATATGTACTCCAAATCTTCCCGCTTACCATAGTTTTTTGGCTATATTGCCTTGACATTTTCGCCCTGCATATGCCGCAAATCATATAACTCTTAAAGAGATTTTCCTCTCTCGGAGGGCGGTCGGCACTTTTGGGATAAGCCTCTCTTGCCGCTTTATCGACAGACTGAACCTTTTCCCACAACTCCATGCTTATAATAGGCTCGTGGACATTTTCAAATTTCAGCCATTCCTCGCGTGGGACGTTGGTGCAGGGCTTGTGTTCATAAAGCCTTTGACATTGCTTGCCAAGTTCAAGCGTTCCGATGTATACAGGATTTGCCAGTATTCCTTTAAGAGTCTGTGTTCTCCAACCGGAAGATTTGAAAAAATCGCTGTGAAATTTATCAAACTTTTGCCGGACATATTCATTTGGAGTAGGAATATTAAGTTCGTTGAGCCTTTTGCATATTCTGGCATGACTTAATCCTTCCGCACGCCATTCAAACATATTTCTGACAGCAGGAGCTGTATCGGGATTAACAATCAGCTTGTTTTTTTCAATATCTGATTTTGAATACCCGTATGGAGCGAAACCTCTGGTATACTCGCCCCGCTCCTGCCTTAGTTTCACCGATGAGCATATTTTTCTCGAAATATCCTTTAAATATTGGTCGTTCACAAGAGATTTCAAAGCAATAATCAATCGCTCGTTATTCCCTGTTGATACCACGCTGTCGTAACCATCATTCACGCTGATAAACCTAACGCCCATAAAAGGAAATATCTTCTCTATATATTCAATAGTTTCAATATAATTGCGTGAAAACCGAGATAAATCCTTGACGACAACGCAGTCAACTTTGCCGAATTTAATATCGTCCATAAGCCGATTCCATGACGGTCGCTCGAAGTCCTTTCCGCTTACACCGTTGTCTGCATATATGTCAAATTGCGATAAATGCGGTTGTTGCGATATATACGATGATACCAATTCAATTTGAGTTTCAATCGTGTCCGCTCCTCTACGCCCGCTATCTTCAACCGAGAGCCGAGCGTAAACGGCTGTATTCCATATTCTAATTGAGGGTTCGGCGGCGACAGTTCCCGCCGTGCCTTTACCCTTTCTGCTTACTCTTGCCATTTACGCCGCCCCCTCTCTCAGAACTTCAGCTTCGGGAATTTTGTGAATTTGGCTGACAGCCAATGCAAAACTAATTGCTCTTTCATAGTCATAGCGATAGCGAAATAAAACATCAAGCCTTGACTCAGGATAAACTGTTATTACATCAAACAAAGTAATCACCATTCTGCGGGTTATATTTGTGAAATCATTATGCTGACGAAAATGTTCAATCCAATTATTTTTCTCCCCTCCGAGTGAGATAATATCGTCAATTTCTTTTGAAAGCGACAAAACCGCTTGCTCGGCATCGTTTTTTAGATTATTATACCGAGCTTTCATTTGACGGTATTCCTCTTCGGTTATAACCCCGCTTTGCAGGCTTTCATACAATGAAAACACAAGCTTTTCGTAACGCTCAATCTCGTAGCGGCGTGCTGTTATTTGCCCATCTAATTTTTGAACCTCGTCTTTTTTTAGCGGCAAACCGTCTATGAAATCAAGTATGCGTTCAAGATTAATGATGTTGTTAATATGCGAACGAAGTGTAATTTCCGCCGCTTGGGTTAAATCTTTTTCAGCAATGCGAACACCTTTGCAACTGCGGCAACAGACATAATATACATAGCTTTTGCCGTTTGATTTAACAGTCTTGCGAATCATGTTCTCGCCGCATAATCCGCATTTTGCCATTCCCGAAAACGGATAGACTGTTTCAGCCCCCGGCGATGTTCGTGTATCGGATTCCATTAATCTTGCGGCAAGGTTAAAGTCGTCAAGTGCGACAATCGCCTCGTGTGTTCCGCCTACTCTTGCCCAATCTGATTCGGGTTTGATAAATCGCTTTTTAACTTTGTGATTCGGCGTTGAGCATTTGCCTTGAACCATAACTCCGAGATAAGTTTCATCTTTTAAAATGCGAAAAACGGCAACCGCAGACCATAATGTCCTGCTTGATTTGGCAAACGGAGCGGAATAATTCAACCCAAGCGACTTTTTGTATTCATATGGAGATAAAACGCCCATCTTGTTGAGTTTATCTGAAATTGCCAATGCACTCATTCCGTCAAGTTTCCAACGAAATATGAGTTTCACAATATCGGCGGCGGCTTCATCAACAACGAGTTTATTCCGATTATTCATATCACGCACATATCCGTAAACTGCAAATGCTCCGATAAAATCGCCTTTCTTACGCTTAGTTTCAAGCTGACTGCGGATTTTAACCGATATATCCCTGCAATAAGCATCGTTTATCAGGTTTAGGACGGGAACGACTAAATCTGAATTTCTGTCTTTTTTGTTGAGCGAATCGTAGCCGTCATTGACTGAAATAAACCGAACTCCGAGGAAAGGAAAAACGTGTTCAATATACTTTCCCGATTCCCCGAAATCTCTGCCGAAGCGAGATAAATCCTTGACTATTACGCAGTTGATTTTCCCCGCTTTAATTTCTTCCATCATTTCAATAAATTTCGGACGTTGAAAATTCGCCCCCGAAAATCCGTCGTCAACCTTTTCTGTTACAATCGAAACATCGGGCAGATTCCGCTCAATATGTGAGAGCAATAATTCTCGCTGATTAGTTATGCTGTCCGATTCCTCTTTGTCGCCGTCCTCTTTTGAAAGCCGCAGATAAATGGCAGCTTGCCATTGTTTAATAGTATTTTCCATGCAAAAAACCTCCGTATGTTATTTACCCGAAGCAAACAAGAATTGCTTGCCAAAGCCAACAACACGCAGAGTTCCGCCGTATTAATCCCAATTCTATGTTAACATAGTTGAGGGCGGTTTGCAAGTCTTTATTTGGCTTTCGGGGTAGAAAAAAGTATAGTTATTTTATCGGTTATGACGAACTCAGATTGAAAGCAGATACTTCTCAAGCCTGTCCTCCAACGTAGCCTCCGTATCTGCAAAAGCTATCTTTATCACAGTTTTACCGTGCTTAAAACAATAGGGATTTTTGATTTGCCCCAAATAGTCAAGCAACCGCTCATTTTGCGGTAAAGTTGTATTAATTGTTACACTCTTAATGTCGACAAGCTCGTCGGGATTTACCGTGCGAACGTCAATATTTTTCATATGTTCAAGACTTGAAATCATAACTTCAACCTCCCGTTATCTAAAATATCCCCGCGATTTCTTACAACAAATAAATTCCCTAACCTCCAAAATATCAGAAGTTACCCGACATTCAGGCAAAGTCGCTAAAACTTTACTCCGATATGAACCATGCGAATTTACTCGACTGTCTAAAATAGCACAAACGCCTGTATCGGTTTCGGAGCGAATCAGCCGCCCGAAGCCTTGTTTGAGTTTAACAAGCATATCGGGGACAATTGCTTTTGCCTTGTATTCCTCAATGTTGCCGCATAAAGAACGCTCGTAATCGCCGATTGAATCGGGAACAGCAAACGGGAGTTTGACAATGATTAGCATTGAAAGAGTATCGCCGGGTATATCAATGCCCTCCCATAATGCCCCCGAAGCCAACAACACGCCGTTTCCGCTTTTCTTAAATTTCTCTATTGCATTTACCCCGCCTCGTTCAAGACGGAACATCGGAAACGGCAGATTGCGACTTTTTAGGATAGTGTGTACCTGACCCATAGCGTTGTAGGAAGTGAACAGAACGGCGGCGTGACCGTTTGAAGCTTTGATTAATTTCTCGATCTCGTTGGCAATATTTATGAGATATTCTTTGTTGTTATCAGGGAAAAGCGTTGTTTCGCTGATATACAAAAGCGTATTGTTTTTGTAGTCAAACGGCGATGCCATTGTTGCACTAAACAGTTTATGTTGCGGTATTTTATCAAGTCCGAGAGTTTCTTTGGCTCTTGTAAAATCGCCCGAAGCCGAAAGCGTTCCCGATGTTAAAATAATCGGAATTCCTTTGCTCCATAAATCTTTATGCAAGCGAACGTCAATGTCTTTTGGGATTGAGTGGAGCGTTGAAAATGCCCTATCTCCTAACTTTTCTTTTTCGAGCCAAAAGATAAGTTCAGCTTGCTTTCGGAGCGATGCCGCACGTTCGCTTAGTTCGTTAAGTTTCCATAAAGCCGTCGCCCTGCGGGATTTATGAAATTCTTGGATTCGGCTGTCTTCTATAGCGTAAATCAAATTTTGCGAAATAGAGGAGATGTTTTTTAAGTGACGGTCAACGTCCGAATCAAAAATTGCAGGGTAGCGTTCCGTTTCATCATTGGGCTGTTCTTCGGGAATGTTGGCGGTTAATTTTCTAAACAGCCTTTGCCCTTGCCCCTCTAACTTTTTGGTAAGTTTATGTACATTTACGCCGCCGCTTGAATTTTCAAATGTAAAGCTGTGGATTTCCCCGCAAAGCTCATATATTTCGCATTCGGCAAGTTCCAAGCCATACATCGACCGAGCCGCCGACAAGAATTTATGGGCTTCGTCTATAATCGCAAGCTGATAATTAGGAAGTAGCGGGCATTTCCCCTCTGCTCTGTGACGAGTATCTGCTAAGAAAAAGTTGTGATTGGTGACTTGAAAGTCAATAGTTGCATTGGTTGCTTTCTTAATATATCTCGAATATCGGCATTTTTCAAAGCGAGGGCAATCATCATTGCACCTGCCCGAAACGCAGATATTCCGCTTAATATATGATGAAAAACCGTCAAACTTATTGTCCGCCATATCAAATGCAGAGTGCTTGTCAAGAAACGGATAAAGCAAGGTTTTAATCTCCTCATCTGCTTTGCTGTAAAACCGCTGAAGCCTTTTCTCGCAGATATAATGCTCCTTGCCCTTGCGGATTACTGCGGTAAGCGGCGAACGGATAACTCCGTGCTTTAACAGTATTTTTGATAATTCAGGAATATAATCTTTTATTATGGCATTTTGCAGAGCGATGCTTGATGTTGAAATTATAACGGGCATATTTGCCGAAGCCGCATAGCTTTGGTTGGGATAATGCCCCCGCAAAAATGAGTCATTTAATCGTCCCCGTTTGATTAAAGCGGCAGCAATGAGATAGGCGAGAGTTTTGCCTGTTCCAACCTCGGATTCGGCGAGAGTTATTCCTCTTTTGCCTGCGACGGTTAGAATGTGCTGTGCCAATTCAATTTGCTTGTCCCGAACGGCGTAACCGTATGGCGGCAAGATTTCTTTGAATATATGCTCGGCTCTTTTAATTAAGGACTCGCCGTCTTTAGGGTCGAGATATTTTTCCGATACTTCGCCGGGCATTACATATTTAATTTCCGATGTGATTGGTAACATTTTTTCCTCCTAATTCCGTTGGCGGTTCGATGTCGGGGATTAACTTTTCAACCCCCGAATTCCAACCGCCAACTTTTATTCAATTGACAATGTACAATTGACGATTGACAATTAATTGCCGCATCAATGGTGATTGTC
>WRLG01000008.1 GCA_009777725.1 Oscillospiraceae bacterium | reverse complement strand
GCCCGCTAACACGAGGGGTGGGGGAGGGGCCTGCCCCCCTTTCGGGGGGGGGGCGCGGGGCGAGCAGGTGGGGGGAGGGTTGGCGAAGGGAGGATTGACGGGGGGAGCGAATCCTCATTAATTTCACGGTATTCCAATGGGTTAATAATATAAGCCTTAACCCGCTCAAAATCCTCATTGTTCACGGTTAACTGTTCACTGTTCACTGCATAAATAACCGCTGTCTTAACAACAGGGCGTTCCCCGCCCATGAGCATTTGTATACATTGCTCGCAGGATTCAGCGCGGGCATTAAACTGCCCAGGCAACGGCTCAATGCAAAGCAGGCGCGTATTTTCGGAAAAGGCAGGTAAAAAATCTTCATAATAAATATCACATACAGGCTCGCTTAAAACCGTGTTTATGACATTGAACCATTCGCTGTCAGATACACCATAAACATCATAACGGTTAAACAGCCGCAAGCCTTCAATTTCAACCCCCAAAGCCTCGCAAAGCTCCGCGCGGCAAGCCAGAGCCTTTGAGTCAAACCCGCTTTTTTTCTCAACATAACAGCGGTTAATCTTCTCCCGCATAAAAATATCCTTTCTACTCCACGGTTTTAGGAGCAATAAACATTTCATCGGTTTTCACAGGTGCATTTTTTAATATTAACTCTCTGTCAAAGGAGTGCTTGACAATATCCTCGCGGAAAGCATTTACATTATCGAACGGATGGCTGCGCTCGGGTATATTTTCCAGTTCAAGTGCGCCGAGCTTAGCCATACCGTTCAATATTTTTTCCAGAGATTCCGTCAAGCGAGCTTTCTCATCCTCCGAGAGAAGAAGATGAGATAAGTCCTCTAAATACGAGATTAACCCTGCATCAAGCATCATGCCGAAGCCCTCGTATCCACCAATTGCACTTGAACAGATTCGGGTATCCCGCAAAGGCTGACTCCCCTGCCCCTGTCCCAGCGAACTGAATAAGCGTTGTTATCCATTAATACCTTCGCTTCGCTTTTAAGGATTTTTTGGTTCATCATTGCGGCTGTCCCTGCGGCGCATACCGCTTCGGGCGTAATAGGCTTTTCGCCCTCCCCAAGCTGCCATAGCCTAGCCCTCACGCTATCCTGCCCCGTAACCTGAACAAACACAATGCTGGCACCTTTCGGAAACAGCGGATGAGTTCCCAGAGCCTTGCCTAAGGATTCAACATCAATTCCGTCAACATTGTCCGTGAATACAACTCCGTGAGCCGTTCCGAAAGATAAAGCCGTAACCCTGTAGCAGGCAGCACCTACCATAAAGGGCTCGTTTATGCAGGTCGGGGTTGAGGCGTGGAGCACCGGGATTAAGCAGGGGCTCGTAAGCGGCTTACCAAAAAACAATTGTACATTTTTCATAATGACTCCTCCTTTTATTGGTTTTTAAACTACTCCTTGCTGGAGCATAGCATTTGCGACTTTTTTGAAGCCCGCAATATTTGCTCCGGCTATATAATTACCTTTTTGTCCCGCTTCCTCTGCGGCTTCTGAAATGCTGTTATAGATGTTCACCATGATGTCCTGCAGCTTGTGGTCTACTTCAAGGAACGACCACTCTATACGCGCTGAGTTTTGGCACATCTCTAATGCAGAGGTCGCCACCCCGCCCGCGTTAGCCGCCTTGCCCGGAACAAACCAAACGCCGCTCTTTAAAAATACCTCCGCCGCTTCAAGAGTAGACGGCATGTTAGCACCCTCACCGACTGCGATACAACCGTTCTTAACCAGCTCTCTTGCATCGCTTTCGTTAAGCTCATTCTGCGTAGCGCAGGGAAGCGCGACATCGCACTTGATGTTCCATATCCCCCTGCCCTCTGTATAGACAGCACCCGGGTACTGTTCCTTATACTCCAAAAGCCTGCCCCTTCTTACTTCCTTAATCTCCTTAACCGCGTCTAAATCAATACCCTCAGGGTCGTAAATAAACCCGTTTGAATCCGAGAGTGCCACTACCCTGCCGCCAAGTTGCTGAACCTTTTGCGTTGCGTAAATCGCCACATTTCCCGAGCCCGATACGACAACGGTTTTATCCTCTATGGAATTACCGTGCTGATGAAGCATTTCGTTAATTAAATATACCAAACCGTAGCCCGTTGCCTCCGTTCGTACAAACGAGCCGCCGTAAGCCAAGCCCTTGCCCGTGACAACGCCGTTGAAGCAGTTTGCAAGGCGTTTGTACTGCCCGTACATGTACCCGATTTCACGCCCGCCCACGCCTATATCTCCTGCGGGAACATCGGTATCCACCCCTATGTGGCGGTGCAGCTCTGTCATAAAGGACTGGCAGAAAGCCATAACCTCGCGGTCTGATTTGCCCTTTGGGTCAAAATCCGAGCCGCCCTTGCCGCCCCCGATGGGCATACCCGTCAGTGAATTTTTGAAAATCTGCTCAAAGCCTAAAAATTTAATAATGCTCAAACAAACACTGGGATGAAAACGCAAGCCGCCCTTATAAGGACCGATTGCACTGTTAAACTGAACTCTGTAGCCCTTATTTACCTGCACCCTTCCCGAATCGTCAACCCACGGAACACGGAACATCACAGTCCGCTCCGGCTCGACCAGACGTTCCAAAATCCCCGCCCTTTCAATTTTAGGGTTAGAATCAATATAAGGTTGAAGCGAGGGCAGAATTTCAGTCAGTGCTTGATGAAACTCCGGCTCGTTAGGGTTTTTCTTAATCGTTTGTTCCAATATGTTCATTGTGTAGGACATAGCGAACGCTCCTTTTAGTTGTTATTCTCTAAATAACAAAAAACGCTTACCAACAAACGGAAAAATCCGTATGCTGATAAACGCCTTTGTTTACCTTACTTATATCATAACACGAACAATTTAAAATTGCAATAGTTTTTTGAACAATTAACAAAAAATTAATATTATAGTAAATTCTTTACAGTCTTTTCCTCATCCGCACAGAGTAAAATGGGGGGGATGTCAAATACGGTTCTCGCTCCCGTTTCACCTTTTTCAGATAATTTATATGCGGCTCTGGCAAAGCAGATAAGTACGCTTGATGTAAATTCGGGGTTTGAGCCGAGCTTAATTGAAAACTCCAAGGAGTGTTTGCAGTCCTCGCCTGTTTTTCCCGCGTGTATTACACTTCCTCCGTGCGGCAGCTTTCCGTGCCGCGCTTTAAGCTCGTCCTTGGTTATAAAATTTACTGTTGTATCATAATCGGAAAAATAATTGGGCATATTTTTGATTTCCGACTCTATACGCCCTAAATCGGCGTTTGGCTCGGCGGCAACATAGCAAAGGCGGGTATGTTTTTCTCTCGCGCTTAAATCGGGGTTCTCACCGCTTCTTATCCGCTCAACCGCATCCGGCACGGGGATTGTGTACTGGACGGCATCCGCAACGCCGTCAATCCCCCTAATCGCGTCCGAATGACCCTGGCTTACGCCCTTGCCCCAAAATGTGTAGGTTTTGCCTAGGGGAAGAATACTTCCCATATACAGTCTCATCAGCGAGAAGAGCCCGGGGTCCCAGCCTACCGATATTATGGAAATATTCCCGCCCTCCTTGGCTGACCTGTCAACGGCTTTCAGATATTCGGGTATTTTTGCGTGCGTGTCAAAGCTGTCTATAACATTAAACAGCTTCGCAAATGCCGCCCCCTGCCGGGGCAGGTCGTTAGCCGAGCCGCCGCATAAAATCATAACATCTATTTTATCAGTCCATTCTGCCGCATCGTCAACATGAATAACGGGTACAACGGCTTTGATTTTAAGGCTCTCAACAGGCTTCCTCCTTGTAAAAACCGCAACCAATTCCATATCGGGGTTCTTTCCGATTTCGGATTCAACTCCCCGCCCCAAATTACCGTATCCGCATATTCCCACTCTGATTTTATCCATAAAAGACCATCCCTTTCTAAATTATACAGGGGCGCATATTTATGCCGCTGTTAAGCAAATATTCTTTAAGCTCCGAAACAGTATAATTCCGCTCTAACCGAGGGGAATAGAGCATACTGCTGATAATTGCGGCTTGGCTGTCCGTCTTGGTGAACAGTTCAAGCAGATGCTCCGGCTTTCCCGCGCCGCCCGAAGCTATGAGCGGGACGGATAATATATTGTCCGCCATAGTCATCAGCTCAATGTCATAGCCGGACAGTGTTCCGTCCTTATCAATGCTGTTTAGGCAGATTTCACCCGCGCCAAGCTCTTGACCTTGTTTGAGCCATTCCAAAGCGTCCATACCCGTAGCAATTCTCGCACCGTCTATATAAACCTCATAGCCGCTTTTCATTGCCGGCGTTTTCTTAACCTGTGTTGACAGCACAATACATTGCGAGCCGAAAGCCTCAGCACCCTCCTTAATAATCCGAGGATTTCTGACTGCCATGGAATCAATGCTGATTTTCTCCGCGCCCGCTTTCAGCGCGCTGTACATATCGTCTAAAGTCTTAATCCCGCCTCCAACGGTAAACGGAACAAACACCCTGCCCGCGACTTTTTTTACCGTTTCAATGTCAATCCCGCGCTTTTCATTACTCGCCGTTACATCATAAAATATAAGCTCGTCAATTTGATTTTTATATACCGTTTCAGCCAACTCCTCAGCAGGCGCGACCTTGATATTATCTTGAAACTGAACCGCCTTTGTAACCATGCTGTTTATAATATCAAAACAGGCAATTAAGCGTTTTGTGAGCATTTTTATCACTGCCTTTCAATTGCTAGCGCACAAGCTTATATAAAATAAATTGGTTTAAGCTAATTCCCTCTTGCTTGGCGGCTTTTGTTAAATCGCGGTGCAGTGTTTTAGGCACTCGCAGCGATATTTTGCCGCTGTATTCCTGCGCCGCCCTTATCCTGTCCATCTCTTCAAGCGTTATGCCTTTGCCGTTGTCGTTCGCTTTCTTAATTCGCTCCATGGCTTTTAAATCGCGTTCGTCCGGCTCAACCTCGGGAATATTTCTAAAGCGTTTTTCAATCTCATTCATTTCCTATACCTCCCGTAGTTAATGTATGTATATATCATATCATATTCAAATACAAAAGTCAATCCGTCAGCAAAAAACCTCTCAAAAGCCAAAGCCCCGCCTCTCCGCTTTTTTCAATGTGAAACTGCGTCCCGTAGATATTCCCCTTGCGTACAGCCGCCGTAAACGCTCCGTTATAATCGGAAACGCCCCATATATCGGATTCATTCTTTGGGGTAACGTAATAGGAATTTACAAAGTAAAAATAATCCTCCAAGGTCTTATTAATCGGAGTTTCCGTCAAACTAACCTTATTCCAACCCATCTGCGGCACTCTGACCTTTGAGCGAGCAAATTTTACAACCCTGCCTTTGAGCCAGCCTAAGCAATCGGCGTTTTCTTCTTCGCTATGCTCAAATAAAATCTGCATACCAACGCATATACCGAGAAACGGTATGTTTTTTTTCAAAACAGCGTCTCCCAACGCCTTGATTAAACCCGCTTCACGCAAAGCCGCCATAGTAGCCCCCGCGCTTCCTACGCCGGGTAGAATTATTTTTGAGGCGTTACCCAACTCATCGGGATTCCGCGCAAATTCAGCTTCAAAGCCCAAATGCCCGACGGCATGAAGAACACTTGGCGCGTTTCCCGCTTTATAGTCTATTATTTTAAGCATGTTCATTCTCCTGTTTTTATTTATTAAATTATTGACAATGCAGTGAATATGATGTATAATGACATTGAGATAATAAGTTTGAAAGGACGATTAATATGCAAAGCTCAAACGCAACCTTTAATTTCAGCCTTGACAAGCAAATCTGCAACCGCGCCGATACTCTTTACCAAAGCATGGGTTTATCCTTATCAAGTGCGATTAATTTATTTCTTACCCAATCGGTAATTCAAGGCAGACTGCCAATTAATAATATTATTGCCGAGCCTGTTTATGCTCACGCTGAAGAGCTCCTAAAAGATGCCGCTGAAATTGATAATGCTATAGCTGACGGCACTGCAAAAATTCATCATAATCTTGAAGAATTATTTGCAAGTTGGAGAAGCGATGATGAATAATTTAAAATATCTCCCTGTTGAAACCGCTCTCTTTAAAAAATGCGTTAAAATTGTAAGAAAACGTGGCTTAGACTTAACCCTTTTAGACGAAGCCGTGAGCATTCTTGCTAAAGGCGAACAATTGCCGCTCAAATACTGTGACCACCAACTTAAAGGCAACCTATCAGCGTTTAGAGAATGTCATATTAAAGGCGATTGGCTCTTGGTGTATCGTATTATAGAAGAAAAACTAATTTTATCGCTTCATAAAACAGGAACTCACTCGGATATTTTTTAATAATTCATTACTATGTCAATATACATTGCAAAGAGCTTTTAAAACGAGCGGTATTATTAAAAAATCAATCATAAAGTCCCTAACGATAAAAGCTAAACTAAGGAGGTAATCATATGTACCAAACAATGCAGGAAATTGAAAAGCAATATGACGGAAAGTTTGTTTGCATTATTAATTGCAAAGAAGGTGAGTACGGTGACACTGTGGGAGGAGAAGTGGTTGCGGCAGATAAAGATAAAGAAACAATACTTGACGTATGGATTAAAAATCCTAAAAGCCTTTACATCTATGCGGGTGAATTTCCCAAGGGCGAAGGAGGTTTCTTACTTTAATGGAGCGATTGAAAATACACATAATTAATTGTTCATTGTTAACTGTTAATTGTTAATTGTTGTACCGCCGCTTTCACAAACTCCGAAAACAACGGGTGCGGTTTGACAGGGCGGCTCTTGAATTCGGGGTGAAACTGCACTCCTGCAAAAAAGCGTTTATCCGGCAATTCAACAGCCTCGGCAAGCTTGCCGTTAGGAGATGTGCCGCTTATTACTAAACCATTTTGCGTTAGAATTTCCCTGTAGCTGTTATTAAGTTCAAACCTGTGCCTGTGCCGCTCGCTTATTCGGGCGGCTTTATATATTTGACTGAGCCGCGTACCGCTTGCAATGTCACACGGGTACGCGCCTAACCTCATCGTCCCGCCGCTGTTTTCCATCCCCTCCTGCCCCGGCATATAGTCTATGAGGATTGAAGGTTCTGAGGATTCAACTGTACCGATAAACTCCCTTGAATTTGCATTTTCAAGCCCGCAGACGTTGCGCGCAAATTCAATAACGGCAACCTGCATACCAAGGCAAATTCCTAAAAATGGTATGTCATTTTCACGCGCATATTTACAAGCGGCAATTTTACCCTCAATCCCCCTGCCGCCGAAGCCGCCCGGTATAATCATGCCGTGGGCTTGGAATGAGGTTTTAGGGGTTAGAAATGAGGATTCAAACTCCTCGCTGTCAATCCAGAGTATGTTAATTTTGGCTTTATGTTCAAAGCCCGCGTGTTCAAGGCTCTCTATAATTGAGAGATATGCGTCGTGGAGCTTTATGTATTTGCCGACAATTGCTATCGTAACAGCCTTGTCCCTTGCCATTATTTGAGCGGTCATAGCTCGCCACTCGCTTAAATCGGGAGCGGGCGCGTTAATATTAAGCTCTCTGCACACAACGCCGTCAAGCCCGTTTGCATGAAGCATCAGCGGGGCTTCGTATAATGTCGGCAGGGTTATGTTTTCTATAACACAATCGGGCTTAACATTACAAAAAAGAGCAATTTTATCCTTAATGCTTTCGCCGATAGGCTCATCGGAGCGCGTTATAATAATGCCCGGCGATATTCCCATTGAGCGCAGCTCTTTAACCGAATGTTGAGCGGGCTTTGATTTATGCTCCCCCGAAAAGGACAGGTAGGGGACTAAAACAACGTGTATAAAAAGGCAGTCCCCCCGCTCTTGTTCAAGCGAAATCTGGCGAATTGCCTCTAAAAACGGCTGGCTTTCAATATCGCCCGTTGTCCCTCCGATTTCGGTAATAAGCACATCCGCCCCCGTCTTTTCCGCCCCGTTATAGATGAATTTTTTTATTTCCTCCGTAACATGCGGAATCACTTGAACAGTCCCGCCGAAATACCCGCCCGCGCGCTCTTGCTCCAAGACATTTTGATAAACCCTGCCCGCCGTGAGATTGCTGTGCCGGGTGAGGTTCTCATCTATAAAGCGTTCATAATGCCCCAAATCTAAATCCGTTTCTGCCCCGTCGTCCGTGACAAAGACCTCGCCGTGCTGAAAAGGGCTCATCGTCCCGGGGTCTACATTCATATAAGGGTCAAGCTTTTGCGCCGCAATTTTCAACCCGCGCTGCTTTAAAAGTCTGCCCAAAGAAGCGGCGGTAATCCCCTTACCCAACCCGGACACAACCCCGCCCGTCACAAAAATATATTTAGCCATATCATACCCCTTTTCAATTAACAATTAACAGTTAACAATGAACCATTATGGTATCGGCTTCGCCGATGATTTAATTGTTCATTAGCTAATTATAATTGTTAATTGTTCATTGTCAATTGTTAATTGGTAAAGCAGCTTGTGCAGAATTCAAGCTTGCATTTTCGGCAGGCTTTTTTCAGCCCTTCTATGCTTATGTATCCGAGGCTGTCCGCGCCGATTTTGCGGCATATTTCATCCAGTGTCATTTTATTGGCGATTAGGTTTTCCTCATTGTCTATATCTGTGCCGTATTGGCAGATATATTTAAACGGCGGGGAGGAAACCCTCATATGAACCTCTTTTGCTCCCGCTTTTTTAAGGCTTTTTACAATTTTTTCGCTTGTCGTTCCTCTTACGATTGAATCATCAATTAACACGATGCGCTTTCCGCTGATTGTCGCTGACAGAGGGTTAAGCTTCAGCCTTACCGCACTGTCTCTCTGCGTTTGGTTAGGATAAATGAAGCTTCTGCCTATGTATCTGTTTTTTACAAAGCCCATATCTAATGGTATTCCGCTTTGAGCGGCATACCCGCTCGCGGCTTCTAACCCCGAATCGGGTACTCCGCAGACAATATCCGCCTCTACCGGGTGTTCTTCCGCTAAAACCCGCCCCATATGATGCCGCGCCTCAAATACCGAAAGTCCGTCAATCACCGAATCGGGGCGTGCAAAATATACATATTCAAAAACACAAAGCCCCCCGCGCGGATTTTTTTGAAACAGCATAGCATCTTTAAAGCTAAGCTCGCCGTTTTCAAAAGCTACTATTTCGCCCGGTTCAATATCGCGCTCAAATTCAAATCCGCAAGCGTCTAAAGCGCAGCTCTCGGAAGCTACGGCATAGCCGCTTTCATTCTTCCCTATACAAAGCGGGCGGTATCCGTTCGGGTCGCGGACGGCAATCAGCTTGCCTTTGCCGCTCAAAATCAAAAGCGAAAACGCGCCGTGTAAAAGGTCTGCCGCCCTTGCAACGCCTGCAATATCATCTCTCTCCTTTGTCATATAATAAGCGATGAGAGAGGATATAACTTCGCTGTCGCTTGTCGCGCCGAAATTAAGCCCGAAATCCTTTAACGCGGCGCGGAGTTCAAAGGCGTTGGTTATATTGCCGTTATGGGCGGTAGCGATGCGCCCCGTTAAATATTCCGTCACGAAAGGGGCTGTATTTTTCTTACTGCTGCTGCCTGTAGTGGAATATCGGGCATGTCCCACGGCGGCGGTTGCTCCTAAAAGGCTTTCAAGCTCTCCCCTGCCGAAAACCTCGCTGACAAGCCCCGTGTCCTTACGGCATATAATCCCGCCCTCATAAGCGGCGGCGATTCCCGCGCCTTCCTGCCCTCTGTGCTGAAGGGCAAGCAAGCCGTTATAGGTGATTCCCGCCGCCTCCGCGCTTTTTAAACTTACGCCGAAAACAGCACATTCTTCATTTAACTTATCACTAGCTTTCATATGTTTTCAAAATCCTCTCGGCAATCGCTCTTCGCGATGTTCGCATATCCATTGCCTGTTTTTCGATGTATCTGTGAGCGTCCTGCTCATTCATATCCAGATAGGAAATTAACATATATTTAGCGCGGTCAATGATTTTTATATCCTCAATTTTTTGTTTTAACTGAACATTTTCAGCTTGAACGCGCTTTAATCTGCTTTGCGCCGACTTAGCAAGCGTAAGTGCTGACCATAGGACGGTTTTATTTACGGGCTTTGATATAGTTAAAACGCCGTCATTTTCGCATATTGCCGATACCTCGTCAAAATACTGATTCTTAACGACAAGTATGACCTGCGCCAACCCATCTCCCGCAACCTGCCGCGAAAAGCTTTCCCCCGATTCATCTTTGAGCATGGCGTTTACGATTACCAAGTCAAAGTCACGGTCTAAAAGAGCCCTGCGCGCCTCGGAGCATGTTTTCAGTACAGTGATTTTATTGACCTGAGCCGCCGTTAAAATATCCGCAAAAAAAGCCGTACCCTTTTCAGAGCTTGAAACAATTAACGCACTCTCCATAAAATAATCACCGCCTTTTACAATTAACAGTTAACAATGAACAATTGTAATGAGTTAATTAACAATTAATTGCTGTCATTCAAACCAAGTTGAAATATCTTTCTTTGTAGAAATCGGATTTGTTTTTGATTGCCTCAAAATCCTGTGATTCTTCTTTTTTTATGTTAATATGCTTCATGAGCATCTCCTCGCCGATGACGCTTTTTATGAAATTGTTATTTTCGGCAAGCGCGATTGCTCCGCGCAGGCTTTCGGGGAGCTTTGAGAGTGATTTTAATATGCTTTCATCAGCCGTATATAGGTCTTCATTTACAGCGGGTGAAAGGGGGAGGTTCTTTTCGATTCCGTCAAGCCCCGCCGCGATTATCAGCGCGAACGCAAGGTACGGATTAACCGCAGGGTCGGGCGAGCGCAGCTCTAAGCGTACCTTTTCGCCTATGGCGGCAGGTATGCGGATTAGCTGTGAGCGGTTTTGGTGCGACCATGATACATACTTAGGAGCTTCAAATTCGCCGAATCGTTCATATGAATTTGACAGCGGGTTTAAAAATAACGTGATTTCGGGTATTTTTGATAATATACCTGCTATGAAGCTGTCAACTGTCGCTGAATGTTCACCGTCAGCCGTATTCTTAAAGATGTTTCTCCCGTTTTGTGTAAGCGATATATTTATATGAAGCCCGCTACCGGGTGCTTCTAAAATCGGCTTCGGCATAAAGGAGGCAAACAACCCGTTGCGCGCCGCAATTGCTTTAACGACAGACTTGAAGCTCTGCAGATTATCAGCGCACTCTAACGCGCCGCCGAAGCGGAAGACCACTTCATTCTGCCCCTGCCCCTGCTCATGGTGAGAACTTTCGGGTCTGATTCCCATTTCTTCAAGGGTCAGGCAAATTTCGCGGCGAATATCCTCGCCCTTGTCGAGCGGGGATATATCGAGATAACCGCCGTTGTCAAGGGTTATGTCGGTCGGATTGCCGTCCTCGTCTGTCTTAAAGAGATAAAATTCACATTCCGCACCGACCTTACAGGCATAGCCCATTTTTTCCGCGCGTTTTAACACTTGTTTGAGCAGATAGCGGCTGTCCCTCGAAAACGGAGTGCCGTCGGGGTTTTTTATATCGCAGTAAAACCGCGCAACCCTGCCCGAGCCCGGTCTCCAAGGCAGGATTGAGAGGGTGGACGGGTCGGGGTGTAAAAGCAAATCGGAGCGTGTAACGTCCCTAAAGCCTTTAATCGCGTGCGCGTCAAAGGAAACGCCCTCCTTGAACGCACCCTCCAGTTCCCCCGACATAATGGAGATATTTTTCTGGTATCCGAAAATATCACAGAAATTAAGGCGTATAAATTTTACGTCATTCCCCTCGATGAATTTTAATACTTCCGTTTGAGTGGTGTTCATATAAAAACCTCCAAAATTTTTGCTTATTTAAGTATTTCCGATAATTCGTCAGCACGCCTTGTTATTATGTCGCCGCGCTCAAATTTACCTGCCGCGCTTTTAGCTTTAGTGCAAATATCATTGATTAAGCCGCCGTATTTTTTGAGCGCGTTTTGAGGCAACTGCACTACCCCGCCCGACCAAGCCCAATCGAAATCATAATAAGGCGACATGCCTTTATACTCGCCCGTATCAGCATTACGCATAAAGCCGTAATTCCCCCAATGCCTGTCGTCATGCTCTGCTAAATAATCTATGACAAATAATATTACAACGGCTTCCCCAAACAGTTCAACTGCTTTTTCGCGCGGGTTTTCATCTTCTTGAACAAAGCCGGATTGCTGCATAGATTCAAGGAAATACTCGGGCGAAGTAAAGTTAGTGACCAGCAAGCCCTCTTTTGTTCGCTCAACTTTTGGAATATTTTCTATTCCAAGCTCCGTGCAAAGCTCGTAAGGTTCAACCTCTTTAAAGGATTTTACTTTTAACAAAGTCTTGCTGTCAAGCCATTTTTTGTCAGCCGCGCCGTTAACAAACAGCGTTGAGACAGAGCCGCCTTTGAACAGACCATTCCCGTCCCATTCCTTATTAAAATACGGCGTAATTTCATTGAAAGCTATATCTTCGCCCGCACCTTTAATCCAGTAGCAATCAGACAAGGATAGTGCTCTTGTTGCTTTAATAACATCTTCGGTATGGTTATCAGACCCAAAGGCTCTGAGCATTAATCGGCGCGCCGAGGTGTTAGAGCCTACCGAGTATCTTGTATGAAGCCATTCATCAAAATTCATCGTCCCGCGCAAAATGCTCCCGGGCACTAAGCTTTCATTAACAATCAAGCCTTTGCTGATATTAAAAACCGAAATGTCTTTACACATCAAAAACAACTCTTCATTATGCCGTAATTTTTTCATAATTATCACCTTGTTAATTTTAATTACTTGACATACCCTATTAAATATGATAAAATATATAAAGAAAGCGGGTGAGCGCAATAGAAAGAATGATTATTTCAACTTTTGAATTTGATAAACAATGGGAAAAAATGGGGCTTACCGATAATGAAAGACGACTTCTTGAAAATGAAATTCTTTGCAACCCTCATTTAGGGGCGGTAATCAAGGGAACAAGCGGGTTAAGAAAAATAAGGTTTGCCATTGAGGGGCAAGGCAAGCGCGGCGGCTCACGGGTTTTATATATTGATTTTGTTGTTTATAGGCGCGTTTACCTCATAACAGCTTATCCTAAAAATCAAAAAGTCGATATAACGGCAGATGAAAAAACATTATTTAATAAGCTGATAGAGCAGACCAAAAAAGAATTGGAGGGAAAATTATGAGTGAGATTTCAGAAAGCATTATGAAAGGGTTGCAAGAAATGCTTGACCACGCTAAAGGGAAAATAGAGCTTCGTTCCCACTATGCCGCCGCTGTTCCACCACAAGTTTTTACTGCCGATGAGATACGTAATATACGCGACAAACTGAATATGTCACAGGGCTTTTTTGCTGAAGTTATCGGCGTTTCAAAAAAAACCGTTGAATCATGGGAATATGGGCGGGGTAAACCAAATGGGGCGGCTTTAAGAATATTGAGCATTGCCGACAAAGACCCCGAAGCACTGGAGCGATATGGTTTTGTTCAACTATAAGGAACTGTCACTCCACCGTCACACTCTTTGCCAAGTTTCGAGGTTTATCAACATCAAGACCTTTATTTGCGGCGATATAGTAAGCGAACAATTGTAAAGCTATAGCTGACAGCGAGGGCGAAAATAATTCATGGCAACAGGGCAGCTTTATAAACGTGATTTTTTCATTTCCGCAGTCCTCAAAGCGCGCTCCGCCGCAGTTGCCCAGAAGAAGCACATTTGCGCCGCGGCTTATAACCTGCTCTGCGTTACTCATTATTTTACCGTGAAGAGCGGGGTTATTTGATATGGTTACAACAAGTGTATTGTCCTCAATGAGCGAAATTGTACCGTGCTTTAATTCGCCACCCGCATATGCCTCCGAATGAATATAGGAGATTTCTTTCAGCTTCAGCGAGCCCTCGGCGGCAATCGCGTAGTCAATATTGCGCCCGATGAAAAATACGCTCTTATAACCTATGCAGTTTGAAGAATATTTTTGCAGAACGTCTACATTTTCCAGTATTTCAGCCGCTTTTGCAGGCAGGGCGCGTATTTCATCTTCAAGCTTTAAAAGCGCGCCCTCTGTCAGTCTGCCCATATTTGCGGCGGCTTTTAACGCAAGTGCGTATAGTAGTATAAGCTGTGCGGAGAATGCTTTTGTCGTGGCTACGGCTATTTCGGGTCCCGCCGCAGTAAAAAGGCACAGCGCACTCTCTTTGGCTATGGTGCTTCCGATTACGTTTACAATTCCGAGAGTTGCCGCCCCCCTTGCTTTTGCTTCACGCATAGCGGCAATCGTGTCCGCCGTTTCGCCCGATTGGCTGACTAATATTACAAGAGTTTTTTCATCAATAATCGGGTCTTTATACCGAAACTCGCTTGCAAGCTCTACTTCAACCGACCTTCTGCAAAGCTTCTCAAATACATATCTGCCGCAAAGCCCCGCATTATAAGCCGAGCCGCAAGCAGTGATTACTATTCTATTAAACATCAAAAAATCAATTTTGTCAATAGTTTTTTTATTTTCCCCCTCGTTAAACGTAATATTTACGGTGTCATTCAAAACCTTGGGCTGTTCTGTAATCTCTTTGAGCATAAAATGCGGGTAGCCGCCCTTTTCGGCATCGTCAACGCCCCACGTCACGGTTGTCTGCGGTTTTGTTATAACCTCTTTGTCGCTGTTTATGAATGTTACCTCATCTTTGTTTATAACGGCGATTTCGCCATCCTCCATATAATAGACTTTATTTGTATGGTTTAATACGGCAGGAACATCCGAGGCAATAAAATTCCCATGCTCCGACACGCCGATAATCAGCGGGTTATCCTTTCGCACGGCAATAATTATGTCGGGGTTGTCAACGCACATAACCCCCAAAGCAAACGAGCCTTGAAGCGCGTTAAATGTCTTAATGAGTGCGTCAATTAAATCGCCGCTATAGTAATGCTCCGCAAGCTGTGCGATTACTTCGCTGTCCGTCTGCGACACAAAGCGCGCTCCCTTGCTTTCAAGCTTTGCCTTTAACTGCTTATAATTCTCTATAATTCCGTTATGGACAATGGCAACCCTGTTTGACCCGCCCAAATGCGGATGCGAATTAATGTCAGAGGGCTCGCCGTGGGTTGCCCAGCGGGTATGTCCTATACCTGTAAAACCCTCTAATTTTGCCGTTTTCGGGTTTTCCTCCAAAGCCGCCAAACGCCCCTTTTGCTTGACAACTTGAAAGCCGTAATCCTCACGCCTCAAACCTAAGTCCTCACGCCTTGTTAATAACGCAATCCCCGCCGAATCATACCCGCGGTATTCAAGCCGTTTCAACCCATCTAAAATAATCGGCGCAGCCTTTTTACGTCCCGTATAACCGATAATTCCGCACACAATAAAAACCCCTTTTTAAATGAGCAACGTATATATTCAGTCACTCTGCTTGATTTTGTGCATTTTCCATATCTTCAATATCTTGCTTGGTTAATTTGCCTTTCAATTTAGAAGTTAAGACCTTTTCATAAGATAAAACAAAATCAGCGATTTTAGCAGCAATTTTAAGGCAATCTTCTGCTTCATGCTTTTTTACTATAATAAATGAAGCGGGATAGCGAGTTTCAACGTAAAAGTTATCGACAAACTTACAATCATCTCTAAACTTTCTAAAAAACACATCAATATTGCTTGCTTTCTTACACAAAAATGATAAATCGTGCCCTGTAAGCAAATTGTCTGTGTTTTTAAGAATAAAGCCTTTAAGGTATTTTTCAATACATTGCTGACAATTAAAAGATGAAATAGAATAATCAATATTATCTTCCTCTGCCTCGGCATGAAATAATGTTTTTGCGGATTTTAAATCTATTGCCGCTTTGTAATACCAATCTTGATAATCCTTACTGTCAGCCATGCAAAACAACCCCATTTCTTTTAATAATATGAGCAAAATCTCCGCGGTCATCTTGTCGTTTAGCCCATTCAAAAGATGTATAGAGCAGTATATCCAACGGAAGCTCTGAATCGCAGTCCCATATCAAATAAGAATGTATATCTCCTCTGATTTTTCGTTTGTCGCTATTCTCTACATCAGCTACAACGCAAAAATCAATATCGCTCTTTTCATCCGCTGTTCCTTTTGCTTGAGAACCGAAGACAATTACTTTTTCGGGATTGAATTTATCAACAAGCTTTTCAGCAAGTCTTTTAATTTCGGTTTCGGCATACATAATCATTCCCCCTCATTTGCTTTGTTATTTTTAGTTTGTTTAGTTAATTATAACAAATAAAATTAATATTTGTCAAGCAAAAACAGAAAAATCCGGCTTCATATTATTGATTATCAATTGTTAAATATTCTTCGCGATTCGCGCCTACCGATACGTATTTTATTTTACAGTTGACGGCTTTTTCAATGAATCTTATGTATTGGGCAGCCTCTTTCGGCAAATCCTCAAAGGTGCGGCATTTTGATATGTCTGCTTTGAATCCGTCAAGCTCTTGATAAATCGGCTTTGCTTTGGCTAATTCCTCGCCGGACGGGAAATCCTCAACCCTCTTGCCGTCAATTTCATACGCAACGCAGACGGGTATTTTGTCCATATATGACAAAACGTCAAGCTTAGTCAAGGCGATTTCATCACAGCCTTGAACGCTGATTCCGTAGCGGCTGGCAGGTACGTCAAAACCACCTACACGCCTTGGTCTGCCCGTAGCCGCGCCGTATTCGGCACCTGCTTCGCGAAGTGCGTCCCCCTGCTCGCCGAAAAGCTCCGCCGTAAAAGCCCCCTCGCCGACACAGCTTGAATACGCTTTCATAACCCCGACAACCGTGTCAAGCCCAACGCCGGGTATACCCGCGCCGATTGGCGCATAAGCCGCCAGTGTTTGAGATGAGGTTGTATACGGGTAGATGCCGTAATCAATATCCCTAAGCGCGCCCAATTGAGCCTCAAAAAGAATATCCCTGCCGCTTTTAACGCAATTGCTCAAATATTCCCCCGCATTTGTAATATATGGCAAAAGCCGCCCCCCGTATTCGCAAAGCCATGTAAACGAGGATTGAGGGTTTAGGCGTAAGGCGTGAGATTCTTTCCACTCAATTATGTCCGCAAGCTTTAATTTTAGGGCTTCAAGATTATACAGGTCACCCATTCGCAAGCCCTTTTTCATGTATTTATCACCGTAAACGGGGGCTATGCCGCGCCTTGTTGAGCCGTATTTTTTATTGCCGAGGCGTTCCTCCTCCATAATATCCTGCTCAACATGAAAGGGCATACAAATAAAAGCTTTGTCGCTTATTTTTAGATTTTCAGGTCTTACGGCAATACCCTTTTCGGTAAGAGAAGCAATTTCCCCGCATAGATGTTCAAGGTCAATTACCATGCCGCCGCCCATTATATTTACCGTATCCTCGCGCAGAATCCCCGATGGCAGCAGATTCAGCTTAAACTTGCCCTTTTCATTCACTACCGTATGCCCCGCATTATTGCCGCCTTGATAACGGCAAATCACGTCATAATCCCGTGAGAGCAGGTCTACCATCCGCCCCTTGCCCTCATCACCCCAATTCACGCCGACTATTGCAGTTAGCATAACAAAATCCCCCTTTTTATAATGAACAATGAACAATTAACAGTTAACAATTTCGGAGTTACGCCCTTGGCGTAACATTTTAATCAGTTTATGTTAACGGTTAAACTACATGCACAGCTAAACTATTTTAAATCCGTCGGCGAAGCCGACACATTCATTGTTCACTGTTAATTGTTAATTGTTAATTGACCCAAAAACTCTTCCGTCTGCTCTTTTGCCATGCCTGTGAAATTTTCAATGCTCATGAGACTGTCTAAGTCTTCTTGTGTTATATTGAATATAGGGTCGTTTAAAATCTTTGAGAGCAGGTCATTTTCAGAGCTGTTTTGTTTATTTTCTTTAGCGGTTTGGGTTGAATGGATTCGTATGCGCTCGTGAAGCAGCTGTCTGTCGCCGCCTTTTTTTACGCAGTGCATTAATATATTTTCCGTTGCCATAAAGGGAAGCTCTTCATTCAAATGCTTCTCAATTACTTTCGGGTATACGGTTAATCCGCTTATGATATTGATATATAACAGCAATATGCCGTCAACTGCCAGAAAAGCTTCGGGGTTTGCGATGCGCCTGTTTGCGGAATCGTCTAAAGTCCGCTCAAACCACTGCCCGCAAGCAGTTAATGCGGGGTTCAAAGCCCCTACCGTGACGAGCCTAGCCAAAGAAGCAAGCCTTTCGCTCCTCATAGGGTTGCGCTTATACGCCATAGCACTTGAACCAACCTGCCCCTCCTCAAACGGCTCATCAACCTCTTTTAAATGAGATAAAAGCCGAATATCATTAGAAAATTTATGCGCGCTCTGCGCTATACCCGATAGTACGGACAGGACTTGAAAATCGACCTTGCGCGAATACGTCTGCCCGCTGACGGGTTGGGTTTTTTCAAAGCCTGTTTTTTCGGCGATTTTCCTGTCAAGGTCTTTTACTTTACCCTTGTCGCCGTCAAAAAGGGTTAGGAAGCTTGCCGCCGTGCCCGTAGTGCCTTTACAGCCTAACAACTTTAGATTGCCAAGAATAAAGTCAAGCTGTTCAAGGTCTAAGCTTAAATCGTAAAGCCAAAGAGCGGCGCGCTTGCCTACTGTAGTCGGTTGCGCCGCTTGAAAATGCGTATAGGCAAGGCAGGGCAGAGCCTTATAACGCTGTGCAAAATCACTAAGCGCAAGCATAGCGTTAACAAGCAATTCCCTCACCCTCATAAGGGCAGAACGCATGATGATTATATCGGCATTATCGCCGACATAGCATGAGGTTGCCCCCAGATGTATAATCGGCTTTGCTTTAGGGCATTGCTCGCCGTAAGTAAGTATATGCGCCATAACATCATGCTGTGTTATACGCTCATATTCAGCCGCTTTTTTATAATCAATATCATTTATATGCTCTTTCATTTCATTAATCTGCTCTTCGCTGATATTCAGCCCCAATTCCCTCTGGCTCTCGGCAAGAGCAACCCAAAGTTTGCGCCAAGTTGAAAACTTAACATCATCGGAAAATATATTCTGCATTTTCTCGCTTGCATAACGCTCGCATAATGGGTTTTTATATTTATTTGACATTCTAATCATAAACTCCTTTGCTTATAATAATTTTTAAAATACTCATGCTCAACAGCCAGTCAAACCACTTGACAATTATTAATCAATATGCTATAATTTTTAAAAAAGGGGGATTAACCATGTACCAAACTATGGAAGAAATTGAAAAGAAATATGACGGAAATTTTGTTTGTATGATTAATTGTAAAAAGAGCCAATATCACAGCGTTATAGGGGGGGAGGTTATTGCAGCCAGCGCAGAAAAAGAGCCTGTGCTTGATGTTTGGGCTAATTGTGATTATGACGAGCCTTATTACAGATATATTGGTAGCTTTCAAGAAATGGCAGGAGGTTTTTTATTATAATGGAAAAATTAGGTATAACCACAATAAATGATTTAATATATACTGATATTTTATTTTGGAATGTATCCCAAAGCAAATATCAGAATATTATTGTAATGGTTGATACAGGTGCAAAAACAACTACGTTTTCTGATTCTACCCTAAGCCGTTTGGGCTACCTTACCAATAGCAAGCCTATAACTGTAAGAACAGGCGGAGGCGACTTGACTGCAAGTGAAGTAAAAATACCCAAGCTTAAGGTTGGAAACATTGAGCTAAACGACATAATAGCCCACTCAAACGGATTTCTTGATAATTATAAAATTGACGGTATTCTCGGAATGAATGTTCTTAGATTATTCAATTTCAGCGTTGATTTTGATGAGAATGTTGTTACATTAAAAAGAAGAATATAACTGTTAATTGTTCATTGTTAATTGAAAAAGCACTTTTCTGTACCCGTCAAGAACATCGCCTAAATCTTGCCTAAAAAGGTCTTTATCCAATTTATTGCCTGTATCTTCAGCCCAAAGGCGGCAGGAATCGGGGGAGATTTCATCACATAAAATAAGCCGCCCTTTATACCTGCCGAATTCAAGCTTGAAATCTACAAGCGTAATCCCCGCCTTTTTAAACAAAGCCCGCACCAGAGTATTGATTAACAACGCTTTCTCAACCATTTCATCAAGCTCTTGTTTTGCTGCAAGCCCTATAGCGGTAATCTGGCTTGCATTAATTAGCGGGTCGCCTAATTTATCGCTTTTTACGCTGAATTCAACGGTTGTATTTTTAAGCGGCGTACCCTCGGCTACTCCGTATTTTTTTGAAAAGCTCCCCGCCGCTATGTTGCGGACAATGACTTCAACCATAACAATATCCGCTTTTTTTACAAGGGTTGAGGTTTCGTCAATCTGCCTTATAATATGGGTTTCAATGCCGTTTTTTTCAAGGTAGTCATAGAGCAGATTCGATATTGCGGCGTTTAACTTCCCCTTACCGCTCAAAACCTCTTTTTTCTCACCGTTAAACGCCGTTAGGGTATCTTTATATCGGATTATAAGGCTGTCATCGTCAATGCCTTTACAGATAAGTTTTGATTTACCCTCATATAAAACCGATTGACAAGTATTATTGCAAATCATATTATTCATACTATTTTCCCCTGTGAGTTTTTATTATATTTGCCGATTTTCCCTTTTTCCCTCAACTTCCTATGCTCTTCGCTCCCACCGTCACCTGCGGGTGACACCTCCCTCAAAGAGGGAGGCAAGGGGTTTGCCCCCCTCCCGGAGGGGGGTGTCAGCGAAGCTGACGGGGGGAGGACTGGCGGGGGATGACTGACGGGGTGGAAGGCTGGCTAAACGCTGTAAAGAAGTTCAGCATATGTCGGCAGATTCCAATGCTTTTTGGCTGTTAGGGTTTCAAGCTCATCAGCTGTCAGCCTAAGCTCCGTCATGGCGGGGATTACTTTGTTTTTATAATAATTGCCCTCTGCCAAAACACAGTCGTAATCTGATTCTATTAAAATATTTTCAAGAGCAGTTAATTTTTTCCACAGGCAGGTAGAACGCTTTGAAATATTTGTTAAAAGCTCTTGCTCTAAAGTTATGTCAAACGAATCGCCGCTCAAAGCCTGCTTGCGCTCCAGCAATTCGGCAAGCTCATTTTGCTGGGCTATTACAGAAGGGATAATCTCCCGCTTTGTCATATCAACCATAGTCAAAGCTTCAATGCGGACAGTTTTGCAATAACTCTCCATAAGAATTTCATAACGCGAATGTAACTCCGAGCACGAGAAAACGCCATGCTTTGTAAACAATTCTTCGCTCTTTTTGGTTATAAATTCGGGGAGCGCATCGATTGTTGTTTTAAGGTTTGAAAGCCCCCTGCCCTCCGCCTCCGTCACCCATTCGGGGGCGTAATTATTGCCGTTGAAGATAATGCGTTTATGGTTGCTTACCGTATCTTTGACAATGGCGGTTAAATCAGCGGTAAAATCAGCTGTTTTTTCGAGAATACCTGCAAATTCGCTCAATATTTCAGCAACGGCAGTGTTCAAAACAATGTTAGGACCCGCAACGGAAAAAGCCGAACCCAGCATGCGGAATTCAAATTTATTCCCCGTAAACGCAAAAGGCGATGTTCGGTTGCGGTCAGTTGTATCTTTGCGGAAATGCGGCAGAGCCGTAACGCCGATTTCCATTTTAACCCGCTCGCAGTTATGATATTCAGCACCCTTTTCAATCGCTTCAAGGATTTCCGTTAATTCTTCGCCTAAAAACATTGAAACGATTGCGGGCGGGGCTTCATTCGCGCCCAACCTATGGTCGTTACCCGCGCTTGCCGCCGATACCCTAAGCAAATCTTGGTATTTATCAACAGCCTTTATGACCGCCGCCAAGAAGAGCAAAAATTGCGCGTTATCATGCGGGGTTTTGCCCGGCTCTAAAAGGTTCAACCCCGTATCGGTTGAAATTGACCAGTTGTTGTGTTTGCCGCTTCCGTTAATCCCCGCAAAAGGCTTTTCATGTAGCAAACATACTAATCCGTGCCGCCCCGCAACGGTCTTCATCATCTCCATAGTAATTTGGTTATGGTCGGTTGCTATGTTAGTCGTCGCGTAAATCGGTGCAAGCTCATGCTGTGCAGGCGCGACTTCGTTGTGCTTTGTTTTGGAGCAAACCCCCAGCTTCCAAAGCTCCTCATCAAGCTCTTTCATAAAAGCGGCGACTCTGGGCTTTAAGCTTCCGAAATAATGGTCTTCAAGCTCCTGCCCCTTGGGTGGGCGCGCGCCGAAAAGGGTTCTGCCCGTGTAGATTAAATCAGGGCGTTTTAAGTAAAAATCTTTGTCAATCAAAAAGTATTCCTGTTCCGGTCCTACATTTGCGGTTACGCGCTTAACTTCAGTATTGCCGAACAGGGCAAGAACCCGCCTTGCCTGTTTGTCAATTGCCTCCATTGAGCGCAGGAGCGGCGTTTTCTTGTCAAGTGCCTCGCCGCCGTAGGAGCAGAATGCAGTCGGGATATAAAGCGTTGTATCTTTAATAAAGGCGTAAGAGGTAATATCCCAGACGGTATAACCCCGCGCCTCAAAAGTAGCCCTAAGCCCGCCCGATGGGAATGATGAGGCATCAGGCTCGCCCCTGACTAAAGCCTTGCCCGAAAATTCCATAATCACCTTGCCGCTCTCGGCGGTAGCTATAAAGCCGTCATGCTTCTCGGCAGTAATCCCCGTCATAGGCTGAAACCAGTGAGTAAAATGCGTAGCACCCTTGGTTAACGCCCAATCTTTCATAGCGTTAGCGACAACATTGGCAACGTCCAATTCAAGATGAGTTCCCTCCCGCATTGTCTTTTTCAACGCGGCATAGATGTCCTTAGGCAGTTTGTCTTTCATAATCTCGTCATTAAATACCATGCTCCCGAAAAGCTCCGACATATTTTTCATTATAAAAACCTCCATTTTTTTCAATTAACAATGAACAATTGTAATTAACTAATTAACAATTTAATTATTAATTATTAAAATTGTCAATATAATTGTTAATTAGCTAATTGTAATTGTTAATTGTTCATTGTTCACTGTTAATTGTCTTGAAGTGCATCATAGCCTTCTTCGCCTGTGCGGACTTTTATGACGTTTTCGACATCATAAACAAAGATTTTGCCATCGCCTATATTCCCGGTGTAAAGAACGTCTTTGACCGTTTCTACCATTAAGGATACGGGGATTTTGCTGATTACCGCGTCAACTTGAATTTTACCCGTCAGCGGGGAATCAAGCGGAACTCCGCGGTATGTATGAGTATGTCCGCGCTGTACGCCGTAGCCCATTACGTTTGTTACGGTTACGCCCGTAATGCCTATTCTGTCAAATGCTTCTCTTAACGCGGCGAATCTGTTGGGCTTAGTAATAATCGTCACCTTTGTCATCTTAGCTCCCGAAGATGAATCCGTTACTGTTACCGCTTTTTCAATCGGTACTTGCACGCGCGGCGCAACTCCTGTGTCCTCATTCCTGTGCCCTAACTCCTCGCCCAATATGCTCAAATCTGTGTTAGCGGTAGGCAGGAAGTCGGCGTAACTGCTTTGCAAGCCGTGCTCCGTTGAGTCAAGACCAAGTATTTCGTCCTCCGCACTTGCGCGAAGCCCGTGAAATTTTTTTATAAGTAAGAATGTTATGCTCATGGTTATTACAGTCCATATTGCTATAGAAATTATGCCCAAAAGCTGAACCCCCAGCAATCCCGCGCCGCCGCCGTAAAATAAGCCCGTAACATCTGAAATCACATCCTCGCCCGCTATAATCGGTCTGGCGAACAAGCCGACTGCCAGCGTTCCCCATATACCGCATACGCCGTGGACGGAGATTGCACCCACAGGGTCGTCAACGCAAAGCTTCATATCAATAAACTCAACCGCAATAACTACTATTACACCTGCAACCAAACCTATAATAATCGCGCCTAAAGCATCTACGTTCGAGCAACCCGCCGTAATCCCCACCAGCCCCGCAAGCGCGCCGTTTAATGTCATGGATACATCCGGCTTGCCGTTTTTGAGCCATGTAAAGACCATGGTTGCGTTTGCCGCCGCCGCCGCCGCTAAAGTTGTCGTCAGAAAAATTGAGCCTAACTGAGAAAGGCTTTCAGCCGCCGCGCCGTTGAAGCCGTACCACCCGAACCAGAGTATAAACACGCCCAGCGCGCCTAATGTAAGCGAGTGACCGGGTATAGCGCGTGCCGTCTTTTTCCCCGTATTTTTGTCAACAACATATTTTCCGATACGCGGACCGAGCATAGACGCGCCAATCAACGCCGTTATGCCGCCGACCATATGTATTACGGAAGAGCCCGCGAAATCAACGTAACCCAGCTTTGCAAGCCAGCCGTTTTCATTCCAAACCCACCCCGCCTGAATGGGGTATACAACCGTTGTAATCGCTATGCTGTAGATTATATACGCGCTGAATTTTGTCCGCTCCGCCATAGCACCCGACACTATAGTCGCGGCTGTAGCACAGAATACCAGATTAAACACAAAGTCCGAAAAAGGGAAATTGCCGAAATCGGCGAATATACCAAAGTTGGGTATTCCTATCATGCCGAGCGCGTAATCCTCGGCGCACATAATCGAAAAACCTATCAATGTAAACGCGAACGCGCCTAAGCAAAAGTCCATTAGGTTTTTCATTATAATGTTCGCGGCATTCTTGGCGCGCGTGAAGCCCGTTTCCACCATTGCAAAGCCGGACTGCATGAAAAAAACCAAAGCCGCCCCGAGTAAAAACCATATACCGAAATCCATTTTCTTCATCCCCTCAAAATAAATTAGCGCGCGCTCACACCGCCCGAGAACGGGCAGAAAAGCGCACGTCATTGTGCTTGTAGTTGTTAGGAAATAGTGGTTGGTGGTTAGTTTTTCCCGGGAATAAGCATAAAAAGCATTGCGGATGACAATAATCCGCAACGCCTTTGTTGCTTACATTTATAAGTATAGCATATAAAAAACTGTTTGTCAATAGGTTTTTGAAAAAAAATTCAGATTTTTTTCAGCCTCGCCATAGCCTCTGAAACATTAGCCCTCTCCCCAAACGCAGACAGCCTGAAATACCCCTCGCCGCAAGCCCCGAAGCCCGCGCCCGGCGTGCCGACTATTCCGAAGCGGTTCAGCAAATCATCAAAAAATTCCCATGACGACATGTTGTTAAAGCATTTCAGCCAGATATAAGGCGAATCTTCACCGCCCGTGAACCAAACATCAAGCTCGCGCAAACACGCGGCAATCATGCGCGCATTTTCAAGATAATATGCAATATCGCCCTTAATCTGCGCCATTCCCTCATCGGAAAACACCGCCTCCGCGCCCCGCTGAACGATATAAGGAACGCCATTGAATTTAGTAGTCTGTCGGCGAAGCCAAAGGCTGTTCAGAGAGGTATTGCCGCGAACAATTGCGCGCGGAATAACCGTATAACCGCAGCGCGTTCCCGTAAAGCCCGCCGTTTTCGATAAAGAGCAAAACTCGAACGCACATTCTTTCGCGCCGTCTATTTGGTAAATGGACGAGGGCTTTAGGTTTGAGGTTTGAGCGGTTACATTATCCGTTTCTTGCCTTATAAAAATTTCATAGGCGGCGTCATAAAGAATCACCGCGTTATTTTCGAGCGCGTAATCAACCCAAACTTTCAGCTGTTCATTGTTGTAAACCGCGCCCGTTGGGTTATTCGGCGAGCAAAGATAGATTATGTCTGCCTTAACATTCTTATCCGGCAGCGGTAAAAAGCCGTTTTCCTCATTGCCGTTTATGTAAACGACATTTCGCCCGCTCATGATATTGGTGTCAACATAAACGGGATAAACGGGGTTTGGGATTAAAACGGTATTGTCATTTGAAAATAAACCGAGAATATTGCCCAAATCGCTTTTTGCCCCATCGCTGATAAAAACCTCGTTTTCATCTAAAGTAACGCCCTTTTTTGAATAATAACCGCAGACCGCCTCACGCAGAAATAAATACCCCTGCTCCTCGCCGTAGCCCTTAAAAGTTGCGGCATTCCCCATTTCCAAAACCGCCTTTTGCATAGCGGAAATAACGGCGGGAACAAGCGGCTTGGTAACATCGCCGATTCCCAACTTGATAACGCTCTTATTCGGATTACTCTCCGAATATTCTCTGACCCTTTTAGCTATTCGTGAAAATAAATAGCTGTCTGATAAATTCAGATAGTTTTGATTGATATTCATATTCTTCTCCTAATCTAATTGTTCACTGTTAATTAGTTTACTCCCACTCCACCGTAGACGGCGGCTTATTTGTAATATCGTAAACAACGCGGCTGACATTCGGAATTTCACTTGTAATGCGGGACGATATGCGGCTTAGAACCGTATGCGACAAAGGCGAATATTCACAGGTCATAAAATCATCGGTATTAACGGCGCGGATTGCTATGACATAATCGTAAGTCCTGTCGTCCCCCTTTACGCCGACTGAGCGGGTATCAGTCAAAACGGCAAAATACTGCGCGGGCTTGCGCCTTATCTTGTCTAATTCCGCGCGGACAATTGCATCCGCCCTTTGCAGAATGTTAATTTTTTCACCCGTAACCTCCCCAATTATGCGGACGGCAAGCCCCGGACCCGGAAACGGCTGGCGGTTAATTAAATATTTAGGCAAGCCCAGCTTTTTGCCCAATTCCCTTACCTCGTCCTTGAAAAGCCCCGCAAGCGGCTCGATTACACCGCAAAAATTAAGCTCACTCGGCAACCCTCCGACATTGTGGTGGCTTTTTATTACCGCGTTTTGCCCTCCGCCCGATTCGACAATATCGGGGTAAATAGTGCCTTGGGCAAGGAAGGAGGATTTAGGAATGAGGCTTGAGGTTCCTTCAAAGACCCTTGCAAATTCTTCACCTATTATTTTGCGCTTTTGTTCGGGGTCTTTAATGCCTTTGAGCTTTTTCAAAAATCGCTCTTTTGCGTTAACTCTTATAAAATTCAATTTGCGCTTAGAAAAAATCCGCTCTATTTCATCGCCCTCGCTCTGCCTCATAAAGCCGTGGTCAACAAAAATGCAGTCAAGCTGACCGGGGATTGCCTTTGAGAGCAACGCCGCGCAAACAGATGAATCAACCCCGCCCGAAAGCCCCAGTAAAACCCGCTTGTCCCCTACCCTCTTTCTGATTTCTTCAATTTGAGTGCTGATATAATCATCAAGCTTGTAGTCGCCCTTGGCATTGCAAATATCAAACAAAAATCGACGTATGATTTCTATGCCGTTTTCCGTATGCTTTGATTCGGGGTGATATTGCACACCGTAAATCTTTCGTGCGGCGTTTTCGCAGGAAGCCATGCAGTTTTCGGTATACGCAGTCGGCAAAAACCCCTCCGGCAAACGAGTAACTATATCTTTATGGCTCATCAAAGCCATAAACGAGCCGTTAACTGTTCCCTGTTTGTTATTAACTGTTAACTGAACTTTAACTCTGCCATATTCGCCTGTTTCGGACGACTTGACTTCGCCGCCCAGCATATGGCAGAATAATTGCATTCCGTAGCATATTCCGAGTATGGGAATCCCTAACTCAAATATGGCAGGGTCGCATTTTGGTGAGTTTTCCGCTCCTGCGCTGTTCGGTCCGCCCGTTAATATAATCCCTAAGGGGTTAATTTTTTTGATTTCAAGGGCGGTGATATTGCCGGGCTTGATTTCCGAATAAACCGACAAGCCCCGCACCGCCCGCGCTATAAGCTCCTTATACTGCCCGCCGAAATCTAATACGAGTATAGTTTGGTTCATACTTTGTACAATCCTTTTCGGTTATTTTTTGGGGGTTGATATTATCTCCTAAGTATGCTATAATATATTATATAATAAAAACCTTAAATTGAAAGGGGCGAAATTTAAATGATACAAACATATCAAGGTTATTTCACTGAGAGCGGGCGTTTTATTTCGGATAGCTTATTGGTTCAAATTCCGATAATGCGGCGGGCAATTGTCAATATTCTTGATGATGAAGTTGTTTCTAATGCTGTTACCGATAAAGAGAGCTCGCTAAAAAAGTTGTTTTCACAAGCAGAGCAAGCAGAAAGCGCTTTAACTGAAGAGGAATGGGAAGAATTTGAAAACTTGCGCCCGCAAATTCATCTAAGCAGGGTGGTTGATTTATGACTTTTGCACTTGATACAAATATAATATCGTATTTACTGCGCCCAAGCCAAAATCAAGATGTAGTACAACGCTTTATGGAAGAAAATGAACGCAATAATTATGTGATACCTCCAATGTGCTATTATGAAACAATGTGGTATTTATTGAAAAAAAGAGCTAATGTTCAATTGCGAATTTTTAACGAGCTTTATAAAAATGCTTTATTGAGAATAAACATGAGTGAAGAGGATTTTATAAAAGCCGCCGAAATTCGAGCACACTTAGAAGAAGCAGGAACGCCTATCGGCAATAATGACGCGGATATTTTTATTGCCGCTTACTGTATTGTTAATGGCTATACGTTAGTAACAAACAATACAGGCGATTTTAATCGTATTGGCGGCTTAAAAATCGTAAATTGGAAAAAACAGATTACCAATTAACTGTAAACAACCCCCTCAAAAACCTTAACGCAATCCCCCGTCATAAAGACCGTTTCGCCTGTATAGCGAATCACCAGCTCGCCGCCTGCAAGACGGACTTTAATATCGGTATCCATATCGCAATAACCGTTTAAAACAGCGGCTACGGCGGCGGCACATGCACCTGTGCCGCAAGCAAGCGTTTCACCGCTTCCGCGCTCCCAAACGCGCATTTTAAGGCGGTTTTTGCCTATCACCTCAACAAACTCGGTATTCACCCTGTCGGGGAAAATCGGCGCGTTTTCAAACAGCGGACCTATTTCGCTCAAATTCAAATTATCAACACCCTTTTGGAACACAACCGCGTGAGGGTTACCCATAGAAACACAGGTTACCTTGTAGTTGAGAGTTGAGAATTGAGAACTGAGAGTTGTTGTCAGAGCAATATCGCGCGCAATTATGCTTTCTCCGGGCAGGTTTACGGGGATTTTTTCGGGGGTAAGCTCCGCTTTTCCCATATCGACCTTTACGCTTGAAACCTCTCCGTTTTTTGTTGATATATATAATGTCTTTATACCGCTTAATGTTTCAATCGTCATTTGATTTTTTCTGACAATATTGTTGTCATACAGATATTTGGCAACACAGCGGATTGCATTTCCGCACATTCCTCCCTCGCTCCCGTCAAGATTAAACATTCTCATTCTCGCATCACGCGGGTTAGCATCGGCAGTTTCGGGCGGCATTATAAGCACAATCCCATCCCCGCCGATTCCCAAATGCCTGTCGGATAAAAAGAGGGACAGCGATTCGGGAAATTCGATTTCCCCGGCAAAGCAGTCAAAATAAATATAATCATTTCCGCACCCTTGCATCTTTGTAAAGTGCAGTTTAAGGCGTTCGCTCCGCAGACGGGTAATGTCTATAAGCTCGGTATTAGTTTCTTGGTAGCCTGATAACAGGCAGTCCGCCAGAGCGTTCGCCGTATCTACGGAGGTCAAGCAGGGTATGCCTAAACTGCAAGCTTTACGCCTGATTTTAACATCGTCAAGCTTGGGGTCGCGCCCCTTTTCGGAGGTTGAAATAATATAGCTGATTTTGCCGCTTTCAAGTAAAGTGGCTGTATTATTGTCCGAACATTCGCGTATCTTTTCAACCGTTATAACCTCAAAACCTTTAGCGCAAAGAAGTGCCGCCGTACCCTTGGTAGCATAGAGCGTAAAACCGCGCCGCACAAATTTTTCAGCTATTCCCCCTATTTCGGGCTTGTCGCCGTCGCGGACGGTAATCAGAACCCCGCCCTGCTTTTGCATTTTATAACCCGCCGCCAAAAGCCCCTTGTATAACGCCTCTTCCAAATTTTTGCCAAGTCCCAAAACCTCGCCCGTTGATTTCATTTCGGGTCCCAAATGGGTATCAAGCCCCGATAATTTTTCAAATGAAAACACAGGCACCTTAACCGCAACGTAAGGAGGGACTTTGGCAATTGAGGAATTCGGATTCAAAAATGATATTTCGGGGCATAGTCCCCTCAAACCTAAATCCTCACTCACCAAACCTAACTTAGTTGCGATTTCACATATGGGAATCCCCGTAACCTTGCTGATATAAGGCACGGTTCTCGAAGCGCGCGGGTTAACTTCAATGACATAAATTTCACCGTCATGCAAAGCGTATTGTATATTTACAAGACCCTTAACTTTCAGCGCGATACAAAGCTTTTTGGTGATTTCATATATTTTTTGAGCAATACTATCATCAACATTTACAGCGGGGTATACGGCAATGCTGTCGCCCGAGTGAACGCCCGTTCTTTCAATATGCTCCATTATGCCCGGGATTAATACATCTTTTCCATCGCAAAGCGCGTCAACTTCAAGCTCTATGCCCTCTAAGTATTTGTCAATTAATATAGGATTTTCCTGTTTCAGCCGCAATATGATTTCCATATATTCAACAATATCCTCTTGCCCGTAAGCAATAATCATATTCTGCCCGCCCAAAACATATGAGGGGCGCATTAAAACGGGATAGCCGAGTTTTTCGGCGGCTAATAAAGCCTCCGCTTCCGTCATAACGGTAAACCCTGCGGGGCGTTTTATGTTGAGTTGTTCCAAAAGCGCGTCAAAACGCTCCCTATCCTCGCATATGTCAACGCTGTCTGATGATACTCCTATTATATTAACGCCGCGTTCGTGCAGTTTTTTTGTAAGCTTGATAGCCGTGCCGCCGCCGAACGCCGTTATAACGCCAATCGGCTTTTCAATTTCAATAATGCTCATCACATCGTCAATATGAAGCGGCTCAAAATAAAGCCTGTCTGCCGTGTCAAAATCTGTAGACACCGTTTCGGGGTTGTTGTTGATTACAATCACCTCATAGCCCATCTTCTTCAGCGTATTAACGCAATGAACGCAAGCATAATCAAACTCAATCCCTTGCCCGATTCGTATAGGTCCGCTCCCCAACACAACAACGCGCGGCTTTACGCTTCTTTCAATAAACGGCAAAGCCTCGTTTTCGAATTGACAATTGACAATTGATAATTGACAATTATTAGCCTTATCTTTAATGCTGTAAAAATACGGCGTTTTAGCTTCAAATTCACCTCCGCAAGTGTCGACCATTTTGTATATCAATTGACGATTCACAATTGATAATTGACAATTATTTGCTATGTTTTTTAAGCCGTTTAAGAACCAGCGGTCTACTTTTGTGATTAGGTGGAGCTCGTCTATTGTTATGTTTCGCTTGATTGCTTCATAGAGTATAAATAGGTTTTCGTCTGTTACCGTGTTCAGCAATTCTCTTATTTCATCATCGGTTTTGGTTTTTAATATGGGCAAATCAAGGTTCTCCAGCCCTAATTCCGCGCCTCTTACGGCTTTCAGGAGTGCATCTTCAAAATTGTCTGAAATTGCCATAACCTCTCCTGTTGCTTTCATCTGCGTGCCGAGGGTTTTTCGGGCATATACAAATTTATCAAACGGGAATTTCGGGAGCTTTACGGCTACATAATCAAGCGCGGGTTCAAAAGCCGCGTAAGTTGTGCCTGTTACGGCGTTGACGATTTCATCAAGCGTATATCCGATTGCAATCTTTGTCGCAACCTTTGCAATCGGGTAGCCCGTCGCCTTTGAAGCAAGCGCGGAGGAGCGCGAAACGCGGGGGTTAACCTCAATCACGGCATATTCAAAGCTATGTGGGTGCAAAGCAAGCTGAACATTACAGCCGCCCTCAACGCCCAAGCTTTTTATAATATCCAAAGAGGCAGTCCTAAGCATTTGATATTCCCTGTCCGCAAGGGTGACTGCGGGTGCGATTACAATGCTGTCGCCCGTATGAACCCCCACGGGGTTGAAATTTTCCATAGAGCAGACGGTGATTACATTACCCGCCCTATCGCGCATTACCTCAAATTCAATCTCTTTCCAACCCGCAATTGACTTTTCAACAAGGATTTGGTTAATCGGCGAAAGTGCAATTCCGTTAGCGGCTATTTTGCGAAGCTGGGTTTCATCATCTGCAATGCCGCCCCCGCTCCCGCCGAGCGTAAACGCGGGGCGGACTATAACCGAATAACCGATTTCTTCCGCAAATGTAACCGCCGTTTCAACATCATTTGCAATGACGGACGGTATGCAGGGCTGCCCTATGCTTTGCATGGTTTCTTTAAACAGCCGCCTATCCTCCGCCTTGTCAATCGTTTCGGGGGAAGAGCCGAGAAGCCGAACATTCATCTTCTCCAAAAACCCCTCCTTTGCAAGCTTCATGCAAAGCGTAAGCCCCGTCTGCCCGCCCAAGCTTGATAATATACTGTCGGGGCGTTCTTTTTCAATAATGCGTTTAATTGTTGTCAAAGTAAGCGGCTCTATGTAAATCTTATCGGCTACGCCCTTATCCGTCATAATCGTGGCAGGGTTTGAATTAACTAAGACAATTTCTATATTTTCTTCCCGCAAAACGCGGCAAGCCTGCGTCCCCGCATAATCAAATTCCGCCGCTTGACCAATCACAATCGGTCCCGACCCTATTACCATAACTTTTTTGATACTATCAATCTTCGGCACATAAATCAATCCTTTCCAAAAATTTGTCAAACAAAAATGCTGTATCGTGAGGACCGCCTCTTGCTTCGGGGTGAAATTGGACGGAGAATGAGCCATCAGCATAGTCAATTCCCTCACAAGTCCCGTCATTAACATTCACAAATGACACAACGCCCGCGCCGCCCGAATCCCCGTCAACCGTATACCCGTGATTCTGTGAAGTGATATAAACACTGTTAACTGTTAACTGCTCACTATTCACTGCTTTAACCGCTTGATTTGCCCCTCTGTGACCGAACTTCAGCTTTGTTGTCTTAAACCCGTTTGCAAGAGCCATAAGCTGATGACCCAAGCAGATACCAAACATTGGAATCCCGCTTTTTTGAAGCTCTTTGATTGTTTCAATAATCGGTATATTTGCCGAATCGGCAGGGTCGCCCGGACCGTTGCTTAACATGATTCCGTTAGGTTTTATGCTGAGTATTTCCTCGGCAATAGCATGATACGGAAATGAAATAACCTCACAGCCGCGTTTGAACAGCTCGTCCGCAATCCCCCTTTTCGCCCCGAAATCCATTAGGGCAATCTTTTTGTAGGGGCGACCGCCTTCGGTCGCCCCCAGGTTCGATAAAGGGGTTGCTTCGGTCGACCGTGGGCGGTCGTCCCTACAGAAATTTTGTGCAATCTTAATTCCTAATTCCTGCACTGCCTTTTCAATTTTATGGGCTTTTATTTCGTTGAAGTCCTCTTTAGTCGGCGGGGTAAACATTATTTTACCGTTCATAGCTCCGCTGTTTCTTATCATTTTTGTAACCGCCCTGGTGTCAATGCCTTGCAGACCTGTAATGCCGCTTTCTCTCAAAAAAGCGTCAAGCCCGCCCTCGCTTCTGAAATTAGAGGGAGTTTGACACGCGTGTTTAACAATATAAGCCTTAACAACGCTCCGCGCGTTCTCAAAATCAGCGGGAATAACCCCGTAATTGCCAATCAGCGGGAATGTCTGCAAAACAATCTGCCCGTAATAGCTGGGGTCGGTAAGTGTTTCCAAGTATCCTGTCATACCCGTAGTAAAAACAATCTCCCCTACGGCTTCACCCGCCGCCCCGAAACTCTCCCCCTCAAATACCGCTCCGTTTTGGAGCACCAAATAAGCTTTCATAATTCCCCCCCTTAATTCGCTATATAAAGCTGTTTATACGGATTTTTTGCGTTGGGTTTTAAGATATAATATCTGTCATTTAAAAGCTTTTCCGCGCTTAAACCGAAATAGCTTGAAAATTCGGAGATATATTCATAAATTTCCTCTAAATCCTCTTGTGAGGCGATTTCAGCCGTTACCTGTGAGGGGAGGTTGTCAAGCTCCTTTTGGGTTCTGATAAAGATTTTGCCGCCGTGCATACCTGTCCCCGTGAAATTGCCTACGGGGACTTCGTCCGCGCCGCTCCCCAGCACGATAATCAGCCCGCCCGCGAGATATTCGCCCAAAAAACTGCCGACCTTGCCGCCGATTACAATAACGGGTTTTTTATCTCTATATTGCTTCATGTGAATCCCCGTCCTGTAGCCCGCATTGCCGCGAACACATATTAATCCGCCGCGCATAGCATAGCCCAAAGCATCGCCCGCATGTCCGCGTATAATGATTTTGCCGTCGTTCATCGTATCGCCGACAGCATCTTGGGCGTTGCCGTTTACCTCTATGCTCCCGCCGTCAAGGTACGCACCCAAAGCGTTCCCCGGCGTTCCGTTTATACTGATATTTTTGCCGGACATTCCGCTCCCGATAAACCTCTGCCCGCAGCAATCAGTAATCATAACATTACCCTCAGCCCCCCTGATTTGCCTGTTAAGCTCCCTGAAATCAATATTTTCAGCCGATATATTCAAACTAAACACCCCTTTTCAATTAACAATTAACAGTTAACAATTAACAATTATGGTATCGGCTTCGCCGATAATTTAATTATATTGTTAACTTTTTAGCTCTATCCTCTCTTGAAAATGCCATAAGCCCGGGTTTTTCTTTGAGCAATTCAAAATCAATATGAACAAGCGGAATCTGCTCGCGTATAAGGCTTGTATAAATCCCCGCCTTTTCAACATTCCCAATCAAAATATACCCCCTCAAAACCCCATTATCAACAAAAAACCGCCTGTAATTATCGGACTTATTAATTGTCAATTGTCCATTATCAATTGTTAATTGACACCCCCCTGCCGTTATAATATGAAGCCCGAAAAAGCCTATGGCATTCATGGGAATAAAGCGAGGTTTTAGGGTTGATGTAAATCCCGCCATATTGAGCCCCGCTATTTCCCCCTGCATATACGCGTTAGGCAACAGAGCCATGATTTTACTTTTGCCGCTTGAAGCATCAATTGTCTGCGTGCAATCGCCTGCCGCGTAAATATTCTCTGCTGATGTCTCGGATTTTTCATTTACGATGATGCCCTTATCAATGTCGGCAATGCCCCCTAAAAGCGCGGTATTCGGGCGAACGCCTACAGCCAGTACGAGAATATCAAAATCAATCGCATCGCCGCCGTCAAGTATTGCCGTATTCCCCTCAAAGCGGGTTATATTTGCTGATAATTTAAATTTAATGCCCTTGCTTTCAATATGCCGTTGAACAATGCCCGCGCCCTGTTCGTCCAATATGCTCGGCAATATTCTGTCAGCCAAATCCGCAACGGTTACGGATTTAACTCTAGCGGCAATCCCCTCCGCGCATTTCAGCCCGATTAATCCCGCCCCGACGATTAATACCCGCTTATCTTGACTAATCGCCTGTTCAAGAGCTTTAGCATCATTAAGCGACATAAAGGTATATCTTTCCGCAACGCCGTCAAGCCCCGCAAACGGCGGCACAAACGCCCGCGAACCCGTAGCGACAAGCAGTTTATCGTAAACGAGGATTGAGGTTTCATACTCAACTGTTTTTGCGGTGCTGTCAATCTTTGTTACATTGCCGTATATAAAATTGACGTTATTTTTTTCATAAAAATCATCAGGGCGGTATTTCATTTTTTGTTCGTCAGTCTTACCATATAAAAGGTAGGAAATCAGCGGGCGCGAATATGTATGATAAGGCTCGTTTGAAATGACGGTGATTTCGCCCTCCCTGTCAACCTGCCGAATCCCCTCAATACAACCAACCCCCGCCGCCGAATTGCCGATGATTACATATTTCATAAAGCCACGCACCTCTCTTCAAACACAATCGCGTTATTAGGACAGCCCTGAACGCAAGCCGGAACACCCGAAACAGTCTTAACGCATAGCTCGCACTTTTGAATAACCCCATCGTCAGACGGCGACACAGCCCCGTAAGGGCAAGACAAAATACAAGTATAACACCCCACGCACCGCGACTTATCCACAACAATAACCCCGCCGTCACTGTTCACTGTCAAAGCTCCTGTTATACAACTTTTAACGCAAAGAGGCTCTTCACAATGGCGGCATGAAACAGCAAATGAAATGCCATTATTTTCCTCAACACAAATCCTCGGATTAATTTTAACACCCTTTAAGGTCCTAGCCATATCCGCCCCGCCGATACCTGCAAAAGCGCAGTAATACTCACAAAGCCGACATCCCAAACACCACTGCTCATTAACATAAACCCTCTTCATAAACAAACTCCTAGCTTCCTGCGTATTTAATGCCTAATATTTCAAGCTCTCTGTCGCTTAAGCCTACTCCTCTGAGCATCAGTCTGTTACCTTTAAGGCTCTCTATTGAATTAATGCCCATTAAGCCCATCATTTCTTTGATTTCATGCTCCCAAGCGGTTAATAAGTTCACAAGTCTTTTATAACCCAAATCGGGGTTTAAGCGTTTAACTAATTCGGGAATCTGCGTTGCTATCCCCCAATTGCATTTACCGCCGTGACAATTCCTGCAAAGGTGACAGCCCATAGCAATCAGTGCGGCAGACGCAATATAAACAGAGTCCGCGCCCAGCGCAACAGCTTTGACCACATCAGAGCTTGAACGTATGCTCCCGCCGACTACAATAGATACGTTATCGCGGATTCCCTCATCGCGCAAGCGTTTGTCAACCCCCGCCAAAGCAAGCTCAATCGGAATGCCGACATTATCGCGGATTCGGGTCGGAGCTGCCCCTGTTCCCCCTCTGAATCCGTCAATAGCAATCATATCCGCGCCGCTTCTGGCAATGCCGCTTGCAATCGCCGTAATGTTATGAACGGCGGCTATTTTTACAATAACAGGCTTTTTATAGCCGGTAGCCTCTTTTAAGGAATAGACAAGCTGGCGCAAATCCTCGATTGAGTATATGTCATGGTGGGGCGCAGGTGAAATCGCATCGCTCCCCTCGGGAATCATTCTGGTTTTAGCTATATCGCCGACTATTTTTGTGCCCGGTAAATGCCCGCCGATACCGGGCTTTGCGCCCTGCCCCATTTTAATTTCAATCGCCGCGCTCGCGTTTAAGTACCCCGTATGAACGCCGAACCGCCCCGAAGCAACCTGCACGATTGTGTTATTACCGTATTGATAAAAATCCTCATGCAATCCGCCCTCGCCCGTGTTATATAAAATTCCGAGCTCACAAGCGGCGCGCGCTAAACTCTCGTGTGCGTTATAGCTAATTGAGCCGTAGCTCATGGCAGAAAACATAAGCGGCATTGAAAGCTTAATCTGCGGGGGGAGATTGTTTATGATTCTGCCGTTTTCATCCCGCTCAACAGCTTTAGGCTTTGCGCCCAATGAAACCTTTGTTTCCATAGGCTCTCTTAAAGGGTCAATCGGCGGATTTGTTACTTGGCTTGCATTAAGAAGAATTTTGTCAAAATAAACAGGATATTTTTCAGGGTTGCCCATCCCCGATAAAAGCACGCCGCCGCTCCCCGCCTGTTTATAAATCTCATCAATCGTCTTGCAAGACCAGTTCGCATTTTCCCTGTATGTATTCCCGCTCTTAACAATTTTCAAAGCCCTTGTCGGACAAAGAGCTACGCAGCGATGGCAGTTCACACACTTAGAGTCATCGCAAACCACCTTGTCCGCATCGCAAATATACTCATGAACCTCATTAGCGCACTGCCGCTCGCAAACCCTGCAAGCAATGCACCTGTCATAATTCCGCACAATCTCATAAAGCGGGTACAAATAATTAATCATAAATCTACTCCTTAACGAACTTTAATTGTTAATTAACTAATTATAATGGTTCATTGTTCATTATTCATTGTTAATTGAACAACCTGTCCTCCTGCGGGCGACCATACGTTGTCTAGGCTTGGCTCGATTATTCTTATTGCGGATTCCTCGCTGGATATATATGTTAAATCGCCCTTTTCGGCTACTACCATGCTTCTAAGCTTCAGCCTGTCATTTAGTGCCATAAGCCCGCCCTCAAAGCCTACTAATATTGAAAACGGTCCGGTTATTAATTGACTTGCAAACATAGTCCGCAGATATTCGTGCGTTTCTTTTTGCTCCGCGGGCATTTTCTCTATAGTCTGCCAGAACGGAGCGGCTATGACGGCGGCTGTTTCTTTAAACGAAAGCCCCTGTTTTCTGTTAAGATAGTCTATTATATAGGTAATCACCTCTGTATCGGTCTGTAGCGTGCATTTGTATCCGTGCATTTCGATTGCGCGGCGGTTAGCATCGTAGGAGGATATTTCACCGTTATGGACTACGGAATAATCAAGCAAAGCAAAGGGGTGTGCGCCGCCCCACCAGCCGGGGGTATTGGTCGGGTAACGCCCGTGGGCGGTAAAGCAGTAGCCCGCATATTCCTCCAATCGGTAAAACCTGCCAACATCTTCGGGGAAGCCTACAGCCTTAAAAACCCCCATGTTTTTCCCGCTTGAAAAGACATACGCGCCTTTGATTTGCGTATTAACCCTAAACACGCATTTTACGACAAACTCCCGCTCATCAAGCTGGCTTTGGGCAAGCCTTGTAGGGAGCGGCGCGACAAAATACCGCCATATTTTAGGCTCATCCGTAATCTCTTTCATTCTGCGGACAGGGATTTTCGAGAGATTGATTATATCAAAATGCCGCTCCAAAAAATCCTCGCAATCTCTTTTGGCTTCCGCGCTGTCATAAAATATATGAAAAGCATAAAAATCCTTATATTCGGGGTAGATACCGTAAGCAGCAAATCCGCCGCCCAGCCCGTTTGAGCGGTCGTGCATGACCTCAATTGATTTGATAATATTCTCCCCGCTCATCCGCCCGCCCGTCCTGTCAAAAATCCCCGAAACAGCGCACCCCGAAGGAATCCTAACCTCTCCCTCGCGCAACATAAAATCCCCCCTAAATCAATTAACAATGAACAATGAACAGTTAACAATTGTAATTAGTTAATTAACAATTTAATTGTTAATTGTTAATTATTCATTGTTAATTATAAAAGGCGTTCATCAGATAAAGTAAAATCCGAAAATTTTACTTTATCTGATGAACGCCTTTGTTCAACTGTTAGCATTATAGCATGTAGAGCCGATGATGTCAAGGGGTTTTTGAAAATTAATATTTTGTTAACATTGTGAAAGTAAAAGACATGTTACAAATCATCCGCATCTTGAACGGGCTTTTCGTTTTTATCAATCGGTAAACCCGTGTATGAGCCGTTCGGGTCGTTTTTTGCAGGCTTGGCGTCCGCGAGGATTTCATCCACCTTGCTTTTCCTTGGTTTTTCCATAAATATGACCATGCTCCGCCTAAATGCAAGCGGTTTATAGAATCAGCATGGTCTGCTCCCCCTTTCTCTTGCTTCATTAAGCTTATTTTAACATAGTATTATACTGCGTATAAAATATAATTATTATTCAAAGTTTAAAATTTCTATGCAATATAGACAAAATAAACCAAAATAAATTCATTATAATAACAAAAAGTTACAATTTGTAATATTTTTTAAAAAATAACTTGACAAAATCAATATTTACATGTAAAATAATAATAAGCGGTTTGGGCTTTGTGTCAATTTAAATTGAAACGCGTGCAGGAAAGGATAGCCTTAAACATGGTTCATAACAGCGATGAATCGGTTCTTGTTTTGCGTTACTTGAATTTTGTTTGGAAAAAAGCCCGCTCCTACTCAAATAATTACGCCGATATTCAGGATTTATCGCAGGAAGGGCTCTTAGCCCTGCTGAAAGCAGTAAGAACCTATAATCCGCAAAGCGGTGTGCCCTTTTCAGCATATGCGGAGGTTTGCGTTGCAAACAAGCTGAAGTCAGAAGCCTCCAAGCTTCAAAAGCGTCAGTCTGTTCGGTTTGATTTAAGCGATTTAAGCAATTTTAATGATAACGCGGATATATCAACCGAAGTTTCCCCCGAGAGCATTTACATGGAACGGGAATTTTCCGATAATTTTTACCGTAAAATTTCATCGTTGCTGTCAAAGCTTGAATGGGAGGTGTTTAGACTCTACCTTGACGACCTGCCGTATTCTCAAATTGCGCGAAAATTAAGCGTATCGGAAAAATCTGTAGGCAACGCGGTTTACAGAGTCCGAAAAAAAATCAAACGCTTAATCCCGGTTATTGACAGGCAACCGTAATGACACTTGTTTCGCATTGTTCTTATTCCCTATATGATATGACCAAGTAGCTTAAGGTTCAGAGCGTTGTTTTTCCAAAGGCAAAGGCAAAGGTGTCGGTTCAAGTCCGTCCGAGTGGTCCAAATTATTTTAAGCGAGGGAAATCAAAATGTACGAAGACAAGACATTAGCATGTAAGGAATGTGGAGAGGATTTCGTTTTCACTTCCGGCGAACAGGAGTTTTACGCTGAAAAAGGCTTTGTGAATGAGCCGCAGAGATGTAAGCCCTGCAGGGATTCAAGAAAGAACAGCTCAAAATCCGAAAGGGAAATGTTTGACGCGACCTGCGCCGACTGCGGCGGCACCGCAAGAGTTCCTTTCAGACCGAGGGAAGACCGTCCTGTTTATTGCAGCGACTGCTTTGCTAAGCTCAAGGAAGAGTAAGCTACAATTTTTTTGAAACGAAAAACAGCGGGATTCTGATTTTAGAATTCCGCTGTTTTTTTAATTTACACAAAAATCGTGATATTTTTAAATAAACCCTTGTATTTTTTTTAAAATATAGTATAATTAATATATATACTATTTAATGGGTACTGGTGTACATAAGAAAGGGGGACGAGCCCGTGCAATTTTTAATCTGTTATAAGAATGGAGCATGGGCGCAATTATGTCTGATAAGAAATTCACCGTGTCATTGAAAATAATAATAGACCACTTTCAGCTGGAGGCTGTTTACCTCCCGGAGGAAGCCGAAAGCATCATCATCGACGAAACCGACATAAACCGCCCCGGTCTGCAATTTATGGGCTTTTACGAGTATTTCACAAACGACAGGATTCAGATTGTAGGCAAGATGGAATTTGCCTATCTGGCTACAATTGAGGAAAAAACCCGCTATGAGCGGATTGAAATGCTTTTTAAGCAAAGGATTCCCGCGCTTATTATCACAAGAGAGCTGCCGTTTTTCCCGGAAATGACGGAGCTGGCGCAAAAATACGAAATCCCGATACTTAGAAGCAAGGACGGCACCTCCGGCTTCATGGCTTCGCTTATAGCCTTTTTGAATCTTCACCTTGCGCCGCGCATCACACGTCACGGCGTGCTTGTTGAGGTTTACGGCGAGGGTATGCTTATCATGGGAGAAAGCGGCGTAGGCAAGAGCGAAACCGCTGTTGAGCTGATTAAGCGCGGGCACAGGCTTGTAGCGGACGATGCTGTGGAAATACGCAAGGTGTCAAGCATCAGCCTTGTAGGCTCTTCACCCGAAAATATCCGCCACTTTCTGGAGCTTCGCGGCATAGGAATTGTAAACGCCCGCCGTTTATTCGGTATGGGCGCGATTAAGCTGACAGAAAAGATTGATATTATCATTGAGCTTGAACCGTGGGATAATGAAAAGGTCTATGACAGAATGGGGGTTGACAGCGAGCTTACTTCAATTCTGGGCGTTAAAGTCCCCTGCCTTACCATCCCCGTAAAGCCGGGGCGTAATTTAGCCGTCATTTTAGAGGTAGCCGCCATGAATAACCGTCATAAAAAGATGGGCTACAATGCGGCTCAGGAACTGCTTGACAATCTCGGCATGGAAATGGATAAAAAAGAGGTTGTCAAAAGGTGGGACCTTTATTAATCTGTTAACAAACAGTTAACAATTATTACGTTTATAACCGCATAAACTTTAACGTATCATTTATCTTGGAAAGGAGTGTATCGCTTTCGTATGATTTCGGAAATCGCGAAAAAGGCTGAGGAGCTCGGCTGTACAGTTATACATAAGGCATCGCTTAAAGATTACACGACTTTTAAAATAGGCGGGAGCTGTGACCTGCTCATAAAAATTAACGGACAGAAAGCGGCTGAAACGCTTATTCCTTTCGCTCATAAATTTAAAATTCCGTACTATATATTCGGTAACGGCTCAAACCTAATCGTTGACGATTTAGGTTTGCGCGGGGTTGTGTTTTTATTCGGCGAAGATTTTTCAGGTGTTTGGATTCATTCAACAAACCTTGATGAAATCGTATGCGATTGCAAAACCGCATTAATCACCTGTGAAGCGGGAACGCCTCTTTCAAAGCTCAGCAGATTTGCTTTAGATAATCAAATGACGGGGTTTGAATTTTTATACGGCATACCCGGAACTGTCGGCGGTGCGGTTTATATGAACGCCGGTGCTTACGGCGGTGAAATAAAAGATGTTATACTAACCGCCCAAGCCATTGACGAAGAAGGCAACACTCATTTTTATGTAAACGGGGCGGCTGACTCTGTAAAATCACGCCCGGCAAACGATTTGGAATTATCTTATCGAAGCAGTGTGTTTATGCGGAATCATCATGTTATTCAAGCCGCCGTATTCAAAGCGGAAAAGGGCGTTTATTATGAAATAAAAGCAAAAATGGACGAAATAATTGAAAAACGCCGCGGCAAACAGCCCCTCGAATACCCCAGCGCGGGCAGTACTTTCAAACGCCCGGAAGGAAGTTACGCCGCATTGCTGATAGAGCAATGCGGTCTTAAAGGCTTATCTGTAGGCGGCGCGGAGGTCAGCCAAAAACATTCGGGGTTTATCATTAATAAGAACGGGGCTTCATTTAATGATTTAATGGCTTTGATTGAAAAAGTTAAAGAAGCGGTTTTTGAAAAGACAGGGATTATGCTTGAATGTGAGCCGGAAATTTTATCGGACAGGGAGTATATTGCCTTTAAGGAGCATGGCGCGTGAACGTGAATATGATAGCTGTCGGTAAGCTTAAAGAGGAGTACTTCCGCATGGCGTGCGGCGAATATCTCAAGCGGCTTCAAGCTTATTGCAGAAGCGGCGTGATTGAGATTAACGAAACGAAGCTTTCACAAAGCCCGTCCGAAAAGGAAGTAAGTGCGGCTTTATCTGCGGAAGGGCGCGAGATGGGCAGGCATTTATTAGGAAAGGATTGCTTTAATATCGCGCTTTGCATAGAGGGGGTGCAGTTATCGTCCGAGGAGTTTTCTGAAAAGATTGCTATCTGCGGCGTAAACGGCAAAAGTACGCTGAACATTATAATAGGCTCTTCCTATGGGATTGCCCCGGAAATAAAGGCGGCGGCTGATTTTAAGCTGTCCGCTTCAAAGATGACATTTCCGCACCAAATGGTCAGAGTTATGATTTTAGAGCAGTTATACAGGGCTTTTCAGATTTTGGGCGGGGGGAAATATCATAAATAAAGCCGAGTGCTCGGCGCATAAAAAAAAAACAGCGTGCAGTTGCGCGTTGTTTTTTTTGTACATCATCATTTCACCAAAACCACCCGCTTGATTTTCAACCATAAACTATGGTATAATTTTAAAAAGCTTGAAACTATACTCGCGTGCAATCCGTATATATAAATGAGAGGGCAAGGCGGTGGATTAATTGGCGGATAAGCAGAGTGAGCGGGAGCGGCAACCTGAGCCGCTTGAAAAGCAATGGATAAAGCAGATTCAAAAGCGGCATAATCGCAAAAGCGGTAAGGAAGCCGCTAATCTTCTCGTATCCTCTTATTATGATGAAATCTACAGATATGCTTATAAACAAACATTCGGAAAGGACATTGCTCTTGACTTAACGCAGGATATTTTCATAGCCGCATTGCTCTCCATCAATCAGTATGACCCAAAAAAAGCAGGGTTTAGGACATGGCTTTATAAAATTGCAACAAATAAACTGATTGATTATAAAAGGAGCTATAGAAATCTTACCGTTTCCCTTGATGATGCTGAAATCCCTGTTGAATTGGATTATCCGGCAATTGCAGAGAATAAGATACTTGCTTCAAAAATAGAGGCTCATATAAGCCGGCTTTCTTATGAAAAGCAAGAGATTTTCAGATTAAAGGTGTATGCCGGATATACCTTTGCTCAAATAGCAGGTCTGCTGTCTATGCCCGAAAATACCGTAAAAACCATGTATTACAGGCTTTTAGGCGAACTTAGAAAGGAGTTTGAAGGTGAATACAAAGGTGAATAATATACCCATGCCGAGTGAAAATGAAAAAGCTCACTCGGTTGAATTAATAATCAATAACGGACTGCCGCCGCGAAAATCACTTATTTCGGTTATCACTAAGCTTACCGAAAATTTAGGAGTTAAGAATATTTTCAGCGGAGTTGAGGACTGCGCTTTAGTAGCACTCTTACTTTCGATAATCGGATTTTTTGTGTGGGCGGGGTTGTTCAAAAGCAACTCAATACAGGTGAAATGCCCTTATTTCACACTATTTACGGTAACGCCGCTCTTCTACCTTGCCGCTAATATTTTAGCCGCTTGGAAGGAGGATATGGCAGGAGTTACGGAACTGCTTCGGGCTTGCAAATATACAGCCGCACATTTGACGGCTCTCAGAATGGCATTGTTCAGCTTGGTAAATATGCTGCTTGTTATCCCATCGGCGGCGATTTTAAGTATAGCGAGTGACGAGCTTGAATTTCTGAAATTGTTGCTTGTTTCAATGAGCTCGCTTTTTATCTATTCGGCGTTTACGGCAATGATTCTCTTTAAATCGGCGTTTAAACCGAGTATAATATTACCTGTAATATGGTTTCTTGCGTTAGGGGTTCTTATGTCGGCTATAAGAATCAAGACGGAGGAGTTTTTAATGAATCTTTCCATATTAACATTTGCATTGTGCATGATAATATCGGCGGTTATCTACATCATCTTGCTTGATATATTTGTAAAAAAAGGAGGAAAAGAATATGCTTACAGTTAAAAATGTGACAAAAAAATTCGGCAATTTTACTGCTTTGGAGGATATTAATCTCGAATTTATAAGCGGAGTTTACGGCTTGCTCTCGCCGAACGGGGCGGGAAAAACAACCCTTATGAAAATGCTTGCCACGCTTATCTTTCCTACAAAAGGAGAGGTGCTTTACAACGGGACGGAGATAACCGCGCTTGATGAAAAATACAGGGAAATACTCGGCTTTTTGCCGCAGGATTTCGGTTATTACAAAAGCTATTCGCCCGTTCAATATCTTGAATACTTGTCGGCTCTTAAAGATATTAAAAACCCGAAAAAGCGTATTGAAGAGCTGCTTGAAGCCGTATCCTTATCAGACGTTAAGCATAAAAAAATGAAGAAATTTTCAGGCGGCATGATTCAGCGGGTCGGCATAGCGCAGGCGTTATTAAACGACCCCAAAATCTTAATACTCGATGAACCGACGGCAGGGCTTGACCCGAAAGAGAGGGTGCGTTTCCGCAAGCTAATCGAAAGCCTGTCCCATGACAGAATCGTTATTTTGTCAACACATATTGTATCCGATATTGAGAGCATTGCCAAAAATGTCGTTATGTTCAAGGACCATAAGCTGCTTTATTCCAAATCCCCCGATGAGATATGCGCGGAATTGGGGGCGGCTAACCTTGAAGACGCATTTATGATTGTTCACGGGGAGGAATCGCAATGATATTCAAATATGAAATGAAAAAGCTTTCCGGGCTTACGTTGGTTTGGGTATTCATAGCGGTGACAATTGCCTTTAACGCGCTCAAAGCGGTGAATATTCTGAGCAGTATCGGATGGGCGGAGCTTTACGGTGAGCTTTTCGGAAGTTTCGGCATGTTGCTGTTTTTTGAGTGCACCGCCCTCAATCTGTTGATTTTGCTGTTTATTACAGGCTGTGAAAACACATCGGGGACAGCGGCGGTGTTATTCTCATCTAAAACGGGGAGACGGCTGATAAAGTTAAAGCTTTCGGCGGCGTTCCTTGCGGGAAGCATTGCTTTTGCGGTTATATATTTTTTCAGCTACATAATCCTGTTTTCAATACACGACCTTTCCGGCGTTTGGGAACAAGAGCTGTCTTTACTCAACGGTAATGCTGAAGCGTTTGGAATCGTAGTTTGGGAAAACATAACCCTAAGGCAATTTTTCATAGGCGGACTGGCAATATCCTATATATTGAATATGATTTTTATTGCACTTTCAACACCCATTGCACTATTTATCAGAAACTCATATATAGCATTCGGATTGGTTGCCGGGATGGTTGTTTCAAATTTATTTTTGATAGCGGCGTTGCCTGTTAATTGGCTCTTTTATAAAATAGTAAAAACTACTCCGCTCGGATTAATTACAGAAAATACAATATGGTTTTCAAGCGGCGGATTGGCTCTGCCCATGCCCGGGTTTGAAACGGTTATCACCGCATTTTACTTATTATTAGGGCTTGCATTCGTATTAACGGGCTTAAAAGTATACAGCGGAAAGGATTTGATATAATGGTAATAAGAGCCGAGCTTAAAAAGATATTCCGCCCTATTCCCACCGTTATATTTGCACTTATTACGGCGGTTCAACTCTGGAGCTATCATACCCTTTATACAGCTTACGAATCTTCTCTTGATTACATAGAAGCCGCCGCAGAATTCACAAAGCTTTACGGCACTGAAATAACGCCGGAAAAACGGCTTGAAGCGGAGAGCCTCAACATGACAGAGGGTACGGATTTCATATTAAAAAACTATGATTTAAAGACCTATTACCGCTACGGAACATTCATTAACTCCATGGAAAACAGCACCGAAGTATCTATGAGTCTACACAAACAAACAAAAACAAGTTTGGACAGCGGCGTGTATGTCATGCAAGCCGGATATAACGAAAAAGAAGCAGAGAGATTCTATGAGGTTCTCAATGAAACACCCTTTGATTTATCTCTGGAGTTTCATGTTTTGATTCCCTCTTTGGTTTCCCTTGCCGCATTGATGAGTATCATAACAATATTCATCCTTTGCGCGCCCTTATTAACGCGGGATAATCTGACAAAAGCTACCTTTATTCAATACCATTCAAAGCGCGGAAGAAAGACCTTGCAAAGTCAGCTGTCGGCAATATTGATAACGGCATTTCTCGTAACCGTCACTCACCTCACCGCCGCCGGGGTTTATATGTTTGGTTTTTTTAATCTGACTCCGTTCTTGGACAACCTGCTGGTTTCGGGCGGATTAGGAGGGAATATTTGGTTCAAAGGGACAATTGCTCAGTATTTGATTTGCGTAACCGCTTTAACATTTTTGCTGACTGTCGGCTTTGCCTTTTTGGTATTCCTGATTTCAAAAGCAAGTGATAACTATATCGGCTTATTGCTTACGGGCATTATCTTCACATCTGCTTTTGCTTTCTTTACACAGCTTGCGCTTTCCGAAACTTTCAGCTTTAGTGCTTTCAACTTACTTTATCAAAAAATAAGAATTCCCTATATTGAAATTTATTTCTGTATTCTGATTTTTACTTCCGCAATTCCGTTTTTGGTTTATGTTTTTAAGAAGTATAAAAGTTGTGATATAGTATGAATTAAGCCGCCTGTTTGCTGACAGGCGGCTTAATTATTCAGATGAGCTGATACTCAGTTGTTCACAGCCACAGGCATAGACACTTTGTTGCCTGTGCCTTTAACGGCATTTTCAAGTACCTTTGCCAAATTAGCATCGCCAACTAAATTTTGATTTGAAAGATACATATAGGCGGTTCTGGGCTTCGCCCCTGTGGAAGCCGAAACAGTTACCTCCCTTGCGTTCGTGCCTTGCTTCTTACTGCTGTAAAGCGTATCGTAATAAGCATCGTACCTTAACGCGTTGTCATTGTCGAAGATAGTATTCTCCCATATGTCAGCCGGAACGACCATGTAGTTTGCAGCACCGCTGAGCCCCGTCCATGAAAGGGTAATATGACCCGACTGAACGCCGCTCGGAGAAGTCGTCATCAGTCCGTAGAGCGTGTACGAGGTGCTTACTACAACCCTTACGTCTACAAAATTCGCGGAATTGTTCTTGTCCGTTATGCGGAGCGTTGTAGTGCCGGCAGATACTCCTCTGACATTTATATTTGTAATCGTGCCGCTTGAAGTGCCCAGCGATACAGTTGCTATGCCGGTGTTAAACGAGCTTACGTTTACCGAATTTGTCCTTGAAGTATGTATCCGCAGAACTTCGGTTTTACCCGTTTCAGTCCTAACCTCGCTTAAGGGAGATATAATGACTACATCGCTGTCCGTTACGGTAATCCTTACAGTTGTAACATTTCTGGAATTACTCCTGTCCGTTATCCGAAGCGTTGTGTTCCCCTTCGCTACGCCTCTTATGTTTACGTTAGTAACCGTACCGCTGGACGTACCGAGCGTTACCGTTGCTATATTCGTGTTTTGAGAGCTTACGTCTACCGCATTTGCCCTTGAAGTATAAAGCCTCAGCGTTTCCGTCTGCCCGGCTTTGACGCTTACGCTCTCGGTCGGCGAAATAATGATTACATCATCGGAGGTTACCGTAATCCTAACATCTTTAACATTTCTGGAATTACTCTTGTCCGTTATCCGAAGCGTAGTCGTCCCCGCGGTTACTCCTCTGATATTAACATTCGTATTCGTGCCGCTGGACGTACCAAGCGTTACCGTTGCTACATTTGTATTCAAGGAGCTTACGTTTACGGCGTTCGCCCGCGAGGTATACAGCCTCAGCGTCTCCGTCTGCCCCGCCCTTACGCTGACACTCTCGGTTGGCGGGATAATGATAACATCGTCCGCCGTTACCGTAACTCTGACATCGGTAACATTTCTGGAATTGTTTTTGTCCGTTATGCGGAGCGTAGTAGTCCCCGCAGTTACTCCTCTGATATTAACATTCGTATTCGTGCCGCTTGACGTGCCGAGCGTTACCGTTGCTACATTCGTGTTCAAGGAGCTTATGTTTACGGCGTTCGCCCGCGAGGTATACAGCCTCAGCGTCTCCGTCTGCCCCGCCCTTACGCTTACGCTCTCGGTCGGCGGGATAATGATAACATCCTCCTCGGCAGTTACCGTAATTCTGACATCCGTAATATTTCTGGAGTTATTTCTGTCCGTTATGCGAAGCGTTGTAGTGCCCGCCGATACTCCTCTGACATTAACATTGGTAGTTGTCCCGCTGGACGTACCCAGCGACACGGTTGCGACCCTTGTATTAAGGGAAGAAACACTCACCGCGTTCGCCCGCGAGGTGCTCAGCCGCAGCGTTTCCGTCTGCCCGGCGCGGACGCTTACGTTGTCCGTCGGCGAAACAATTACAACATTGCTGTTCCCCGTCCCAACCCTAACCTCTATATCACAAAAAACCGTGTTGGGGTGATTTCTGGCGTAAACCTTTATTTTTGCCGTACCGTTTCCTCTTGCGTTAATTGCAATCGGTATGTTATTTCCGTCCCACTGAGCTCCTACCCAGCTTATGGTTGCAACGTCTCTGTCTGTGCTGACCGCCGCTATTGTTCGCGGTGAAAGAAATACGTTAAGATTAACCCTTTGGGTCTCCCCTACTGCCATGTTCAACCTTGTCACACCCGGAGTTATTCTTCCGTCAATCACCGTAATCCTGCATGTCAGAACCGTGCTCCCCACAGTTGCTCTAATGTTTGCCGTACCCGCTTTAAATCCCTTAATCCTTCCTTGGGAATTTACCTGCACTACGCTTGTGTTGTCAGATGACCAACGTATTGTCTGATTACCGGCTCCCGATACCGACAAGGAAGCTACCTGATTGACAACGATAGTTCCGCTTGTCCTGCTTAATCTGGGCTGAGCACTCGCCGTAAACGTCCATAGCGATAAAACGATGACCAGAGCGAACGCACCCCCGACAACTGCCCTAATTTTTCCGAGCATAAAAATCCTCCTTTATTCTAAAGCTGAAGCCGCGTTCACCTAACATTAATCCAATGAACGCAAGCCCCCAACTATATTTTAACATACTTTTATCTGTAAATCAATAAATTAATATTAATTTTATTAAGAGGATTATTAATAATTCAGACTTATTCCTTACATCAAGCATGTATATCCCTATGATTAATCCTGCACCGTAATCCCCTGTCGGAAAGATACCTGTAAATCACCTCCGCGAACGCAACGGAGCGGTGCTTCCCGCCCGTGCAACCGAATGCCGCCACAAGCTGGGTTTTTCCCTCTTTAAGATACAGCGGAATTAAAAAATCAAGTAAATCCTGAAGCTTTTTTAAAAGCTCCTTTGACTGCTCAAAGCTGAAAACATAATCTCTGACACAGTCTTCAAGCCCCGTATGTCGCTTCAGTTCCTCCACCCAAAACGGGTTAGGCAGACATCTGACATCGAAAACCAAATCCGCCTCTCTGGAACTGCCGTATTTAAACCCGAATGACATGATTTTTACCACCATTGAATTCCCCGGATTTTCCAAAAACAAGGATATTACCGTCTCCTTCAGCAATCCCAAGGAAAAATCCGAGGTATCAATATAGTAATCGGCTTTATCCCGAACCGAGGATAAAAGCTCCCGCTCCATATCAACCGCACCCTGCAAACTTCCGTGAGACCTTTCGTCAAGCGGATGCTTCCGCCTTGTTTCTTTATACCGCTTGATTAAAACCTCATCGGCGGCATCTAAGAATAAAATCGATATTTCAAGACCGCTTGATTTTAAGCTTTCGATTGTACCGTCCAAATCCGAAAACAACTCGCCGCCGCGTATATCGGTGACAATGGCTACCTTATCCATCCCCTTAGCTTGCAGGCATATATCCGCAAAGGTCGGTATAAGCTGAGGCGGTATATTGTCAATACAGTAAAATCCAATATCTTCAAGGGCGTTTATTACCCCGGATTTGCCCGCGCCGGACAAACCGGTTATTATCAAAAACTTCATGCTTTTACCGCCCTTTCGCCGGGATTGGTAGCTGTAAAGGTTATTTGTTTACAGCCCCTTATCCCGAAAATATCTGCACCCAATAGTACTTATACTTGCCGCCCGAATCGTAATAATAACCGATTCCCACCTTTTTATAATCAGCCGTAAGTATATTCCTTTTATGCCCAGGGGATTTCATCCACCGCTCAAAGGTATCCTTGGCGGTACTGCTGCCCGCCGAGATATTTTCCCCTATATGCAGGCTCGTTTCAATCCCGACCTCAGTTAAAACGGTTTTAAATTCTTTGCCATCGGGTCTTTGGTGGCTGAAACTGCGCGCAATCTCCTCCGCCCTAATGTTTGCGGCTTTGCAAAGCGTTTCATCAAGCGAAAGCGGAGATGCCTCCTCCTTTTTGCGTTCGGCATTAATCAGTTTAAGCATCTCCTCCCCGTAGCTTTCAGCCGTTTCATCGGAACTGACGGGCGGTTTAGAGGCGGGGGCAGTCGGTTCTATAACCCTTATCCTGCAAACCAGAATACTATCGCCGACCTTTGCCCCTATGCGGACATTCCCCTTTTTAAGCGCGGTAACTCTGCCGTTTGAGTTCACCGTTGCAATCGACTTATCGGAGGAAGACCAGCTTACAGTGTTCCCTCCCGCGTTTGAAACCTTTAGCGTGAAGCTTTTACCAAGCGGCATGTTAAGCGTTTTCCTGTTCAGAGACGCTCCGCTCTCGGCAAAAACGCCCAACGATAAAGCACTCGCCGCAATTGCCGCCGCCACTAAATAAACCGACAAGCGCATTACCCGTTTCATAAACACAACCATGCTCCCAACCTCCTAAAAGCTTTAAAAAAACCTGCTAATGATTGCTTGTAATCGCGTTTGTTTTTTCCACAAGGTAGGCAATGTTTTCTGTAATTTTGTCAACGTCAACCATATCCTCGTTAATCGACTTACCATGAGAAATGGTTTCATCAACATTAACCCTCATCTTCACGACCGAATCGGTAAGAAGATTAACCGCATTATTGATATATCCGATAATCTCGGTAATATTAGCGGTTGCGGCGTTTATTTCATTATTGCAGGTATCGGCATCAATCACCGATTCCTGAGATGTTTGTGACAGCTTCCTTATCTCGGTCGCAATAACAGAGAAGCCCTTGCCCACAGCACCCGCGCGAACCGCCTCAATATTAGCGTTAACAGCAAGAATATTAATCTGCTTCGCTATGTCGTCAACGCTTTCCGACATTTTGGAGTAACCGGCTACGCTGTTGTCAATCAGTGTCATCGCTTCCTTTATGCTAACCGAAAGCCGCTTTAATTCCGCGATATTGTCATCGATAAAATTCATGCCGTCTCCGCATTCCAAGCCGAGCGTATCAATACGCAGCGACTCATTCTTAACATGTACAACGTCCTTTCTCAGTTCGTTTACCACATCGTTAAGCTCGGCGGCAATCACTTCAAAATCTTTTAACATTCCCCTAACCTTTTCCGAATTTTCTTCAAGCAGGAAGTTCTTATATTTTGTGCAGTCATCATTTGTCGCGATACCGCGCGCTATGGCAAGAGCCAAATCCCTGCATGAATCATAGCCGCAGGCAAGGCAGTTAAATTCCTTGTCAAACTTGGTTTTCTTACCCAGCCTTGAAAATATTTTCTCAATTTCCGCTTGGTTAGGCATGTGTTTTTGGGTTTCCCTGTTGGTGTATCCGCGGCAGAAGTCTTCAAGCTTTAACATCCTGTCAAATTTTCGCAGAGTAGTTTTTATGCTTTTAGGACCAAACGAAAATTTTCTCAAAATAAACTGGTCCACGTTCTGCATAATGCTCTCCGCATGGAAAACACTACATTCCGCGCCTACCGCCGGTCCGCTGTTACAGCCGTAGCCGCAGTTTAAAACATCGAGAACAGAGGGGCGTTTTTCCGCGCTTTCTTTTAAATAAGCCGAAAGCACCTTGTAAACATGGTCGCCCTCCGAATTGATGACGTCAAGCGTAGGAGCGTGATACTTCAAGTTTGCCTTTAAACCGCCCGGACGGGGATAAACCGCACCCTCCCTGCCCTGCGCGTAATCAAACTCAAATTCGCTTCTCCCGCTGCGGGGCAGGTTAGCATTTTTATCTATGTATTCGGCAAGCTTTTCAAAGGTTACATTATAGTTTACAAGACCCGTTGAGTTAAATTCATCTTTTTTCGCAATACAAGGTGACAAAGCCGCGACCTTTACACCGCCCCCGTACTTTTTCTTGATAAAAACAGCCGTGCAAAGCATAGGGCTGTGGATAGGCGACATATGCTGAAGAAGCTCCGGCTGGTGCAGTTCCGCATAATTAACGATAGCGGCGCAGGGCTGTGAAATGACCTTTGCTCCCGGGTTCTTTTTAAGGTATTTAAGATGCGCCCAAGTGCATATATCCGCGCCCCAAGACACATCGTATACGTATTTCGCGCCCTGCCCCCGCAGCCACTGGCAAACATGCCTCCACCAACCGTCAAAGGCGATTTTGATTGCCGGAGCTACTATAACGGCAATTTGCGAGCCCCTTTTCAAATCCTTAAAAAACTGCTCCGTATCGTCCTCATAGCCCCGCGCTTGGTGCTGGGAGCAGGCTTTAATGCAGTTCCCGCATTTTATGCACTCATTTTGGTCAATCTTTATGCCTTGCGTACCGTCAGCCCTAACCTCCTGCGCGTTTGCACCGTGAACAGGGCAGGCGCGTATACATGAATTACAGCCTACGCACTTTTCAGAAATATATGTAACCATAAACATCCCTCGCTTTCGGCAAGTATAAATATGAAACATTATAGCATATTTATACTAACGGTGTCAATATTTATGAAATATTTATGAAATATTTTATAGTAATTAACAAAATATACCCGCTTGCGTTGTGTTATTTTACAATATTATCCGTTTTTGCTCAATATTATCCATTGCTTTTTTTATGAGCGGTTCAAAATCAAATTTGCTCTGCGCGGCTTCAACCTCGCTTAAAACAGGACGTATTTTAGGATGCCGCGGAGTAAAAACGGTACAGCAATCTTCATACGGCTCAACCGAAATATCATAGGTTTCAATCATTCTCGCTAATTTTATAATCTCAATTTTATCCATGCCTATAAGGGGGCGGAATATCGGGTATCTGCTTACGGCATCGGTGCAAGCTATCGCGTGCATGGTCTGGCTCGCGACCTGACCTATGCTTTCTCCCGTAACTAAAGCTTGAAGCTCGTATTGCTCCGCTATTCTTTGTGCTATATCCACCATAATCCGGCGGAGCAGCAATGTCTGAAATTCTTCGGGGCAATTTTCGCGCATAGCCTCTTGAACCTCTGTAAGCGATACGTAAAAGAGAGTTATGCTTCCGCACCAAACCGAAAGCTTCTCGCAAAGCCGCTCCGCTTTAAGCTTTGCGCGCTCCGATGTATAAGGCGGCGACTCGAAATGCACAGCCCAAAGGCGCACTCCCCTTTTAGCCGACATATAAGCCGCAACGGGGCTGTCAATACCGCCCGATAAAAGTATAAGTGCTTTCCCGGAAGTGCCTACGGGAATCCCTCCGGCGGCGGTAATGTTTCCCGCATGTATAAAAGCGTTGTTATCGCGTATTTCCACGTTAATAATCACGCCGGGGTTTTTCACGTCAACGCTTAAATGAGGGTAAGCATTCAAAATCCTGCCCCCCAGCTCCGCGCAGATTTCCGGCGATTTGAGCGGGTATTTTTTATCCGCGCGTTTAGCCTCGACCTTAAAGGTTTTGACGGCTTCAACCGCCTCGCCGATATAATCAATTGCAAATCCGCAAAGCTCCTCAAAATCCTTGGGGACTGCCGCCGCCCTGCAAACAGCCGCCGCGCCGAAAACCTTTAAGGAACGGCTCACCGCCTCGTCAATGTCAACATCTTCCCCGCGCGGCGAAACCGTTATGGTTGACTGAGCCTTTTTATAGTCAAGCTCCCCCAGAGGATTAAGCCTGCGCTTTAAATTTCGGATAAAAGCGTCCTCAAAGCCCGATTTGTTCAGACCCTTTAAGGCTATTTCGCCTTCCTTTATAAGTATTACTTCCTTCAAGCTTATTCCTCCAGAACTGCGTTAAACATCATTTTATCAACATCAGCCTTATCCAAGCCGTTTTTAGAAAAGGCGGACGCACTTCCGGCGGCAATCCCTAAGCGTAAGGCATATTCATAATCCTTTGTTTGAAGCCATCCGGCAATAAACCCCGCCGTCATCGCATCGCCCGCGCCCACCGAGCTGACTACAGCACCCTTAGGAGCCGCGCACTTTATTACATGACCGCACTCAGTCAGCAACACCGCGCCGTCCCCCGCCATAGATGTCAAAATATTCCTTGCCCCCAGCTCGCGCAATAAGCGCGCATACACTACCGCCGTGTCCTTATCCGCTATAGCCGCGTTTTTAAAAAGACCGCTTAGCTCCTTTATGTTGGGTTTTATCAAGAAGGGCTTATATTCCAAGGATTTCGTAAGAAGTCCGCCCTCCGCATCGACAACGGTGAGAACCCCCTTTGAAGCAACCGAGGATAAAATTCTCCCATACACGCTCAAACTCACGGAGGGGGGGACACTGCCCGCTAAAATCAGCACATCACCCTCAGTCAGCTTTTCAAGCATAACTTCAAGCTTATGGATATGCTTATCTTCAACAACAGGTCCGCGCCCGTTAATCTCCGTTTCACTCTCCATCATCAGCTTTACGTTAATCCGCGAAAGCCCTTCCTCAACCATGATAAAGTCACAGCCGAACCCCGAAGCCTTAACGATTCTTACGATTTCCTCCCCGGTAAAGCCCGCCGCGAAACCCATAGCGACATTTTCATGCCCCAGAATCGAGAGCATCCGCGACACGTTGATTCCTTTACCGCCGACAGAAATGCTCCCGCTCAGCGTGCGGTTGATTTCTCCCAGCTTGAAAGTGCCGAGCCTCGCCGTATAGTCGAGAGCCGGATTGAACGTAACAGTATAAATCATATCATTACTCCATAATAACCTTATACCCATTTTTTTCTAGGCTTAAAACAACTTTTTCGCCGTGTTTTTCATCGCCGACCTCGCAGGCGATATGCAGGATTACTTCGTGCGGGTCAAGGTCCGCGCTCATGCGGTCAAACTGCACTCTGACAATGTTGGCATAATTGCCCGCCATTATTTTAGCGAAATTTTCAAGGCTTCCCGGAATATCCGGCATAACGGTTCTGAACTTCAGCTTGCGTTTGCGCGCTACAAGCCCTATATCAATAATCCTGTGAATAAAGCTAACGTCAATATTGCCGCCCGACAATATGCAAGCACAGCGTTTCCCCGCAACGTCCGCCTTGCCGCCCAAAACAGCCGCCAAAGAAGCCGCTCCCGCCGGCTCAACCATAAGTTTGCACCGTTCAAGGAGATATAATATTGCCGAGGAAATTTCAGCATCGCTTACGGTGACAACATCGTCCGCGTATTCGCTGATGATTCCCGTCGTTATATCGCCGGGTTCTTTCACGGCAATGCCATCGGCAATCGTATTTACGTTTGGCAGAGCAACAAGCTTTTTCTCATAAAACGATTGCTTAATAGCCGCCGCTCCCTCAGCTTGAACGCCGATAACTTTAATTCGCGGGTTTATATTTTTGAGGTAAAAAGCCATACCCGCCAAAAGCCCGCCGCCGCCCGCCGGAACAAACACTATATCCACATTCGGCAACGATTCCAGTATATCATACCCAATCGTCCCCTGCCCTGCTATAACGGTCGGGTCGTTAAAAGGGTGGATAAATTCCGCCTTAGTTTCCTTGTGGATTTCCATTGCTTTTTTATAAGCATCATCGTAACACGCACCATGAAGGCGAACCTGCGCGCCGTAACCCTCCGTTGCCTTAATCTTTGCAATCGGAGTGGTTTTGGGCATAACAATAGTAGCCTTTACACCAAGCTTAGAAGCGGCGAAAGCCACGCCCTGCGCGTGATTTCCCGCGCTTGACGCAACAACGGCTTCGGTTTTGCCCTGTTCCTGTATTTCGCTGATTTTATTATACGCCCCTCTTATTTTAAAAGAGCCCGTTTTTTGCAAGTTTTCGCATTTTAAATAAACCTCGCAACCCGCCATCTGCGAAAAAGTGCTGGAACGCTGCAAGGGCGTTTTAAGGAGCACACCGTTTAAGCGCGTAGCGGCTTTTTCAATATCTTGAATGTTCAGCACACGATTGCCCCCTTATCCGCGCTTAATACAGCCTTTTGATAACGCGCAAGATAGCCGCTCAGAACAGCCGCTTCTTTAAGCCGTGCATTTTTTTTACGGCTTTCAAGCTCCTCGGAGCTAACATCAAGGTTAATGCTGTAATTCGGAATATCTATGCTAATCATATCTCCCTCATTTACATAGGCTATCGCTCCGCCGCGCGCGGCTTCGGGTGAGATATGACCGATTGCCGCGCCGCGTGTCGCGCCCGAGAAACGCCCGTCCGTTATCAGCGCAACATCTTTATCAAGACCCATTCCCGCAATCGCCGAAGTCGGAGAGAGCATCTCCCTCATACCGGGACCGCCGGACGGACCTTCATAGCGAATCACGACAACATCGCCCTTTTGGATTTTTTTGCCGTAAATTGCTTCAATCGCCGATTCCTCGCTGTCAAAAACCCGCGCTTTCCCGCTGTATTTAAGCATTTCGGGAGCTACCGCGCTCCGCTTTACAACCGCGCCGTCGGGTGCTAAGTTCCCGAAAAGAACCGCAAGCCCGCCCGTTTTTGAATAAGGCGAAGCGAAGCTTCTGATGACTTCGTCCCCTTTTCTTTGAGAAGCCGCTATATTATCGCAAACCAAATTCCCCGTAACCGTCAAAGCATCTAAGTTGAGCAATTCCTTAACCTCATTCATTACGGCATAAACCCCGCCCGCGCTGTATAAATCCTGCATATGATGCGCTCCGGCGGGGGCTAAGTGGCACAGGTTAGGCGTTTTTTCGCTTATTTCGTTTACGGTTTTCAAGTCAAAATTAACCTTTGCTTCATGCGCGATTGCCGCTAAATGCAAAATAGAATTTGTAGAACAGCCCAATGCCATATCCACCGTTAAAGCATTATGAAACGCGGTTTCGGTCATAATATCAAGCGGGCGTATATCAGCGCGCAAAAGAGCCATAACCTGCTCCCCCGCTTGCTTGGCAAGCCGTTTACGCGCCGAAAAGACGGCGGGAATCGTCCCGTTACCGTTAAGAGCCATCCCCAGAGCCTCGCAAAGGCAGTTCATCGAATTAGCGGTGAACATCCCTGAGCATGAGCCGCAGGTGGGGCAGGCGTTCTCCTCAATATAGCTTAATTCCTCATCCGTGCAGTTCCCTGCTTTATGCCTGCCGACCGCTTCAAACACACTGTTCAAATCCATGCCGTCCAAAGACAACATAGGACCGCCCGAAACAAATACGGAAGGGAGGTTAAGCCTTGCCGCCGCCATCAGCATACCGGGTACGATTTTATCGCAATTCGGAATAAATACCAATCCGTCAAAGCAATGGGCTTTCGCCATAATTTCAACGCTGTCCGCAATGATTTCTCTGGAAACGAGGGAATATTTCATCCCCTCGTGCCCCATAGCAATCCCATCGCAAACGCCGATGGTGTTAAACTCCAAGGGAGTTCCCCCGCTTGCCAAAACACCATCTTTAACAGCGCGCGCTATAGTTTGAAGCTCGGTATGCCCCGGTACTACCTCGTTAAAGGAATTCACAATCCCTATTAAAGGCTTTTTAAGCTGACTGTCCGTCAGACCGCAGGCTTTAAAAAGACTTCGGTGGGGTGCGCGTTCAGAGCCGCTTACTTCTGCCATATCATCTTCTCCCTTAAATCAGCACCGACCTTTTCAACCAAGTGCGCTTTTTCTTCCTGCCGTCTTTTCTCGAAATCAGCGCGCCCGTCTTGATTTTCTTTAAGCCAGTTTTTAGCAAATTGCCCATTTTGAATTTCCGTGAGAACCTTTTTCATTTCGGCTTTGGTATTATCCGTTATAATGCGCTTTCCAATCATATAATCGCCGTATTCCGCCGTATCGCTTATAGAAGACCTCATGCCGGAAATACCTGTTGCCGCTACCATATCGATAATCAGCTTCATTTCATGGACACATTCAAAATACGCGCTCTCCGGCTGATAGCCCGCTTCAACCAAAGTTTCAAAGCCCGCCTTCATCAACTCGGAAACGCCGCCGCAGAGCACAGCTTGTTCGCCGAATAAATCTGTTTCGGTTTCTTCTTTAAATGTAGTTTCCAAAATTCCCGCGCGCGCGCCGCCGACACCGTATGCGTAGGCAAGGGCGGTTTCTTTCGCGTTTTTGGTATAATCTTGGTATACCGCAATTAAGCAAGGCACTCCCCTGCCCTCTTGATACTGGCTTCTGACGGTATGCCCGGGACCTTTAGGAGCAATCATAATCACGTCAATATTATCGGGAGGGTTAATCTGATTAAAATGAATATTAAAGCCGTGAGCAAAAGCAAGCGTCATCCCCTCGCGCAGGTTAGGTTTAATATCATTTTCATACAGTTTTGTCTGCTTTTCATCGTTAACCAAAATCATTACTATATCGGCGGCTTTTACCGCCTCGGGGGTATTCATGACTTGAAGCCCCGCCTTTGAAGCCGCCTCCTTGGATTTAGAGCCCTCATACAATCCCACGATTACATTATAACCGCTTTCATGCAGATTTAAAGAGTGCGCGTGACCTTGACTGCCGTAGCCTATAACCGCTACTGTTTTACCTTTCAAAAGCTCCTTGTTGCAGTCCTTCTCATAATACATTTTTGCCATTTTGTATTCCTCCTATAAATTATATAATTTTAACCTCGTTAACATCGTGCAATTTTAACAATTGCTTTACTATTTGCGATTTGGTCGCATCGTCCCCGGACGATGCCATGATAATTCTTGAAAAATTGTTATCCTCCGTCATCGGCTTTACGTCAAGTGAATCAATATTATATCCCCTTTTGGAAAAAAGCCCCGCAACCCTAGCCAAAACCCCGAATCGGTTTGACACAATGATTGAAAGCGTAAACCCCTTAACCTCCACTATTGCACCTCCTAATCTACTATCATATCCGAAACCGATTTGCCCGGCGGAATCATCGGCAGAACCTTTTCATCGCAGTCAATTACGCAGTTGATTACAGCCGGCTTGTCACTTGAAAAAGATTCCCTCAAAGCTACCCTAAGCGCGGCTTGCCCCTTTGCTTCATAACCTGCCGCGCCGAATGCCTCGGCGAATTTTACATAGTCGGTCGGGCGGTTCATAGTCGTTTGGGAATATCTGTTTTCATAAAACAAACCCTGCCATTGCCGAACCATGCCCAAAACGCCGTTATTCAAGATGACAACAACAATGGGAAGCCCGTGCATAACCGCCGTTCCGATTTCGTTCATATTCATATGGAAGCTGCCATCGCCCGTAAATAATACGGTTTTTGCCTTCCCCTTTGCCACCGACGCGCCGTTAGCCGCCCCGACACCGAAGCCCATTGTGCCCAACCCCCCGGATGTCAAGAAAGAACGCGGCGTTTCAAAGGGGTAATGCTGTGCGACCCACATTTGATGCTGCCCTACATCGGTTACAATTACCGTATCGGGTGATGCAAAATCGCGGACGATTTTTATGATATTTTCGGGCGTAAAGCCCTCCCTGTAAAACTTCTTAGCGGCAAATTCTTTATATTCAACCGCCAATTTATGCCATTCGGCATGTTTTCTGACTTTAACCATTTCGGTAAGGCGCGGCAGAATGTTTTTTATATCCCCGATAACATTACAATTAGATGAGATATTTTTATCAATTTCCGCATCGTCAATATCTATGTGAATAATCGCAGTATCTTTTTGATAGGCTACCTTGTCCCCTGTTGCCCTGTCACTGAAGCGGACTCCTATGCCGATAATCACATCGGCAACGCCTTTCATCTTAGATGAGGCATACTTCCCGTGCATACCCGTCATGCCCAAAGCCAGCGGGTTTTTTGAATTGACAGCGGAAAGCCCCATCATACTGCACCCAATCGGCGCGTCAATCTTCTCGGCGAACTCCATAAGCTCTTTGGACGAATCGGAAATAACAACGCCGCCCCCCGCGTATATATAAGGCTTCTTCGCGGAGTTAATAATTTCAGCGACTGCCGAAAGCTCGGTATCGCTCGGTGTAGGCAGAGCAAAGAGCGGCAACGGCTCGCCGCCTTTAAATTCAAACATCTCAGCTTGTATATTTTTCGGAATATCGACAAGCACGGGACCCGGTCTGCCCGAAGCCGCAATGCGGAACGCCATGCAAATAATCTCTTCAAGCTCGCCTATATTCTGTACAATATAGTTATGCTTTGTAATCGGCATGGTTATTCCGGCTATGTCTACCTCTTGAAAGCTGTCCTTCCCGATAAGAGGCAGGGGGACATTCCCGGTTATGGCTACCATCGGCACAGAATCAAGATAAGCCGTAGCGATTCCGGTTACGAGATTGGTAGCCCCCGGACCGGAGGTTGCTATTACCACGCCGGTTTTCCCGGTTGCTCTCGCATATCCGTCCGCGGCGTGAGCCGCGCCTTGCTCATGGCAGGATATGTAGTGATTAATCCTGCCGCTGTTTTTGTAAAGCGCGTCATAGATGTCCAGCACTGCACCGCCGGGGAAGCCGAATACATCGGTAACGCCGTGGCTAATCAGCGTTTCGATTAGGATTTCCGCTCCTTTTTTTTGCATATCCACTAACTCCTTCAATGGTGATTATATTAAAACAAAAAACCCCGCAGCGGAATTGGCTGCAAGGCTTCAAACTTAAACTTAATCATACATATAAGTTTTTTGTTTGCGACATAGCCTCAGCAGCACTACCGTTCACGACAATAATGCTAAGTATAATGACAGCCGCCGTTACAAAAAACTCAAGCACGTAAATATCCCTTTCAAAATAAATTCATAAAATTATTATACACCATCAAATTATATTTGTCAACCCTCTTTACAAATTTTTTTAAAAATATTTCTAAATATTATTATTTTTACCTTTCTGAAGCCCAAATCCAATCAAAATTAAAACCGAAACCGCAACCAATGTTACAGCCGTAAATGCCGCGTAATACATGCTGAAGCCGCTCATACTCAGTACCGAGGCGCATATTGCCGCGTAAAGCAGCATTGCCGTTTTCCTGTTCTTCTTCGCTTTTTCAGCCGATATTTCCTTATTTGGGTTTTCAACGGGAGCGAAAAGATATACAGGCAGAAATCCCAATATCAGCAGAGCCGCCAAAATATATACATTAACCCCGCCGCTTATCTGCCGCGCCGAAAGCAGTACAGTCAAAAACGTCAGCACGAATGCGGTATTGCAGGTTAAATACGTATTAGCGTGGTAGCCTCCTGTAGCGTGTCTCAGCGGTATAAAAATGCCTAGGAAGATTAAGGAGGATGGAATTGCCTTGAAAAGCAATCCGCATAATAAAATAAGCATTATATTCAAAGCCGTAGAAACCATAATCTCCGCGCCGTAATGATACCCCTCCTCCATATCCTTATCGACATCGGCGTTATTCATTATATATGCCGTTATTTTACTCGCTATAGCTGAAATCATAAGCTAACCCCCGAATTTCCCGACTTAGGAAAAATTGGTTTAACGAGAATTTAAGATTAAGGAATGAGAAACCGTGTTCATAGCCATTCAAAGTATGTTCGGCGAAGAGCCATACATCTGAATCCCCTCAGAACTCAAACCTCAATCCTAAATCCTCGTTCAACCGCTCTGTAAGCTTATTTCTTTACAAGCTTATCGAGGCACTTAGGTTCTTTAGGCTGATACATTCCAAAAGCCGTAACCTTGCTGTAAGCATTTTTCGCGGAAGCCATTGACAGCCCTGCTGTTAACTCCGCAATCCTCTTCTTCAGTTTCATAGTAAAACCTCCTTATATAATATTTATGCTTACAGTATAACATAAATAAAAAGCTTGTCAAGCAGTTAGGGAAATTCGGCAGTATTTTGTTGAATTCGGTCAAAAATATCCAAAAATGCCCAAAAAAGACCGCCATTGGCGGTCTTGGGGGGTAAGATTTCGGAAGTCAATTTTAACCTCAGCTCATCTCCGATAAATATAAGCTAACCCTATCCTGTATAATCGCCGCAACCTCCGCCGCTGTCTTTTGCCCGGCGAAATAATAATCGGCTTCCTCTTTCACTATGTCAATTATTTTCCTGTCTGCCCTCGAAAAATCTGTTACAGAATTGATTAGCTCAAAAATTTTTTGATTATCCTCTTCTGTATTATTCCCGATTTCAATCGCAATCCAGCCTTGACCGTCATAAATCATGGTTTTCCGCGAATTTCCATCGGCGGGGTTGCTTTTTGCGGCTAGGCTGAGGGCTTCAAGGCTTGATTTTTTGATAGGCAAGCCGTTTCCCTTTAAAAGATTCCCCGTATTTTCTTGATAATCGGTTAGGAGATACTTCGCAAATGAATGAGCACCGTCTTTCTCTTTGGCTTTCTCCGTTATCGCAAAGCGGTTAAACGCCATGAAAGAAGAATGATTTTCCCCGGTTGAGGGGTAGCCGATAAAGGTTATTTCCTCGCCGAAATGAATATCTTCGTATACTCTGAAATTATCAAAAAGAGTGAGGTCAACTTTCATTAATAGCGGGTTTCCGTCCTTAAAAGATAGGGCAGGCGGTGCGTTTAATTCATTCGGGTATTCGTTTGCGATTTTTAAGAAGTTTATGAAATTATCGCTGTTGAAGTTTGAGGTTAGCTCATTGAAATTTACAAAAGCGTTCATATTGGAATATAGCACAGCTTCAAGAAAATCAGCCTTTGTAAAATATGAAAACTCGTAGCCGATTGGTATGATTCCGGGCGGCTTGCCTGATACGAGTGCGTTATATCCCTCCCATGTCCACCCCAAGTGTTCCCCTACATCAGAGGTTTTCCCCGCTAATGTTCTAACCCCAAATGAAGTTACAGCCGTGTAAAGCTTGCCGTTGCTCTCAAGGGCGGACAGAATATTCGGCAGATAATCGCTTCTTTTAATACTCTCATCGTTGTCGATAAAATCATATAAATCCGCAAAAAGCCCTTTAGCAATAAGGCTCTCGAACGGCATATTGTCGTTTAGAAAGATGAAGTCGGGAATATTCCCCGATAATAAATCTATATTGAATTGCGTTAGCTCGTTTTCAAATGTCGGGCTGATTTGGTTTGTGTATATTTGGGTAGTGATATAATATTCGTCTGATTTTTGGTTAAAATCCGCTATTGCATCAAGCATATCATTTTCAAGATAAAGAGCCGATAACCTGACCTCTTTTTTGCTTGACTTCTCCAAATTGCTCGAATCGGCGACAGTTAACTGCAAAAGTTGCGTTGCCATTTCGCCGCCCTCTATAAGAAGCATATATATCTTTTCGCTCCCCAAAGCCAAAACCCGGGACGGATTAATTTGTGCCTCCAAATTGCTCCCGATATTAATCTCCCGCTCGTTCCAATTCATCAGATGAGAGTTTGAACTTGTTTTTATATCATATCCGTAAAGGTCGTTTAAGTCATAATAAAGCAGGTCGTAAGCTTCATTGCCGCTGAAAACAAATATCGAACCTGCGGTATTCTCATAATTAAAATTAACGCTGTTAATCAAGCTCTTAGAGTTCAAATCTATTTCCTTAAAATTATATTCCCAAGGATTGGTATTTGAGCGTTGATATGTAACGATTCTACCGTCAAAGAGTTTGAATATTCCGTAATTTTCATAACCGAGCGTGCTCTCAATATCGCAGATAAATTCGCCGTTTTTGCCCAAAACCACCGTTTTCCCGCCGCCGATGGGCTGATAAAACCTCCCGTTAAATTCCGTATCAAAATGCTTTATATAAAATTGCCCCCTATCGTCTATCAAAAACGCATTGTTATAAAGCAGTTCAACGCCTGTATAATCAATTTCGGACAGCGTTAGTGTTTTTAAATGCTCGCCCGATGTATCAAAGCAATTCAAAACCAGCCCGTTCCCTGCACCCGCATAATCCCATTCATGTTCCAAAGACCAAATCAGCCCCTCGGAATCAATCGCAACATTATACATCCAATGGTTAATTTCAGTTTCAGATACAATATTCCCCTCAAAATCGAAAATGAACAGCTTGGTAATCTCTTTTCCTCCCATGCCGGGGTCAAAATAATTAGATTCCTTACCTATAAGAAATATCCTTTCGCCAACTACCGAAAAATCAAGAATGTATTTTATTCCGCTTTTGGTTAAATCAATTTTTTCTTCTGTTAAGGGGACTAAAGCACCATTGTCATTTTCCCCCTTACCCTTTTTATCACAGCTTGCAAATAAGAAAATCAACAGCAATGATACCATGATTAACAGTGCTTTTTTCATCAAACAGCCCCCCGATTAATTTTTTTCCGCTAAATATAAGCTAACCCGATTTTGTATTACAGCCGCGACTTCTTCGGCAGTTTTCTGCCCGTTGAAATAATCATACGCTTCCTCCATAGCGATGGGGTATATGTTAACCGCTGATGCTTGATAAGAGCTTAAAGAATGAATGAGCTCATATATCTTTTGAATATCCCTTTCCTCGGGGGTTCTGACTTCAAATCCCTCGATTGCAGAAACGGTATATTCTTCCTCGGCAATTGACGATTCAGCCAGCTTGCCTAAAGCCGCGGCATTAACAGGAAAGCCCCACATACGCCCTGCGCTTTCATTGTTATATTGAAAATCCGTTAACAGGTATTTCAGATATTCCCAAGCGGCATCCTTGTTCTCTGATTTTGAAGAAACAGCCATTCGGTTTTCAAACGAAAAATAAGAGCCTTTATCACCGCTCAAGGAAGGATAGCCGATAAATGAAAATTCACCACCAAAATAAGCCTCATACCGCGTACTGCGGTAGGGGCTGAAATCGCCGATATTTACAGGCATTAGCAGAGGGCTTCCGTTTCTGAAATCCAAGGGTGTTACCGTGTAACTTGCATCACTCGGATAATAACGCTTCGCCGCCTCTAAAATTGATGTAAATTCCGGGCTGTTGAAATAACATTTACCCGCCCCGTAATCAACAAAATCGGAAATTCTAAGCATAAACAAGTGTCCGAAGAAATCCTCTCTTGTCATTGGAAAACGCTCGCTTGAAAACGGAATTGTCCCCTCGGGCTTTGTTTTCATAAGTGCGTCAAAGCTTTCCCAAGTCCAAGGCTTGTTTGCTTCAAGGTCAAGAACCGCCGTTCTGCCGACTACTGTTTCAACAGTAAACGAAATTGCAATATCATAGAGCTTTCCGTCTGTTTCCAATGCGCTGAGCACGGTTGGGATAAAAGCCTCCCTGCTTATGTCCGTGTCGTTATCGATAAAATTATATAAATCTTCAAACAACCCTTTATTCACATAGCTGTCAAGCGACATTGCGGGTGATATTAAAATCATATCGGGGGTCTTGCCCGCGATTAAGTCAATATTGAACGCTGTTAAGGCGTTGCTTGCATCCTGCGCGTCCTTTGCCATATATGCTTTAACTTGAATCTCAATATCGGGGCTATTTTTATTAAATTCAGAAGCGGTAAAGCTAATCGTTTCGGAATCATGCAGTACTGCAAGGGTTACGACCTTTTTATTGCTTAATTTCGTAAGCTCGCCGTTATTGTTATTTTCACAGCAACAAAGGGTCAGCAATATAATTGCTGATAGTAAGGTGTAAATTAGGTTTTTCAAAGTTGTAAGCTCCCTTTCAGCAAGCGTTTATGTTTTTACGGAGTTTATCAAAAACAGACGCTCAGTTGAGGAGCGTCTGTTTTTAATTTTCATAATAGCTATATTGATATTGCGGAGTTTCAAGATGCCTCGGCGGCGGCTTTGGCAGTCCGTTAATTTTACGCCGCTGTTCAATGTGACACATTATCATCACATCATAATGATAAAATAATTTAGACAAGGATAGGTAATTATACAAGGTTTTTGCGCCGCATCTTTCAATAAGCGAGCATTGCTCCAAACTGCAGTTATTAGGATATTTATGATAAATAGAGCATTGGCTTAATATTTTCTCTTGACGTAACAGATAAAAGAAATTGGAAACATAAGGCTTAATATCAAATAAAATTTGAGGAAAGTCCTTAAATATACTATCAAGAATTTCCAAATCACAATTATAAATATTTCCGCAATTTATAAAGTGCGATTCTATACAGCACCGTATATGAAAATATGAGAGTTGTAAAGCAACATACTCATTGGCATACCAATAGAGAGATTGCTTGCGTTCGGATTTAATGTGCTTTAATGGTTCTAGGTCTAATACAGCGGTACATAATGCCGAAGCTTGTTTATGAGGGTCAAGGCAATAATCAGGGTGAATCCCCAATATAGATTTGCAAGCTTTTTCGTGCTTTAAATATAAAGAATTAAATTCAGCCAGCAAAGTATTGTCGTCTGTCTTTTTTATAACATACCATTCTTCTTTGCCGGCTAAACTGTTTAATTGATTTATAAGCGTATTTTTTATGTAATCCACAGATTAAACAACCAACCTTTTTTTGTCAAATTCAACTATACGATTATAAATAATATCAAAAGACTCACCATGATTCAAAGGCGATAAATTTCTGTCAGCCTCTTCTTCGGAACAAATTTTACCGAGAAAAGGGTCTTTTAATAAAATTTCTATATAATCATTCTGTCCTTCGAATCCTTTTAAATCCGCTGTTCTTTTTACCATTTTTATCATCCTTTCTAAAGGAGACCTGTTTAGCCTTTTTAGGAACGTAGGTTTTCGTATGATTTATATACATATTATTGCATATATAATCAAAATTGTCAAGTTTTTTTTGTCATATTGAACATAACTTGCTAAAAAGTTTACAAAATATTAACAAGTCATCAATGTTTTGCTTCAAATTTATAACTCAGCTAATGATGTCCCCTGCCTCTGCAGGCGGCAGGTTTCCACTTTATTTCAACTTAAACTGCGCCGTTAATTTTTGCAGCACCTCGGATTGCCCGCTCATTTCTTGGCTTGCGGCGGCGTTTTCCTCGGCGGTCGCGCTGTTTTGCTGAACGACCAGCGAAACTTGCTCTATACCGATGTTAATCTGCGTTATACCCTGCGCCTGTTCCTCGGAGGAATTGGAAATTTCGGCAATTAAGCCGTTGCTCTCGTTGATGCCCGAAACGATTTCTCTAAGGCTTTCAGCGGTTTCATGGGCAATTTTTGAGCCCAGCTCCGCTTTTTCAATTGAATTTTGAATAAGAGCCGCCGTATTTTTCGCCGCTTCCGCACTCTTTGAAGCAAGATTGCTCACTTCATTGGCGACAACCGCAAAGCCCTTTCCCGCTTCTCCCGCTCTTGCCGCTTCAACGGCGGCGTTTAATGCTAATATGTTCGTTTGAAACGCTATGTCGTCTATAACTTTGATTACTTTGCCGATTGAAGAGCTTGCATTGTTTATCTCTTTGACGGCTTCGGTCATGTCGTCCATTTGGCGGCTGCCTTTTTCGGCGTTATCTTTAATAGTATCTGCCAATTTAGCTGTACGCTCCGAAAGAGCGGCATTATGTCTTGTTTTTTCGGCTATTTGGGTAATCGAGCTTGACAGCTCTTGAATTGCAGCCGCCTGCTCTACCGCTCCTTGCGACATTGACTGAGAGCTGTCCGCGATTTGCTTCGAGCTTGTCACGGCTTGCTGTGACGACATCACGATATTGTTAAACATATCATTGAGGCTTCCGAACAAATGCCGCAGGGCAATCCCCATCGTGTCTTCATTAGACTGCAAATTAACATCGCAGGTTAAATCACCGTCCGCCAGAGCTTCTAAGGCTTCGGCATTTTTGGCAACATGCCGGATAAACGCCGCCGTATCTCCTACCACCTGCCCTGTTTCATCGGGGATTGGTGAATATTTATTAATTGCCTCAATATCCTCCGGCAACAGTGTTAAATTACCTGTTGAAGCCGCCCTTTTTAAGAAAATTGACAGTGCCGTTAGGGGTTTGCCAATCGGCTTTGCTATAAAGTAAGACAAGATGATTACAAGAACAAAGCCAACAGCAAAGAGAATTAAAAATCTGAACAACGATGCGGTAATTGCGGCGTTAACTTCGCTTTTCGGGGCAACGATATATAAGATATATTCGTTAGGAAATTCTAATGAGGTGATTAGATAATTTGCTCCTTTCAGCTTAATTTCAAACACGCCGCCTCTATTGGCACGGGCGGCTTTGTCGAGGGCTTGTTTTTCGCTCGCGTTCAATATGCCGATTGGACTATCGGTTTCAATAAATTCGCCGTAATTGCTTTCAATCAAGGCGAAGCCTGTTTCATAAATCTGCACGCTTTCTATTAATTCCCCAATATGCTCAATTGCAATATCCGCGCCGACAACGCCGACTTTCGCTCCGTTTAAAAATACAGGCTCGGTATAGCTTACCATCGTAATGCCCGTTTCCTCTTCCGTATAAACTCTCGACCAATACGGTTTGCCGGAATTATATGCGCCGTAGAACCACTGCATGTCGGGGCTTTCTTGGGAGGAGTATTCATCAAAATCCAGAGGGTCATCGATAAATTCTATGCCGTCATCGTCCCTGAGAAAATAGATTTCGCCTACATAAGGAGTTCCCGCCAGAGCGGGATGGAGGGTGAGATAAGCCGCTAATATATAATCTGATGAGTCAATCGTATTATAAAAGAAGCCGCCTGTTTTATCTTTTAATGCACCGAAAGTATAGCCTTCGGGGTCGTTTTTGTACTCGTCAACGTCAATCACAGCACCGGCTAAATTCCTCATGCTCTCAACTTTATGGATTACATCGACAAACGCCCCCTCCGATTCGTCAGCAACGCTCATCGCTTGATTTCGAAGATGCAGGCTTGAATATTTACCCATTTCGTTTATAATGCGCGTCTGCATATAACCCGCAATGCTGCCGCCGACAATTATAACGGTAGCTCCGACTATGAATGTAATTTTTAATGACAACTTTTTGAATTTAAGCATTTTTCCCCAATTCCTTTTCGTTTTTTCGATATTTTCCGTATTTTAATAATTATACCATAAAATAATGAATATTGCAACCCCCAATGGGGGGTATTATGCGGTATTCAGAAGCCCGTTCATTGCTAGTCTATTCTCCCCCCCTCCCTAATATAATATAATATGAAAGGACAACCATACATAAGCCACCAAAAAGGAGAGGACTAACAATGCAGGATAACCCAATGCCAAGCAATCATCATATCCCGGAAGAATCCGCCGAAAGTACAGCGGTAAGTGTTACTGAAAATACCTCAAAGGAAAAGCCCGGCGCGCCCAAGCCTTCAAAGGCTATTAAATATCGCTCCTTATCGGATATAATAACGGTTCAGGCAATTATATGCGTTATTATCGGCATAGGCTTTGCGGCTTTGAATATTTTTAAGCCCCAAATTGCGGTCGAGCTTTATGAAATATACAGCCGCCACGCAAATGAGGATAGCAAAGGGAGCATTATTGAGTTTATAAATTCTACCCCGGTCGAGCAATATGATTGAACTGCCGTTAGGCAAGCTTCGCGTTTGCTTTCATTTCAGCTTTTTTGCGGCGGTTTCGCTTATGCTCCTCTTTAATTTCAACGAGTTTGCCCTCTGGGGCTTATACGCCTGCATGATTCACGAGTGCGGGCATCTTGCCGCTATGTTTTTTACCGATATAACCGCGGAGCGTATTATTTTTTACGGCGCGGGTATAAAAATAGTCAAAGCTGACCATGGTATGCTTGCCCCGTTCAATAAAGAGCTGTTCGTGCTGTCCTCGGGCGTACTTGCGAACCTCGCAGTCGCAAGCTTTACCCTGCCTCACGGAGGGGGAGCCGGGCTTTTCGGCATGATTAACTGCGCGATAGCCGCGTTTAACCTGTTGCCCTTAAACAGCCTTGACGGCGGCAAACTGATGGTACTGCTTTTTTATAAGCTTTGCAGCTACGAAAGAGCGGTTATGCTTGAAAAATATCTGCAAAGGCTTAATATACTCCTGTCCATTATCATCATCGCCGCCTTTGCCGCCTGCGGATACAAAAATTTTACGCTTTATCTGACAATCTTATATCTTCTGCTTTCCGAAGCTTGTATTCCGCTCAGAAATCAAACCGACCTAAATACGGGTTATTCTTAATTTCAAAGGAAAGCGATGTCTCATCTCCATGACCCGCCAAAACCCTGTAATCATCATATCCGCCCTTGAATTCGGCAAGCCTTTTAAGGGAATCGGCTAAAACCGCGCTATTGCCGTCGGTTAGGTCTGTTCGCCCTATTGACATATAAAACAAGGTATCGCCGCTGAAAATCATATTCTCAATCATGTAACAAACACTGCCGCTTGTATGACCGGGGGTATGAAAAACCTTAACGCTCAATTCATCAAGCGCAATAGCATCGCCGTCCTTTACCTTATCGGCATTTTCACAGCCCTTTATTATACTGCCGCTTAAAGCGGAAAGATTCGCCCGGGGGTCGTTTAACTTATGGGCATCGTTTTCGTGGATATAGACACGCGCACCTGTCTTTTTACAGAGTTGCTCTAATGCTTCGATATGGTCAAAGTGACCATGAGTAAGAAGTATTTTTTTTATTTCCGCATTGTTTTCCTTAGCCGCTTCAATCACCCTGTCCGCGCCGCAAGGAGCGTCAATTAAAAAAGCAGAGCCGCTTTCTGATATAATCAAATAACCGTTTACCTCAAAACTTCCCATCGGGGGGAGCTTAACTAATTTCATTTTAATTGTCACCTTTCCTTATTTTTTACTTCAACAATGTACCATGCGAGAGCGCGGTCAAATAAGCGTTAATAAAGCCGTCCAAGCCGCCGTCCATGACGTGGCTGATGTTGCCGTTTTCATGGTTTGTCCGATGGTCCTTTACTAAGGTATAAGGCATAAACACGTAAGAGCGGATTTGCGCCCCCCAAGCGATTTCCTTTTGAACCCCTTTAATATCGTCAATTTTCTCCAGATGCTCCCGCTCCTTGATTTCAACAAGCTTTGAAATCAGCATTTTCAAGGCGTAGTCCTTATTCTGATATTGGCTTCGCTGTGTCTGGCAGGATACTACGATTCCCGTAGGCGTATGCGTTAAGCGCACCGCCGAGGAGGTTTTATTAACCTTCTGCCCCCCCGCTCCGCTTGCGCGGAAAAAATCAATCTCCAAATCCTCGGGGCGGATTTCTATGTTGCCGTCAAGCTCATCCATTTCCGGCATAACCTCTATTGAAGCAAAGGACGTATGCCGTCTGCCGGAGCTGTCAAAGGGCGACACCCTAACCAGCCTGTGAACGCCGGATTCCGATTTCATAAACCCGTATGCGTTAAGCCCCTCTATGAGGATAGACGCTGATTTAATCCCCGCCTCATCACCGTCTAAGTAGTTAAGCGTCGTAACCTTAAACCCGCTTTTCTCAGCCCACATGTTATACATTCTGAAAAGCATTTCAACCCAATCTTGCGCCTCGGTTCCCCCCGCGCCGGAATGAAAGGTCAATATAGCGTTTTTGCAGTCATATCCGCCGGTTAAAAGCGTTGACAGCTTTGTCGCTTCCAGCTGCGCCTTAAAGGAAGCGGCATCCTTTTTTATACCGTCGATGGCTTCCTCCGATTCCTCATTTTCCTCCATGATAAGTTCAATCATGGTTAAGGTATCTTCAAGCAGTGCGTTTAATTTTTCATATCCGTTAATAACGGCTTGGTTGCGCTTGATGGTCTGCATGATTTTTTGCGAATTTTCAACATCGTCCCAAAAGCCGCCGCGCCCGGATTGCTCTTGCATCTCCTCGTTTTCCGCTCCGATTTTAGAAATATTCAAGATACCGTAAAGCTCCTTCATGTCTTTACGGTATCCCTCCAGTTCAACCTTTAATTCTTCAAGTATAAGCATAAATTTTACCATCCTATTTCAGCGTTCAAGCTCCTTAAAAGAGCATACCTTTATTATACATGAACCGAAACGCTTTGTCAAGCGGGGTTTACGGTTAGCGCAGATATTCTGGGCGGATTGCTGAAGGTCATTGTATTAAAGCCTATGGTTACAAGCTGACCTGTTCTGAATTGCGAGGCGTTCGGAAAATCAACCTGCATCAGCCTGTTCTCCCGCAGATTCCATACCAAAAGCGAATTTCTGCCCGTTTGAAGCACGATAGCGGTTACAGTATGCTGAGGACGCGGGGGCGGAGGCGGGGGCGGGAATCCGGGGCGATGGGGCGGAGCAAACGGCGGGCGGGGAGGCGGAGCCGCAGGATGTCCGGGACGCGGCGGCATTGGAGGAGGCGGAGGAGGCGTTCCGGGGCGGGACGGAGCACCGAGCGAAGGGGGAAACACGGGAGCTACCGTTACGGGCGGCGCGCTTATTCTTTGGATATTTGTAGCGGTTATCTGGGGCGGGACACTCCTGGTCATCACTCCGTTATATGTAATCCTTACTCTGTCCGCTTCGGAAAATCTTGAAGCTCCTCTGAAATTTACCTGAACTGCCTGCCCGGTGCTTATATCCCTTACAAGCAGATGCTGAGGAAAAACGCGTAATACGGTCGCTATCATTATCATGATGTAAAACCTCCGAATTTTATAAATTTTATTATATAGTATGCAAAACATAGATATTGTTTCTGAAATTTGATGTTAAATGAAGCATTAACACCTTATACACCTAAATATTATTACAATAACAACTTATATTTATATTAACAAAAGCTCATTCATATACTATAATAATATTTGTAAGGAATCGTGAAAGGGCTGGGGTTATGAATATTGGTGAGAGGCTTAGGAATGCGCGCAATAACAGGGGCTTTAGCATTTATAAGCTTAACCAGATTACAGGTATATCGCAAAACCATATAAGCGCGGTAGAGCTAGGTAAACGCCAGCCCTCGCTGGAGCTTGTCGAACGGCTTGTAACCCCGTTGGGCGTAACCATGTCCGAGCTTTTAAGCAATGACGGGGAGGTCTTTTACCTTACTGAGGAAGAAAAAGTGCTCGTAAGAAATTTTCGGGTCATGGAAAATGAAAGGCGCGGGATTTTTTATGCCCTGGGCGGAGCTTTGGCTGAGTAGTCAATCGGGGAGGGACAGTGTAATGATGAGGGTAGCGATATGCGAAGACGATACGGTAATGCTGAAAAAGCTTTGTGGTTTAGTAAAGAAAAATTTTAAAATCAATAAAATTGAAGTTGAAATAGACTCCTATCAACTAGGAGAGGATACTTTAAAGCATCATAGGCAAAAACTATTTGACTTGCTTTTTCTGGACTTGATTATCCCGGACATCCATGGATTTGATATTGCGAAATACGCCCGCCAAATATCGGGTAAGACCCTTATTGTTTTTATTACGACAGCGGATGAACTGGTTTACAGCAGCTTTGACTTTAACCCCTTTAGCTTCATTCCTAAACTTTCCTATGAGTTTATAGAGAAAAGGCTCGCACATGTTATTAAAAATGTCGCCGCACATTTAAGGCAGGTTGAGAAGGTGGTGCTTACGCTTCCTTTCGGCGAAAAAAAGAGCGTACCCATCGGTGATATAACCTACATTAAGAGTGATAATAACTACATCAATTATGTAATGGGCGAAGAAGAAGAAAGCATTACAGTCAGAGAAACGGTTTCTGCGGCGGCTGAACGCTTGGCTGGTTACGGCTTCGTCAGAATAGATAACAGGGTAATTGTAAATCTGAAATATGTCCGGCGCATTGATTATCATAATCACGAGGTAATATTATCAAGGAGCGGACAAGCCTTTAAGATAAGCAGGAGGCGGAAAAAGGACGTTGACGATGCGTACATACGCTATTTAAAGTCCACCTAACAGACTTCCTCGGAAACTCTGAGCGTAGTCTAATGTATAGACAGCACGGGAAGCTGCTATAGAAAGAGTACATTTACATGATTGACATTTTTTGGCGATTATTTGAAATATCCTTTGCGGCTCTTCAATCGCTTATCGTTATGCGGTTTGTTTGCTTATTTTTCAACTATAACTTTAACAGCTTGAATAACAAGGTCGTATATATCGCGTCAAGCGTTTTACATACCATACTGATACTGATTTTTAACAGGGTTATGCTTTATGAGGGGATATTGGGGGTCATCGCATACGCGCTGTATTATTTTATTTTTTCATTGATTTTTTTGCGGGGTAAAGTGATTGAAAAAATCTTCCTATCAATCGGGACGATTATCTGCCTTATCGGTGCGAGCTCTATAGTGGCAAGCATTATCTCGGTTATTGTTTACGAGGGCTTTACCGAGGTTTATACGACAAAAGGAATCCCGCGCTTTATCGGCGTAATTTTGGTTCAAATTTTATTGCTCTATTTTTACGAATTAATCCTTAAAATCACCCGCAAAGATAAGGTAGGGATGAAATCGCCGGAATGGGCGTTAGTGCTGGTGGTTTTTATTCTTTCTCTGGTTATCTTCGGTACGATACATGCGATTCTACTGGATGATGACTTAAATTGGAAATTTCATTATTCCTTATTTTTCGCCGAGCTGGGGATTATCTTTATTAACATATTTTGCTTTTATATGGTGATAAGGCTGAGCAAAAGCAATAAGACCGCTTTGGAATTCGAGCTTTTTAAGCAAGAGCAGGAATATAAGGAGCAAAACACCGAAAATATCAAGCGGCAATACGAAGAAATCCGCTACCTAAAGCATAACATGAGGCATAATTATTCGGCAATCGGAGCTTTGGCAAGAGATGGAAGGTCAAGCGAATTGCTTGATTATCTTTGCGAGGTTTCCGCCGAATTATCTGCCTTTGAAACACTAATCAACACAGAAAGCAGTGTCGTAAACGCTATAATGAGTCAAAAAATAGATTATGCCAAGAGCAAAGGAATCAAGGTAATTTTCAGCTGTGCTAACAATTTCGATGGTTTTGAAGACAATGATTTATGCAGTCTGCTGGGGAATCTGCTTGAAAATGCCTGCGATGCCTGTTTAAAATGCGAGGAAGGCAACCGCTATATTGACATTTCCATTAAAAGAGACAATGAGTTGCTTACAATCAATGTATGCAATTCAATCCCTAAATCCGTTCTCACGGAAAATCTTGACCTGCAAACGACTAAAGCAGACAAAGGAAACCACGGATTAGGGGTAAAAAGCGTAAAGCGTATAGCCGAAAAGTATAACGGCAGGTTTGATTATTATGAGGAGGATAATTTGTTTTGTTGTAAGGTTTTGCTTTTTTGTGAGGTTTAGGAGTATATACCAAAATAAAATAACAGCACTTGACATTAGCCAAGTGCTGTTATTGATTTGGTATGCCTGACACGATTCGAACGTGCGACCTGCAGAGTCGGAGTCTGCCGCTCTATCCAGCTGAGCTACAGGCACGCAGCTTAATTGGATATATTAAGCTTAGCTCCTTTGCTTAAATCTATGCCTGTCTGTGAGAAATAATTAGCTACCTGCTTGGTTTTATTCAGCTCGGTCATCTCTTCAAGCAAATCATTCTGCATAGCTTTAAGGCGGCTGTAGGCTTTTTTATCCGCCTCCTTGATTACGCTTACTAAACGCTCCTGCTGGCGGAGTTTTTCTTGAAGAGCCAAAAGCTCGCCGCTTAAATCATTAATTTTTTGCGAATAAAAGATTGCCTTAATTTTACTCTGCAATTCAATCGGCAATTCGTTGACATACTGCTTAATATCAAGTGAAATCCCGTCAACATTGCGGACTATTTCATCTCTTTCGTCAAGCAGATTATCCATTTCACCAATATCCTCATACAACATCCGCGAGGTTACTTCATTAAACTGTTCAAGCTGTTTAATTTTCTTATCTACCAGCTCAATAATCCTGTCATTCATAAATGTGACCATGCCGCATCTGCACATAAACGGCTCATGAAGCCGGCACGGTCTCCCCCCTTCTGATTTTTTAGGCGAAATTACGCTATTTTATCCGCCTCGGCAAAAGTATTGCGAAGGTCGACAAAGTAAGGTATCAGACCGCTCAATATCTGAGGGTCTTTTTTAATATTTGCCGAAATCAAAAGCTTATAGAAATATTGATAAAGTGCCGCAAGATTTTCAGTTACTTCATATCTTACCTTTAACGAAGAATCAAGTGCTTCAACAATATCTTTAACCCTAATGATAGAATTATGTGCGTTAGGAATGTCTTTATTTTCAATAAAAATTATTGCCCTGTTCAACTCAACAATTGCCTTATCGTAAAGAGCCAACAAAAGCTCGCCCGGTCTCATCGTTGAAACAGACTGCTTCATAAATTTTTGATAAGGATTCGGAACCATACTTCGGCACTCCTTTTTTGAGGTTTAAATTTACTTAGAATTTTTTCCACCTTGTGCAATAGGATTCTGTAGGGGACAGGCTTGCCTGTCCCGCCCAATAACGAAATGATGCGTTTTTTGTGTGCAGGACGGGCAAGCCCGCCCCCTACAGAATGAAATTCTGACCTATTTGCAAAGATACTTACATTTCCTGCGGCATAAATATTCCTGCTTGAGAATTCATCCTCGCCATATGCTTTTCGAGTTCGGTAAACCGCCTCCAATAGCGCGCCATTTCATCCTCATACTTACGCCTCAAATTGTCAATCAACTTCTGCAGGTCTTGAATTTGATTGTGTATCATGTTTTTCTTGTCGGTAGTTGTGTCTTCAATTCCGGCTGTGCTTGTAAGATACCCTGGTCTTTGGTTGCTTGTTGAAATCGCTCTGTCAATAGCCCCGTTTACCCTTGCCGCAAGTCCGTCGTTTGACTTTGTGAAGAATTCCGCGACCTTATCACCTTGAACCTGCAATGCGGCGTCCAGCTTTTCCTCGTCAATTACAAGCACTCCGCTGCGGTTTACCGCGGCAATCCCTAAGCTGTGGAGCGACATGACACTGCCGTCGTCAAACCTGTAGTTTGTGTTAATTGCAGCACCCAATTCAGTCAACAGCATATTCAAATGCCTGTCTTGAAATAAAAGCCCCTGCTTTGCCTTATCATTCCACTTTTCAATTTGAGAAGCATCCATCTCCTCTTCTTGTTCTTCGGTAAGGGGCTCGAAGAAAGAGCCTTTATCCTTGGGGCGAGCGGTGCTGATTTCCTTGTTAATGCTCTCGATTAAGCTGTTGTAATCATTTATAAAGTTTACGATAAGGTCTTTCACCGCGCTGTGGTCTTTCACTGTTGTAACCGTTATCGGCTCAGCGGCAGTCGGAGACTCTTTTAAATTCGTGAGGTCAATCGTAGTGCCGTCAAAGGTGAAAGAATTTCCTTTGCTGGTATAGGTAGCAAAATTCACGCCGTCATTGCTTATGGTTATGGTTGAATCCTTACCGTTTGCCGAAAGATTGCTTCCGAAAAGTGCTGTCATTAAGCCCGAAGTGCCTAAATCCGCAATTTCAACCGCGCTATCCTCACCTGTGTTAAGCGATTCAATTTGAAATGACTGAGTAAAACTGCTGAATGTCATCCTAACGCCCGCGCCGGAATTATTAATGCTGTTCATAAGCTCCGTTATAGTAGCGTTTTCGGAAACAGTTATTTCCTTGCCATTTATTGAAAATGCAAAGGAATCCGCACGCCCGAGCAAGCCGTTCGTCCCATCGCCGATTGCCTCAAGCCTTGCGTCAATGTACTCAATATCCCTGTTAGCCATGACTACTCCGCTCATTTCCAGAGCGTTGCCCACATTCCTCAACACATTAACCGCATCGCCGCCGTGTCCTTCATCTATAACCGCTTGAATATCGTTTTTCCACTCATCGGTCACTTCAATTCCCATGGAGCTCAGCTCGGCATAAAAGGCGGGGGTAAAGGTGCTTGTCAAATAGCTGAGTGCCGCCGCCTCTCCCGCATCGGAAGCAACTCTGAAATCTTCAATCAGCCCCAAAAGCCTTGCTGAATTCGCACCGCTCGGGTCATTTGTCGCCAAAAATGCTTCCGCATCCGCTTTTCTGAGGAGCAATTCTTGACGCTCATTCTCCAAAGCTTCATCGCGTTTAGCGTCCGTAGTTCTCGGCGGTAATCCTCCGACACCCCAATTTATCGAGGAGAGAGTTGAGTTATTCCTGTCAACACCGCTGTAAGCCGTGTTCATAAGACCGATTGATGAATCAAACCTCACACTGAAAGTATGCGTTATACTTGCATCACCGCTCGGATGCTCAAAAGCAAGGTAGTCTGTGCCCGCTTGAAAGCTGAACCCAGCCGTTGAAAAACCGAAAGTTTCGTTCAAAGCTTCCAAAAAGTTCTCTTGGGTTTTTTCCTTATCGAATTCCCCGCCGACTATTCCGGCTTCAAACTTTACATCCCTGGTCGTTCCGTTAAGCGTAAACTGAAGAGTAACCCTGTTATCCTTCTCAATCTCGCCCGAGCCATCGTCCTTATATGTGATAACCCTATCCGCGCCGACCTTGCTCAAATCAAGGCTAAGGGTATTCTCAAAATGCCCGCCGCCCGAATCTAAGGTTGCTTTGGTTGCCGCGTTAGCTGATGAAATCGTATAGGTAGCCGGAACAGCACCGCTCGTAGCACTTGCAACAATTCCGGGGTTAGACGAGGTAGCAGCACTTTTATTCATATTCTGCTGCGTCATAATCGAATCCCGCGACTCTAATCTGAGGAATTTACTCTGAAAAGAGGAAAGCGATGAAATTTGAGTGCGGTAAGCCTCTTGCCTCCACATTAAGGTTTGCAGCTGTTGCTGTCTCCTGTTAAGCTTGGCTTTTGTACCGCTTGCCATAGCCTTTACCAATTCCTCCGTTTGAAGACCGGAAAATAAACCTGCCATTCTCATTTTTGATGAACCGCTTACATTTGAAAACATAAAAACCACCCTTTCAATTGTCTAACATTCTTCGGCTTAAAGCTACATCAACCATCTTACGGGCAATGAAAGCTCTCGAAAAAACAAACATATTTTAAATTTTACTTTTTAAACGCGGTGTTACCCGCTATAATATCCTTAATCAGCCCCGTTGCCGGACGATTCACTGCGGCTTGAATATTAAATTTTTCTGTATAATAAAGCTCGCTTCTGGCAATCCTTATTTCCGGCGGCGCGTCAATACCGAGCCTTATCCTATCGTTTGATAATTCTATAACGGTAATGCTTATGTTATCTCCGATAACAACGCCCTCGCCCTTTTTTCTTGATAACACTAACATATCAAACCCCCTCCCCTTTTGAGAAAACGGGATGCTTGATATTGTAATCCTCATATGCGACAATCTGAACGGCAAGCCTTCCGACGGAATTTAAAATGATAGGGCTTTTGAGATTAACCGTAGTTTTAAGATAGTTATCGGGTATTACGGCTATGCAAAGATACCCGATTTCCCCTTCTCTGCCTACAATATCCATATCTGCATCGGCTATATTAACAGAATAACCGCTCACAAGCTCAGACGGGTTAAAAACGATAAAACAAAGCTCCGAATTGTCAAGGCACTGAAGCCACATAGGGAAAACATCTTCACCCAACGGAGAAAGGAGTACGTACCTGCGGGTTTCCTCAAACGCGTAAACGCCGTTCGGAAAAGTAATAATATCGCTTTCATTAATCTCAACTTCTCCGAAATCACGGGTTTTGATTGTCATAGCGGCGACATGCTCCTTTGTAAATCAGATTAAGCCAAAACTAACGGAGGCTCATAATTCGGGTCGGCACTTCTGGGGAAGTAAATCGGTCCTCCCGTGTACTCAATTTCAAGCTTGGGCATCTGCGTGACAACTACTTCGATTTTGCCCGGTATGAACTCAAATTTGCTTTTCAAAATATCTAAAATATCAACACCGTTGTCAACATTATAATCAATGCTCAGCTTGCCGTTTGAAAAGCTGACGCCCGAGTTATTTTTCATTTTAGGCAGAGCATTCAAAATAGCTTCAACCGAGCGCGAAGCCTTATTAATCCTCACATCCATGTCAGATGCAGATGTTCTGACCTCGCCCGCCAAATGCGCGCTTCCATCCTGCTCCATCTTGGCGTAGCCCTTATATGAGAGGGTAAAGCTTTGGTTTCCGCCGGACGAGTTAAACGCGTCAACCCTTCTGCTTTGTGCTCCGAGCGGCTTAGGTTTAGGCAAATCAACCTTTACAGGGTCAGCCTTTAAGAAAACCGCATCGTTTCGGCGGGATACGCTCATATGCGGCGGCGAACCGTTACTCTTGCTCTTTTCCTCAATAGGCTTAAGCTCCGACCGCTGAACATTTACTTCAATTTCAATCGGAATACGTTTAATGCTTAGCAACTGCTGCATAACAACACTCCCTTTCTTTGCAGACAGACCTCTGCTAAATTAAATAAAATCAAAAACACTTCTGGGCAAAACCTTTGCCGATAACTGCAAAGCCGCTTGAAACGCCGCTTCCAGCGCGTTAAAATATGTGATTTCATCATAAATGTCAACGCCCTCGACATTATTTTGGCGTTCCTTTAAGCTGAATTCATAGTCCTCGTTTTTAATCTCATAAAAGTCAATACTCATATGCTTCGCACCGATATTGGTAATAGATTGCAGCACGTTCGTCATAGAATTATCCAACGCGTCTATTGCCGCAACAATATCAAATCTGTCGTCATTATCAAGTGCAAAGGCGGCGTCATACAGAGCTTGCGCCATGTTGTGGCTGAAGCCCCCGTAAAGCCCCGAGCCCAGCATCTTCGCTCCGTTTAACGAAATGTCCATTGCCGTTTGGGGGTCTACCTCGCCGTTGATATAATTGATTCCCATTCCTACGTCTACGAAAATAGGATTTGAAGCGGGGAAAAGCAATGAATTATCCCGTGCCTCCCGCGCTCTGTCAAAGTCTATGTATATTTCCTGCGGATTACTGTCCGCTCTTCCGTTTCTGTCCACGGCAACGCCGTCTTTCACATAGCTGATTGAATAAGATGCACTCGGCAAGCCCGCAAATCTTTCGTCAAGAGCACTCATATCCACAGGAACGCCGTTATAGCAAACAACAGGAGAACGGTTAGCACCGCCCAAATTAAAGACTTCAAAGTTTCCGCCCGCGTCAGGCGCGCCGAATCTTTCTGTTAACTCATCAATTAAATCAGCGGCATCAGCGGGGTCTAAACCGTCAGTTAAAACACTCTGGTTAATAGAAATTGAAACACTGTCATGCAGCACATAAGGGGTAGCACCCGCACTCGTTCCGCCGAAAAGCTTTCTTTCGGCAAAGTCGGCATTCATCGTATCAACAATGTGGTCTGCCAAAAGCCTCATTTCCGTGGCAATAATCTGTCGGTCGGTCGGGTCGTATGTGGATATATTCGCACCTTGAATTATCTTAGGCTTAACCGTGCTTACATACATATTATTAATGCTTCTGAGATTGGTTTCAGCCGCAGAAAACACCTCCTTAGCCGTAGCCAAGTTGCTGTTATACATATCAAGATTCCACAGTTGCCGCCGCGTTGTAACAGATTTAGACGCGTTACTCGGGTCTTGAGAAACACGGTTAAATTTTTTCTGGGTCATTATTTTGTCATAAGATTTAAGCATATTTTTAAGAGAATTGTTAGTATTCCTCAAATATTGCCTATTTTGTATACTAAATGTTACCCTCATAATAAACCTCCACTTTATATAATTAACAATTAACAATTAACAGTGAACAATGAATGTGTCGGCTTCGCCGACGGATTTAAAATAGTTTAGCTAGGCATGTAGTTTATATAGCTAACATAAACTGCTCACAATGTTACGCCAAGGGCGTAACACCTTCATTATTCATTGTTAACTGTTAATTGTACATTGTATTACAGTCCTACTCTGCCGGTTCGGTTAATTAGTGTATCGAGAGCCTCGTCAAGGGTGCTGGTCATACGGGCTATGGCGTTATACCATTTCTGGTAATTCATCATGTCAATTCCCTCTTCGTCCATTTGAACGCCCATAATAGCATCCCGCTCGTCCTCAACCATCCTCAGCATAATGTCATTCGTTTCAAAGATGCTCATCTCGGCATTAACTTGACTTCCTAAGGTGTCCCCGATATGCTGTAAGAATTTTTGGAATGTAACCGGTCCCGAATCCAAGGGCAGATTTCCGTATCCGTGCTGGCTTTCAAAAGCACCGAGCATTTTGTGAATCCATGAATTATCCAACTCTTGGAATTCGTCAAGCCTTGCCTTATCGGCTTCCGTGTAAAACGGAGGAGGACCGACTCCCGAGGGCGGGTACTTAGCAAAGTTAACATCGGTATTCGCCCAATAAGGCTTTGATACAAGAATCGGGTCGGCAGTCCATGCTTCCGACAGCCTTAAATTTGAGGTGATTTTCATAAACTCATCATTAGTCGTAGGCGTGCTCATGTCGTCTTGGTAGTCAAAAAGCCTAAATCCGAATTCTTCATAGAAAATACTGTTCATCTCGTCTGCAAAGGTTTTGGCAAAAGCGTTAAGCGTATTTCTGTAATATTCAATGCCTCTGTAGGTGTTATTGCCTATAGGACTTGCCGCTCCTCCGTTGAGTGAGTAATTAGAAGCCGCAAATTCGCCGTTACCGTTATATGTATCAAGATAGGCTCTGAGAGAACCGCCAAACAAATGCTGTCTGCTCGAATCGCCTGCCGTTGATGTAATATCAAAAACACCCGCGCCGGAAATAGTCCGACCTTCGGAATTTCTGTACGAAAATGCGTTGCTTTCGTCCAATACAAAGGTCTGCCTCTCCGCCGCCGAGGGTGCAATTGCCCTCCAATCCTTGCTTTCCATTTTATAGTTGGAAATCACAAATCCCATATTAAGCGGCTCCGGCTTGGTGTGGTAATAATTGTTATACTCATCAATCACCGCTTGGGCGGCTGCGATTTGCGGCTCCGTGCTGAATATGTTATCTAAAATCGCTTGGGCATCTCTGAATTGCGCGGTGGTCGGAACATCGGCAAAATTAACAGACATATCTTTAATTGCAATCTGAGCGTAAAATCTGTCGTCAACTACCTCCTGCCCCGCAAACTTAACCGTAAACGAACCGTTGCTTTCTTCCTTGAAGTCAATGTTGCCGTACTGCGAAAGCTCATCCAAAAGCATATTCATCTTATCTTTGAGTTCAAGCGGACCGAAGTTGCTCATGACCCTATAGCCGTCACCCTGCGCGGTCAGATAGCCCATGCTGACATAGGAATCCGAAATTTGCTTATTAAGGTCGCCCATTTCGGCTAATATGGCATTCACACGGTCTACGACAATCATCGTATCCCCGAGAGTTTGCTTTGAAATATCGTCAAGGCGCGAGTTTAATATTCTCAAATAATCGGTGGCATTTTTAGCGGTTGACTGCGAAATCGTTGCCATTTCGCGCCTGTTTGCATTTTCGGCTGAAAAGCCCTGCAGAGCCGCCTTAAAATCACTTAAAACCTTATTAAAGCCTCTGGTATCCGATTCGATATTGTCAATAGCGGTTTCAACGTCTGACATAACTTGAACCTTTATACCGAAGTCCATTGCCGTGCTCGTGTAGGTGCGGTATTTCTTATCAAGCATAACATCGCGAAGCTGTGCCACGCCGACTCCGCGGACACCCTGCCCAGCCATACTGATGGCAGTATTAGACATCAGCCCTCCCCCTTTGTTCGCTACGGAAGCAGTCTCAATCCTCTGCCTTGTGTAACCGGGAGTATTTATATTGGAAACATTGTTGCCGACAATATCCAATGATTTCTGTGCGACAAGCAAAGCCTCCCTTTGTACGTACAGCCCAAAAAAACTGGATGGCATCTAATCAAATCCTTTCCTTCAAATTCTTTATGCGTTATAGTTAATGGCTCTTGTAGCGGATTTTCTGTTCAAAACTCCCTTATCGTCATAGGTGTCAAGCTCCGCCGTTCTCTTTTGGATTTGCTTCAGCCGCGCGGCTACAATAACGCCTATGCGGTCGTTAATTTCTTTGATTTTAAAAATCATTTCGGACATTTCCTTATGGCTGGCTTCAAGCTTATTTTTATAGTGCTCCGGCGCTTTCTCCACAAGCCTTTCAAAGGTAAGCTCCGAATCGCCGCCTAAAAGCTTTGCCCTGCGCCCCTCATAAGAATTGGTTTTCATAATCAAAGCCTGCTCGGTTGACAGAGCCTTGCTCAGCTCCTCAATTTCATTTTTGGTAATCATATCCGCCTTTTTATATTCAAAATCAAGGAAATCCTTATAATGCGCAGTATATTCATCAAAAAAAACCGTTATCTTTGCAAAATCAAGCATCGAAAGCCTCCTTAAAATTACTGTTAAGCGAATATAGCCGACGCTACAAGCTCGGCTGAAACATTGTATGTTTCCCTTTGAATCATCTGCTTGAGCGTTTCAATCCGTTCTGAGGATGCCCCCGAATCAACGGCTTTATTAATTTCACCTTTTATATCGGACATAGAACGCTGCTTTGACAAAAGGGAAGAAAAATCCGCTTTATCGGTATTTTTTGCCGATTGAGCCGCGCTGTAAGATTCCTTGCTCATCTCTTTTACCGTTTCAAAGCTGTTGCCGATGCCGTAAGCCGATATAGCAGTTCCGTATTTATTAATTCCCATAACACAACCCCCGTTCCGCTCTCTTTTTTAGAAAGCTGGCTTTTTTGCCTCTAACTATTATATCGGCATGTTTTAAAAAAACTTTAATTATTTTTTTAAAATATTAGTTTGACATCACTGTAATAATATGTTATATTAGTAAAGGCGAGTAAGCTATGCGGTTAAGCTCATTTTCCGAAATGAGTTAGGAAAGTCCGGGCATCACAGAGCAGGGCAGCTGCTAACGGCAGCCGGGGGCGACCCCAGGGCTAGTGCAACAGAGATATACCGCCTTTTTCAATTAACAATTAACAATGAACAATTAACAATTTAAGTATAAAATTAACTGTTCATTGTTCATTGTTCATTGTTAATTGTTAATTGAAAGGGGTAAGGGTGGAAAGGCGAGGTAAGAGCTCACCGGAGCGCGGGAGACCGCGCTGCCATGTAAACCCTGTCCGATGCAACGTCTTTATTGGTACGGTACGCTATTGTCTGCTCGGCAGGCGTGCCGCAACGACGGCTGGAGCGTTTCGGCGACGATTCGCCAAGATAGATTTCCGCACACGACAAAACCCGGCTTATCGGCTTAGTCGCAAAAAAGGGACTGCTCGGAAGACAGTCCCTTTTTCAGCTCCAATTATAAATTTATAATTTGTCAATTGATTTAAAGGTTAGCTTGCGAAAATCTGCGTCCAGTAGCAGCAGTACATACCGTTGGATTCGGCGTATCCCACTCCCATTTTAGTGAAATTCGGATTTAAGATGTTCTCGCGGTGTCCGGGAGAGCTCATCCAGCCTTTTACAACCTCTTGCGGGGTTTTGTATCCGGCGGCGATATTTTCGCCTAAGGAATTGTATCTGCCCTCAACCGCCGTAGACCAGCTTTTTCCGTTCGGGCGGGTATGGGAAAACTTGGTTATGATTTCAGCTGAGCGAACCTCGGCTGCTTTGCAAAGGTTGCCGTCAAGCTGCAAAGACCTTACGCCCGCCTTTTTGCGCTCTGCGTTTACCAAATCAAGAACCGCTTCGGCATAACTGCTGCACTCGCCGCTTACATGCGTACTGCCGCAACCCGGTCCTTCGCAGACGCCGCTTGCCGGAGGCAGAGCCTTGTTGTCCGCCGCGCAGTTGCCTGATGTGCAGGCTTGGTTCGCGGAGCAGCTGCCGGAAGCGCAGGATTGGTTTGCAGGGCAGTTTCCGGTTTTGCAGCCGTCTGCTGAATTGCAGGATTTGCCGGTATTGCTGTTACTGTTATTATAGTTAAGTCCGCTGTTGTTCTGAAACAAGCCGTTTAATAATGATTGCAGGCTGTTATTGTTTACGCTTGCCTGACTGTTGCCGGAGTTGCAACTTGTACCTTGCGCGCTGTTACAGCTACCGTTTCCGCTATTGCAGGTGTTTGAGTTGTTCACGCTGTTTAAAACGCTGTTTCCGCCGTTAGTTTTTGCGTTATTTCCTATGTAATTATATAGAAAATCAGTGAGCGGACAGGACGCCGACAAAGGGATTGAGACAACGGGAACCACCACAGCCAAAGCAACAGCACAGCCTACAATTTTACTTAACATATTTTTACGCATTAGTAACCTCCATAATTTGCCGTCCTTTAAAGACGGTTTTGATTTTTTAACATTTGTTGCAGCAACAACTATATTTTAACATATAATTTCTGCAATGTCAAGTAAAATAGGGGGTTCTTACCAATGTAATTGTTGTTAAAAATAATGTAAATCGTTGATTTCAGATAGAGCGTATTTTTGTCAAAATTACTTCCTTTTGACAGTCAAATGAATCTTATTCACCCGTTTATCGTCAACCCCGATAACGCTTACTTTAAACAGAGCCGTTTCAATCTCATCTCCGGGCGCGGGAATCCCTTCAAAAAGCTCCATAGCCCAGCCGCTTACGGTTTTGCTCTCACTTAGGACGGCATCCTCGGGCAGTTCAAGCCTTTCAACCATATCGCCGATACTGAAATCTCCTTGGATTTCATACTCATCCTTACCCATTTCAACGACAGGCAGGACAATCTCATCGTTTTCATCATAGATTTCACCCACCAGCTCCTCAATAATATCCTCCATGGAAACAATGCCGCTGGTACCGCCGTATTGGTCCTTTACAATTGCCATGTGTATTTTTGCTCTCTGCATTTCGTATAAAACATCGGAAATCGGCTTCATCTCCGAAACATAAATTGCCTTTTTGATTAGCCCGCCGATAGAGCGCGGCTCTTCTCCGCCGACTATCATGGACATGAAGTCCTTTTCATGCAAAAGACCTATTATGTTATCGATTGACTTATCATAAACGGGCAAGCGCGAATATCTTTCCTTTTGAAATATCCGAAGAATTTTGTCAATGCTGTCCTCCCGCTCTACCGCTACGATTTTTACCCTCGGCACTAAGATTTCCTCTATGCTGGTTTCGTCAAACTCCAGCGCGCTCTTTACAAGCTCGCTTTCCTCCTCCTCTAAAACACCCTCGTCCTCGATTTCGCTTATAATGGTTTTAAGCTCGTCCTCCGTAACGCTGGGCGTATCGCTTGACTTGTAAAGCTTCGACGCGCCGTTTTGTATAAGCGTAAAAATATAAACAAGCGGCGACATGGCAATAATCACAATATAAAGCGCGCCGCTTAAAGCCGCCGCAGTCTTCTCGGGATATTGCTTGGCATAGGATTTCGGCAAAATCTCGCCGAATATCAGCACCAAAACCGTAATGATTGCAGTAGACACAGCCGCTCCCCTATCGCCCATAAGGTTAACAAAGGTCATAGCACCGACCGCCGCCAGCGTTAAATTTACAATCGTATTCCCGACAAGCACGGAGGTTATGGTCTTGCTGAAGCTTTCGGAAATTTTTAAGGCGCGCTCCGCTCCCCTGTTGCCCTTTGATGCCATGTGTTTTAAACGTATTTTATTTGACGATAAATAAGAGGTTTCTGCCGCAGAAAAAAAACAAGACGCCGTAAGAAGCAAAATAATAACTATATAGCTCACTTTATATCCCTTCCTAATCCGTGTTTATACATCCATGTCCATATTATCATATCATAAATATCATAGCATAAAAAAAAACAATTGGCAATACATTACAAATATTTTTAAAAAATACACAAAATGTTAATAGTCATTTTACAAAAAAAAGTATAAAGCTATTGACAACAGGATTTTTATTTGGTATAATGTATTATATGTCATTTCAAAGGCTAGGTTGAAAGGCTTCCGCACGGGCACGGCGGCATAGCTCAGTGGCTAGAGCACCCGGTTCATACCCGGTAGGTCGTAAGTTCAAATCTCACTGCCGCTACCAAAGAAAAAAACCGCTTGTTAAGCGGTTTTTTTTCTTATTAACAATGTAGGGCGCAACGCCCTCGGCGCGCCGTAATGACGCACATATTTTCCACCTATGCAATAGGTCAATTTATTCTGCAGGGGACGGGCTTGCCCGTCCCGCAGGTGAATAACAGCGGATACCACAAGTGAAGCGCGTTCTCACGGGACAGGCAAGCGGCGGGACAGGCAAGCCTGTCCCCTACATAACAGATACATTCATTGTCAATCGTCAATTATCAATTGTCAATTGAATCAAAATCCTCCAAAATCCCTGCCAAAGTCGAAACATCGTCATATTCGGCGTTTGCAATGGTGAATGAGGTATTTACGGTTACGAGCCCGCTGAAATGAATACTTAGTTCATGTTCTCCCTCATCAAGTGTATCCAGATATTCGGGTAGCAGGGTGATGATTGTTGAGCCGCTTTGGGCGGTGTAGTGCGTTCCACGGGTTAAGCGGCGACCGTTTCGGCGGACTTCTTGGAAGTCTGCGAAATTTTTGTCAATTGTCAGCGTTAAGGCTTCGCTTGAGCCTTTTGTGAAGCTGTCGCTTTGGTTTTCAAAGCGGCTGTTGGGCTCGGGTTTTGTGCCTCCGCCGCCTGCTCCCGAGCCGCCGCCGATGCCGCCGCCGCTTATGATTGCGTCTCTTACAGCGGCACTATTGTTGTTACCGCTGTTGTTATCGCTGCCGCCGCCGTTACTGTCGTTGTTGTTGTTGTTGCCTGTTGCGGGGATTATTTCGGTTTCAGTTGAGGAGCAGATTGTACAAGTTTTGGTTTTAAGCCCTGCTTTTGTTGCTGTCGCGGGGGTTGTTATAACCCATTCGCCGAAGCTGTGACCTAGTGCGGAGTTTGCTACTGTCCTCGTATCGGTTTCATCACAACGCTCGCAATCGGCGGTTTCCGTGCCGTTTGTCGTGCAGGTTGCATCGTTATTTGGTGTATAAATTTGGAAATCGTGCCCCAGCGCATTAAGCGGATTAGCCGATAATGTGCCGTTGCAACCATCGCAGGTTTCAACGCTTGCGCCGCCCGCTGTGCAGGTCGGGGCGGGGGATTGCGTTGTGGTTGTGTCATCGTGGTCGCAAGCGGGGTTGGGGGTTGCATAGCCGCATTTGTCGCACTCATCTCCATATGAGCCTACAGGGTCGCAAGCTTCATCTTCTTCTCCGCAACCGCCTGTTGTTGTGCAGCTGTGAGTGCCATCGCCGTTTGTTACCCAAGTGTGGGTTAATGCGGTTATGGGGCGGGTTTCTTCATGGTTACAATCGCTGTAACGAGAGCAATGCCTAAATTCTTCGCCGTCTATGTTGCAGGTCGGGGGTGTTCTCTCCGTCCATACATTGGGTAAATCATGCCCTAGCGCGGAATTTGGTATGGATTGCGTTTCCTCATAATCGCAATCGGGACATTCTTTTGCTTCAACGCCGTCAACTTCGCAGGTTGGGGCGGTTATTTCTGTCCAATTCGTCGGTAAGTTTTTGTGGTTGCAGGTTACGCTCACGTTGTCTATTTCAATAACAATGCTGTTTTTACTGTTTTTAATCCCCTGTGCCGTGTAATCCCAATATGCGCTGTCGGCAGGGTTGCTTAAAAGGTCAGTAGTTGTTTCATCGCTGTAGCTGTAGCTTGATGTCCAGTATGGTGATGTATCAGTCCATGCAATTACTACGCTGTCTCCGCTTATTGTGAGATTAGAAGCATCGGGAACTACAATAACGCCGCCACTTACAATAGTGTTGCCGCTTAGCTCACCTATAAGCGATGTTCTTTTACCCAAAACTACCCCGCCGTTGACGGTGACATTTTGGGCGGCAATCGCATCACTTGCACTACCCGTAGCGATGATTTTGACACTATCACTAACTGTAACAGTACCCTGTATTGCTACAATCGTCATGCTTTCATGGCTATAAGTCGCGATTAGGGCACTGTCGCTGACCGTGACATTTTCGGTTGTGGTAATCGCCGCACTGGCATAACTCCAAGCTACGATTTCGGCACTGCCGCTGACGGCAACATTCTGTGACGAGTTAATTGCCATCCATCCGGCTCTGATTGTGCCGCCGCTGACCGTGACTGTGACATCTGTGTTTACTGTGTCTATCGCTTTACCATCGCCATGGTGGTTATTGATTTCACCATCCGTAACCTCAAGCGTGCCATATCCTAAAGCGCGAATGAGCGGACCAGCAGTTCCGCTAAAATCAGCCTCCCATATAACCTTTGCTCCGTTGCCTATGTTGATAGTGATTCCTGTCGCGGCGACAGACAAGCCTTTTGTCTTGACAGCTGTACCTGCTATGGTGACGGTTGTGTCATCGGGGACGATTAGCTCGCCGCTGATTTCGTCGCTTATGGTTATGGTGTTGTTCTCGCCGGACCAACTGCTGATGTCGGGCGGGGTTTCGCTGTTCCAAACTGCGGTTGCATCTGCGGCACTTGCCTTGAAGATTGGGATTTGCCATATGCCGAAAGCGGTTATGGCTATTGCTATTGCCGTGGTGATTGAGATTATGCGGGTTTTTGCTTTGGTTGTTTTTGCTGATAACATGATAGTTACCTCCTGTTTATTTTAATTTTGGGTTGACAGAATTGGTTATGTAGTGTATAATGAAAACAGAAAATGATAAAGGGAGAACAATGTGGTCGAATTAGAAAAAAAGCGTGATGTAAGCGGATATAGGCAAACGCCTCATTATTGGCTTACCGATGAGGATATACGGCACTTAAAGGACGAAATTAAGGCTATTGAGGCTGTTCAAGATGTTTTTCGTTTTAATTTCGGTAACAGAACAGCGTTTGATGATTTGAGGGGACTAATTAACGTAAAAGGCGATGTAATCCCCGACAAAACTTCAACTCACCCAAGGGATTTAATGTCCGAAAGAGCGGTTTTAGCGCATGAATACTATGGGCATTATAAGTTTTTCCCCTCAAAATTCGATTACGGGGATTGGCGTGACGAGATGAGGGCAAGCTACATAGCCGCGATTAAAACACCGAATTTATCAGAAAAAGACAGGGCATACTTAATGTTAGATGCCTATGAGCGCGCAAAGGAAGCAGGGCACTTTTTTGAGTATTCAAAGAAAGCGAGGGAGATTATTTATGGCTACAGCTACAGCGCGGATTAGAGATTACACGCAAGCCGAAATAGAAGCTTTAAGCGAGAAATTGTATAATCCCGAAAGAGATGTTAATTGCCCACGTTGCGGGAACGAAATCGACTATAGAGAAATAGGAAATTCTACAGCCGTGAAATGCTTGACGAGTGGTTGCATTTTCGGCGGATTGCGTGGGTTGTAGAGCGATTAACACATTCGGCAAATAGCTAAAAAAGCGCAAAAAGCGGCTCTCCCCTAGGTAAGGGAAAGCCGCTTTTATTTAAAACGAATATTTTAAGGCATGGCAAACAGGCAGAATTAACCCGCTTGCTTGCTTGCTTGCTTGCTTGCTTGCTTGCTTGCTTGCTTGCTTGCTTGCTTGCTTGCTTGCTTGCTTGCTTGCTTGCTAAAATTGTAGCATATTTTGGCATTTTTGTCAAGACCTTTCTTGTTAATTTTTTGTGTTTTTATTATAGCATATTTGGGCGGGGGTGTCAATGAACAATTTACAATTTAAGAATTTTCTCAATTTCAGCTTCGGACATGCCGGATAATTTCATTCTTTTGATAAGCTCTTGTTCGCGTTTTTTGATGCCCATCTCTACCTCATAATCCAAAGCCCATTCATAATCTCGCCTTGCTTTTTCTTGGCGTTCATACATATCCCGCGCTTTTTCATCCGCTGATAGTTCGCGGAGCTTGACTACAGCTTTACTGATTTGCGTATTCCTGTTTGCTACCATTTCCAATTCCTCCTCGCTCCCTGCGGCGATAAATTTCGCCCAGTCGCATAATTCCGTGCCGTCAAAATTATCCGGCAGTTTGTTCAGTTCCAGAGTGTGGA